>JBJKQL010000001.1:0-7546 GCA_046705265.1 Ferrovibrionaceae bacterium
AACTCCTCCAAGGTCCGACGGTCCTTCTTCGTCAAGATCAGCTCGGTCTGTCGCATATCTGATCACCTTCAACAGTTCAGACATGCACACTTTATATGTTTCGTTATTTACGTGTCAAATTACTAGCTGTCCCGATTTCGCCTATCGACCGGCGAGGGATGCGACGGTGGTGGGGCGACTCCGTGCGGCCGGTGCGATTCCGATCGGCAAGACCAATCTCGATCAGTTTGCGACCGGCCTCAACGGCACCCGATCGCCCTACGGCACCCCGCGGTCGGTATTTCACCATGATTAGGTCGCAGGGGGTTCTTCGTCGGGTTCGGCGGTCGCCGTCGCGGCCGGCCTCGTGGTTTTTGCCCTTGGCACCGACACCGCAGGATCAGGGCGCGTACCGGCGGCCTTCAACAATCTGATCGGGCTGAAGCCAAGCCGCGGGCGAATCCCGGCGACCGGCGTTGTGCCTGCCTGCCAGAGCCTCGACTGCGTTTCCATCATGGCAAACTCTGCCGCCGATGCGGCGGCGATCTTAAGCGTGGCAGAGGGCGGCGATGCCGCCGATCCCTATTCGCGGACAGCGGCCGAGCGGCCACTGTCGCCACTGCCGCGGATCGGCGTTCTCAGGCCGTCGGCGCGCGATTTCGCCGGTGATGCGGCGGCAGGGCGCCGTTACGAGGCGGCCCTTGCGGCAGCAGCAGATCTGGGTTGGCACCTGACCGAGATCGATTACGAGCCTTTTGCCGCCGCCGCCGCTCTTCTTTATGACGACGCCTTTGTTGCCGAGCGCCTCGCTGCTATTCGTACGTTTTTTACGAATCATGCCGAAAGCTTGGACCGGAGCGTCCGCGCGATCCTCGAAGGAGCAACGCGCTTCAACGCGGCGGACGCCTTTGCGGCCCAGACCCGATTGCAGGCACTGAAGCAGCGTGCCAGCCCAGAACTCGCCAAGGTCGACACACTTTTGCTGCCGACCACGCCCACCATCTTCACCGTCGCAGAGATCGCCGAGCAACCGATTACCCGCAACGCGATCCTTGGCCGCTACAGTAACTTCGTGAATCTGCTTGATCTCGCGGCGGTTGCACTTCCGGCCGGTTTCCGTCCCGACGGCTTGCCGGTCGGTGTGACGTTGGTCGGGCCGGCTTTCAGCGACCGGGCGCTTCTGGCACTTGCCGACCGGCTGCAGAACATTCTCTCGCCCGGGGTCGGCATGAAAAACACGGCCCCACGATTCCGCCTGCCGTCACCGCTGGAGGACCAAATCTTTCTCGTTGTTGCCGGCGCACATCTCTCCGGCATGGTCCTGAACCGTGAGTTCACAAGTCTCGGTGCCAGCCTAAAATCCGTCGTTCGAACGGCGTCTGACTATCGGCTTTATGCGTTGGATACCGATCCGCCAAAACCTGGCCTCGTGCGTGATCCAGGCTTTAACGGTCCTGGCATCGCGGCCGAGTTGTGGTCGCTCGCACCCGACGCCTTCGCGCGATTCGTCGCGGCGCTGCCTTCGCCGATGGGCCTTGGCAAGGTAACGCTCAGCGACGGCACGAGTCACCTCGGCTTCATCTGCGAAGCGCATGCCCTGAAGGATGCCGAAGAGATCACGGCCTTCGGTGGCTGGCGGGCGTACATGGCCGCCGCGGCCGTTAAGACGAAAGCGCAAGGCAGCGGATAAATCCAGACCGCGTGAGGCGTGGCAGGAGATCACATCGCGGGCAACCGGATTCAAGCCACAATTTTCCCACTGTCATATGCGGGCACCTTGAGGCATCAAATGCCGCTACATCCATCCGCGAGGTCGGGCGGCATCGACCGCCCATGCGTCGGAAGGGTGTTGGAAAGCGCGGCGCCCTCCTATACATAGAAGGCGTTGCGAATCAATGGGAAGGGAGCGGCTAATGCGCGTGTTCCGTTATCTCGGGGTTGGAGTGCTGATGCTCCTCACCCTTTCCGCTGGAGCTCGGGGGGATACCACCCCGAATCAACAGCAGATTCTGGTTGATCAGGCACGCAGTACCGTACAGGCTTTTGCTGCGCAGCCGGACATGGTTGAGATGCGGCGGCTTCTTGCGCAGTCCTACGGCGTTCTGATCTTTCCACAAGTCTTAAAGGCGGGCTTTATCATCGGTGGCTCCGGCGGCAGCGGTGTTCTTGTCGGCCACGATCCGAACACGGGCACTTGGACAGCGCCTGCCTTCTTTACCATGGGCTCCGGCTCGCTCGGCCTTCAGATCGGCGCCGAGGCGTCCCAGGTCGTGCTTTTGATCATGAACCCGAACGCGCTGTCCGCCATCATACACAACAAAGTCAAGCTGGGTGCCGATGCGACGGTTGCTGTCGGGCCGGTCGGCAAAGGCCTGGGGGCGGGCGTTACGACTGCGCTTCATGCCGACATCTATACCTTTGCTCGATCGAAGGGACTGTTTGGCGGAATCTCGTTAAGCGGCTCCGTCGTACAGGGCCGCGCCGATATGGATCAGTCCTATTACGGCGAGTCGGTGACCGCCGCCGACATCGTGCTTGACCGCAAAGTTTCGGCGCCAGCCGCCGCCGGGCTTACCCAGGCGCTTAATCAGGCAGCGCTCAAATAGGCCTCGACAGGCATCTCGGGCGGCGCGCCCGTTCTTAACCGTGCGCGCCGGCCTTACGCAGGATCCGGGCGACTTCGGCCTGGTTGGCGTCCTCGGCGTAATCGAGGGCAGTGTGGCCCGTATAATCGGCAAGATTGACGCTCGCCTTGGCTTTCAGAAGCGCCCGCACCACTTTCGTCGCGCCAGCCCGGGCCGCCAGCATCAAGGCCGTTGCGCCGGTTTTGTTCGTGTGGTCGACTGACCCGCGCGCCTTCAATAGGACATCAACTGCGTTGAGATGGCCTGCCGCTGCCGCCAGCGCGAGCGGCGTGTTGCCATAAGCGTTCGGCATGTCGACGAAGGCGCCGTGGCTGATTAGGAGCCGAATGATCTCGGCATGGCCGTTCAAGGCCGCAAGGCCAAGGACGGGCGTGCCATTGGGATCAAGGTAATTGGCGTTGGTGCCGCCGAGAAGCGCGCGTTCGACTGCATCGGTGTCGCCATTCTTTACGGCATCGATCAGCGAGGTATTGCCGTAGAGGTCGAGCTTCATCGCCTGCGCGAACCCAGGCGCCAGAACGAGAAAAAACATGATCGCCGCCATCCAGTTGATCGAACGGCGCATCATCATATGCATAGTCTTCTCCCCGAACTCGTTACGATAGCGACCCTGTGACCGCAGCTGTCAAGTCAGATGGGGCTTGATCGCTGTCCGGCCCGCCCGTCTATTTTTCGATCAGGCTGCGGCCGATCAACTGACGATGGATCTGGTTTGTTCCTTCCCATATCTGAGTGATCTTCGCGTCGCGCATCAATTGCTCTACGCGGGCGCCCTTGCAATAACCATAGCCGCCGAAGAGTTGCACGGCCTCGGTGGTCATGCGCATGGCGAGATCGGAGGCGCGCATTTTCGCGATCGAGGCTTCGATGCTGATATCGGCGACCCCGCTGTCGGCGAGCCGAGCGACGTGCGAGAGCCAGCTCTGGGTCAGCGCCAGCTCACTCGCAAGATCGGCGAGTAGAAACTGGATGCCTTGGAACTCGACAATCCTCCGGCCCGACTGGCGCCGCTGATTGACGTAGCGGACGGCTTCGTCGAAGGCGGCCTCCGCGATGCCGAGTGCATGCGCGGCGATCGAAGGCCGTGAGCGGTTCAGCGAGCGAAGCAGGATGCCGAGCCCGGCGCCGGGCGCGCCGACCAGGTTGGCGCGTGGCACCCGGCAATCCTGAAACGAGAGCGCCGCGGTCGAAGAGGCACGCAACCCCATCTTGTCCTCTTTGCGCAAGACCGAAAGTCCGGGCGTGCATTTCTCAATCACTACGGCCGAGATTGCCGCGCGCGAGTCCGCGATCTCCGACCATTTGCCAAAGACGAAATAGAGGTCGGCGACGTCGCCATTGGTGATGAAAAGCTTGTTGCCGGTCACGCGGATCATGTCGCCGTCCGGCGTGAAGCGAGTCTGCATGCCGGTCGCGTCGGAGCCTGCCGTCTCCTCGGTGATCACGAGCGCCGCAAGCCCGCCCGAGGCGATGGTTGGAAGTAGGCGTTGCTTTTGTGCTTCGGTACCGAATTCGAGGATCGGCTTCACGGCGTGGAAGACGGTTGCCCAGATGATTCCGGTGGAGGCGCAGGCGGCGCTGATCGCGCGCACGCATTCGAGGTAGGCCGCGTAGGAAAGCGGCGCCCCGCCGTGCTCCTCGGGAAGAAACACTCCGTTCAGCCCGATCGCCTTGAGATCGGCAACATTCTCCCAAGGAAAATCGCCATTCCGATCATAGCCCGCCGCGCGTGGAAGAAAGCGCTGGTGGGCAAGATCGCGTACCGTCCGCACCACCATCGCCTCGGTTTTGGTGAGTCCGTTTGCTGTCTCGATGCGCTCGAAAAGGGTCATGGCGTCCTCGATCGGATATCAACGGATAAACGTGGGGCGACGGCGTTGCGAATAGCGAGAAGCTTCGACAAGACGGCCATTCTCGAATGGCATCACGGCGACTATAGCGAATTTTCTATACCGTGACCGGGATGGAAACGGGCCCTGTCCCCAATCGTGGGGTGGTCGGATTGGTATCTGATCGTTGACAAGGAGGTTACAGTGGGATTACTGAGCCTGCCGCGGTCGAGTTTTATCTTCTCCCGGTTCGTCGCTCTCCTCGATGCAACGCCGGGCAACCGGATTAACCATGACCTCGCTTCTGTCCATTTCATCTGCGCCGGCTGCTCTGCGTGATGGCGCCCAGGCGGCGCTTTAGCGCGCGGAGATGAGCGACAAGGACCGCCGCCTGATCTTGATACTTTGTCTGGCGGAAATTCTCGGCATGCTCGGGACTTCGAGCTTCGCCGCGCTCCTTGTCCGTCTTGGCTCGATTTGGCATCTCTCAAGCACAGACGCCGGCTGGATATCCGGCATCTACTACGGCGGCTATACGCTCGCGGTTCCAGGGCTGGTCACGCTGACTGATCGGGTCGATGCCAAAATCGTCTATTTGTTCGCGACCATACTCGGCGCCGCCGCGGCGTTAGGTTTCGCGGTGCTGGCGACGGGGTTCTGGTCGGCACTTTTGTTCCGGGGGATTGCGGGAGTCGGGCTTGCCGGAACCTATATGCCGGGCCTCAAGGCGCTTGCCGATCGCATGGAAGGAAACCGACAGTCGCGTGCCGTTGCCTTCTATACCTCATGCTTCGGCATTGGCGTCAGCTTGTCGTTTTTCGTCACCGGCAAGATCGCGGACCTCTTCGGTTGGCGGGTAGGATTCGCTATGGCGGCCGCCGGGTCGGCGGCCGCATTTTTGCTGATCGCCGGATTCGTCGAGCCACGGCTCCCGCCCGCGGCCGTGGCGCGACGCGAAAGGCTGCTGAACTTTGGTGTTGTTCTCCGCAACCGTGCGGCACTCGTGGTAATGGTTGCATACGCCGCCCATAGCTTTGAGCTTTTCGCCTTCCGGGCCTGGATCGCCGCCTTTTTTGCCTTTGCCGAGACGTTGACCATGGCGGTGGGAACGCGACCGGATCCAGCCACCATTGCCGCCTTCGTGGTGCTGGTCAGTTTGCCTGCTTCGATCGGCGGCAACGAGTTCGCGCTTCGCTTTGGGCGTCGGCGAACTTTAATAGTGGTCATGAGCATCTCTGCCGTCATCGCCTTTCTGGTCGGATTCACCGCTGTTCTACCCCTCGCTGCCGTTGTCCTCGCCTGTTTTTGTTACGGTGCCTTTGTGTCGGGCGATTCTGCGGCCTTGACGGCTTCGCTTGTTGCCGTCGCCGACCCCGACCGTCGTGGCGCGACCATGGCGGTGTATTCAACGTTGGGCTTTGCCGGTGGGTTTCTCGGCCCCATCGTCTTCGGGGTGGTACTGGATGTCTTTGGTGCTCATCACTTGATCGGCTGGGTTGCCGGCTTTTCCTGTCTTGGTCTCGCCGTCGGTATCGGACCAATGGTGCTTGGCTTGGTCCCCGGTGCAGAGGCATTATCGCGCTCGCCTGTTGTTGGCGAAAGCGGTGTGCAAAATTAGAGAAAAGCAAGGACCGTGTTATGGTTAAGGAGAACCGAGGCGATCGTGATAAAAATATAGAGTTGCTGCTGGCGAAAGATTGACAAAGCACAATCCAAGGTCGAGAGTAGCGACGTTCCAGCCAATCATTACCTCTGTCGTCTCGTCATGAACGAGATGGCACAGTGCTTTATATGTTGATTTCGTGGCGACCGAAAACATTCTTTCCAAGCAATCCTGGCTCAGGCGCGGTGCGGGGGCCGGGTGGTTTACGGTGCCTTTTGGTGTGTGGGGGAGGGGTGGCAGACTCAGACGACTGTCGTGGGGGTGTCTGTGCCGACCGTTTCTAAAGTGAAGACTCGGAATAAGCAGCGGAGCGCCGCGTTCCCGCGGGCGCGGATCAATTCCAAGGCTTTGTCGCCGGACGTCGCATCGGGGTGGGAAGCGGTGCGACTTGCTGCGAAGGTGCTGCGCGCGTCATCGATTCCTCCGGCGCAATATTCAGAGGCGCTATCAGCCATATCGCAGACATTGGCGGAATTGTGTGCCGAAGACGAGGAGCGGTCGTTTGTGCCGGCGTGGAATCGGGAGAACCGCACCGGCCGGCAACAAGATGGCGGGGCGGCCGGAGATCGGTCGGCCAGCGCCAAGCCGGCCAAGCGTCATCCGCGCCGCCGCTTGGGACGATCTTCGGCAACGGGTAAGGACTCAGCCGGGAGCGACGGGGAGGCAGCCCCGCCATTAGCGCCTCTGCCACCACAGGTGCGTCTAATCCGCCGTGCCGAAATCTTGCCTGACCGTACCGCCGTAACGCCAGAGTCCCTACCTAAGGGACTGCGGCGCAGCGTAGTCAAGTGGTTCGACGACAAGCATCGGAGGGGCGCCCTTCATGTGCCGGGGATTGGCGGCGAGGTCGCGATCAGTGGTGCGGCGCTCGACGCGTTCGGCTTGCATCGTCTCTTCCGCGGCCAGGAGGTAATGGTCGAAGTGGCCGAGGAGAAAGGGACGGCGACCGTCGTCTCGCTCGCCTTGCCGAGCGAGACGGCCACGCCGAACCGAAATTTTGCCGCTGTGCCGTCGCAAGGACGCCGCCGCTTATCAGTGGTCGTCGAGGACAAGCGCAAAGCGCTGCAGCGGGTTGGCGCCAAGCTTAAGGCGGAGAGTATCTTCAATAATAATGGCACCGACGACAGCTCGGACGGCTAGATTTCGCTACCGAACCACTGTTTGCCGACCTGCGCCTCGCTTCTGCCCAGCGCCAATGTGGTTCAGATAACCTTAACTATCCATTGGTATGGTCGCTGCACCATTGGCCCTGAGTGGACGTGATCGTCGGTTGATGCGCTCCTTCGTTGCAGCCGGTAAGTAAGCGTTTTGAGGGCAGGAGAGGAATCGAGAAGGGTGATCATGACGACGATGGAACAGCAAAATCTTAGCTCGGGTGGCGCGAGCGGGAAGCTGGTTTCGGAATTGGCGAGCCGGATCGGGAACCTGGG
>JBJKQL010000002.1:0-22157 GCA_046705265.1 Ferrovibrionaceae bacterium
TCATCGTAGTCATCTGAGTCTCCTGTCTCGAGAGGAAAGGTCTGGCAACCACATCCTCTCAGACAGGAGACTTCACGTCAGCGCCTTCGCCGCCAATCCCGCGTAGCGGGTTCGTTCAATCTGCACGAACGCCATTGCAAAGAAAAAGTCCCGCCGATTAGGGGGGCTGACGGTAGTGGGCTCATCGTGCGTCTGATACCCTTCCGCCCGGTGGTAGTTCTGGTGGAAAAAATGGGGGAGGGGATGATGGACCAAGTTATGATCGAAGCCTCGATGTTCATCCATCGAGATTCATTCAACCAAGTGCGAGCGCTCGCTAACGCACGAGCCCTGGAAAATGTCGTCGTCCCCCATGCTTTCGCAAGGTTTGCGGGGCAAGACGTCAGGCGCTTAATTACGAGACTTCGTGGGTATTACTCCATATCGCCGAGTTCAATTGATTTGCGAGGCGTCTATGATTTTTTGCCGGGCATTCTTGAGGTAGTTCCCACCTATCGTCCTCCTGAAGACGCGCCCCTCGGCCCGATCTATGAGAACCTACTACGAATTACCCACGATGCTCTAATTGCTCAAATTCTCTTCGAGGAGTTTTCCTTTCTTACTTCCCACTCGTGGCTGTTTGCAAAAGTCCGCAGGGCCTACGACGATATTGTCGAAGTTGGGTGTTCAGCTTTTCAGACGTCAAAGGCGAAATTTGATACAATCACTCGGCGCTTGCTGAATAAATCTCCCACTGCTGCACTAACGCCAAATGACAAATTAAAGGCGGGTGCCAAATGGATTGCGGTAGGGGGTCCCCCGTATTAGCTCTGGCCAACCCAATTGCTGGTGCTGTCGGTGCTGTCATCGGACCGTTTTTTGTACTTTCGGACCCTTAAGCGAGGGGCGGTGGGCTGCCGACCAATAGCAAATGCCAGTGGAGCAGAGTGACGTGGCCCGGATAGCATCGTTTGTTCGGGAATGATTCGGATGCGGCGGCGACGAGCAGAACCATGAGTATTTCCTTGCTAGGGGGCGCGGCGCTTGGAGCGGTGATCACCGCAATCGTCGGCGGGATTCCTTTGGAAAACTATCGCCGGCATCGGGATCGCAACAGCACCGCGGTCATCTTGGCGGCCGAGATAGACGCGCTCCTTCTTATAACGGAGAGGGACTGCATCGTTGAGCAATTCGAGGCGATTCTTCGGGTTCTCGACGCTGGAAAGGATATCGAGACCCCGCGGATGTATGTCGAAGTACCTCAATTCGGTCCTATATTTGAGACGCACATTGAGAAGCTTGGGCTGCTCAGTCCCGATCTCAGCGGGCGTCTTGTGCGCTTCTACCATCTGCTCATTGGCGTCCGTGCGTCGTTGCATAACTTCGTCGAGACTAGCTGGCCGGCGGGGGCCGAAGGCACCAAAATGAAGGCTGCGAACTTAAGGGCCGGGATTGCTATGTGGCTCGACGCCGAAAAGCTTGGGAAGCCTTTGGTTGCGGATCTTCGAGCGGCGCCAAGTAGGTGGTGGCCCATCTGCCTTATCTCGCTAACGCAAACAAAAAGCCCCGCCGGTTAGGGCGGGGCTCGTTGGAAGACTTCTCACCAAGCGCCAGCGCTGGGATCAGCCAGGAGACGGGCAGCATATCGTTGTTTTCAGGGCGCCCCCTTGACCGCCGTCAATCAAACAAAAAGAGCCCCGCCGCTTACATACGACGGAGCAAGTTAGGGAGGATTTGGGATGGCCCCGCTCTGCTGAGGGGGGGTCAGGAAGACGACGGGGCCAAGTACAAGCGTAGCTACGTCTTCGCCCGACCTATTGACCTACATCAACCAATAGAAAAAGCCCCGCCGAAATCGGCGGGGCTTGCTGCGTTGGGAGGAAGTTACCACAGGAACTCAGCCGCATGATCGGTGAAGGGGGTTAATAATCGATTAAGGCCCGTCGTCGGCGCGTGGCTGGGCCATCGCTGCGTCAGCGGGAACTCTTGCCCTTTGCTAGGCGGCCACCGACGTTGGCTCTGACAAGCTCTCGCGGTTCATGGCCCATATCGTGCTACCGATCCGAGCCCAGAAGTCCGCCCCGATTCGATCTCCAATGCAGAGGCGGCCGATCAGCCTGGCATTGGCCATCGCCCACGCTTCTTCCACGCCAAATGCAGCAATCATGTCTTCGGCGATAGCGGCAGCGGTCTTGT
The DNA here is from genome assembly GCA_046705265.1 of Ferrovibrionaceae bacterium. Taxonomy (GTDB): domain Bacteria; phylum Pseudomonadota; class Alphaproteobacteria; order Ferrovibrionales; family Ferrovibrionaceae; genus JAJYTL01. Next base: position 2,176 of record JBJKQL010000002.1, read on the forward strand.
CCATCATCCAACTACTCCCTCATTTTAGGGGATAAGGGCACGAAATTCCTAATTATTTCCAAAATGTACCAGGCCCGGCAGACACGATTCCCCGACGCGGTAGAATGACGCGGTTATTCAATTGTCGTTGGGCTTCGCTCTAACGGTATTTCGCCATTCATGGCGCGTACCGCTGCGCCTATCTTCGCCCAGTAGATTGCCCCGTCGCGATCCCCCGAGCCGATCCGGCGCAGTATATGGGCGTCAATCATTGCCGCCGCCTCCGAACCAAATTGGGAGATCATGTCCCTGGCGATATCGGGGATGGATGTGTCGGCCATGGGGGCACCCTTTAATCCGGGGGAATTAGAGCGCCAGATTCTTAATTTTTCTCAAAGAGTAACATGTTGGATCACGGGCTTTCTTGAGGCGCGATCAGCAAACGCGCCGCAGCAAGGGCTATACGGTGCCAGAAACCGGCGGCCTCCAAATCCCCGTTGGCCTCGCAATCCTGGGCGCGCTGATCCATGGCGGAAGGCGCGCCGGTCCCGAACTTGGCGATCATGGCTCGCGCTGTGAGTACGGCGTCACTAATTGGCATGCTTCTAACTGGAGGTCGTGAGAGCGCCGAGACTTTGATCGTAATCAAAATGTACCAGATCGGATATCCAAGATCCCCCTGAGTGCGGCGCGCAAACAAAAAGCCCCGCCGGAGCGGGGCTGAGGTCGGGAGGCTGCGCTTCGGTTCGCGTCAGCCGGTCTGTGTCGAAGCATTGAAGTTCTCAACTTTGGCCACCACGTCGAACGCGTAGGGCTTGTGCGCGAACAGTGTGAACGGTTGCTGCGTCGCAGAAACCTCCCAGGCATGATTTGATCGAGGGAACGACCGCCGCCGCACGGATAAGGACGAAAGCTCTGGCAGCGTCGCGACTAATGATGGGCGACCTTCCGAATTGTACGGCCTTCGAGAAGGAACGTAATACGGTCGGAATGATTGCGAACCGCAATACCCCTCGGAGAGTGTCGTCGCAGATCGGGCGCGGCTATCGGGAACTGCCTGATTGTGGCCCTGCACCGTAGTGCTGTCGATAATGTGCTGCCAATTATCGGTGAGGCCCATATCGATCAACGTTTCCAGCAGCGCGGCCTACGCGCCCTGTTCGGCCCAGCGGCGGAAGGGGGCATAGACCGAGCTCCACTTGCCGTAACGCTCGTGCATGTCCCGCGAGGCCTGCCCACGCGCAGCACATAGAGCATGCTATTGAGGAAACGCCTATTATCCTGCGCCGGACGCGACTTGCGTCCCCGCTCGGCTGGCAGCAACACTCTGATCACCGCCCATTGTTCGTTGGAAAGATCGCCTCGTGCCAAAACTGCCTCTGCAAAAGCAATCTTGAATCAAAGATCAGCCCGAATGCGAATCCCCATCCACCAATTAGTGTTCAGCTGCTGTCGGTGCCCGAACACGCGCTCGATGCGAAAGAGCCGAAGCGCCGCATTCCTTGAAATTGTGCCGAGTTTGCGTGAGAGACAGCGAACCATTGGAGCCGCCGCGAACCTCGCCGGCGTCGTGATCATCTTGCTCATCGTCTTCCCAGAAGCACACCGGGGGAATCTCATCGCCACAGCGCTCATGCAGCGCCCGGCAATGGCAACACGGGCACCGATAGATTGCCACCTGAGAGAAAGGCTCAATGGTATTACGGAACGTCATTGCTACAGGCTGCACGTCGTCCATCAACTTTGCCAACGGGACCTGGGCCGCGGTAGCGATAAACAGATTTCCACTTGTCCTAACCGTCTATCGCGTGACGCCAGAATCATCGATCACGCGCGGGTTTTCGCCGAAACGCATGAATGGATCGTCGGACTCATCGCTCGTTAGTTCGGGCTTGGGAAGTATACAATTGCCGTAGGACTGGCAGCCGAGATCCGCGCCGCCCCTGACGCACCATAAATTCGTGCTCCTGATCGAATTTATAATATTGGTCTTTTGTGCCGCCCTCATAAAAGAGTTTGTTAATCAATGTGTGGAAGCCTCGAAATTGGCTTCAGATATTCGACCAACGTCATATTGAAACCAGGGACATTCAAAACATCTTCTTACGGCGCGTATGGCAGGAGCAGCGGCGCATCAATGTCTGGTTTGACTCTCGAAACCTATTGTTCCGAGCTTGAGGTCTTGCTCGAGCGCCGGCAGGCGGAGCTCGCGCTGATCGAGAAGGAACGTGCCGAAATGGCAGCATCAATGGCGCGGGAGGCGGTGCTGCAGGCGCAGGCAGCCGATCGTGCCAAGACCGCTTTTCTCGCCAATATGAGCCACGAACTGCGCACGCCGCTTAATGCAATCATCGGATTTTCGGAGCTGATAAAGCTAAACATCCGCCCGCCGTCTCCTGAATACATCGACTGCATCCTCGATGCGGGTCGTTACCTGATCGCGATTATCAGCGGTATGCTCGATTTGGCGCGGGCCGGTGCAGGAAAAATTGAACTCGCGGAAGAAGTCGTGTCCATTCGTGAGCTGATATCTGGCTCAATCCTAGCAATCCGGCCCCTAGCTGAGAAAAAATTGATCAATATTCTTTATGAGCCCGAGTCGGCCCCGGACGCGGTATGGGGCGATCCGGCTAGGCTTAAACAGATCTTCATCAATTTGCTATCGAACGGAGTCAAGTTCACACCCCGAGGTGGCCAGATCACAGTAGTGTCTCGCGGAGTTGAAAATGGCGATCTGGTGATTTCGTTCACCGACACGGGAATCGGTATCCCCGCCGAGCTGCTTTCTATCGTGTTCGAGCCGCTTGAGCGGCTCGAAAATCACATGACTCGGGAAAATGAAGGGACTGGACTAGGCTTACCGATCGCCAGGGCTCTCGCCAAGTTGCACGGTGGTGATCTGGCTCTTAGTAGCGAAGTCGGAGTCGGGACAACGGCTGAGATATGCCTACCGTGCGACCGTGTACGAGCCAGAGCGGCTGTACCGAGCCGCGTGGATTCTAGTTAACCCCCCCGTGATATCCGCCAATTCCCTTGAGGATCAGCTACAGAACGGGCCTGGAGCATGAGTGAACTCTATAACCCCCACTACCAAGACCTTTGCATCGGACGCGTGATCGCGGTTTCGCCCTCGCGCATTATTGCGCGAATCGAAGTCGAACGGGATCCGCTCGGCTCGTCGGCGCAGCTGGCGATCGGCAACTTGGTCAAGCTCTACACCGCGACCACGACCATTTACGGTATGATTAGCGGCTTGCGGGTGCCGCTGCCCAGCCGTACGCCCGCCGATGATTTGAAGATTGGTGAGATCGATCTTATCGGCGAGATGGTCTCTGATGAGGACGGGGAGAGCGTGCGTTTTCGGCGCGGGGTGTCGGAGTTCCCAGTGTTGGGCGATGCCATCTATCGCACCTCTCCAGAGGATCTGGCGCAGGTGTATGCGCCTCCCCACCCGGATGCCATCCGGATTGGAACGGTTCATCCCGGCAACGCCGTTCCGGCTTATGTGCTGGCCGACGATCTCTTGGGAAAGCACTTCAGTATTGTTGGCACCACCGGTTCGGGAAAATCCTGCGCGGTCGTGAGTATACTGGGATCGATTATCGCCCAAAATCCCAATGCGCATGTCATCGTACTCGATCCGCACAGCGAGTATTCACGGGCTTTCGGGGATACGGCATCGGTGCTGAGCCCGAATAGCGGCCTTTACCTCCCCTATTGGCTCTTCGATTTCGAAGAGATTGCTGAAGTCGTGATTGGATCGCGCTCCGAGGAAGCCGAGCAAAGAAGGATCCTGAGCGAGGCGATCCGGCGCGCCAAGGAGCCGTTTTTCAGCCGTTGTGCACTGGATGGTATCGGCACTGTCGACACACCGGTGCCCTATCGCATGTCGGACGTCCTCCGTCACATCGACGCTGCGCTCGGTGAGCTTAACCGATCCGAGAGCATCGCGGCCTACCGCGCGCTCAAGAATCGTATCGTCTCCCTCCAGAATGATCCGCGCTATGCCTTTGCTTTTGCCAGCAAGATGGTCATTCGCGATGAGATGGTGGACATCCTACGCCAGCTATACCGGATACCGGTCGAAGGCAAGCCGATCACCATCCTGGACATCTCGGAAGTTCCCTCCGAGGTGCTGAATGTGGTGGTTTCTATGATCTCCCGCTTGATTTTTCAGTTTGCCGTGTGGAGCGATACACCGTTTCCGATCTTGATCATCTGCGAGGAGGCTCACCGCTATATGCCGCGCGATGAGCGGCTCGGATTTGAACCGGCAAAGCGGGCCCTGTCGCGCATTGCCAAGGAGGGACGCAAATATGGCGTATCATTGTGCGTGGTCAGCCAACGCCCATCCGATCTCGCGCCCAGTCTTCTGTCCGAGTGCAACACGATGTTTGCTTTGCGCATGACAAGCCAGGGTGATCAGGACATCATTCGCAGCGCGCTGCCTGAGGGATCGACTCGATTGATGGATTTTTTGCCGTCGCTGCGCAATCGTGAGGCGATCGTGGTAGGTGAGGGCGTGACGATTCCGATGCGCATTTGTTTCAGCCCACTTGCTGAGGAGCGTTGGCCAAGGAGTGCCACCGCCTCATTCACCAAAGCCTGGACGACGGATCAGGATGGATCAGAAGTTGCTCGCATCGTCGACAGCTGGCGACGTGGCCGCCGCCAGGATCCGGCCGCTCCAGAAAATGAATTCCGAAAGGCTGAGGCTTCGACGGCAAGATGAGCTGAATTTTTTCAGACGGCACGTCTGGCGACAGCCGCTTGGCGGCTCCCTTATCGGGTAGCTGCCGCGATAGAGCCGATGACGCGGAGCATGCCAAATGATCAGGCACCTCTTCCAAATATCGGGAGTGTCTCATGTGTGAACGTATATGGACCCCGCGCGATTGCAACAGGCTGACTGGATCCGGTGCAACAGTCATAACTGCTAACGTATATCCGGCTTCTTGATGCGGCGCGAGGATTTGCCGCCCCGAGCCCCGATGGATTTTCGCGCGCTTTCACCTCAACGGCCCCCAGACATTGGCTTGAGCCATGCCGGTCCACACACTAGGTTCGGGAAGCGACGGAGTGACCGTTTCACCATCTCCTGCCAGGTTTGTTGCAACTGCCAGGGAAGAGCTCCTTCCGCTCTTTGTTGTCCGCCTCGCATCAAGCCGCCTGAACGGATCGCGCGGGTTCGTAGGAGAGATCCCCAGCGAGCATGGCCAGACGATACGAGCATTCTTGTTGGCGAGCGCCGCGGATCATCAAGGCACGCAAATAGCGGTCGCCGCGTTTGCTGATGCCGAACAATTGGGTTGTCCGTTACTTGAGCGCTGCTTCGGCACAAGCCCTAGCTGGGCCGCGAACTGACGGCCATTCTTGAAGCAGCTTCTGTCTCCTACGGCCGCAGCCAGAGCGGTCGCCGTTACCGGCCCGATGCCTTCAATTTTTCCAAGCCGTTGACAGAGTTTGCTGGTGCGGTACAGCTCTCGGATCCGCCGATCATAAGATGCGATACGGCGATCGAGTTCGATCAATTCGCCTTGCGCCTCGATCATCAGGATACGGACCAGCTCGTTGAGGTCATCCGCGGCGTTCCCCGTGATCCCCCTGTGCGACCAGCACCCGATGGAGCCAAAATCAGTCCAAGCGTGCTTCTTGAATGACGATGATCGGGAAGTTCTGTCCCGTCCTGGCGTACACCTTCTTCTCTTGATCTGCATAAAGCGCGCCAGCAAGCCCGCCACATCACCGGCGCGCATCACTTGCTTCGACATTTTCTCTCTGCCACCCGGCGAGATCGAAGTTATTAGCCAAGTCGAACGGCTCAATTCCAATGACGTGAAAATCGCGCCAAGCTGGGTACGGATAGCGGCTTGTTCAGTGAAGCGAGCATCGATCACGTTCATCCTTGTCTCCGTAGAGTGATGGATCTTCCAACCCCACTCTGTCACAGAGCGGGTCGCTATCCACCCTCATAGGATCTCGAGTTCGTCGACGCGCCCAAGGGTCGCGATAACGCTCTGCCGGGTCTTCGCCCCTTCGCGAGTGTTCTCGACGATCTGCAGATAACGGCGCGCCCCGAGGGCTTGATGCGGAAGAACATGCGAGTCTCCGATGAGACACCGCATCTATATCGTGGAGTTCCGCATAATTCTGAAGAGAAATAAAAATACCAGGAGAAAACGTGACACCACAAATTGAAGCGGAAATGACGTCGGCGAGCGCTAACCGATTGAAATGACTCAACCTGGCTTCGGCGACCGAAGCTCACACTGTTGAAGACGAGTCATGGTGCTGCAATATAGAACTATCGCCGCAGGGACGCACACTGGCGTCGATGCTTGGCCATTTCTATCCAATTCGCCCCCGTGTCGCGGCAAAGATGCCCTTTTTTCCAGCGGGCACTGTGATGACATGAGCAAACAGGCGGTTTCTGTACTATACTCGGCGACGGAGGAGATAGGTTGCAACCATTAATTGTTATGACCCCGGCCCGACGCGCCTGGGCCGCGATCATGCAAGAGCATCGGAGAAATGCGCATGAAGGGTATTGTGGTTGGAGGGGCTGTTGCGTTCGCCATTGCTGCTCTTTTTTGCGGAACAATCGCTGCATGGTATTGGAACCGCTCAAGCCGCGTCGCACCGGCTCCGTTGGCCGTGCTTTTCGGATTTGCCGAACCGGCAAGAGTGCATCTCGTTCGGGGCCGGCCGATCGCGGGGCCGTTAGAGGCCTTCGCGGAAGCGGGCCGGCTAAATTCCATCGCCGCGCGTTGGACGGCATGCTCCGTCATGTTTGGCTGCTTCGCGATGCTCGCGAGTATGTTGTGATCGTTTTACCTCCGGTAGCATTCGAGGGCATCGCGCGCCACTTCCTGCGCTGATCGCAAACTCCCCTTCGCCTTTCGATGCTATCCGGAGAGTATAAGGACGCGAAGCCACAGACTGCGGCGAAATGTCCCGTTGCTCTTTGCCGTCCGCGCGCCAATTTCAGAACGGGGAGGCTGACCGCCATGAGCGGCACAGGTGGTGCCGCGATATGTTTCACGATAGGCGCCCTAGCTGGTTGCTAGGGCGAGCCTGATCGAGTAGCGTGGAGTTGCGTTTTGTTTTGCGTGTTGCGTGGTATTGTGTGTTTTGCTTCCGATCGCGTATGCGTCGGTCGCGCGGTCAACCTCCCCCAAAGCCCAACCGATTCGGCAGATCTGCAGCGACCGCAGCCGGATTTTGACCGGTGCGTCGGCCGTCGACCGGGATGGCCTCAATGATCGGGCGCGGCTCGAAATGCAGAAGCGTCAAGCGCTTTATTGCCGTGGGCGTTCTCGCCTTCCTTGGCGGCTGCGCGCAGATGCCGCTTCTCAATCCTAGCGGACCAATCGGTCAGGGTGACAAATCAGTTATCCTGATTTCGTTCGGGTTGATGCTGCTCGTTGTCATCCCCGTGTTCTTCATGACGTTCTGGTTCGCGCGCAAATACCGCGCCTCAAATCGAAATGCGGCATACAAGCCGAAATGGTCCCGTTCGAAAAAGATCGAATTTGGCGTGTGGCTGGGGCCGATATTAGTCGTGACGGCGCTGGGCATTTTGAGCTGGCGATCGACTCATGCATTAAGTCCCTTCAAACCTTTGGCCTCGGTGCAAAAGCCGCTGCGGGTCGATGTCATCGCGATGAATTGGAAGTGGCTTTTCGTCTATCCGCAGTTGCACATCGCGACGGTAAATCAGCTCGTCTTTCCAGCGCACGTACCACTGGATTTTCGCATCACGTCGCAGACGGTGCTGTCTTCGTTCTTCATTCCGGCGTTAGGTAGCCAGATTTATGCAATGCCGGGGATGCAGACGAAGCTTCATCTTCTGGCCGACAAAACAGGAAGCTATACCGGACGTAACTACCAGTTCAGTGGTCGCGGCTATTCCTCGATGCGGTTTCAGGTGGTCGCGACATCGATGAAGAAATTCCAACATTGGGTGGCGAAGGTGAGGGGATCGTCCCGGATGCTCGATCTCGCGGCCTTGAGGCGGCTCGAAAAGCCGAGCGAGCGGAATCCGATCACGTATTACGCGTCAGTTCAGCCGCATCTCTTCGGTCACGTGATCGAGCAGTTCACGATGGCGCAGACGAAAAGATCACACGTTCATCCGCGACACGGAGCCTGAGATGCTTGGAAAACTGACGCTTTCTGCGATTCCTTACCATAACCCAATCATCATGGGAGCGGTCGCATTTACGCTTGCTGGCGCCTTCGTGGTGTTGAGCTTAATTACCTATTTTCGAAAATGGGGCGTTCTTTGGCGCGATTGGCTAACCTCGGTCGATCATAAGAAAATCGGAGTGATGTATATCATCCTGGCCTTGGTGATGCTGCTTCGAGGCTTCTCCGATGCCATTATGATGCGTTCGCAACAGGCGTTGGCTTTCGGCGCTTCGCATGGCTACTTGCCGCCGCACCACTACGATCAGGTCTTCACCGCGCATGGCACGATCATGATCTTTTTCATGGCCATGCCCTTCCTGATCGGTCTGATGAATATCGCCGTGCCGCTGCAAATCGGCGCTCGCGACGTGGCATTTCCGTTCCTCAATTCGGTCAGTCTGTGGTTGACGGTGATCAGCGCCGCTCTGGTCATGGTCTCGCTTGGAGTCGGCGAGTTCTCTCAGGCTGGGTGGGTAGGATATCCACCGTTGACCGAGTTGAAATTCAGCCCCGGCGTGGGCGTGGATTACTGGATCTGGGCCATTCAGTTGAGCGGCCTTGGTACGCTGATGACCGGAATCAACTTCTTTGTCACCATTATCAAAATGCGCGCTCCCGGCATGACGCTGATGCGGATGCCGGTTTTTACCTGGACGGCGCTATGCACCAGTGCATTGATCGTTTTTGCCTTCCCAGTCCTTACCGTAACCCTGGCCCTCCTGACTCTCGATCGTTACGTCGGCACGCACTTCTTCACGGCGAGCATGGGGGGAAACTTCATGATGTACACCAACCTGTTCTGGGCCTGGGGACATCCCGAAGTTTACATCCTGGTGCTCCCCGCGTTTGGCATTTACTCCGAGGTCGTCGCGACGTTCTCCGGCAAGCGTCTGTTCGGGTATACATCGATGGTGTATGCCACCATCGCCATTACGCTTCTTTCATTCATGGTGTGGCTGCATCACTTTTTCGTCATGGGCGCCGACGCGAACGTCAATACGGCGTTCAGCATCGCGACGATGGCGATTGCCGTCCCGACTGGCGTGAAGATCTTCAACTGGCTGTTCACGATGTTCCAAGGGCGGGTTCAGTTTACCTCACCGATGTATTGGACCATCGGGTTCATCGTGACTTTCACCATCGGCGGCATGTCGGGCGTGATGCTCGCCATGCCTCCGGCCGACTATCTTCTCCATAACAGCGAATTTCTCGTTGCCCACTTCCATAATATGCTGATCCCGGGATCGTTGTTCGGATATTTCGCCGGCATGATCTACTGGTTTCCGAAGGCGTTCGGCTTCCGCTTGAACGAACGTCTTGGAAAATATGCCTTTTGGTGCTGGTTGATCGGATTCTATCTCGCCTTCATGCCGCTCTATGTCTTGGGCTTCGAGGGCATGCCGCGACGCATGGAGCATTACGTCAATCCTGCTTGGCGGCCCTGGCTGATCGTCGCAGCTGCCGGCGCTGCCGTGGTGCTGCTTGGCATTGTTTTCCAGATCATACAGCTCGTTGTGAGCGTGTGGCAGCGTGAAAAGAACCGCGATTTGACCGGCGACCCATGGAACGGGCGTACGCTCGAGTGGGCTGTGTCCTCGCCGGCGCCTTTCTACAACTTCGCGCGGGTGCCGGTGATTAGTGATATCGATGCTTTTATGGACATGAAAGAAAAGGGTGTCTCCTATGCACGCCCAGCCGAATATCACGACATTCATATGCCGAAAAATACCGGGCTTGGATTCATCATCGGCATGGTTGCGTTCGCATTTGGTTTTTCCATGATCTGGCATATCTGGTGGCTCGCTGCAGCGAGTGCGTTCACCATTCTTGTCTGTTTCATCACCCGGGCGTGGACTGAAAACGTGGATTACTACGTACCGGCGGAAGATGTGAAGCGGATCGAGGATCTTCGATACAAAGAGCTTGAAGGCGTGGAACCCAGATTCATCGACGAGCCGGCGCTGCAGCCCGAGGCAGCCAGTTGATACGCGTGTGCGTTATGCCGGAAGCAAGCATCGTCCTTCAACCGTGATTGGTGTCTAAGTCATGAGTGCGACCCAAGCCCTGGCCGAATTCGCTTCCGCAGCCGAAGAGCACGAGCGATCTGACGTCGTCGCCAATACGGCTTTCGGCTTCTGGATGTATCTTATGAGCGACTGCATCCTCTTCGGTGCGCTCTTCGCGACGTTTCTCGTCATCGGGCGTAATTACGCCGGCGGACCGACGGGCAAGGATCTCTTCGACCTTCCCTACACATTCGGTGAAACCATGTGCCTGCTGTTCAGCAGCGTGACGTCCGGTTTCGCTATCCTTGGCATGCGAAAGAGCAGCCGAGGGCAGGTCTTGGGTTGGCTTTTCGTTACCTTTCTTTTCGGCCTCGGCTTCATCTGCATGGAGGTGAATGAGTTCGTTGGCATGATCGTCGCCGGGTACGGTCCTGAAAGGAGCGGTTTTCTCTCGGCCTTCTTCACGCTGGTTGGCACGCATGGGGCGCATGTCACCGCTGGCCTGATCTGGATGGCAGTCATGATGGCCCAAGTCTTCGCGAAGGGGCTAACGACGCGCGTTCAATCGCGCCTCATGCGTTTCAGCATGTTTTGGCACTTCCTTGATATCGTGTGGATCGGCGTCTTTTCGGTCGTCTATCTGAAAGGGGTGATCTAGTGTCACGCGCCTCAGAGCACGGCGCCGTGGGTGGCCACGGAACGATAGGTTCCTATCTCACGGGCTTCGTTTTTGCGGTTATCCTGACCGCGATTCCCTTCGCCTTGGTCATCGGCAAGGTCTTGCCGCCCGCCGAGACCCTTGGCGTGGTGTTCGGTGCAGCGCTGATACAGGGTTTTGTGCACCTCTATTATTTTCTACATATCGACGCTTCAGCCGAAGCGCGATCAAACCTTCTCGCGATCTTCTATACGGTGATCATCCTCACGATCATCGTCGGCGGCTCCGTTTGGATCATGTTCAATCTTCAAGCCCGCGTGATGATGTAGCCCGCTGCACCGATCCGCGCCGAGCTCTAGCCGCGGCCGATCCAAGGCATCTTCGTCGCCATGATGGTGACGAACTGCACATTGGCATCAAGCGGGAGATTCGCCATATGCACCACCATTTCGGCGACATGGCACACGTCCATCGTGGGCTCGACGGCGATGGCGCCGTCGGCCTGAGGGACGCCTTGCTTCATACGCGCAGTCAGGTCAGTCGCCGCGTTGCCGATATCTATCTGGCTGCAGGCGATGTCGTATTTTCTCCCGTCGAGCGCTGTCGACTTGGTGAGGCCGGCGATGGCATGCTTGGTCGCAGTATAGGGCGCGGAATTCGGTCGCGGCGTATGAGCCGAGATCGATCCATTGTTAATGATTCTCCCACCGCGCGGCCGTTGGTTTTTCATCATCTTGATCGCTTGTTGCGTGCATAGAAAGGCGCCGGTCAGGTTGATGTCGACCACTGCTTGCCACTGCGTGACGTCGAGCGTCTCAAGCGGCACCGCCGGCGCGCCGATGCCGGCATTGTTGAACAACACGTCGAGGCGGCCGAAGGTCTTCTTGGCCTTGGCGAAGAGTGCCTCGACCGAGGTGGGATCGCTGACATCGGTCGGCACGACCAACACTCGCCGTGGTGCTTTGGCTTGCTTGGCCGCGGCTTCAAGCGTCTTTTCGCGCCGGCCGGCCAGCACGACCGCGTAGCCTGCCTTGACGAGCGCGAGCGCCGCCGCCTTGCCGATGCCGCTTCCCGCCCCGGTGATGATGGCAACCCTGGTCTTTCCCTTCATCAGTCCGCTCTCCCCCTTATCAAGTCGTCACGCCGCCGCGCCGGCACCGCGCTCGTGCACCGAGCACACCATCCAACCCTCGATGTCACGGGTGGGCAAGAAGAAATCGGTCGCGTCTCCAACGGTAAAACTGGACAAATTCGTTGTCCCTGGATCAAATCACGGCATGATATGTGAGGACGGGAGGATTGTTCATGGAAATGCGTCGCTTAGGCAAGATGGGACTCGAAGTGCCGGCTCTCGGCCTCGGCTGCATGGGCATGTCGAACATCTACGGCCCGAGTGACAAGACCGAGGCTATCGCCACCATCCACCGTGCCATCGAACTCGGCATGAACTTTCTGGATTCGGCGGACATGTATGGTGGCGGCAAGAACGAGGAACTGATCGGGCAGGCCATTTGCGATCGGCGCGACAAGGTCATTCTCGCCACCAAGTTTGGCCAAGTTCGCGGCCCGGACGGGCGGCCCGCCGGGGTCAACGGCCGTCCGGAATATGTCCGTGCCGCATGTGACGCGAGTTTGAAGCGACTCGGCGTCGATCATATCGATCTTTACTATCAGCACCGTGTCGACCGGGCGACGCCAATCGAGGAGACCGTCGGCGCGATGGGCGAATTGGTGAAAGCCGGGAAGGTACGCTATCTCGGCCTGTCCGAGGCCGCAGCGGAGACCATTCGACGTGGTAATGCCGTTCACCCTATCTCGGCACTGCAGACGGAATACTCGCTCTGGACGCGCGACGTGGAAGCCGAGATCCTCCCGATGGTGCGCGCGCTCGGCGTCGGCTTCGTTGCCTACAGCCCGCTTGGGCGGGGTTTCCTGACTGGCCAGTTTCAAAGCCCAGACGATTTCCCCGCGGGAGACTGGCGGCGCGGCCATCCGCGGCTTACGGGCGAAAATTTCGCGCATAACCGGGGACTGGTGCGGCAGGTCGAGGCGCTCGCAGCAAAAAAGGGCTGCACGCCGGCGCAACTGGCGCTTTCGTGGGTGTTGGCCCAGGGAAACGACATCGTCGCCATTCCGGGGACTAAGCGGCGCGGCTACCTTGAGCAGAACGGCAAGGCTTTGGAGGTCCGGTTGGACGCTGCCGACCTCGAAGCGCTGAACGCCGCGCTCCCGCCTGGTGCCACGGCCGGGACTCGATATCCGGAAGCGACTATGAAGGTGGTCAACGTCTAGATGGCCGTGTCGACGGCTCCGCTACACGGCCGGCTGGGCTGAAAAAGCAAGTTAACATAGAGCCTCAGGAGACGATCTCCTTCAGCCTTTCGTAATCTGGTCTCACGGGCAATTTTTGCGCCGTCGGGTCTAATCTAATGCGACGGGTCGATGCTCGGTACGTTGGTCGTCTCGGGCCGGCCATGGATTTCGTTATAGCGATGCTGGCGGTACATGCTGCGGATCGCGGCATAGGGATCGAGGGAGGTACGCTGGATTTCATCCAAGGCCGGGAGCTCGTGCGCGCCGAGATCGAGTGCCGTCGCGCCGGCTTGAGCCCAAACCAAATCGGAAAGACTGTGTCTGCTCAGATACAGATCTAGCGGGTCGAAATAAGCGTCGATGCCGAATCCAAGCGCGTCGCGCGGATCGGAGGGGCCAAGCACCGGCAGCACAAGGTAAGGACCAGGCTTGACGCCCCAGAGCGCCAACGTCATGCCGAAATCGGCGTGATGGGCATCGAGATGAAATGCGTCACGCGCGACGTCGAAAATGCCGCCGACGCCAAGCGTGCTGTTGATGATAAAGCGCCCCAGCGTGATGCCGGCATATTTGAAGCGGGCCTCGAGAAGCTGATTCACAAAGACGTCGGGGTCGGCCATGTTGGCGAGTACGTTGTGAACGCCGCGTTGGCCGACGTCGGGAACGAGCACCGTATAGAGCTTCGCCGGAGGTTTCAGCAGCATACCATAGATAATGCGGTTGAACTTGTAGATTACCCGGTTGGTGGGCTCCAGCGGGTCGTTGACGTGCTCGAAATACTGTCGCTGTTGGGGATTGCTCGGCGGAGTCGCGCAACCGGCGAGTGCCGCCGCGACCACCACCAGCAGCACGACCGCGACCTTGTTACCTATGGAACGCACAGACATGACTTGCCCGCAGTTGTTAAGGAAAACAGCGCCACTCGGCGCATCGCAGTCGACCGAGCGCAGGGCGTTTGCGGATTAGGCATCTTATGATGCTACGACAAGAGGAAAAAAGGCTCCCGCCTTGAATAAACGACTCATGCTCAACCGGTCGCCGAGAATGGCACAATAGCAATTCGATGAAAAGAGCGGTAAGCAGCCGTAAATCCAAGATATTGGCGGGGGTCGGCCACGCTTACAGCTAAGCGGCGTCGGTGACGCCAAGAGAGGCTTCCACCGATTTATCGCCGCTTCGGGGCATGCCGGATATTCTTGGCTGGTTAGTGGAACGATTCAGCGGGCAGGCAGTGGTCGGTGGCGGGTATTGGCGCGCTGTGCCGTCCCTCAGGCCGCATTGCTCGGCGCCGAAAAGCAATAGCTGTGCAATTGGCCCGGCTGTTGTGCCTGCGCCGCGACATGCTGGCACGGCATTCATGTCAAACGTGTCAAACGCAAAAAGGCGTTAACCGATTAACGAAGGTAAACACAGAAATCATGGTCAGGCTTATAAATCAAAGAGTTTTGCCCCCCTTGACGAGTCAGAAAATCTTTCAGGCAGTGGGTTTGCATCTCCCCAACCCAGAGCAATCATGGTATATTAAGTTCTAATAACAGGTGCAGGACGGCCAACCGGGACGGAGCCATCACGTAAGCCCGCGGGGCGTTGTGACGCTGCCGGATCTGGTGTCGCAGAACAGCGACAGACGTGACATTTTGGCAAAGCTTGCCAACACCGCGGCCGATGAGTTAGCGGCTTCGGCGGAAGGGTTTATATGCGGGGAGTGCTGGTGCTGGGCGAAGCAAAGGGACATCCGCAGACGATCGGCTTTGCCGAAGCAGCGGTCCGCCTTGGGATTAGCGAGGCTACGCTGCGGACGGTACTTGAGCGCGGTTTTCTCAAGGGTGCGAAGGACGCCGAAGGCCAGTGGCGGATCTATCTCGACCCTCTGTCGGGTGCGCCGGTGCCTACCGATGGCCATAGGCCGCAAGCGGAGTTCACTTCACCCGTATCTGTGGCACAGTCCTCCACAGGGAAGGCCGGCACAAACCCGAACACCAGCCGCGGCGGCGACGCCGGTGGTGGTGACCAAGCGACATGCGATCCCGGTGCTTCTTTGTCTCGCGATAACGCGGTCACGGCAAGCTCGGGCTCTCGTCTTTCGCCGCTCGAGAACGTCCTTGCCGAGGAAATCCAATATCTGCGCAAGCAGATTGAGCGGCGCGACGAGGCCATTGTGAAGAAAGACAGGCTGATTGACGAACTAACCCGGCGTCTGGCTAAGCTGGATATTGTCGACGGCCGCCTGCCGAACCCAGGTCCCGCCATCGACGCGGCGATGGGGGCAAATCTGGCCAGTCGCTTGCAACGGCCGCAGGAGGCTGACGCCGATGCCGATCACTGGCATCGCGAACTCGACCGCACGTTCCAGGAGCTGCGCGGCCTTTTGGCACGGCGGCCGCAGTCCAGAATCTGAGCTCACGGTTCGGCGCTGCAAAGCCGCGCCAAGCATCCATAACTGGCGCAGCCATGGTGGGTCGCTTTCGATGCCGCGACCGGAAGACGAAGTGCGATTACTTTGTGGCAGAGCCGGTCTGTAAAGAAATTCGTTGCATCGCCGAATAAGAGCGTAAAAATTATTTTTTGCTTGCCGGCGCTTCGGTAAGCGGTAACGAAAATTAGCACTCTTGGCGACACGAACGCCATTCCGATGCGAAAGAGGGTTGCCGCGTTCGATAATCACGATAATCATAAGTAGGCGGCAATGTTCCGTAACCTTGATCCGGATCAAGGACGGGCCGTTGTATGAGATCATTGATTGTCCTCGGTACGGTCACTAGATCGACAAAAAGCAACCCTATATGCCGGGGGAACGGGGAAGAGAACGGAAAGGAAGCTTGCATGAGACCAAAAATGGCGAGCGCGGCCGCATCCCCTGCGGCAAAGATCGACGAAGCGATAGAAGATTGCGTTTTGACGCGTCGCGATTTCTATCTTGGCCTCTGGGCTGGCCGAAAGCTCGGTCTTTCGGATGGCGCACTTCAGGATTATGCGCAGAGCGTCGTCGCGGTCGATTACGAAGATCCGGGGTCGGAAGCGCTCATTCAGAAGTTGCAGCGCGATTTTGTCGATCATGGTTGTGCCGTGGGGCGGGAAGAAATCGAGCGCGAGCTCCATCGCCTTGAAGCGGACGCCCATCAGCAATTCATGGTATCGGACTAATCAGGACGTTCCGCCCGTGCGTCGTGACCGGAGGTGCCGAGCATCCAGCAGCACGGAGGATATGATGTTGCGCAGAGAGTAACCTGCGCCGGATCAGGGCTTATCCATCTCGGCCAGGAAAAATACTGCCGCGTATAGTCCGAGACAAATGCCGAGTCGCACGCCAGGCGAGGGGGCCGTGTTAAATATCCGGTTCAGAGCCAGCACGTAGGGCGCCGGGGCAGGATATGGAAAGCCGCCAAGGTCGCGAGGAATGTCCCGAAGGCCGTCTGGTCGCGGTGTCCGCGGAGGAGCAATGCCCTTGGCCGATAGGACGGGCTGACGATAGCGGTTCGGGTCGTCGCCATTTGCCTACCGGCCTTCACCTCCATTATGAAACTTCGCGAAACGCCGACGCCATCCATGAGTGCGGCCAGCCCCTCAGTGCTTGAGGCGGATTCCTTCAAACGCGATGGCGGCGATCAATATTGCGAGCAAGAGGGCCCAAAGCGCCATGCTGAGGGTGACGGATTGTTTTGCCCCCTGCTTTTCCCACCACGTGCGGGGCTTGATCCCGCGCGTGAGAAGAACGACCTGAGCGGAGAGATTGATGCTGACCAGATTGACGGCGAGAAGGGTACCCGCGCCGATGGCCTGCGTCATGTCGCCGGCGCCGAGCATGAAGCCGAAGGTTACCGCTGGCGGCAACAACGCCACCGCGACCATGACCCCGACCAATGTGCTGGAGAGGCCCGATATGAGGGAAAGAACGGCGGCGGCGCCTGACGCAAGCGCAATCACGACGCTCGCATAGGAAACCGTGGTGCGGGTAACAAGCTCCCTGCTCGATAGGTCGAGAGGCAGAAACCGGCCGGCCAGTGCCGTGATTCCAATGGTAATACCGATACCGATCATGTTTGTGCGGAGCGCATTCAGCATCAGCGAACGGTCACCCAAAGCAGCACCGAAAGCGAAAGCGAGATTAGGACCGAGAAGCGGCGCGATAACCATGGCACCAATGACGACGGCGACGTTGTTCTGGAGCAGGCCAAGCGCGGCGACTAGCGTCGACAGAAGAACGAGAAGAAGAAAAGTGTTGTTAAGCTCGGCTCCCTGCGCCACGCCGACATAAAGTTCTTCGCGTGCCGCCGGCAACGGCTTGGCCCGCCGCGTATCGTCCGCGTCCTCCTTTATTTCGGGAATAGTCGCGAGTGCGGGCAGCAGAACAATGCGGGCGGTCGAGTCGCCGCTGAGCGTGGCCTGCAGCGCATCGATCAGCGGCTGCACGGCATCGGCCGCGGCGACAACATGGATGCTGGTGCGCTCTTCGCCGAATTTAGCGGCCCGCCAAGCATCGATCGCGGCGTGCTGCTTTGCAGCAGCGAGGATGGTTTCGGCGTTGCCTTCGGCCGCGACGATTTCGAGAACGCGCAGCGCCATCGTCCTCAAGCTCCTTGAATCGCTGAAGGATTTTAATTCAGCATGGCGGCTGACGCAATGCGGAGAGGGATGTTGGATGCGGCCTAACCGCCGCCGAGATCGAGGTCGAAGGTGGATCAAAAGCCGCGCCGGCCTTTTTCCGTGATCGCCACCGCGCGGGTATCTGTTATGCGACGGATCCAGTCGAGATCGAAACAATGGCGCGCGAGCGCCGCTCCGACCGCGCCGGCAATATGCGGCCGCCGTTCGCTCCAATCGAGGCATGGGCGGCAGAAGGTCCGCCGACCATGGCCAATCGCAACCACATCCAGGCCCCAGTCCGTTAGGAACGCGTGTCCTTTTATTGTCACCTCACCGCCGTCCTCACCGAGAACAAGATAATCGCCTCGCTCAAGCGCACCGGCCATCGCGACGCCGAGCCTTCCGGCGAGATGATCGTAGCAGGTCCGGGCGGTCCTCAGCGCTTCATCTCCCTGCCAGCGCGGCCGGTAGCGCGGTGGTCCATTGACCGCGACCGCCATGATGCCTTCAAGCATATGACCGACGGCGGGTGAGGCTAGGCGGTAATAGGCATGCCGACCTTGCTTGCGCAAGGTAACCAGCCGAGCATCCCGCAACATGGCGAGGTGGCCGCTCGCGGTCTGCGGCGAGACATGGGCGGCGAAGGAGAGTTCACCGGCGGTGAGGGCGCGGCCACCCATGAGCGCGGTAAGCATGGTGGCGCGGGCTGGATTTGGATTGCCGAGCAGGGCCGCGATCTCGGCGACGGAAGGAAAGTTGCCTGACATGGACGAACTCTAGCGCAAATCGTTGCTCCAATGTTTCGGGGTCGACCGAAATAGTAGAGCGAGACCTGGGTGCGGACGGAGGGCCCATATTGCGTATCGCGTTGTCTCCGATCCTGGAGCCTCTGATCATGCGCCTATCGCCACCTACCTTGACCGCGCCGAAACTCGATCCGCGCGAACGGCATTTCCGGGTCGCAGACCCGTCGTCCGGTTCCGCAATTTTTCTTCGCTCTCTGGCCCCGGCCCGCGCCGTACCGCCTCACGGCCGCGTAGTCCTCTACGTTCACGGCGGGACCTTTCCTTCTGCGCATTCCATCGCCTATCGCCTTGAGGGCCGCTCCTGGCGTGATGCGCTATCGGATAATGGCTTTCACGTTTGGGGAATGGATTTTCCGGGCTTCGGCCGTTATTCCGATCCCTACCCGGAACTCGCGGAAGCGGCGGGTCTCCATGCTTCGCTCGGGAGGGCCGAGATCGCGGTTCGTCATCTCGAACGGGTGGTACGTTTTACCATCGCTCATCACGGCATTTCCCGCCTGTCGTTGATCGCCCATTCCTGGGGCACGATTGTTGCGGGCCACCTTGCCGGCTGCTGTCCCGAACTTGTCGATCGGCTCGTTTTCTTCGGCCCGATCATTCGCCGTTCGGGCGGAACGTCACCGCAACTGCCGGCCTGACGGCTGATCTCGGTCAAGGATCAATGGGATCGCTTCGTCGCCGATGTGCCGCAGGGCGCGAAGCCTGTTCTCGATCCCGATCATTTCGCTGACTGGGGCGACGCTTACCTCGACATCGATCCCGGAAGCCGAGGGCATCATCCGCCCGCGGTGAAAACACCCTGTGGACCGTTTCAGGACATCTTTGATGCCTAGGCCGGAAGACTTGCCTACGATCCGGCGGTGATCCGCGCTCCGGTTGCGATCTTGCGCGGCGAATGGGACAGTCTCTGCACCGATCGAGACGCGGCCTGGCTCTGCGAGAAACTGGCCACGTCGCCGCTTCGCCGGGATATTAAAATTGCCCGAGGCACGCACCTGATGCATCTCGAATCCGGACGAACGGCGCTCTATTGCCGCGCCGTCGATTTCCTCAAGGGTTATGATGATGCCCCTTGAGAACCCACTGAGCGACCAGGAGACCCCCAATGTTCGCCGTGATCTTCGAAGTGAAGCCGAGGGCGGATCGCAAGGATGCCTATCTCGCCATCGCGGGCGCGTTAAAGCCTCGGCTGGAGCAAATCGTCGGCTTCGTCTCGAATGAGCGTTTTGAAAGCCTGCGGCGTCCGGGCTGGCTGCTTTCCTTCTCTCTCTGGCGCGACGAGAAATCACTGATTCGCTGGCGCACCGAAGCCAATCATCATCACGCGCAAATAAAAGGGCGATCGGAGATTTTTGCCGACTACCATCTTCGTGTCGGCGAAGTCTTGGGAGATAGCGAAACGCCTTTGGGCCAAGCGCTGTCCGAATACCACGGCGACGTCACGGA
>JBJKQL010000003.1:0-17216 GCA_046705265.1 Ferrovibrionaceae bacterium
CAACCCCGACGAGTTGGTCTGGAATGACGTGAAGAACAACGGCGTCGCTCGGGCTTTGATTGCCAAACCCGCGGATCTGAAAAAAGCCGTGATCGGAAGACTTCGCTATTTGCAGAAAACGCCCGAGCATGTCCGCTCGTTCTTCCAGGCGCCAGAAACCAAATATGCCGCTTAACCCCTGAACATACTTTCGGCCTGCCTAGTATTCTCCGAAATACTCTTATCGATGCCTAGGCCGAGCAAGACGCTGAGCCTCGCGCGGTTTCTATCATAATCCCGTCGCAGCACGGCAATTGCGTCTCGGTGATATTGGTTCTCGGCATCGTGACAGCTCTTCATGTGCGCCAGAAGCGCATCCAGAAGCTTGGCGGGACCTGAATGGACCGGAAGATTACTCTAACCTGATCAATGACTTCAGCCTCACGATCATAAGGTTTTTCGAAGTGACCTTCCGCTACAATTATTAGGCGGCCCTCAACGGACATCAAGACGTCGAGGTCGCAATGTTTGCACTGCGGAACCAATAAGTATGCCTAACCGGAGCGCCCCTGGAGCTATTATCGCCAGACGACGAATGAAACACGTTCCAAGATGGCCTTCGCCTCGAGCGCCGTCCGTTTAAGAGAGAAAATATGTGTCTCCGGTGTGAAGCGAGATATCGTCTCGATCGTATCGTCCAGGGCTATCGTACTGCCAGGCGTCTCGTTCACCACAAGGGCAGCGACGAAGAGGCCGCGTCGTCTCAGCACATCGAGCGCCGAGAGGGTGTGGCTGATCGTTCCAAGATAGCTGCCGGTCACGACAACAAGTGGCAGTTCGAGCGCCGTCATCCAATCCAGGACCGTATGTTTTTTGTCCAGCGGCACCATAATCCCGCCGACCCCCTCGATCAGAAGTGCATCGCCGTCTTCGCCCACGGCCTTGCGCGAAAAATTCACGAGCAGATCAAAGTCGATATTTCGCCCCTCGCGGCGGGCAGCCATATCCGGCGAAAGGGGCGCGGCAAAGCGCCAGGGCGATATACGGGAAAATTCTTCTTCGTTTCTCGGACGGCCGAGCGCGGAAAGCAAAACTCCGGTGTCGCTGGTCTCGGCGGTTGCGCTATCAAACCCGCTCACGACGGGCTTCAAGGCGGTCACTCTCATGCCTCGACCACGCAGAGCACGAATAAGACCTGCGGTGACAAACGTTTTCCCGATATCAGTCCCTGTGCTGGTGACAAAGAGGGCACGCATCTCTTACCGCTTCAAGACGCGGTTCCGAACGATCGCGGCGAGGCGCTTTACTTCGGAATCTGGATGCCTCGCAGTAAAGGCAAATCGGAGGCGGGCCGTGCCGTCCGGCACCGTCGGCGGCCGGATGGCGGCGACGAGAAATCCTTCATCCTCCAGCAGGCGTGACGCTTCGAGAGTCTCCTCTACCCCACCGATTATCACTGGAACGATCGGGCTTTGCGCTTCTTCAAGGCCCACTTCGCAGGCAAACGCCTTGGCCTTGGCGAGCGGAAGCGACGAATAAGCGCGCTCACGCTCGATGATATCGAGAGCGGCGAGCGCCGCCGCCGCCATGGCGGGGGGCAGACCTGTGGAATAGACCAGCGTCCGCGCTCGCGTCTTGATCAAGTCGATGACCGGCGCCGAAGCGCAAAGGTACCCGCCATGGCTCCCTACGGCCTTGGACAGCGTTCCCATTTGGAGCGGAACATCGACCTTTCCGCGGTGAGCGTAAGTCGAGCCCCGACCGCCGCCGATAACACCGATGCCGTGCGCATCATCGGACATCAGCCAGACATCAAAATCGCGCGCCAGCGCCGCCAGTTCCGGCAAGGGCGCCAAGTCCCCGTCCATTGAAAAGACGCCATCGGTGGCGATCAAGCCATGGCGATACTGGCCTCGATGTGCTGCAAGAATTTCTTCCGCATGCGCCACATCATTATGGCGAAAGGCCAGAACCCGGCCCCCCGTCATCCTCGCTCCAGCCCAGAGGCACGCGTGCGCCAACTCGTCGATAAGCACGAAATCCCGAGATCCGATCAGGGCCGGGATGATGCCCGTGTTTGCCTGATAGCCGGAGCTGAAAACGCAAGCGGCTTCTGTGCCTTTCAACCGCGCCAGCCGAACCTCGAGCTCGGAGAATAGTGGGTGGTTTCCGGTGACCAAACGGGAAGCCCCGGAGCCCGCCCCATGTTGGCGAAGCGCGGCAATTGCAGCCTCGATCACGGTTGGATGGCTGGTCAGATTAAGATAGTCGTTGCATGAGAACGACATCAGGCGACGGCCTTTCCGCTCCACCCAAATTCCGCCCGTCCGAACGGTGTCGATGAGCTGTCGGCGAAGGTGCCGTGCCTCCAGGTCTGCAAGTTTTGCGACGGCGAAGCGGTCCAGGGAGCTCGCCGCTCCGGTATCATCATCCTCTAGTGCAACAACCGGTTCGCGTGCGCTTGCCATGACACCCCTCCCCTCAGTTCCGCCGCGCCAGAGCCGAGTGGATGGTCTTCGTCAACACCTCAACCTCTTCAGAAGGCATCGTGAAAGCCGGCGTCAGATAGACGATATTCCGGAACGGGCGAATCCAAGCGCCGGCATCGACAAATCGCCGCTTGAGATCGTCGATATCCCCAATGGCCTCAAGCTCGACAACACCGATCGCGCCCTTGACCCGTACATCTCTCACGCCAGGAATATCACGACACGGTTCGAGGCCGATTTTGAGGCTGTTTGACATGGTGGCGACCTGGGACAACCGGTCCTCCTCCGAAAATAGGTCAAGAGAGGCATTGGCGGCAGCGCAGGCGAGGGCATTGCCCATATAGGTCGGGCCGTGCATCAAGGCTTGCGCCGCATCGTCCGACCAAAATGCCTCAAAGACCTTCTGTCCAGCGATGGTTGCCGCCAGCGGCATCGTCCCGCCCGTGAGCGCCTTGGACAGCGTAACGATATCGGGAATCACCCCAGCCCCCTCGTAGGCGAACATGGTCCCGGTGCGGCCAAAGCCAGTGAAGATCTCGTCGAATATGAGCAGAAGATCATAGCGATCCGCGGTCCGGCGCAGGTATTGCAGAACTTCCTTATCATGAAACACCATGCCACCCGCACCCTGAACCAGAGGCTCGATCAGGATGCCCGCGATTCTCTCGGCGTTTTGATGAAGGAGAAGGTCAAACTTGGCGATGGCCTCGTCGTTCCGAGGCAGATCGACGATGTGATGCTCGGGTAAAAATCCGGCGAAGAGCCGGTGCATGCCCTCTTCTGGATCGCATACGGCCATCGCACCTGTCGTGTCGCCGTGATATCCGCCCTTGAAGGCAACGAATCGCGTGCGGCCCCGGATACCGCGATTCAGCCAATATTGAACCGCCATCTTCATCGCAACCTCGACGGCGACCGATCCGGAATCCGAGAAGAACACCCGGTCGAGGCTCTGCGGCATGAGGCCACAGAGCCTCTCGGCGAGCCTATAGGCCTGCTCGTTGGCCAGGCCGCCAAACATGACATGGGGCATGAGCCGAATCTGACGCTCTACGGCCGCCCGAATCTTCGGGTGATTATAGCCGTGGCAGGCCGTCCACCAGGATGCGATACCATCGAGCAGAGACCGCCCGTCGGAGAGAATGATCCGCGTACCCTCCGTGCGCGCGACCGGCACCGGCGGCATCGCCGTCTTCATCTGGGTATAAGGCAACCAGACGTGCGCCCCGCCTGCGCGATACCAATCTGGATAGGCGTCCATATCCCCTGAATTGGCCGCTATGCCGAGGTAGGTTTCAATCCGAGCCTCTGGAACAGCGCCTGGTCGTGCGCGAGCCCCGGATTGGCGGTGGTCAGGAGCTTGTCTCCGGCAAAGATCGAATTCGCGCCGGCGAGAAAGCACAGCGCCTGCATCTCGTCGCTCATCTCCTCCCGTCCCGCCGACAGCCGCACCATCGAGCGCGGCATGGTGATTCGCGCAGCGGCAATCGTGCGCACGAATTCAAAAGGGTCCAGCCTATCGGTGCCGGCAAGCGGCGTTCCCGCAACCTGCACCAGGAAGTTGATCGGCACGCTTTCCGGAGGCTCCGGCAAGCTCGCCAGGGCCGCGATCAGGCCAATACGATCCTCTCGCGTCTCACCCATTCCCGCGATGCCGCCGCAACACACGTTGATGCCAGCGCCCCGCACATGCTCAAGCGTGTCCAGCCGATCCCGATACTGCCGTGTGGTGATGATCTCACCGTAGAACTCCGGCGAGGTATCCAGATTGTGGTTGTAATAATCGAGACCGGCCTCCTTCAAACGCTGAGCCTGCGCCGCCGTCACCATGCCGAGGGTCACGCAGCTCTCCAGCCCCAGCGCCTTTACCCCGGAAACCATGGCGCAGACCTGGTCGAGGTCCCGCTCCTTCGGCTCCCGCCATGCCGCCCCCATGCAGAAGCGGCTCGCCCCGTTCGCCTTCGCCGACCGCGCCGCTGCCAGGACCTCATCGAGCGCCAGCAGCTTGCCCGCCGCGACCCCGGTCTCGTAGCGTGCGCTCTGCGGACAATAGGCGCAATCCTCCGGGCAGCCCCCCGTCTTGATCGAGAGCAGCGTCGACACCTGCACCTCGCAAGGCTCGAAGTACCGCCGATGCACCGTCTGCGCCTCAAACATCAGCTCCGGAAACGACAGTTCGAAAAGTGCCCGAACTTCCTCTCGCGTCCACGAGCGCGTGGTTTCCTGATTCGCATTCCTATCGACGGCAACCATGGGCATCCCCTCACGCTCCCCTGAAAATATCGCCCGACTCTTTCCTTCAAAACCCGAGACCGCCTACCTAATCAGCGTATCCTTCAGCTCAATTTCGACAAAGCTCATTTCTTCCAGGCCCACATTGATGACATCGTGGGCAACGCCCGCGTTCCGAAAATACGATCCGCCACGCCTGAGCGACATCTGGATCGACTCACCGTCGGCAGCAACTGCTTTGAGTTCGCCGTCGCAGATCGGTACCACAACGTAATCATGCCCGTGTACGTGATGGCCGGTCGCGGTACCGGGCGGCAGACGCCATTCGGTGACCCGGATTTGATTATTATCTATCTGAACTATTGCGGATGCAGCTTCGTGATCCATATTGTTTCCGCTCCAAATCTCTCTTGACATTACAGAGCGTCGTGCTTGGTCGACCATTCAGGCATGCACACCGCATGGGACGGCGCGCACGGAACACCTGCCACCGCGAATAAGACAGCCTAACTTGCTAAATGCGACCGCAGACGGCCAATTTGTGCCTTATATTCGGCACGAGCGGATAACGCAGCCGCCATATCGACCGGAATAAACTGCGCCGTATTATTGGGTTGCATTTGCGCAATCCTGTCCATATCAGCGCTGATTACGGTTCCAATCATGGCGTATCCGCCACCGGATACGGCGTCCCGATGCAAGATAATAGGTTCAACACCGCCGGGGACCTGGATTGAGCCATAAGGGTACCCAGCATCCACGATGTTGGATGGGTCAGAGCCCGCGCCAAAGGGCTGCTTGCGTGCACGGAACGATACGGGGCGCCCCTTGCGGAATCGATAGCCAATACGGTCTGCCTCGGGCGCAACGGTCCACGTGTCATCGAAAAAGTCTTTCGCCGACTCATCCGTTAGACGATGGATATACAGGCCCGGCAAAACGCGCAACTCCAGCGCCTTCGGGTAAGCAGGAACCAGGTCATCGGGGAGTCGACGACCAGCACGCGCGCCGGACCCCGCCGGGCCGATCGACACTATATCGCCTGCTGCTAACTTGCGACCCGCGAAGCCACCGAGGGCACCAAGCGCATAAGTGGATCGGCTTCCCAGCACCATCGGAACCGAGACCCCGCCGGCGACGGCGATATAGAGCCGTGCGCCTCGCTTTAGATAGTCGAAACTGAGATGTTCACCCGCCGCGACCGCAAAGGACTCATTGCGCGGGCGCGTTTGTCCATCGACTTTTGGCGTCGTTTCTGCCCCGGTGACAGCTACAATCATCGCCTCTCGGAAGAGTAACTCAGGCCCAAGCAAGGTCACTTCGAATGCAGCGGCGTTTTCGTCATTGCCGACCAATATATTGGCAGACCGCAATGCGAACTGATCCAGCGCGCCGGATAGAGGTATGCCGATATTGTAATAGCCCGGACGTCCCAAGTCCTGAACGCTAGTCGCAAGCCCCGGTTTGATTACCTCAATTGCCATGGAGCGTCTCCACGAGTTGGCGGCTACAACCAGCCGGATCATCTACGAAGGTTTTCAATGAGAATTTGACGGGTTTCACAGTCAGGTTAAACGTTCCTGCTTCGACGGCGGCAACATCCCGGTCATATTCCTCGCGTGAGATGGGTTTCCATTTGACGATGTCGCCCGGCCGGAAAAAAACCATGAAATCCTTAAGATAAGGCAGCTTCTGCGCCGGATCGTAAATCGGCGCCGGCGTGATTCCAAACATCTGATAGCCGCCGGCCCCGCGCACCGAATAGATGCAGCCGAAGCAGCCTCCATGGCCGACCGTGAGCTTGGGTGTGTCGGTGCGTGGCCGCAGATATTTCGGAACTTCGATTTGCCTTGCGCGTTCCACCATCTGGAACAGAAATGGTAGGCCGGCAACGAAGCCGACCATGGAGACGAACCATGGAGACCCGGAGTGCGCGGCAACAAATTCGTCGACCGAACCGAAATGGTTAATGCGGGCGGCATACTCGATATCGCTGCTGTTTGGATCTTGGTGGCGCTCCCGGAAGCGCATCAGGGTCTCGTGGGTCCATGGATCGTTGTAGAGAACAGGAATCTCGACAATCCGCGTCGCCAGTTCAAGATCCGCCTCACTGATCTGCGCTTCGATCTCCTGCAATGTTCGGAGCATGGCGTCGGGATGAATCACATCAGGGTCAAACCGAACGAGATACGAGGCATTTGCTGGGCAAACCTCCGAAACGCCGGCGACTTGGCGTTTCTCCAGCTGACTGCAAATCGCCATTCCCTTGAAGAACGCCTCAAGCGACATCTCCTCGTCAATCTCGACGAATATGTGTTCGTCGCCACCGAATGAGTATCGCACTGCGCTCATGAGTTTCTCCCCCTATACCGTCAGCAATCTTTCCAGGGTTCCGGTATCGAACCGCGCCTCGCGAACCTCGTCCAATTCCGCGAGACGCCGATGAAGCGCCGCAGTCGTAGTGATGCCGCCGATCTCCAGCTCGCCAAGGGCGTCCTTCAGCCTATCTAATGCGAGATCGCGGGTCTCGGCATGGACAATTAACTTTGCCAGCAATGAGTCGTAATAGGGCGGCACGACATAGCCGGGATAGAGCATAGTGTCGATACGCACGCCAGGCCCGCCGGGAAGCGACAGCGATTCGATGCGTCCGGGCGATGGCTGGAAATTTTTCACGGGATCTTCAGCATTGATCCGAACCTCAATGGCTGCGCCGGACAACCGCACATCGGCCTGTGAAAAGCGCAGTCTTTCACCCTGTGCAATCAGAATCATCTCCTGCACAAGATCAATCCCCGTAACAGCCTCGGTGACGGGGTGTTCGACCTGAATACGGGTATTCATTTCAATAAAAAAGAACTCGCCCGTATCATCGTCAAAGAGATACTCCAGGGTCCCCGCACCGCGATATCCGACGTGTTCAGCCAAGCGGACCGCCGAACGGCACAATGACGCACGCGTCGCGGCGCTAACTGCCGGCGACGGTGCTTCCTCCCAAACCTTTTGACGCCGACGTTGGAGCGAGCACTCGCGTTCGAAGCAGTGAATTACACGCTCGCCGTCGCCAAGAATTTGAACTTCAATGTGCCGGGCCTTGGGAAGAAAGCGCTCCAGATACAGCGCACCGCTTCCAAAGGCAGCGGCGGATTCCGCCTGAGCAACATGGAAGTGGCGTTCAAGCGCATCGGGGTCCGCCGCAACGCGAATTCCGCGACCACCACCGCCGGCACTGGCTTTTATCATGAGCGGGTAGCCGATATCGCGCGCGATAGCGGTCGCCTCAGTCAGATTATCGAGTTCGCCGGCGCTTCCGGGAATGATTGGCACCTCCGCGGCGGCGGCGGCGGCGCGCGCGGCCGCTTTGTTTCCCATGATTCGGATGGTCTCCGGTGTTGGCCCGACAAACGCCAAACCAGCTTCCTCTACGGCCTCCGCGAAAAGGGCGTTCTCAGCGAGAAAACCATACCCTGGATGGATGGCGTCAGCACCCGATTCTTTCGCAGCTGCTACGATGGCAGCGATGTTAAGATAGCTTTTGGTAGCCGGCGCTGGACCGATTCTAACCGCTTCGTCCGCCATCCGCACGGCCAGACTGTCTTTGTCCGCGTCACTGTAGACCGCCACGGTCCCCAAGCCGAGTTCGTTCGCCGCGCGGATGATGCGTACCGCGATTTCACCACGATTAGCCACCAGAATCTTATTGAACATGCAGCCGGCTCAATCAGTCTCAATGACCACGATCGATTGTTCAGGTTCAACTGGATCCTCGTTGTCGATGAGGAAACGAAGGACTTTGCCGGCGGCATCCGCAGGAACCTCGTTGAACTGTTTCATAACCTCAACAAGGCCAATGATATCTCCCTCGGCTACTGGATCACCGACCTCCTTATACGGTGGCTTCTCGGGCGATGGCCTCCTGTAGAAGATTCCCGGCAATGGACTGACGACATGGTGCTCGGCCATCGTTGCACTCCCCCTGGCGCGTCTCGATCAGGCGATAAGGTCCGCCACCGCCGCCTTGACCGCTATCGCGACCTCGACGGCGTTCGGCGTATCAGAATGAACGCAGATGCAGTCGGCACGGACTCGAACCCGCTTCCCGTTTATGGAATCGGTGAGTCCTTCTATGACGGCGCGGCGCGCCCGTTGGGCGGCCTGCTGCGGATCGACTGCGTGATGCTCTCGGGTGATAATGAGCGAGCCATCATCGCGATATTCGAGGTCCGCATAGTATTCGGACATAAAATTCAGTCCCTCGGCGGTGTAGACCTCTTCATGCAACGTACCGGACATCCCTAGAACCGGCACGCCAAAGACCTTGGCGGCAGCGGCGACCGCTCTCGCCACGTCCGGCGCGCGCGCCGCCATTCCGTAAAGCGAGCCGTGAGGCTTGACATGAAAGAGTTCCATGCCCTCGCGCTTGAGAAATCCCTCCAGAGCACCGACCTGATAGACGATGCAGTCAGTCAGCTCCTCAGGCTGCATCTTCATTTCGCGTCGTCCAAACCCTTGAAGATCTGGCAGAGAGGGATGCGCCCCGACTTTCACATTATTGCGCTTTGCAAGGCGCACCGTGTGCGCCATTACCGTCGGGTCGGAGGCATGAAAGCCGCAGGCCACATTCGCGATTGTAATGTGCGGCATCATACCTTCGTCGTCACCCATCCTGTACAGGCCAAAGCTCTCGCCCATGTCGCAATTGATAGCTACCGCCACCGCGTTCCCCTTATCTGACATTGGCTCGTCTCCTTATCCCAGATTCCCGCGCCAGGGAAATGTGGTTACGTCCTACTAACCCAGTGTCTGTCAGCTAGGTTCGATGAAGACCGCGGTGACTGCGCCGGCACTGGGAACATCTCCCCCAAGGCGATCATGACCGAAATACGCGGCGCCCGGCTCCACCCTCGACCAATGCGCTTCCCGGTTGGCTCGCTCGGCGTGGGATCGCCGTCCCCCTCAGGAACCACTAAGCCATCGCGCGCACCCCGGTCGCCGCTGATAGCATTGCCCGGACTAACGTTCTGTTCGATTTCCAGCAGATGATCGTTGTCAAATTGCGCCGCCAGTGCGGTCATCCGCTTCACCTCGGTAGTTTCACTTCCACCGCCAGGGCCCAGCATTCGATGCGGTGCCGCAGGAATGGTGGTTAAGTACAATAACAATCCCTCCCAGCATGCCATGTCGGAAAGCGTTTTGAAAACCTTCATTATCACCGCGGTGCGGCCCTCAGCTTCTCGCAAAAGTCTCCGCAGCACAGACGGTAGCGTCTCCCATCTTCAGCCAGCAAGTCTGGGAAATTTGATGCTGGCGTCCACCTAAAAAATTATAGGTGTTCCTCACGTTCAACGAAATACCAGAACATTATGGAATAAAAATTAGATTTATCTCGTACAATATAATAGAAACGACGCAACAATACTTACTGTTCCTGCATATATCTCGCTCACGGCCGTCCTATTCTCCTTGACGCGACGCCTCAGTGCGACTTTATCGTCGCGCACTGGGCCGCCATGAAACCTCGCCGAAGATTTCAAATACTCACGCTGCAAGGACAGCGCCCCAACAGCCGAGCCGCAGGCTGTCCCCGGATGATAAGTTTCAGAAACCCAATTAACTGACGTTGGGGAAAAGTGAGCAGTGGGGGATATTGTATACTTATCACATTGATGGGAGGCGCCCGATGGACGTCGAAGTGGGAAGCCGATTGCGTGACCTTCGGGAGCAGCTAAACCTTTCGCAACGCGAGGTGGCTAGCCGCTCTGGTCTGAGCAGCGCCACGGTGTCAATGATCGAGAACTCGCGTATCAGCCCTTCAATTGGGACCTTGCGGCGTATTGTAGGGGCGGTTGGGGTAACGCTTGCCGAATTTTTCTCTCCGAGCCCAGACCGTGAAGACCTGGTCTTTTTTCCAGCCAATGAACTTGTCGAAATCAGCACAGGAAAGATTTCCTACCGTCAGGTCGGACGAAATCTCCATAATAAGCCGTTACAGATATTACATGAGCACTATCCACCCGGAGCAGATACGGGGCGGAATGCTCTCCGGCACCAGGGTTTTGAGGGGGGTGTCGTTGTTCGAGGACGCATAGAGCTTACGGTCGGCCGTCAGAAGCGCATTCTCCGGCAGGGTGATGCATATTACTTCAACTCGGCTGTATCACACCGTTTTAGAAATCCCGGCCCCAGCCCATGTGAAATTGTCAGCGCCTGCTCGCCACCAACGTTTTGACTCACCAGACAACGCGCGGGCGTAGGTTACGGATGATTTGAACCGGCGAACTTTTCCGACGCGGAGGGAGCCGCATGCCTGGACCCGCGCCTTTCTCAGGCCCCACCATCGAACTTAGTGACGAGTAACGTATGCTTTCCCGGAAGCGCGGCGCCACCAACCTCCAAATTTAGTTCAATAGGGACACCTCCAAGGACCCCATTATTCATTGAGCCGTCGGATTGCCAATTGCTGGGCTTGATCAGCAATAACCGCAAAAATGAGCAAGACCCCAACCACCACCTCCTGAAGGTAGGACTGAATTTGCGCTATGTTCATCCCGTTCTGGATCAACCCAATGAAGATGGCGCCGAGCAGGACATTGCCGAGACGTCCGGTGCCTCCCCGCAGACTCACCCCGCCGATAACGCACGCTGCAATCGAATCGAGTGGCAGGGATGAGCCGATATTGGCCTCGCCGCTGCCCAGCCGCGCCGTCAACAGAATTCCGGTCACCGACGCCAGAAGGCCGCATAAAACGTAAGCCATAAACAAATAGTACCGCGTGCTGATACCGGAAAGGAGCGAGGCCTTGATGTTGCCTCCGACGGCATAAAAGTACCGCCCCATTTGAGTCCAGTTCAGCAGCACGTACATGAGGACAAATATTCCAGCGGTCACATAGACGGGAGAAGGAATATCAAACACTCTCCCGAAGCTGAAGATCGTGCCTAACGCGTCTGGCACCCCGGACACCGGCACCCCGCTAGTCAAGGTCAGCGCAATGCCGAAGCTGATCGTCGCCGTACCCAGAGTCATCATGAAGGGCGAGACGTTGAACACCGCAACGCCGATGCCATTGACAACGCCGACTAGCGTTCCCGCCGCGATGCCGGCAAATACGCCGAAACACAGTGTTACAAAGAGCGGCTCGGGGGTATGGCCACCCGAGAGAGCTGCCATCGTCATCGCCGAAACCACCGAGGTGACCGCGACGATCTTGCCAACCGAGAGATCGAAGCCTCCGGTCAGCAGAGCGAGCATTTGCCCCATTGCGACGATAGCGAGATATGTTGTTTGCTGGGCAACAACAACTATATTCTGCAGGGTTAGGAATCGCGGCGAAAGCGTTGTAAAGACGACCAGACCGATGACCAGCAGAAACGGCAAGACGCCGATCCGCGCGAACAATCGCTGGAGCGGGACGGTGAATTCCATCCTCCGATATTCAGTACGCTCGGTCATCGTTGTGTCCGTTCAAAGAAGTTCGCGAGTACCCGATCCTGTGTTATCTGCGGACCTTCAAGCTCCGCCCGGATTTCACCGCGGTACATGACATATGCCCGATGAGGGAGGTGAAGAATTTCCGGAAGATCTGACGAGATCAACAGAATTCCCGCGCCGCCAGCGCAGAGTTTTTGAATAAATTCGTAAATTGCAACGCGCGTACCAACGTCAACCCCGACAGTAGGCTCATCAAAGATAAATAGCTTTATGTCCGAGACGAGGCCCTTCGCTAGAAGAACCTTCTGTTGGTTGCCGCCGGAAAGCCACTCAACGTGGCGCTCGATGCTCGTTGGCTGCAGATTGAGCCGCTGTACCAATTCCCGCACTTTTGATCGTTCGCTCCGGCGATCAAGGAATCCGAAACGGGAGAACATGCGCGCGCCAAGCCATGGCAGCGAAACATTTTCTCGAACACTGCGTATCATGATCAGGCCTTCCTGGCGTCGGTCCGATGTAAGATAGAAGGCTCCACGGTCGAGCATCTCGCGAACCGATCGTCCAGTGACGTCTTCACCGCCAAACGTAATTTTGCCAGACCTTATCTTTTCCAAACCAAAACATGCGCGACCCACTTCAGACTTGCCGCAGCCAACCAGGCCCGCTAAACCAACAACTTCGCCAGCACGTACCTCAAGAGAAAACTCTTTGACGGAATGGCCGGCGGTCGTGAGATGCGAAATTGTCAAAAGGGGCCGCCCTGGGTGATGTTCAATTCTTGGAAAGATTTGACGGATGACGCGGCCGGTCATCAATTGCAGCAACTGATCATCGTCAGCGTTGACGACATCGAGAGTCGCCATCCGCTTGCCGTCACGCAGCACAGATATGCGATCGCCGATGCGCTGGATCTCGTTCATTCGGTGGGTGACGTATATGATGCCGACGCCCCGGTTCTTCGCCTGCTCAACCATCGCAAAAAGGCGTTCCGCCTCCCGGTCCGTGAGTGAGGCCGTCGGTTCGTCCAGAATCAACGCTGATAGATCGGAGCGGAATGCCTTTGCAATCTCCACCATTTGCTGCTCAGCGCGGGTTAGATCCCGAATCAGCTGCCGCGGCCGCAAAGGAAATCCGAGTTGTTCAAGAATGGCTATCGCGCCACGATGAATCTCAACCTTGCTCAACAAATACCCGCGAGTTGGCTCGGCTCCCAGAAATATGTTCTCTTCCACCGTAAGCGTTGGCACTAGCGAGAACTCCTGGAAGACCGCGCTGATTCCGAGCGAGCGAGCGTGGTGGACGCCCAGAAGTTCCATTAACTTACCGCGAAAGCGGATCGCGCCCTTGGTCGGACGATGCACGCCTGCGAGAATCTGAATTAGCGTCGACTTACCGGCGCCGTTTTCGCCGAAAAGCACATGTACTTCGCCGCCTTTCAGGTCGAAATCGACTTCGTCCAGGGCCAAGACCCCGGGAAAATGCTTCGATAATGCCTGTGTTTGCAGTACGGGCATGGGCGCGGCTAAGCCCGCGCCCACGCCTTCGTCAGAGTCCAAGGTATCTGCCGTTATAGCTGCATCCTTCACCTCGGATCACCGGATATCAGTTGACTGTAAAGACCGGTGACCAGTTTGGCGGCGCAAGGGACGACGAATAGTCGAACGAGTGGACATTCGCCTTGGTAATCACGAAGATCTTCGGCCCAACGCGTTTCATGTAAGGTTTGCCTTCCAATATCCGCACGGCCTGGTCGATGGATATCCGCCCTTGTATCACTGCCGAATCGGTTGGCGCCGCCAAAATGAGGCCTTGCTGGATATCCCTATAGACTCCTGGCGTGAAGTAGTACGAAACCACCTTGATCTTGTTCATCAGATTCCGTTCGCGGAGCAGATCGACGGCGGCCAGCGCAGTTGGCGAGGTGCCGACGATATATTTTATGTTTGGGTCCGCATCCAGCGTGTCCTCTACGAGCTTAAGTTGAATTTCTTTCCCGGTGTCTCCGTATTTAGTCGAAACGACCTTGATCGCGCTGTTTTTCACCGCTTCGAGAAAGCCCTTGTTGCCGTCTTCGACCCAACCTGCTCCCGGCGGACCGGGAAACCAAGCCACCTCCACTTCGGGCGTACCTTTAGGATGGAGCTTGGCTATATACTCGCCGGCTTCGTAACCCATCGTCTTGAATGAAACAAGCGAGTGGGCCGAGCTGTATGGAGAGGACATGCCGTTTACCAGATCAATCACCGGAATCTTCTTGTCATGAAGCCGCTTCACCGTCGGGTTTAGCCCGGTATAAGATATCGCGCCGATGACGACAGCCTGAGCCCCACCCGAAACGCAATCCTGAATCTGCGAGATCTGGGTGCTTAAGTGAGTATAGCCACCAGCCTCCACCAGATGCATTTCGACACCGAGCTCTTTTGCCTCCTGCGATACGCCATAGTCGACGGCAAGCCAGTAAGGATCTTTCATATGCGGAAAGGAAACGCAAATCTTCCACTTCTTGTCAGCCCTCTTTAGGGGGGTGTACATAACATTCTTAACGGGCCCATTAGCTACTGGCGGGATATGCTCCTGAACGCGATAAGGATACCAGTGCTTTGACTGAGCATGTGCTGATACCACTGGAATCGCGGCCAAGCCGACCAGGAAGCTTAAGATGGCTCTTTGCGGCTGCATGATACCTCCTTGCTTTGCATTTGTTCTATTATGGAAACTTCTTTATGTACTCCTCGGCATTTGCGTCCGCCACTCCTAAAGGAACGGCCAGCTGCACGCACGCCACGGGCTCCCCGACCGTCAGCCGCGCGACAATTCCTCGCCTCTACATCAGCCAGGACGTGTGCTCGCAATTTGAAGCGCTGATTGCCCCTTGAACGGTATCCTGTAGTGTCTAAGTGATGTTGAGAACTGGGTCTGAAGGGCGCCACTATGCCCACCACCTTATGTTGCATCTGCGAGCGTGGAGGATTGGCGTAATCCATTCAATAATAAGTTTTGTCACTCTAACTTATTGAAATTACGGAACATAAGTCATTGGTGATAAACTATACTTATCATGTTGAAGAACATCTAGATCGTTCGGCAGCTCAAGCCTAGCGCAACTTCCAAACGGAATGCTTTGATGCGAGCAATCAAGGCGTAAGCTAATCGAGACCACGGCCATTGAATATTCTCGAGGTCTTTCAACGCATTGGTGCAAATGGGTTCCGACGTTTAACCCTACCGCGCTATGCCCGATCTCGTAGTTGGCGAGCGGATCGGCGTCAAGACGCCGCACCAACTGACCCTTACGAAAGCGATGGCTGTCGATCGCAGGGGAGATAGCTTGGCTCCAGCGAGAGCCCGACGTCTGAGATAGACCGTGCGGCATTTGCGGATGCCCGGCCAAATCCTTGGCAGTGCCTGGCAGAAGGCCGGCCGCGACATCGTGCAGCGTCGCCACCAATGGATATCCCGAGAATCCCGAAAGCGATGCTGAAGGTGGCAGCGATCATGCTTTCCCCTCCGATCTGCCACGAAGTCCTCAGTTGACCCTCAAGTCTTACGAGCCTCAATAGGCACTCCCGGTCGCGGCGGGTGCCAAGGAACTATGATTTAACATAATCCTAACACGATGGCGCGAATCTAGGGAGCAGAGGAGTGCTATCGGTTATCCGTAAATGCGGCGCGAGCGCACTCTTGGTCCTCATCCGTACCCTTCTTGCCATGTGGTTCTTATGGCGTTTTGCCTGGGACTTGGGGAAGGTGATGTTGAGATGCCTGATAAATCTCTCAGTTTCTCAGACCATTCCGTGGATGCAACGGGGGACTCCGTTACACATCGCTCACCAATGGGGCGGCCGAAGAGAGGAATAGGCGATGCGGTCTATGCCTTGTTCCCGATTGTTTGGTTCGCCCTCGACATAATCGCCGCATGGCACTCAGTTGGGTGGGCCATATGGAACGGGTTTGAACCCTTAAGCCCGATGCTGATTATCGGCACGGCGGTGGCGAGCTTTGTCGCGGGGATTTGGTTTGCGATGGTAGGCGTGTGAGGCAACAAAAGAAGACGGCAGAAGATATGGGGGACCTTTCCACCTTTTCGTCTTCGTTCAGCCGCGCCCACGTTAGCATTTAGGAATTATAACGGCGCCCAGTTTTAGCCTGATCTTAACACTCCGGCGCTAATCTTCAGCACCGAGACGTGGGGGATGGCCAGTGTGATATGGACGCGCTCCTAATCCTTGCCCTTGCCCTCTTCGCTGGGTGGCTCCTAGCGGAGATCGCTTTTGGCATCGTAAAGATTTTGTTCTGGACGGTCGTGAGGGCCGCCGACGCCAAGCGTCGACTTCCTCTGCCTCCGGACGGTTTCCCTCGCTGGGCGCCGTGGGACTTGTGGCGGCGCAAGTTTCAACGGCTGTGACGGCCATGGTGATCGACGGATGTCCGGCTGCCTCGAGGGAACGCGTCGTGACCGAAACCATCTATTGCGAAGAGCCGATCTCACCGACTGACAAACCCGAATATTGGGTGTTGCGCGCGACGCACAGAGGCGGCTTTGCGTATCGGGTAAATGTCGGCTGGTGTTACGTCGCGGCCGCATTGGAGCGCGGCGCCGAGGTGGTCAATACGCGGCCGCCCGTGGAGGATCGTCGTGTCTGACGCTGACATCATCACCACCCTTCAATCCCGTATCGCGAAACTGGAAAGCGATATGGAGCAGGCAACGGTTGTGCTGGCCGGGGTGTTGGAATACCTAAAACGGCTGCAAACCAGATGCGATGCTTCGGATGCGTTCGTCTTTGGTAAGCATTCTTATGGAAGCCGTCCTAGCGGCGTCATTCGGCGGCCTGAACGTGCACGCGGCTCTAAGCCTTCCCGCCTGATTGCCAGTTTTCTTGGAATGGTCGCCCTTTTAGCGCTCGCCGGCTGCGGCGGCACGCCGGAGAAGGCGGACGAATTCGCCGTCAACGTACCGGGGCAGATCGGAAGCAATGTCCTGATCCCGCGGCAGGAAATTCCTGGCACAGCCGCCCGCACATCCCGAAGCGGGTGGCATGGACATACGCGGGCCGGCCAAGCTGGAGCGAACGCCGGCGCGG
>JBJKQL010000004.1:0-13272 GCA_046705265.1 Ferrovibrionaceae bacterium
AGTCCCGCCAAGCGCTTCTTGGCGCTCTTGTCATAAGGTCCATCGAAGTCCTTAATCCGAAGATAATGGACATCACTACGCCCATCGGAACAAAACGCATGAATAGCAAACCTATCGCCCAATCCGTCCATTGCATATGCAAGGAGGCTGGCGGCCTCCCGTTCGACCGTGAGTACGCTGGCGTTGGCGGCACGAATAAAGTCGTTGGTAGATTGCGAAACGTCGAGCAGGACTAGGACTGAGAAGTCGTGCATACGGCGTAGCCGGCGCCGATAGATGGTTGGTTCCCCAGCTATCCCGCCGCGCTGGTCTATGGTTGCAGTAATGCATGCGTCAAGATCGAGGTCTTCGCCCTCCAGCTGTCGCCGATGCCAGACCGGCCTGCTGATCCGCACGGAGCGCACCAGTCGGTCGATTCGGGCGGCAAGGCCAGGGTAACGCATCGGAATAGCTTCAATCGCTTCGACGGGGCCCTCTGCGGCTACATATTCCACCAGCGTTGTCCACTCGGAGCGCTCACGCCTTATTAGATAATCCCATTCCGAATAACGGGCGACAGCGACGCCGGTACCCGCCGGAACCGGTGTGACCGATACGGGCTTGGAACCCATTCCTGCGTCGGCACCAATTCGTTCTCGCTTGGGGTTCTCCGATGTGGCCGGATCGCTTTCGTCGACCCGCACGCTTTCGGCGGAGTCGCCTTTGTTCACGTTATCGGGAGGCGTAGAAAACTCCCAAAGCCCGAGATTGTCGTCGCGATAAACCGGTTCCACAACGTAGGTGCGCGGATTGAATTGAAGCCGCATTTGACCCAGGTCGTTACCAAGCAGACCACCAATTCGTCGGCTGATTTCAGGATTCTCCCAATCCATCGCGGCATCCTGGAACATGGCACGCCCCTTTCGGACCCAGGCGTGATCGTCGGCATAGTCCGAGTCGATCAAGGCGCGGGAAAGACGCGCCATTAACGATTCAGCAGTGGCAAACCCACCCTGTCGAGCAATGTGAAATGGTAACCAAAGCCGTTTAAGGCCCGGAAGGATCCGCAACGTCAATGTCTCCACTCGCGCATCTTCAATGAGTGAAACCAGGGCAACTTGCAGCGGCTTCAAGCTACCTTGCGTGAATCGCTTCTTACCGAATTGAAGATGAGCGGCAACGTGAGCAAGCGCGGCCCGAAATAACGCGTCCCCCTCCACAGATGAATAGCCCAGATAACGATTTGGAACGCGTATCACACCGCCAGAAAAGCTCGAACGTCGCGTCTCAGCGTCGCGAATCGCCCGGAGAGGGGCGTTAAGGCACCAAAGTGCCATAAGGTACGCGCGAAGAGCTCGTTCCACCTGAGAAAAATTGATGCTATTGGAGAATGGCTCGCTTTCCAAAAATGGCACGGCATCACTAAGTCCAAAGAACGAGATCGCCTGCGTCGGGTCGTTAGCCGCACGACGCAAGCCGGTAAGAACCCATGCCTCCAAAGCCTGTCCGTCGAGATTACCGAGAAGTTTTTCGGTATGATCCAAAAATAGCTGCACTGCTTGTGGCGCGCGTGCACTGATAAGTGCCACTAGGCCAAGCCAATGAACGAATGTACCCGGCATCCAGAGCGCCCTTGGGAGGGCCGCAGAGTGCTCAGCGAGCCGCAATGCCGATTTGGTTCCGGCGGACCGAGCTACGTCGCGGAGTACGGGCGCGAGAGCCAGCGGCGCATCACGTCCTGCCGCCCGCGCTAGCGGGGCAGAGGCCCGGACATAGCCAGCAACGATATCCTGAGAAACGCCGCTTGCAGCTAGCTCACGACATGCGGCCGCCCACGTATCAAGCATCGGTCCCGATAAGGAAAGTGCAATTTCCGGCCAGCAATGCTCAAGGACCTTGACCGTTTGCGGAGGACCGACGAGAATTTCTGATGGAGTAGGCTGCATAAGAGCCTGCTCTATACCAGCGCCTCGATAGCAGCAGTCAGCGCGTGCCGGATGTCCGGATCATCAGTGAGCGCGAAGATGATCGCCACACGGGACGCTTCGAGAAGCCCAATGTTGCGCCGAACCAATCGTGCCGCCTGTATCAACATACGGGTTGAAGCGCCCTCATCCAGCCCATAGCCCTTAAGGTTGCGACTGCGGATCCCAATTTGAACCAATTGCGCGGCCAAGTCTTGGTCCACATTCGCTTCATGAGCGACAATCGCAGCTTCTGCTTCGGGCGGCGGATAGCCAAAGTCTATGGCAACGAAGCGCTGCTTGGTGGACTCCTTCAGGTCCTTGACTACACTTTGATAACCTGGGTTATAGGAGATGACAAGCTGGAAGTCTTCGTGCGCTCGTATCAATTCACCCTTTTTCTCGAGAGGAAGAACCCGGCGCTCGTCAGTCAAGGGATGAACCACGACGGTGGTGTCCTGGCGGGCCTCGACGATTTCATCGAGGTAGCAGATAGCGCCATAGCGAACGGCGGTAGTAACCGGCCCGTCGTGCCAGATGGTTCCTTCGGCATCAAGCAAATAACGGCCAGCCAGATCCGAGGCGGTCATGTCCTCGTGGCACGCGACAGTGATCAGGGGTTTTCCAAGGCGCCAAGCCATGTGCTCGAGGAAGCGCGTTTTGCCACATCCAGTCGGCCCTTTGAGCATGACCGGCATGCGGTGGGCGTATGCTGCTTCAAAGAGCGGAATCTCATTACCAACCGGGCGGTAATAAGGCTCCGCTTCGATCAAGTACTCCTGAATGTTCATTAATTGGCATCTCGCACAGTTTAAAAAACCGGAAAAGGGCCCGGGGCGATGGAAGAACAAACGCGACACCCCGGGCCGAATTCTCTTCTTAGCGGTGCCCGGCTACCGCCTTGGTCGGGATGCCTTCGATCGGGCACTCTTCAGTACCCACTGTCGGTCGGGTAAGCGCCTCGACCATCGTACGTGTTGCCTCGGGATCGTCGATCCACTTGCGATAGAAGTCATACGGACAGGCCGCTTCACCGCGTGTGCCCTCGCGCGAGTTGATCATTCCCGTGTAGCCGCGATGCAAGAGCTTGAAGAGGTGATTTTCCGACTGCATGTTGCGTCGCGCGTCGCGGATCAGTGATTTCGAGAGCTGAGCGTATTGAACACCGTAATCCTCCTCACCGCACTCTCCGAGCGTGCGACCGTCAAAGCCGATGATCGCCGAGTGGCCGAAATAGGAATAGACGCCGTCAAAGCCCGCCGCGTTGGCGACCGCCACGTAGCTATTGTTCGCCCAGGCCATAGCTTTGGCCATGATGACCTGTTGCTCTTTCGCAGGATACATATAGCCCTGGCAGCGAACGATCAGCTCCGCGCCTTTCATGGCGCAATCGCGCCAGATTTCCGGATAGT
Organism: Ferrovibrionaceae bacterium; assembly: GCA_046705265.1. Lineage (GTDB taxonomy): Bacteria > Pseudomonadota > Alphaproteobacteria > Ferrovibrionales > Ferrovibrionaceae > JAJYTL01. The sequence continues at coordinate 3,356 of JBJKQL010000004.1, forward strand.
TGCCGTCATCGCAAATGATCAGGCTAACTTTTAGCCCCTTCGGCCCCTCGGTTACATAGGTGCAGTTTCCCGGATACCAGCCCTCGATCGGAACCCAGGGCATTATCTTTCGATACTTTTGGACGATCTCGCCCTTATCGTTCATCAAGATCAGCGTGTTGTAAGGCGCCTTGTTGGGGTGCTCCTCGTGGCGCTCGCCCGTAAGCGAAAACACCCCCCACACTTTGGCCTTCCGGCACGCCTCAGAAAAAATTTCTGTCTCTTCGCCGGGCACGCTTGATGCAGTTTCATACATCTCCTTCGCGTCGTACATAATGCCATGGGTGCTGTATTCGGGAAAAATAACGAGATCCATACCGGGCAGGCCAACCTTCATCCCGGTCACCATATTGGCAATGTTCTCTGCGTTCGCCAGCACCTCTTTCCGCGTGTGCAGTCGCGGCATCTTGTAGTTGACGACTGCGACGCCGACCGTGTCGTTACTGCTCGAAATATCGCCATGTAGCATTTTCCATCTCCTGTGCTGATAGTGGCGTTCTTAGATCCCTCGTGTCCCGATCAGGGGGGTGGCAGGCTTCCGCCACCTCCAGCCCCTTAACTGGCGCGAAACAGGCAACGCTAACGCCGCATAGCTCGTCTAAACCGTCATGTATTCACGTACCAAATCATCGCTTAGGGCATTCACCTCACCACCCGCCACGATGCAGCCCTTATCCATCAGTAGAAATTTGCTGCAGACTTGCCGTACGAAGTCGATCTTCTGCTCGACGAGCAAAATGGTGAGTTTCATTTCCGAATTAAGCCGTCGGATGGCCGTACCGATGACCTCCACGAGATTCGGCTGTATTCCCTCTGTCGGCTCGTCTAGAAGCAACAACCTCGGATCTGCGCACAGGGCTCTCCCGATCGCCAGCTGCTGTTGTTGTCCGCCTGAAAGGTCGCCGGCACGGCGATGGTATATCTCTTTGAGAGTTGGGAAGACGTCATAGATCAGAGATGGGATACTGCGGTCTCCATCGCGCCGCGCGAAGGTTCCGATGCGAAGATTTTCCGCAACACTGAATGTCCCGATAATTTCCCTGCCTTGCGGCGTGTAGCCGATGCCAAGAACCGCTCGCCGATAGGTCGGCACGTGAACAATATCACGTCCTTCAAATTCAATTACTCCCGTTGCCCGATCAGTGAGCCCCATAAGTGTCCGGAGCAATGTGGTCTTTCCGACACCGTTCCGACCCACTAGCCCAACGACCTCTCCTTCTCCGATCTCGAAGTTGACGCCTTGCAGAATCGCCCCGGCACCGTAGTACGAATACAGTTCCCGGACTCGCAGCATGCTCATCATAGTGCCCCCGAGCCTAGATACGCCTCTCGAACGGCACCATCCTTCTGTACCTCGTCGATACTTCCTTCCATCAGGACGCGCCCCTGGTGCAGCACAGTGACCTTGTCGGCGATATCGCGAACAAAGTGCATATCGTGCTCGACCACGACAATCGCGTGACGGGCCTTCATTTCCTTTAGAAGTTTAGCGGTATACCGCGTCTCTTCCGGCGTCATTCCGGCCGCCGGCTCGTCAAGAAGAAGGAGCGTTGGATTTTGCACCAGCAATAAGCCGATCTCGAGCCATTGCACCTCCCCGTGGGCCAACTCACTGACTCGATCCCTTAGCCGGTTCTGCAACCCAATGGATCTGGCTACAGTCTCGATTTCCTCCGTAATGCGAGCCCTCATCGTCAGCCCGGACCACACGCTATTGCCGATGGGCATTGCGGCCTGCAGGCTTTCCGCCACGGACAGGCCGGGGAAAACCAAAGGAACTTGAAACTTCCGCCCAATCCCGAGACGGGTACGCCGATAATCGGGCAACTTGGTGATTTCCTGCCCTTTGAAGAATATGTGACCTGAATTCGGCACGACCTTCCCGCAAATCATATCGAGCAACGTCGATTTTCCGGCACCGTTTGGTCCGATTAAGCAGTGTATGGTGCCTGCCTCTACCTCAAAATCGACGTTCTTAACCGCTTCGAATCCCCCAAATATCGCGGTCAATTTCTGCACTTCGAGTACTGGCATTTCGAAATCCAGCTTAGCTTGAGGAGGTTGAGGCGCGCTGTTTCGCAGAACTCTCGTCGGTAGACGCTACCGGCTTCTTATCAGCAGTGATCGTAGAATGTTCAGGATTTCGACTCCGCCACTCCGAACTGTTCGCCGCCACACCGCCTTCCGGCACCTCTGGAGCTTGATCAGAAGAGACTGGAGCAACTCCAGTCGGAAAGCCGAGCCGTTGAGTGGCCGCTATCAGCAGCTTCGACAGACGCTCTCCCGCTTCCAACACCAATCCGTTTGGAAAGAACAGCACGATGCCGACGAACAAACCGCCGACAACGAGGTTTGCGACGTCCAGAAGCTCAGAGCCTAGAGTCCCCTCGACGGCGTTGACGATGATCGCACCAAATGCCGCCGCCGCGAGAGAACTACGCCCCCCTACAGCGCACCAAATGACGATGCCGAGACTAATCGATATATCCATGTAGGTCGGGGAGGCGAACGAGTTGCCGACAGCGTAAAACATGCCCGCGAGGGCAGCGACTCCTGCAGAAACCGCAAATGCGAAAATTTCGTACTTGGCAACATCGTAACCCAGGAAACGAGCCCGCTCTCGATTCTCGCGCAGAGCGCGTAGCATCAATCCCGTCTTTGTCCGGACTACAAAATACCCTCCCACCAGAATCGCGCATGCCGCAGCCCCGACCATGTAATAGAACGCATGGCTGTATGGCCCGATATCGGCTCCAAAAAAATCTAGGTCGGGCAAATTCGTGATCCCGTTCCATCCGCCGGTATAGGGTTGTTCGGTGACCACGATAAGATTGACGACCACCAGAAGTGCAAGCAGCATGATTGCAACATAGACGCCGGAGACTCGCGCCCGGAAAATGAACCAGCCGACAATTACCGCCAGCAGGACCGGGACGATCAATCCAAGTGCAATTGCCGCACTCAGGGTGTAGAAGGGTGTCCAAAACCATGGCAGCGTGTGCACACTGTTCCATACCATGAAGTCAGGCAGGCCGCCTGGGCTACCCTTGCTCGCGAGCAATTTGAGATGCATCGCTATGGCGTAGCTACCCAGGCCAAAACTTGTCGCCTGCCCGAGATTCAGAATTCCCGCATAACCCCAGGAAAAGCTTAGCGCCATGGCCACGATGGCGAGAGATACGTAGAGCGCCCACTTGTTGAGAAGATAGGCATTACCCCACACAAAAACTGGCGCGATCAAAATTACGATGCAGACAGCCGCGTAACCCGCGAGGGGCCCCAGCGAATCCGCTTGACGACTAGCCATAATACGTTACCTCTTCCCAGCGCACGTTACAGGAAGACACGCCCACAAAAAGGTAGCTCCAACACTCAACTACCGCCGGCCCCATATTAATATAAACGCCCCATCTCTCCGCCTGTGCTGTCGGCAGCGTTGGCCGGGAAAGCCAATCGCCACACGGTCATCAGATCGCCGTCGTATTCAGTAACTGTAGCGCAGAGATCTACCGAACAGGCCCCTCGGCCGAAACCTGAGCAAGACCACCACGGCCAAAAAGATAACTGCCTTCGCCATAGTCGAATTCCATACAAATCCGAGGACCGACTCAGCCTCACCGATTAACCCGGAGCTAACGACCAAACCAAGCAAGCTTCCAACTCCGCCGACCACGACGGTAATGAAGGCATCGACAACGTAGCTCGTGCCCATCGTCGGCGAGACGCTCTTGATGGGCGCGACAAGCGCACCGGCAAGTGCAGCCATTCCCGATCCATAAGCGAATGTCACGACGTAGATCGTTTTGGCCTTGGTTCCAAACGCTTCGGCCACCTCCCGGTTCTGCATCACCGCCCTGACTTTCAGCCCAAAATCAGTACGATAGAGAATGATGACCGTAACGCCGAGAAGCGCGATTGCGACGCCGAGGACGAACAAGCGAAAGAGAGGAAGTGAAAGGCCCAATAGGCTTATAGATCCGTGCAGACTCCCAGGCAATTCGACGTATTTAAGATTCGATCCCGCCATCAAATTGACTGCCTCCTGAAGCACGATACTGATGCCCCAAGTCGCCAGTATTGTTTCCAGAGGTCGGGTGTAGAGGAACTGTACGACCCCGCGCTCCACGACGACGCCGAGAAACGCTCCCACAAAGAACGCCGCCGGAAGGACAGAAAAAAATGACAGGTGTAGCTGCTTCTCTAGGAACCAGGTTGTGTACGCACCCACCATGACGAAGTCGCCATGGGCAAGATTGATGACACCCATGACGCCATAAATAATTCCGAGGCCCAGCGCCACGAGAAGCAGAATGGCGCCGATGCTCAGCCCAGCAATCAGAGTGTCCGACGTGATGATCATTCCTTACGCCTTTTCAACTGCCGTGCGCTGCCGTTTCGACTTGGTGATCAGTTACCCTGAAACGCATTTCTTGACTTGCGCCAACGCCCCATCACCCATCGCTCCCTATCAATCGCTGCTCCTCGACGCGATTCCGAGGAGCTATGCGACGACGTGGGTTGGGGCATCCCAGATTTGAAATCGCTATGCGTGCACGGCTCCTTTAGGTGTGCATACGAGGTCGCCTGGATACATCCAATAAGGCAGCGGCTTGAGCCAGGTCTTGGAGGTGACCAAGATCTTGGCCTGACCACTGTCCTGCCACTCGCCGATCATCGGCCACTTATAGAGGTGCTGGTTATCGGGATCCAACTTCACCAAGTGTTCCGGTGACTGCAGTTCTTCCCCTAGGCATGCATCGCGAATCTTCGTCGGTGTCAAGTCGCTCACTTTAGCGCCTTTCGCGAAGAGCTTTTCGACGCCCTTCTTGAAAAGAAATACCTGAAGATAAGCCGCAGCCGCGACGAAGTTGACAACTTGGTCATTGCCGAAGCGTTTCTGATAGGCGGCCACGAACTTTTTGTTCTCGGGTATGTCCAAACTCATGAAGTATGGGGCCGACGTGAAATGGCCTGCCGCGTACTTTCCACCCATCGCCTGAACTTCCTGCTCAGATGTCGTCAGGCTTGCCATGGGCATTGTCTTGGGGTCCAGGCCCGCGTTCGCATACTGGCGGTGCAAAGCGATCACGGAATCACCCACAACCGTCGAAAAAATGACGTTGGGCTTCAGAGCCTTGAATTTCTCGATCGTATCCGAGAATTCAGAGTGCCCGAGAGGAACGTATTCCTCATTCACAACAGTGCCGCCGTATTTCTTGAGAAGCGCCTTGCAGACTCGGTTTTCGTCCTTCGGATAGATGTAGTTCGAACCAATCAAATAGAATCGCTTTCCAAACTTATTCAGCAACCAGGGAATTAGTTCCTTTTGCTGCTGATTGGGTACAGCGCCGGTGTAAATCACGTTCTTCGAACATTCATCCCCCTCGTAAAGCGTCGGGTACCAATACAGGCTATTGTACTTTTCGACCGCCGGCAAAACCGCCTTTCGGGAAGCCGACGTGTAGCCGCCGAAGGTGCTCAGTACGTGATCGGCAAGAATCAGCCCCCGTATCTTTTCAGCGTAGACCGCCGGACTCGACTGCGAATCTCTGACAACAGCGCGGATTTTTCGCCCAGCCACGCCGCCGGAAGCGTTGATCTCATCAATTGCTAGCATTGTTGCGTTATGTAGAGACCGGCCGATAACTGCGATGGTACCACTTAATGGAAACAAAACGCCGACCTTTAGCTCGCTATCCGCCGCGAGTGCGGCTGGAATGATCTTAGGCGCGACAATCGGAAGCGCCGCAGCAGCCGATGCAGCAGCAAGAGCTTTAACGACGTCTCGTCTTCTCATACTAAATACCCTCCTCATCTTTGTGATGGCCATTGAATCGAGCCGCCTTGAGAAAACAAAAATCCTTCTTTCCGGTCGACGGCGGTGGCTCAATCCGTCGCGGAACTGATGCAATAGCTGATCGCCTTCGATTCTTCGCTTTAACCGCGTTTGCTGAGAGCTGCTCCCTGTAATCCTGACCACAAAAAAATGCCCCACCCGGTCGCCGCTTACGATCCGTGTGAGGCATTGGTGCCTTGATTTCTACTGGCGACGCCGTTGTCGCCCTGCGCATAGCGCAAATAACAAAAATAAAATTAGCCCATTAACTCATATGAGTCAACAATGGCCGCCGCCACGGCATTGATCGTCACACGCCGGGACATCGCTTCCTGGCGCATGTGGCGATACGCCTCTTCCTCCCCCATTTCGCGTTTTATCATGAGAATCATCTTTGCGCGTTCGACGGTGCGGACGGCCTGCATGGTTTCTTCAAGCTTATGAATTCTCGACGTAAGGCGCCGAGCGTAGTTGAAATGGGACTGCGCCAATAGAAGGTTTGGCAGAATTTCAAAAGCTGTGAAGGGACGATGCAGGATTGCGTCGGGGGCTAAATTTCGTACGAGATGAAGATCAAGCTCCAACCCATCGACCAGGAGTACAAGCGCCGCCTTCGGATCTCCAGGAACCCACGGAATCCGGCGAGATAAATCGGGGAGAAGATCACAGAGAAGTACGTCGATATCCTGCGGTAGTAATTCCGGTACGGGCCACACATGCCGTACTCTCGCGTGCGTTCGCTGCAGCTCGCGAATCAATAATGCGCCGCTTTCGTCGCGGAGAGTCACAACGGCAATATCCAACCCCATAATTTCCTTGGGCAGACGACTCGCGCGCTGCACTACCGGGCGCTCCTCCATGGTCGGCCTCATGCTACTCTTTGACTCCTTGTTATAAAGGGCGACCGCTGTTGTGCAAATGCTCGCATCATATCAACCGCCAATCCGATCGCCAAGCAGCCGCATATGCGCTTAGATGGGCGAATCATGGAATCTTGTCTCGAGACCCCCTCTTTGTATGCGCTGGGTTTCACACATTCTTCGAGCCGGTGAAAATTCGAAAGAAGGGCGCCAAATCGACGGGGAACTGGAGCGGACATGCAATACGGCTTCGCAACGATGTGCGGAATGGTCTGGCGATGCCTACTAAGCGAAGGCTAGGCATCCCCCGCGGCCGATGCCTGCTAGCTTACAACGCAACGTCTGGATCCGATGGGATTCGTTCGATCTATAGGGCTGCTGCAGATTCCCACCGCAAACATAACTGGGAGTGGCCTGTGGTCCCGATCGCTTATGTCTTCTGATCCTCAGACTGGGCCGTCTGCCAGTCGTGAAATAGCCAGCTAATAAGGCAATCGCCGACTTGGTAGGCACCCCACCTGAATCCGCAAAGGCACAATGAATCGTTGAGTTCGAAATTGTCTAGATATTTCCAGTGGATAATAGTTAATGTTTTTCCTGGCCTATTTTTTGCCAGTAGATGATGATCAGGGTTGAATTGATTGCTGGACACGGATTGAATCACGACGGGGAGGTGATCGAAAGACTTCGCAAGCCATGCCAAAGGACAGGACAAAATTAGAGCCGACAAGCCCTCGCACATCTGAGCCATGGCGAGTGGGCGTTCTCTTCTCGAGCACCGGCCCCATGGCAGTAATCGAGAAAACGCAACTTCGCGGTACGCTCCTCGCAATCGACGAAGTGAATCGCGCCGGAGGAATTGACGGCCGCGAACTACGACCCCTGATTTATAACCCGGCATCCGAGGCCGCTTCCTTTGCTCACTATGCGAAGCGACTTATGGCTGAGGATGAGATCACAACAATCTTTGGCTGCTACACGTCGAGCAGCCGCAAAGCTGTACTGCCTGTGGTCGAGCGCTTGAACGGACTTTTATGGTACCCTACCGTTTATGAAGGTTTTGAATGTTCACCCAATGTAATTTACACGGGGGCAGCGCCTAATCAAAACAGCGTCGTCCTTTGCCGATATCTTATGGACACATATGGCACACGTTTCTATTTGATTGGATCCGACTATATTTACCCGCGCGCATCGAATCGCATCATGCGTGAACTTTTGCGCAGCAACGGCGGCAAAGTGGTCGGTGAAATGTACCTGAGTCTGCGTGCCAAACGTGAGAATTTCAAATCCGTGGTTCGAGAAATCCGTGATGCGTCGCCGGACGTAATTTTCTCGACAGTGGTCGGTGATTCAACGGTATATCTTTATCAGGCGTATGCTGAAGCGGGGCTTAATCCAAAATTGACGCCAATCGCAAGCTTGACGACAAGTGAAGCTGAAGTGAGAGCGATGGGTTTTGATGTGGGAGAAGGGCATATAACGGCCGCCCCCTATTTCCAGTCCATCGAAGGCGAACAGAATCTAGCTTTCATCGATGCATGCCGTAGGCATTACGGTACAAACGAAGTTACCAATATGTGTATGGAGAGTGCATACTTTCAGGTTCATGTTTTTGCAAATGCTTTGGCTCAGGCAGGCTCGATGGATACCGATGTTCTGCGCCCCATGGTGTTGGGATCTTCTCTCGATGCACCGCAGGGAAACATTGCTATAAATCCTCGAAGTAGCCACGCGGATCTTTGGACGCGCATCGGACGAGTAAACCGGTCAGGACAATTCGACGTCATCCGTCAGTCCCGCAGCTGCGTGACGGCAGATCCATTTTTGATTGGCTATGGGAGGTCCGCCTCCGCCGCCGGGACCACTGCGCACTCCTGATCCAGAGTGAAAAAAACAAGCTTCCAGAACGCAGCGTTATTCGATGAAAGTACCGTTTTCTAGAGCGTAGCGCATTTCTTTAGCCCGTCTTATTCGTGACAAGTTGAATTTTTGGCGACGGATGTGGCGGAGATTCCCGATTTATCACATGATTCTGATTGGGAATCGGAGTCATGGATTGATCGAGGAGCGCCACACCCGTCATGACAAAAGCTACGCTACTTCCGTTTACATTGCCAGCGGTTGCACGCAAGAAGGTAACGGTAGCGTTCGATGGCGGGATGCTGTCATCGGATGCGGGTGTGTTGATTCTGCGCGGCGTCGAGAAGCAGCTTTCACTGGCGGCGCGCTTGGCGTCCTGCCTTCGGGACAAGCGCGATCCGGATCGGATTAGGCACAGCTTGGAGGAGATGCTACGGCTCCGGATGTTTGCGATTGCAGCGGGATACGAGGACGCGAACGACTGCGACACGCTGCGGTACGACCCGGCATTCAAGATGGCGGTGGGACGGCTTCCTGAGAACGGGACGCCGCTGTGTTCGCAGCCGACCTTGTCGCGGCTGGAGAATGCGCCGTCGCGCGGCGAGCTTGCGCGGCTGATGCGGGCGATGGTGGATCAGTTCTGCGCCAGCTACCGTCGGCGGCCGAAAGAGATCGTGCTCGACATCGACGATACGTTCGACGCGGTGCACGGCCATCAGCAACTGTCGTTCTTTAACGCCCACTACGACGAGCGGTGCTTTCTGCCGATCCACATCTACGAAGGGACGACGGGCAAGCCGCCTTCGGGCCCAGAGGTGCGCACCATTGTCAAGCATGTCATTAAGCGCATCCGCAGCCATTGGCCGCGAGTGCAAATTGTGGTCCGGGGCGATTCGCATTACGGCCGGCACGAGGCGATGGAATGGTGCGAAAGCGAGGGAATTGATTACGTTTTCGGCTTTGGTAGCGGCAATGCGGTGCTTGACGCCCTGATCGCCGAGGCCGGGGGGGGCGCTGTGCGCGAGGCGAGCTGTCAGCAGCAGAGGAAAGGTGCGCAGCTTCAAGAAGCTGCGTTACGGCGCCAAGAGTTGGGGCTGTGAGCGAGCCCTCGTGGCGCGCCTCGAGGCAAGCGAGAAGGGTCTCGATATCCGCTACATCGTCACCTCGCTTAAGGGCAGCGCCAAGTATCTCTACGAGACCGTCTACTGCGCCCGCGGCGAAGCGGAGAATTTCATCAAGCTCCACAAGGCGCAGCTCGCCTCCGATCGCACGTCCTGCCGGGATCCTCGCGCCAATCAGTTCCGCCTGATCCTGCACAC
>JBJKQL010000005.1:0-10195 GCA_046705265.1 Ferrovibrionaceae bacterium
CCGTAATGGTTGCGAGTTTCCCCTATCATTCTTTTGCCCTCCACTGCACCTATGGCGTTGGGAAATGACCGGAATGGGAGGCGGCTTCAATGGATCGGCGCAACACCTTCTAATGTGGCAGGATTGGGAGGTGGGGCATGGAGTGGACTTCACGGATATGGTTCACGCCGCGGCAGAAGTCGGAACTGTGGGAGCGATGGAAGAACGGTCACAGTGTGTCGGAGATCGCGCGGACGCTTGGCAGGAGAAACAATCGCGGCGTCCAACGTATCCTGGCTCTCAATGGCGGGATTGTTCCGGTGCGCCGGCGCAGGGCTCCGGTCGCACTGAGGCTTGAGGAGCGCGAGGAGATTTCGCGCGGCATTGCGGCGGGCCAGTCGATCCGACGGATCGCCCATGGCCTCGGGCGATCGCCGTCGACGGTCAGCCGGGAGATCAGACGAAACGGCGGCAGCCAGACCTACCGCGCCAACCAGGCCGACAGACGCGCCTGGGATCAGCCGTTACGCCCGAAACCTTGTCGCCTGGCGCGTCATGCGCCGCTACGATGGCGTGTGGCCCAGAGGCTTGCGCGGCAATGGTCGCCGGAACAGATCGCCGGCTGGCTGAAGCGGCAGTTCCCGACCGAGCCGCACATGCAGCTATCGCACGAAACGATCTATCGCAGCCTCTTCATTCAGACACGCGGCGTGCTGAAGGAGGAGCTGATGGCGCAGTTGCGCACCCGGCGACACATGCGCCAGGCCAAAGGCGGCGTCACGAAAAGCGGACTGGGACGGATCGTCGATACGGTCTCCATCCGCGAAAGGCCGGCCGAGGCCGAGGATCGCGCCGTACCAGGCCATTGGGAAGGAGACCTCCTCTGTGGCGCGAGTAACAGCTACATTGCAACGCTCGTCGAGCGCCACTCCCGCTTTACCATGCTGCTCAAGATTCCCAGAAGTGATACGGCGACCCTGGTGGCCGCACTCACCAAACACATCGGCAGACTGCCTCAGGAACTGCGCCGCTCCCTGACCTGGGATCGGGGGAAGGAGACCGCTGCCCACAAGAGCTTCACCAATGCCACCGATGTGCAGGTCTACTTCTGCAATCCCGGTAGTCCCTGGCAGAGCGGCACTAACGAAAATACAAACCGCCTGCTACGGCAGTACTTCCCAAGAGGAACAGACCTCTCGCACTTCTCCCAGGTTTACCTCAACAGAATCGCCCTGCGCCTCAATCAACGTCCACGAAAGACCTTGGGATTCGATACGCCAGCTGATAGACTTCAAGCAGTGTTGCATTGACCCGTTGAACCCGCATCTCGAATATCTGCAAGGCCGCTTTTCGCGCTTCGTGCGCAATCTTGTCGTCCTTCGAGGCGGAATGTCGGTAGCCGAACGCAAGGTATCAGATGCCGGGCTGCGAGTGGCGGGCGATCAGGAACGGCTGGTCCTCGCGACAGGGCGTTACATCGGCGAAGGCTTTGATAATCCAAGATTGGACGCGCTGTTCTTGACGATGCCCATTTCATGGAAGGGCACGTTGGCACAATATGTCGGTCGGCTTCACCGGCAACATGCTCGTAAAACCGAGGTTCTCGTCGTCGACTATGTCGATGACCTCGTGCCCATACTTGCGCGGATGGCGGCAAAGCGGCGATCTGGATATCGAGCGCTCGGCTACATAGTTGAGCCGTCCGCCTCGACAACAGAATCGGTTGGACACACTCGCGAGAACCGTGACGTGCCGATCATCGATTTCGTGGACGATAGTCCCCCGGCGCTGCAGCGAAATGGAAGTAGAGACCGCATGGGGGGACAGGGATGCAGATGAATGTCTCGCGGGAAACGTTTGCTGAACGGAGTCTATTCGATGAGATCCAAGCGCGGAAAGCCCAAGTCGGCGGTTAAGCCGAATAAGGGACCCAAACTCTCACGCACTCATGCGCCCGCTGATTTGTCGCCTGCGGACTGGCAGCGCCGCTTGCGTCGCCAGTTCGGCCGCGAGCAGGCCTTCGGGCTCGAGAATCTGACAAGCGAGCCGTTCTTCTCCGAGTTCAGGGTCAGTAATCCCGTTTCGAATTCAAGCTACCGCGTGGCGATTCGAGGCTTGGGGCCGGGCGGTAACTTCTGTTCATGTCCCGACTACGCCACCAGCGAATTGGGCACCTGCAAGCACATCGAATTCACGATTGCCCAGTTGGAGAAGAAGCGCGGCGCCAAAGTGGCATTCGCGCGCGGCTACCAACCAGCATTTTCTGAGCTGTATCTGCGCAATGACGGCAAACGCCGCGTGCATTTTCGCGTCGGAACGGATTGCCCGCCGGCGCTGAAGGCTGCCGCCGCCGGCTTGTTCGATGCCGCTCGCGACGGCATGCTTCCGGATAATCGCCTCGACGACCTCGAACCTTTCATGGCCATGACGGCGAAGTCCGGTCACGAGTTTCGCGCCTATGATGACGCGCTCGATTTCATTGCAGGAAGGCGGGACGCGGATCGGCGAGCCGCAAAGCTCAATCAGCTGTTTCCGCAAGGTGCCGCCGATCCCAAGCTGCTGAAGCTTCTGAAGGTACCGCTCTATCCTTATCAGGCCGAGGGCGCGCTGTTCGCCGCCCGGGCCGGCCGGGCGCTGATCGGCGACGATATGGGATTGGGCAAGACCATCCAGGCGATCGCCGCGACGGAGATACTGGCGCGACATTTCGGCGTCTCAAAAGTGCTGTTAATCTGCCCGACCTCGCTCAAATACCAGTGGCAAAGCGAGATTGCGCGATTTACGGGACGAGATGGAGAGAGTGCGGCGCGCGTCATCGGGGGAGGTCGGGCGCAACGACAGAAAGATTACGCCCTCGACGACTTCTGCAAGATCACGAACTACGAAAAGCTCAAGCCCGATCTCGACCTGATCGCTGCCTGGGCGCCTGAACTCGTCATCGTCGACGAAGCGCAACGGGTCAAGAACTGGAACACCATCGCCGCGCGTGCGCTGAAACGTATTGACAGCGCCTATGCGATTGTGCTGACGGGCACGCCTCTGGAAAACAAGCTGGAAGAACTGATTTCCATCGTCCAATTCGTCGATCAGCACCGGCTGGGACCGACCTGGAAGCTGCTGCACGAACACCAGGTTAAGGACGAGGGCGGGCGTGTCACTGGATATACCCGGCTGGAAAAGATCGGCCAGACGCTGGCGCCCATTATGATCCGCCGCCGCAGGTCCGAGGTGTTGCGCCAGCTGCCGAGCCGAACGGACCAGAACCTGCTGGTGCCGATGACCTCGATGCAGATGCTGTATCACCAGGAGAATGCCGACATGGTGGCGAAGATCGTTCACCGCTGGCGCAAAACCAGATTTCTGTCGGACAAGGATCAGCGCCGGCTGACCTGCGCGCTGCAGAACATGCGCATGTCGTGCAACAGTACCTATCTGCTGGATCAGGAGACCGATCACGGCGTCAAGGCAGACGAGCTGGCCGCACTGTTAGACGAGCAGCTCGCCGACCCCGAAGCGAAAGCGGTGGTGTTTTCACAATGGACGCGGACCCACGACATCGTTATTCGCCGCCTCGAAGCGCGTGGCATGGGCTATGTCAGCTTCCATGGCGGCGTACCGTCGGAGAGGCGGCCGGCGCTGGTCGAGCGGTTCCGTTCCGATCCCGCTTGCCGCGTGTTCCTGTCCACCGATGCCGGCAGCACGGGCCTCAATCTGCAGCACGCTTCGACGCTGGTGAACATGGATCTGCCATGGAACCCGGCGATCCTCGAACAGCGCATTGCACGCGTTCATCGGATGGGGCAGGTTCGGCCGGTGCAGGTCATCAATTTTGTGTCAAAAGGAACCATCGAGGAGGGCATGCTTTCGGTGCTGGCGTTCAAGCGTTCATTATCGGCGGGGATTCTCGACCACGGCAGCAGCGAGATTTCGCTCGGGGGCTCGCGCCTCAACCGCTTCATGAAGGACGTGGAGAACGTCACTGGACGTATGGGCGAGGGCGAGGCCGTAACGCCAGCCGAAGAAGTGACGAACGTCGTCTCAGCCGGCGCCCCCAGAGCCGATGGTGAGGTTGACATCGGTACGGAGGGCGTGGCGGTCGCGCGGGTTCGAACGGCCGGAGCGCTGCCGCGCGATGCTGATTCTGATCCGTGGCAAGCCTTAGTTCAGGTCGGTGCGCGTTTTGTTGCCGCGCTCGCCGCCGCCAATAATCCCGAAGCTCCGGCGCATCCCTGGATCGAGCGCGACCCGACTACGGGCGTGCAAAGCCTGAAGATGCCGCTGCCGCCACCGGAAACCGCGAGGCAACTCGCCAATGCGCTTTCCGCGCTCGCAGACAGTCTGCGGAGCAGGACTACGTAAGCCGGCATGTAGGTGCCGAACCATACCTCTCGCTCATTTGCTCCGAGCCTTATTCGCTTTTTCCGTTGTTACGGGTGGGCAAGCCGATGGCGGCGTGAAAGCCTGCCCGTTATGGCTGACGGTCTTTTCTTTCGCTGGACCGATGATACCGCTGTCGCCGCAGATTTTGAAAATCGACCGATAGATGCCGATAGTCTCTGAAACCAAGCAAAGTTCAAATCGCCGAAATTTCTCTCTGAAATCAAGAGCGCAAAATTCTGACGGATCCGGGATACGGTTCTTTTGGCTGCGCAGTAAAAATTTGCGCTGAGAAATCAGCGCATTACGATTCCCGGGAACAATCGAGTGGGAGTGAGGGGGCAGGAAATCCCGGGGAGCTATGGATGCGAATGGCATAGGAAAAATAGAGGGTTACGGGATAGTTCGTCGACCATTCGCGATCCATCGTCATTAAGCGCCCAGTTTCTCCCACTGATTGATTAGACGGTAATCGGCAATCGCAGTGAGCGGACAAGCCCACTTCTTTGACAGTTCCTCCGACGGTTCGAGCTGAAAGTCGCGCATTGCGATGGAGAAAGTACCGCCAGGGACTGGCGGTCGCGCCGAACAAAACGCTGTCATATGCGTGGGGTGCGCTTGGTATCGAGAGTGTCGTTACCTGGACACTCACCACGACGAGCGCCGGAACGCGCCTGCGCATGGAGCAGTCGGGTTTCCGGCCGGATCAGCAGCAGGCCTACCAGGGTGCCAAGGGCGGGTGGCCGCGGTTCTTTGCAAATCTGGAGCTGGTCCTCATGCGCATGGATTGAAAACTAAGGCGCAGAACGGGCATGAACATGACTATGAAGGCGCGAGGGTCGCAGCAAGGCAAGTCTCCTTCTCAGCTGATAGACGCAAGGATCAAAGAGCTTGGCGACTGGCGGGGCAGGATGCTCAGCCGGCTTCGTCTCTTAGTCAAGGAAGCCGATCCCGACGTCGTCGAGGAGTGGAAGTGGAGAGGGGTTCCGGTCTGGTATCACGACGGAATGATCTGCGCCGGCGAGACTTACAAGAACATCGTGAAGATGACCTTCTCCAAAGGAGCCGCCCTTGAGGATGCTTCGGGTTTCTTCAACTCCGGTCTTGACGGGAGCACAAGGCGCGCCATCGATTTCCGCGAGGGTGACAAGATTGATGAAAAGGGGCTAAAGGCGCTCGTTCGCGCCGCCGTTACCCTGAACACACCCACGGCCCAACCTTAATCGGCTTATGCCGCAATCCTCTTCAACCTGATCGGCACCGCGGCTTCGCATGCCGGGGCTGGGGCTGTCCGTCTCGTCAAGTTGCGGGCGCTGTCGATTGTGTTGACGCCTATCCACCCCCAAACTGAGCTGTTGCACGGTGAATAAATATGTAGCCGTGTGACGCCGCAGATAGCCTCTGCGATTAGCGATGACGGTATTTTCGGTCACCGAGCGAACAGATTTTCGCTGCGCCCTACGTTGAAAACCGACCGATCGACGCCGCTCTTCGTTGAGCCCAAGGAGATTCCAAACCGGTAAAATTTCCCTTGGCATTGGAGAGCGCAGATAGACGCGGTCGATCAGGGAAGAGGAGGCCCGCCAAGCGGGCGTGCGGGCGAGGCAGGCTAAATCGCCGATTTCTTCGCTTGATGGCTTGCTGTTTCGGGCGGTGCCATGCCGTCGATGATCTGGAAGGCCGAAAGCGCGAGGACCGAAAACAGCGAAAGGCCTGGCTTCGACGTGGGAAGGGCCGAACCCGCCGGGCCGAAGAAGGGCGTTGGGCCGCTGCCGGCACCGAGGCCGGGGCTGAAGGGCGTCCCGCCGCTGGCGCCACCCGAGTAACTCCCGATGCCGCTGCCCGATGCATCGGCGAGCGCGCCGGCCAAGGCCGAACCGTCCATCGTTGCCGTGCCGGCCGGCGCAAGGGCGGCGAAGAGGTTGGCCTTTTGGTCGATCTGGCTTTGAAACTGGTCGTAGATTTCGCGCAAGGTGCGGGGTGCACCGTCGGCATTGTAGAAAATCTTTGGGTTGGCCTCGGCCGCCGCCGGCAGAAGGTGGGCCGCCGTAGTCGATCCGTTGGCCGCGATTGCGTGAAGGAACTCGGTCGCGCCCTGGGGCCCAAGGAAATGCGCAAGGTAGAGATCGGTCGGCGTGACCGGGCGGCCGAGCGCGCTTCGCAGGAGTTGCTCATTGCGGCGCGCATATTCCGCGCCAAGCTCGGCCGAGATGGTTGGATTGTTGCGGAGCGCCAATATCTGTTGCTTCAGCACCGGGTCTGTAACCGTCGCCTTGCCGCTCGCGGAAATGTGGATTTCGCGCACCAACGCGCCGTAGCCGTATTTGGCGCCATAATCGTGCATCATCTGCAGCCAAGTCGAATCAATGAACTGATAGAGCCCCTTGGCCGATGATCCCGCGGCGGCGGCATCGGGGCGGAAGCTGCTTTCCTGCGCCGCCTGGGCCATGAGATAAGAGAAATCGACGCCGGTCGCGAGGCTTGCCTGTTGAATGTCGTTCACCACCGCCCGGTCGATGCCGTAGCCGGGCGCGGCGGGGTTTCGGCTGTCGGGCGGAGCGGATGGAATCATTTTACGACCGGTACCAATGGCAAACGGTAACAGGCGGCGGCGCACGCCTGGCCGCCTCGTTCGCCTCCGATTCTTTCGCGCAATGGTTAACAGAAGGTCAAGCGGCGGCGAGAGTTTAGCGCGAGGTCGGGGATCGGCCGGCGGGCGCCCGGTCCAGCTTTTGCCAGCAGGCGTCGGCAGTCAGGTCACCGCGCCAGCAAGGTCGTGTATCCGGGGTTCGGCCGAGAACGTCGATTTTTCGGCTCGTGGCCCCTGGCGGCCTGCCAAAACCGTGATCAGCCATGCTATAAGCCTTCGCCATGATTGACGCCTCGCGCATACGCAACTTCGCCATTATCGCCCATATCGACCATGGCAAGTCGACGCTCGCCGATCGCCTGATCGAGGGCTGCGGCGGGCTGGCAAAGCGCGAGATGCAGGCGCAGGTTCTCGACAGCATGGCGATTGAGCGTGAGCGCGGCATCACCATCAAGGCCCAGACGGTGCGTCTCGAATACAAGGCCAGCGACGGCAAGACCTATGTTTTGAACCTGATCGACACGCCCGGCCATGTCGACTTCGCTTATGAGGTGAGCCGTTCGCTTGCCGCCTGCGAGGGCTCGCTTCTCGTCGTCGACGCGACACAAGGCGTCGAGGCCCAGACTCTCGCCAATACCTACAAGGCGATCGAGAGCGACCATGAGATCGTGCCGATTCTGAACAAGATCGATCTGCCGGCGGCCGATGTCGAGCGCGCTAAGGCGCAGATCGAGGAGGTGATCGGCCTTGATGCCTCGGGGGCGATTTCGATCTCGGCCAAAACCGGCTTCGGCGTGCCCGAGGTGCTCGAAGCGTTGGTCGCCCGGCTGCCGCCGCCGAAGGGCGATGCCGCGGCGCCGCTCAAGGCCCTTCTGATCGACTCCTGGTACGACAGCTACCTCGGCGTCGTGGTGCTGTTTCGCGTTTTCGATGGCGTGATTCGCAAGGGCATGCGGATTTGCATGATGGAAGGCCAAAGCGTGCATGTGATCGACCGGCTCGGCGTGTTCACGCCGAAGATGGTGATGCAGGACGCGCTGGGACCCGGCGAGATCGGGTTTTTGACCGCCTCGATCAAGGAAGTGGCCGAGACCAAGATCGGCGATACCCTGACTGACGAGCGCAGACCGGCGGCCGAGCCCCTGCCAGGCTTCCAGCCTTCGATTCCGGTGGTCTTTTGCGGGCTGTTTCCGATCGACGCGGCGAACTTCGCCGACCTTCGCGAGAGCTTGGCCAAGCTTCGCCTCAACGATGCGAGTTTTCATTTCGAGCCTGAAACCTCGGCAGCGCTCGGCTTTGGCTTTCGCTGCGGATTTCTTGGCCTTCTACACCTTGAGATCATCCGCGAACGCCTGACGCGGGAATTCGATCTCGATCTCATCGCCACGGCGCCGTCGGTCATCTATCGCGTGGTACAGCGCTCCGGCAGCGAGATCGAAGTGCATAACCCGGTCGATATGCCGGATCCAACCGTCATCGAGCGCATCGAAGAGCCCTGGATCGAGGCCACTATCATGGTCCCGGACAGCTATCTCGGCCAAGTGCTTAAGCTTTGCGAGGAAAAGCGCGGCGAGCAGGTCAACCTGACTTATACCGGCAACCGGGTCATGGTGGTCTATCGCCTGCCGCTGAACGAGGTGGTGTTCGACTTCTACGATCGTCTGAAATCGGTGTCGCGCGGCTATGCGAGCTTCGACTATCACCTGATCGAGTACCGGCCGGCAGATCTCGTCAAGCTCACTATCATGGTGAATGGTGAAGCGGTTGATGCGCTCGCAGCCATCGTTCATCGTAGCCGTGCCGAGCAGCGCGGCCGGCAGATTTGCGAACGGCTAAAGGAGCTCATTCCGCGCCAGCTTTTTCGCATCGCGATCCAGGCCGCGATCGGCGGTAGGGTGATCGCCCGCGAGACGGTGAGCGCGCTGCGGAAAGACGTGCTCGCCAAATGCTACGGCGGCGACATCACGCGCAAGCGCAAGCTTCTGGAAAAACAGAAGGCCGGCAAGAAGCGCATGCGCCAAGTTGGCAACGTGGAAATCCCGCAAGAAGCCTTCCTCGCTGCACTCAAGATGGGCGAGGAATAGCCTGCCGCAAGGGCCGGGGGCAGGGTCCTATTTGCGGTTGAACCAGGGCCGGCGACGGTTGCGCGCGCGACAAAGAGCAAGGAGAACGATGCCGACCGCCGCGGCGACGAGAAAGACCGGAAGGCGGAGAATGGCGACGATGACAGGGTCCCAGAGCGGCGGCCAGATATGACGCTGGATCGCGGCTTGGGCGAGGCCAAGGGTTGCGGGACTTACGCGATACCAGACGGCGCCGAGCGGCGTGAACCGCGGATAGCCGATGCTGAGAGAATTGACGCCATCGGCGCCGATCGCGACGATCGCAAGCGCGACGCAAAGCCACCCAATCCCGCGGCAGAGCTTTCTCACCGTCTTCCCTTTTTCCGCCGCCCCCCATCGGGAGATTAACCTCTTGGACCTTATCTGCAAACGCCAATTGGCGAGACAGTTGAAATCGCCGCAACCGACCTTATAGTCGCGCTCTGCAGCCGACGATGCCGTCTCTGGAGGGGTGGCCGAGTGGTTTAAGGCGCACGCCTGGAAAGCGTGTTCACGGGGAACCGTGTCGTGGGTTCGAATCCCATCCCCTCCGCCACGAATATTAAGTAAGCTATTGTTTATTATCACGTTTTCCATGATGCTCTGAGTAGTGGCCTACACCTTGGCCGACACTTAGGCTTTCGAGTTGCCGCCGTCGCCCAGCCCGTCGCTGCGGTGGGAGCTTTTGCCTTCGTGGCCGTTCTCGCGCGGGAAACCTGTTATTGTCCGAAATGGAACTAATAGGCCGCACGCGTCATCGAAAAGGAGGAATTGTGGCCATGCAAATTTCATACGATACCGATACGTTTACTTCCACAGTCGGGCGCGCTCTTGAGGGTGCCGGTCGCGTCATCGTCAAAACCGTGAACGGAGATGAATTCGAGGTATACGAGCCGATCGCGCTAGGTGGCGAATATCTATCCTTCTCTGAAGATTCCAGCAAAAAAACTACCGTTATAGTGCCGATACGCGCCATAGCATCATTTCGTTTTCCAAGATGAAACTTGGCCAATGACACAGCAAAATCAGGACGACAGCGGCGGACACTAGCAAATGCCTCTATCGAACTACGCGCTAGATAACTTTGTTGCACCTAAATTTTCGGAACTAACGAAGTGCGGAGCGCAACCGCTACCAGAGACAGGGG
>JBJKQL010000006.1:0-8984 GCA_046705265.1 Ferrovibrionaceae bacterium
CCAAACCGCGCCTCGATCAAGCCAAGGATTGAAACGGTATCGCTGATCTTGTGATCCACATAGCCTTGCCGTGCCCAAGGGCTGATCATCAGTGCCGGTAAGCGCGTACCGCAACCGTAGGAATTCACTTGCGGCGGTGCGACATGGTCCCAGAATCCGCCGCCTTCGTCATAGGTAACGATGACCGCCGTTCGGGGCCAAAGTCGACTGTCGCCAATCACCCGCAACAAGCTCATGACCCATCGTTCGCCCCAACGCGGCGCCGAGTGTTCAGGGTGCTCGTCGTGCGCGCCGCTCGCCTTGATGAAAGACACATGCGGAAGCCGGCCAGACCGCGCGTCGTCGAGAAAATCAGCCACATCACGCATGCGCCCTGCCCGGACATTGGCGAACCAACTCGGGTAATACTGGAATGGATTATGATGCGGTACATAGATATCGGGCGAATCCACGACCGCCGAGCCGCTTCCCGTGCCGAAGGCCGTTTTCATGGCCCAGGGCTTTACCAGGTTCCAGTTCTCATTGTACCAGGCCCAGGAAAGTCCGGCCGCGACAAGCCGGTCTCCGATATTCGGATAGGTCTGCTGTTCGGGCGGCGGAGCAATCTTGAGCAAGGCAAGTTTGCTTTCCGTCGGCCCGTTCAAGGGCGGAAGATCGTTGATCATTGTCCCGCTATGATCATAGGGCAGGTCAAAAATCGGCGGGTTCAGACTGCCCCGCTGTGCTGCAGGCGCTTGCCGCCAAACGGCAGGCCGCGCCGCCGCGAGGTGCAAGGCATTGCCGGTCGAGCCACCGGACATAGCTTGAAAAAAGTGATCGAACAGCACGTATTCGTCGGCAAGGCGATGATAGTCCCGGAGGTCATCCCTTCTGTAATGACCGAGCACGGCGCC
Source organism: Ferrovibrionaceae bacterium (assembly GCA_046705265.1). Lineage (GTDB taxonomy): Bacteria > Pseudomonadota > Alphaproteobacteria > Ferrovibrionales > Ferrovibrionaceae > JAJYTL01. The sequence continues at coordinate 894 of JBJKQL010000006.1, forward strand.
GGATGGCTTAGATTCGGTGAAGATCATCTGCCACGGATCCGTCGTCGCCACAGGCTTGAACGACGGATGATGATTCTCCAGAGCAAGCGCGACAAAACGATCCATCGCGCCTCTCCGCATCTGCGCGAACATGCGGAAGAAATGCAACGTGGGCCCGAACGGCACGTTTTTCCCCGCCGGCATATAGGGCGCGAGATAAAATGGCTTGTTCTCGAGAAGCGCGGACTGGAATGCCGCGATATTGCGGGGCAACGGCAGATAGCGATAGGAAATGCCGGCCGCATTCTTCTGCAGTCCGAAGAAGCGCCGATCGATCTTCCCCTCCTTGTCGAGAAGGGTTTCGACCCTCACACCCTTGGGATGTCGGTAGGTTCCGAAATAGTGATCGAAGCTCCGGTTTTCCTGATAGATGATGACGATGTGATCGATCTTCTCGCGCAGGCCGGCGATATCCGCTCGTTGCCCGGCTGCCGCGTGGGCAAGCCGAGGCAGCGAATTGGCAATCACACCGACGCCGCCAACGACGGCGGCTGATTTCAGAACATCACGACGGCTCCGCAGGGGCGATATGGTTCTTTTCTGCATGGCAAGCGTTAGCCTTTGACTGCAAGCCAAATCGTGCCAGCGAGGATAACAGCCGGCACAGCGAGGGTCGCCTCTCGGGTGGCGCCCAAACGAACCAGTGCGAACTCGACGACCATAACAGCGGCGACGACGCCAAGATTTCGGCGATCGCCGACCAGAGTCTTGATCACCGCTTTCATCGCGCGATCTTCTGTGACGCGCGGCCGCGCAACGCAAGAGCGATGACTTGGCCGGCGATCAGATAGAAGCCCATCAGGCCGATCAGGCTCCAGTCTTCAGCCGGCCAAGTGCCCGGGCCGCCCAACGCATCCAATGTCCAGAAGGTGCCAAAGGAAACGATCATCGCGCCAACGATGAACTTGATTGCGTTTTCCGGCACCCGCCTGAGTGGTGCCTGAACGAAAACACCGGTCGCCGCGACGAGAACAAGAGCGGCAAGCGCGGCACCGGTCGCAACCAACGGCGTGTTACCGCCCTTGAGCCCCAAGGCAACGACGATGAGCCAGACTTCAAGGCCTTCCAGCATGACGCCTTTGAACGCGATGATCCAGGCCGCGCGCCAGTCGCCGCTAGCGAGCTCGGTCCGCGTCTCGGCAAACTCCGCGTCCTCATTATGCAGCGCCTTCAGCCCTGCCTGCCGCGCGATCGCCTTCGCCAGCCAGCGCACGCCAAACAACAGGAGGAAGACGCCGATAACACCCTGCAGCCAAGTGATCTCAACCCCGAGCCGGAGGACGCCACCCGTGACCACAGTCATGGCCGCAAGAACCGCGAGTGCCGCGGCAGCCGCGCCAGTCGCTCCTCGCCAGCCGATGCTGAGGCTTACGGCGAGCACGATCGTAAAGGCTTCGACCCACTCAACCGTCGCGGCGAGGAAAACCGAAAGAAAGATACTCCAATCACTCATGTCGCGGCTCTCCCTTCAGCGGGTAAACGAAAATATGTTGCGGATCGATCACGAGACGCGCCTCTGCGGCAGACGGCAAGGCAGGCTCGATGCTGCAAAGCGGTCCAGCCCAACCCGGGACCCGCCAATAAGCGCGATAATGTCCGTCCTCAAAAGCACAGTGAAGAAGCGACGCAGGCATGCCTTGAGATCCGACCTGAATTCCCGCCGGACGTATGAAAACCCTGCCCGTTTCGTTCTCCCCGACATCCACGGCAGTGACCGCGTGAAACTCACCCTGAACCACAATGCCGAGCCGGCCGTTTTCCCGACAAAGCGAGGCGGTGAATCCGCCTTCCGCGCCAACAAAACGCGCCGCACGCGCTGTCGCGGGTCTAGCATAGAGCTGCGGCGGGGTTGCGCTCTGGGTCAGGCAACCATTTTCGAGCAACAAGATACGATCCGCAAGACGCCACGCATCGACCGGGTCATGCGTCACCAGAAGTGCCGCTATACCGGATTCCCGGGCCAGCGTTCGAACCTCCATGCGGAGCCGGTCGCGGATGTCAATGTCGAGACTTGAAAAAGGCTCGTCGAGAAGCAAAAAATCCGGCCGCGCCGCCAGCGCACGAGCGATGCCCACCCGCTGCTGCTCGCCCCCCGAAAGATGGTGCGGCCGCTCCTTGGCGAGGTCGGCGATACCGACACGCCCCAGCATGTCGAGCGCACGGCATCGACGATCACGCATGCCCAGTGGGATCGCCGCCTCGACATTCTGCAAGCATGTCAAATGCGGCCAGAGCGCGTAGTCTTGAAACACCATGCCGAGTCCGCGGTGCTCGGGCGGCACGAAGATGCCTCTGGCTCGATCTTCCGCTGTCTTTCCGCGAAGGAAAAGCACTCCGGCATCAGCCCGCTCCAGCCCGGCGATGATCCGGAGAAGCGTCGTTTTGCCGGAGCCCGAGCTTCCGATCAGCACGGCGAACTCACTGTTCGCGATAGCGAAATCCACATCCTTGAGCACCAGCGCCCGATCATAGCGCTTGCCGATCCCTTGAAGCTGCAAGAGCGGCGTCATTGTGCAAACGCCTCGGCCGCCACTGGTGCCAGGAGGCGCATCAACACCATAAGGCCCCCCATGACGGCGAGACAGACCCCGATGCCGGCGAGCGCGAAACGCGCCTCATCGCCGTAGTAGAGATACTGATTGAGAAGAACGATAGTGACTCCGACGGGCGGCTTCCCCGGCGGGTATAGCAGCTCCGAGATCGGCAGCTCGAAATAAACCTGCCCGAAGGCCATGGTCCATCCCCAAAAGCAGGGTGCGAGCAGAAGCGGCGCCTGAATGTCGATTATCCGGTTGAGCGGCGGAACACGATGCAGGCGTGCCGCATCAGAGAGATTACTGTGAACCTGGGCGAGAGGCGCCTGCAAAAAACGGGTCGTCATCGGCGTCTCGGCAGCCACATAGGCCAGCACCAGAAGAAGTGGTGTCCCGTAGAGCGGCAGAAGGTCGGAATTGAAGGCAATGATATAGGCGGCGCCGAGCACGAGCCCCGGAACCGCCATATTGGAGAAACTCAGAATGTCTGCCATCCGGGCCGCAATGGCGCCAGCCCGGCGCTGTCGCTCCAGCATGAACAGGGAGAGCAGCACCGAAAGCACGGCGGCGCCCGCCCCGTAGATTGTTGAATAGCCAAGACTAAGCCAAGGGATCGAAACCGCAGCGTGGCTATGGATTGGCGGCAGGGCCTTGGCAACGATTGCCGCACCCGGAATCGCGATGCCAAGCCCGGTCACCACAATCAATCCCACGGCTGCAAGCCACTGCGCCATCCACCCGCACGGTTCGCGACCAGCAGCACGCCGGCGCCCATGCATCAGAATTCCGGTATAGCGTGCGGTCAGCCACAAATGCACCAATGCCGCACCCACCGCCATGAGCACGAGGCTCCAGCCGAGCCGAGCGGCTCCGGCAAAATTCACCGGCATGGTGGCGAGCTTCTGATAGATCGCGTAGGTGACGATCGGCAGATGAAGCTCGGCACCGAGCGTCGCCGGAACGCCAAAATCCTGTATGCTTTCGACGAAAACCACGGCCGCGGCCGATCCAGCCGCCGGCAGAAGTAAGCGTAGCAACACCCCTCCGCGACGCCACGGAGAGATGATATGAACACGCGCCGCATCCTCGATCTCACCACCGATCGCCCGCCAGCTTGAGCGCGCCGCAAAGCACGCGAATGGCAAGCCCTTGAGCGCGAGTAGTGCGACAATTCCGATTTGGCTGAAGAAGATCGTGGCGAGAATTCCGTGCCGAATCGCCGGTGCGGAAAAGATGATCTGCCAACCGGTCGTGAGAATATAGCTCGGCGTGAGAAAAAGAAGCCACAACGCGAGCGCGAGTGGTCGATTGCCGCGCCAGTCGCGCCGCTCCATCAGCCAGCCGAAACCAACACCGAAGGGAACCGCCAGCAAAGCGCTGAAGAGACCAAGGCGAAGCGAGTTCTCGACTGCAGCGGCGGAAGCGCCGGTCGTGTTCACGGCTGCTTTCGCGCCAAGGGGCCCCAATCCCGGCACCCAGGGCAGGGATAAAAATCGCGCTAAGGGATAGACGAGAAGAATAATGAAGAGGGCGATGAGGACGCCGCCGCAAAGATTTTGCCGCAAGCGGCGGAGCACGCGGATCACTGCATCAGTACCGCTTTATCAAGCCAGCGATTGATCGCCGCTTCGCGTGGTCCCCAGGTTCGGGGGTCCAGAGTTTCAAGATCAAGCGTGGAAAGCGGCGGCAGTATCTTCCGCGGCAGAGGCGCATTGGTCGTGATCGGCCAATAGAAGGCGTCAGGCCCACCCTTTGTCAGCCGCAGCTTCTGCACCGCCGGCAACATGGCGAAGCGCATAAACCGCTTCGCCGCCACGAGCCTCGCGCCTTTCAACATCGCCGCCGCCGCGATCACGCTCGGCAGGACAAAAGCCGGCTTCGGCACCCGCACGGAAAATTCCGGATCTTTCGTTGCGACGTTCCAGGCGGCGGAGGACTGCGTTACCGCAAGCTTGATGTCGCCGGCGCGGAGTGCCGCCAAGGTGTTCGTGTTCTTCGGATAGATGTGAAGCCCGTTCTTCTTCAAGGCGAGAAGAAACGCCTGTCCTCCCGGCCACCCACCGCTTTGCGCTAGCAGGCCCGCAAAGAGTGGATAGGTGGGGCCGGATATTGTCGGATTGTTCATTCCGAATTGATGGGTGAAGGCCGGCGAAAGCAAGTCTCGCCAGCGGGTCGGCGGATTCGGCACATTCTTCCGACGATAAATGAATACGCCTGCGAGCGTCACACCCGTCGGCGTGTAACTGCCGTCAGCCGGCAGAAGCGAGCGGCCAAGCGCGGTCCAGGGCAACGCAGGAAGACTATGCAGAGCCAAGAGGCGCGCATCGTCGAGCGCCGCAGCCGCCTGATTACCGTCAAACCAGACAAGCGACCAGCCCGGATGGTGCCCTTCGGCAAAAACGCGTGCGAGAAGCGCGCCCGTCGAAAGCTCGACCACCTCGACTGGAATCCCGGTCTTTTCGGTGAACGCCGTCGCCACGCCGGGCCCATAGTCGACAGCACTGTAGAGGACAAGACCTTGCGAGGATCGCGGCATCACCAGCCACATCGCCAGGGCCAAAACAGCGGTTAGCATGATGCCGGCGATCGCGAGTTTCTTCACGGTCGATTTCTCCTCACGAGCTCAACTCCCGCCGCGCCGAATCGTTAATTTCCGACCAATGGCATATCGGCGCGCATAACGTCGCGCGTCTTTGTGGCGGATTGCTTTCAGTTCAATGAATGTTTTGCGACCGCCATTCTTGCATGTGGCATTCGGTCGCAACGCTGTCGAAGGTGAGAGCGACCCAAACATCCGCAAATCAAACGAACTAACAACAGCGCGCTAAGTTTCGGTCTTCAAAGCTTCATCCGAGAGTCCCGGCAGAGTCTCTGACTCGTCACATGACCCATTTAGAAATGCTTCACTGTCTTGTTCTTACGGACAAATACGTATCCGGATCCTTGAACGCATAAGGGGGGTTATGTGAACAAAACGCGTCGCGCCGACCTATGGGCAATCAGCCTGTCGGCATCGCTTCTTATCAGCCTCGTGCCAGCTGCCCACGCCCAAACCGCTGGGAATAGTCAATCTGGGAACAATCAGCCGATCAACGCCGGTTCGGTTAGTGCCACCAATGGCTCTGGCTACACCGTCGGTAGCGAGCTTCCGACCCAGAGCCAAATCTTCCAGTCCAGCCAGACTACCCGTGTTCTCGGCCGGACTGAGCTCAGCACGCTTAGCCCGGTCGGGGGCGGCGCTCAGGCGGTCGGCCTCGCGCCAGGCGGCTACGTCCAAGGTTACGGCACCACCGGGGGGACCAAATATATTGTTGGTCTCAACGGCCTGTTTCAAGGTTGGGGCGCCTACGGCGGCTATACCGGCAAGGGTTCGCTCATGATCACCATGGACGGCATTCCGATGGTCGATCCGGAATCCGGGCTTTGGGCCTCCGCCACCATACCCCAGCAGCAGATGTTTCAGGCGACCCAGATCACCTACGGCCCGGGAACCGCTGTGGATCGCTGGTACGACAATATCGGTGGCAATATCGAGTTCACACCGATTCAGCCAACGAATAATTTCGGCGCCGACATCCATCTGACTTACGGCAGCTACAACCAAAAGAACGTTGCCTTCGACATCCGCACCGGCCTGATCGACGGCTGGTCCACGGTCATAACAGGCGGCGCGGGTAAGGGCGACAGCTTCCGCTCCGGCTATGGCTTTAACAACCCGGACCAGAACGCCTCCTTCTTTATCAAGACCGTGAAGCGCTTCACCTCCGGCCACACCAGCTTCGGCGGCTATTACGCCTATTCCGGCGGCTATCGTGCGCAGGTGATTCCGACCGACCCCATTACGGGGCTCACCGTCAACGGCCAGAACGCGGCTGGCGTCGCCATTCCCGGCACGCTTTACAGCCAGAAGACCTCTGGCTTCTATTCGACGGTGCCCTTCGACGTCTACAACAAGTATGACGTGGATCAGATATGGATGGTCTATAACAAGACCCTTCTTCACCTCGATTCGACCACCGACCTCCATAACATGCTCTACTATTCGCGCGAGGACCGCCTGCACCAGCGCCTGAACGACGGCTGGCCCGCCGATGCCTCGAACCAAGAAGAATACAACAACCCATTCACCTGGTGGTTTGGAGATAAGGCTTGGATTTCGAAGAAACTGCCCTACAACACCGCATCTGTCGGCAGTTACTATCAGCTTTCCACCTACAACACACGAAACGCCTTCTTCAATCCGAATCCGCCGTATAACGGTTCGCACAGTTCGCCCAATGCCAAGTATCGCAGCGATTACTTCGACCAGGGTGATCTCGCCATTTTTGCCCAGGACGAGATCACACCGATCAAAATCCTGCACATCATCCCCGGCCTTCGTTGGGTCACGTTCGATACCCAGTACCACAATGGCGGGGCGCAGGACTTCACCAACCCTACTGGCACCAATCAGGGCACGCTCACCCCGTCTCGTCGCACCCTCGGCGGTTATGAGCCCTCGATTGAGGCTTCGGTGCAGCCCTTGCCGTGGCTCAGCATCTACGGCAGCTACGCCGAAGCGCTGCGGACGCCGCAGGTTGGTGGCGGCGGCGGTCTATATCAGAAGATCCCGGCAGTCTACGCCCAACTCGCTCGCGGGCAGGACTTCCAGATCGGCTTCAAGACTCATGTCGAGAATATGCCCTATCTGCACAATCTTCTGCTTGGGGCAAACTACTTTCACCTGAATTATTCGAAGCAGACAATCAGCTTCACGCTCGAGAATGGTGATTCTGGCACGGCCTTCGGCACCTCGGTCTATCAGGGCGCCGATATCTTCTTCGACGATGATCCCTATCTCGCTCTGCACATATACGGCAACGCGGGGATAGTGAACGCGACTTATACCAATTACGAAACTGGAAGCGTGGCGAATCCCACTTTCTATAATGGCAGCCATGTTCCCTACGTGCCGCGTGTGAACTTCAACATCGGGACCTATTACAAGTTCTTCTATAAAGGCTTCCTGATCGATCCCCAAGCCTGGTGGCAGTACGTTGGCGCGCAGAACATCTTCAACAACGAGACGGGGGCCCCAAGCAGCCAGACGATGCCATCCTGGAACACGCTGAATTTAGCGGTCAGCACCAGCGTCCCCTTCGATCAGGGCGGCCGAAGCGTGAAGCTGTCTCTGCAAATTCTCAATGCAACGAACAATCAGTACAACAATTATGAATTCATTACGTCCGGCGGTTATTACGGTGCCAATACTGCGGGCGCCGTGCTCGCCTATCCGGGAGCGCCATTGACCGTCTTCGCGACGCTGAGCGTTGCGACTTTCTAGGCGTTGCGGAGAGGCCCTTGCCACGAATGTGGCGAGGGCCGCCCCCCGCATAGTCACGGAACTGAAACAAGCGCGTCATGATCCATCCTTATAGTTCCGGATGGGCACTCAAGCGGGGCAACACCTCAGTTTGGATCACCGCAGGCCCACGCGCGATCCACTGTAACGGGGTAAGGGAAAAGCTATGCAGTTCTC
>JBJKQL010000007.1:0-65314 GCA_046705265.1 Ferrovibrionaceae bacterium
GACGCTGGCCGGTCAATACGGGCGATCACGACGCGGTCGACGAGCGACACGCGCCGCCAAAAGCCGGCAGCGGCAAAATCATCCTCGGTATTCGGCTGTAAAGATCCAGTCCGACAGGCTGCTAGGCCGCGGCGTCGGTCGCCGGCGATTTGATCCCAACATAGGCGCGCGCCGCATGCTCCGGACAATAAGGCTTGCCGGGCAGCGACGGCTGGCCGCAGAAGTGGAAGCCTTCCTGACCCGGATGGCCGTGAGGCCATTGGCAGGGCGGGCCGCCATGAAGCGGCGCCAAGCGCGGCTCGGCCGGCGTCGGCGTCGGACGACGCACCTCGGGTCGAACCCGCGGCACCGGATTGCGGATCGGCGACGGCCGCGCCGGCAGATCGAGCCGATGCGCCTTGCCAACCACCGCATTCTTGGAAATGCCGAGCTGCCGGCCGATTTCGGCCGTCGATAGGCCCGCCTGCCAGAGTTGGACCAGCTGGCTCACCCGTGCCTCGTTCCATACGCTGTCAAGTGCCATCGCTTGCACCACAAGTTGTATTATAAAAGAGCCGTAATACAACATACTGTAGCAAGTACAGGTGTGCAAGAGAGAACCGGAATTTGTCACCGAAACCGGTATCGACAATCCCAGGGTCTTGCTATGGTGAATTTCGTCCGCTCATCGTCACCGCGCTTGGTGGCGCAGCCGATCTGGCGCAAGCGAGGCGAGGCCTAATGACAGCACCGCCGAAGAACGGATCCGCCGCACCTCCCGATGCCGCAACGCGGCACGAAGGCATGAACGAAGGCCATGGCTTCGCCTCCCCGCCCTGCCTTGCTTGCGAGCTCGGGCCGCAGCCTTTCGATCCGCCGCCGTCGTTGGCCACGCCAGAGCTGATCGAATTGCTGAACCGCCTGATCGAGGCTGAACGCGCCGGGGCCAAGACGCTTGCCGCTTTCCGCAAGAGCGCCGATTTCGCCGGGGTCGCCGCCGATCTCGCGGCGGTTGGCCGCGACGAGGCCCGCTATGTCGCAATGTTGAGCGGAGCGGTACGCCGCCTGGGCGGCGAGCCGAGCACCGTGACCGGCGATTTCTTCACCAAGGCGGTGGCGATCGAGGCAGCTGACGCGAGGCTCCAATTCCTCAATCGCGGCCAGCGCTGGGTGGTGCGAAAATTGACCGAGATACTGCCGCGCATTCAGGGCGCCGCGCTTCGCGACGCACTCGCCGAAATGCACCGCACCCACATCGACAACATACAGCGCTGCGACGCGCTGATCGAAAGGCTTGCGTCGACATCTTGAGGCGAACCGGCCGTCTTCGCGGCGGCTATTCGCCGCGGCGTCGGAGAGCGAGATCGATGATGCGCCGGGTTTCGTGCCAAAGCTTGTAGTCGACCAAGGCGGCGGGTTCGACCCACGCAACCGCCGCGGCATCGCCGCCTGGGCGCGCCTCGCCACTTACCCATTCGGCGGTAAGATCGACCAAGGTGTAGTGATAGCGGATGCGCCCGTCGTCGGCGCGTTCGAGCGAATCGACCACTTCGACAAGCTTCAGCGCCGCGATGCGCACGGCGGTTTCCTCGAATACCTCGCGCGCCGCCCCCTCGACCACCGTCTCGCCGAGTTCCTGCGCCCCACCCGGCAGACTCCACTGGCCAACACGCGGCGGTTTGCCGCGACGGATCAAGAGCACCTTGCTGCCGCGCCACACCACCACGCCGATGCCGACGACGGGCCGGGTCGGAAACTCGCGGCGAAACTCGGCTGCCGGTTCTGTCGTCACGATTCGAGCCGCGTTGCGATCCGGACTTCCGATTGCAGCGTGCGATGCACCGGGCAGCGTTCCGCGATCTCGACGAGGCGGGCCTTCTGTTCGGAATCCAGTGGGCCGGCCAGAACGATGTCGCGGGTAATGAAATCCACCCTGCCTTCCCGCGTCTCGCATTCGATGCAATCCTTGGCGTGGATCTTTTCGTGCTTCAGGCGCACCTCGACCGTTTCCAACGGCCATTTTTTCATGTCGGCGTAAAGTCGGAGCGTCATCGCCGTGCAGGACCCGAGCGCGATCAAAAGATAATCATAAGGCGACGGGCCGGTATCGGTGCCGCCGTCCCTGATCGGCTCGTCAGCGGTCAGCCGGTGACGGCCGACGCTCGCCCGATTCGCGAAGCGGCCGGGCCCGCCCGCCTCTTCGACAACCACCAAATCGCCCCCGGCATCTGCCGATTTTGCGCCTTGCGGTTCAGAGCCCATGCATCACCGTTACTCTTTCCGGCTAAGCCCGGCGAGGCCCTTCGCCCGCCGTTCGAGCCACCAGCCCGCCTGTTCTGGCCACAACGACCATGCCGCCTCGCCTTCGAGCGCGAGCGCCGCGTGCAACGGCCAATTGGGATCATAGAGCGCCTCGCGAGCGATGGCGATGAGATCGGCCTGTCCCGCCGCCAACACCGCTTCCGCCTGCTCGGGATCAAGGATCAGACCGACCGCCTGGGTCATCATGCCGGCATCGCGCCGCACGCGCTCGGCATAGGGCACCTGAAAGCCCGGCCCGCGCGGGATGTTCGCCGCCGTCGCCGAACCGGCGAGCCCGCCGGAGGAGCAATCGATGACATCGACGCCGCGTTCCTTCAGAAGTTTCGCGAGTTCGACCGTGTCTTCGATCGTTATGCCGCCCTCAATACCATCGACCGAGGACAGCCGCACGAACAACGGGCGATCCTCAGGCCAGACGGCACGCACCGCTTCCGCGATCTCGAGCAGAAGCCGGCGCCGGCCCGTGGCGTCGCCGCCATAGGCGTCATTGCGCCGGTTGCTGAGCGGCGAGAGAAATTCATGAACCAGATACCCATGAGCGCCATGCAGCTCAAGAACCTTGAAGCCCGCCCGGACTGCGCGGTGAGTGGCGGCGACGAAAGCCGCCTTCAGCGCCGCGATCTCATCCAAGGTCATTTCCGCCGGTACCAGCCAACCTGGGCCGACCGGTTCCCGGCTCGGCGCGACAATACGCCAGGGCAGATCGCCGCGCTGGCGATCGGCCTCGTTCAGCGGGCCGTTGCCGAACCACGGCCGCTGCATGCTGGCCTTGCGCCCGGCGTGGGCGAGCTGGATCGCCGGCACCGCACCGTGGGCGGCGATAAAGGCCGCAATGCGGGCCAGCGACGCGATCTGCTCATCCGCCCACAAGCCGAGATCGCCGTGGGTGATGCGGCCTTCGCGCTGCACCGCCGTCGCCTCGACGAAAACAAGCCCGGCACCGCCCAGGGCAAAGCGCGCAAGATGAGCGAAATGCCATTCGCCCGCCATGCCCTCCTCGGCCGAATACTGGCACATGGGCGAAACGACGAGACGGTTCCGAAGCCGAACCTCGCGCAAAAGAAGCGGAGCAAAAAGTCGGGAACGCGGCGTCATCAACGAACCTCCCGCGTGGAACAATCACTCTCGCCGGCACCGCACCGTGGGCGGCCAGCGCGCGGATGATAGGGGTATCGCAGGACGCGAACAAGCACGGGCGCGCCTCCGCCCGCGACCCCTTAGAAGGGTCGGCGGGCGGAATATCGAGCGTTGCGCTGGCGGTGGTATCGGTCGGCGCTTCGGCGCTATTTGAGCCCCGAGAACGAGGTCGGCGCCAAGAACTGATTGCTGATCGTTTCGACGATGGGCCCGTCACGCTCGGTTTCGGCGCGCGCCGAGATCCATTCCGGATCGGCCATGAAGGTTCCCCATTTCTTTTCGCGCTCGGCAAGCGATTCCCATTGCAGCAGGTATGTCAGGTCCTGGTTCGATTCGCCGACCAGCGTGGTCCAGAAACCGACCTGCTTGATGCCGTGCTTCTTCCAGATGTTCAACGTGATGGTGTCGAAGCGCTTCAACAGATTCGGCAGGCGGCCCGAAACGCAGCGGTAGACACGAAGCTCGTAAATCATGTTGATCCTCCCCTTTGGCAGTCTGTGGATTGACGCCGCGCCGCGCGCAGTTGGCCGGTTATCGGAATGAAGCGGACGACGGCGTCGCCCCTGTCGCTCGAACGGAACGAGGCGTCCTTCTATACCAGGACGCGAGAGAACCTCAAGCGGCTATCGCGCTCTATCGGCTTGAGGCCGGATCCGAGGCAGCCGATCGCGCACCCGGCCTCAGGCGGACGACCTGGCCGTCCCTGACCACGCCGTAAACCAGTGTCGCAATAGAAACGGGGTCGTGGTCGCGAGGCGTAAATGGGTGATCGTAGGTCTGCACCACGCCTTCAACCTTGGTCTGGAGATCGTCGAGCGCGGCCCGGACCTTCGGTCCGTCGACCGTTCCAGCTTGGCGCATCGCTGCCACTAGAAGAAGAAGCGAGTCGTAACCCTGCGCGGCGGCGGGTGGCGACGCCATCCGCGTAACATGGTAAGCCGCGTGATAGGCACGGATGAATTCGGTCCGAAGCGGCGTGTTCCCCTCCTCGATGAAGGTCTGTGGCGTTATGGCTCCGTTGCCGTTGGCACCGGCGGCGTCGATGAAATTCGACATCGACAACGTCCAGCTGCCGATCATCGGAACCATCCAGCCGATCTTGGCCCGGGAATTCGCGAGCGCCGCGAGTTCCGGGCCGATTCCGTAGGTCAGGATGACTTCCGCACCGGTGGCACGGGCGCGCTTCAGCTGCCGTGTCATGCGCTGCTCGCCGATGTTGAACTTCTCGTTTGAGATCGGCGTCATACCATCATGGGCGAGCGCTTCCGTCAAATCCCGGCGGCCGACCTTGCCGTATGCGGTCGTATCGGCGAAGATCGCCACTTTCCTGTAGCCTCGATCTATAGCTATCTTGACGATCTTCTCGGCCTCCACGGCCGTGCTCACCGAAACCCGGAAGATGTAGTTCTCGGCGTATTCCGGCGGCGCGAATTCCCGCGTCAGCATGCTGCCCGTGGCGACACTAATGATCAACGGAATGCGCGCTTGTTCGAAGTAAGGCACGGCCGCCAGCGCGACTCCGGTATTCACGAATCCAACGGCGGCGTCGACGGGATCACCTTCCGTAAATTCCTTGGCGATCGCCGCGCCACGATCGTTACGCGCTCGATCATCGCGCTCGATCAGAACGATGCGACGCCCGAGCACGCCGCCAGCATCGTTGATACGTTTCGCGGCAAGTTCGATGCCGCGCATCATGCTGATCCCCATCGGTGCCGATCCGCCGGTAAGCGGCCCGTCGACGCCGATCCGGATCGGCTGAGCAGCATGCGCCGGCAGAATGACGAACGCGAAAACGCTGGCAAGAACAGCCGGCTTCAATGACATCATCTATTTCTCTTCCTGTGTCGGGCGGCAATCGGGGCCTCGGGTGATGCGGCACCAGCGGCCTCGCTGTCCGTTGCGAGAGGCAGGCCGATGGTTACGGTCGTGCCGACACCGAGGGCGCTTTCAATCTCGAAGCGGCCGCCGTGCAGCTCGACCAAGGTTTTTGAGATCGGCAATCCAAGGCCAGTGCCCTCTTGGTGACGCCGATGGTCTCGGCCAACCTGCGTGAACGGTTCCAAGGCATGCGGGATATCCTCAGGTGCCATTCCGGCGCCGGTATCTCGCACGGCGATGCGGAGTTCGTTCGCACCGACGGATGACGACACTTCGACTTGGCCACCCGATGGCGTGAACTTGATCGCATTGGTAATCAGGTTGAGCATCACTTGACGCAGACGAAGCGGATCCGCTTCCACTGCCGGACAAGCGGCATCAGATTCCATGGTCACGCGAACGCCGGCAGTCGTCGCGCGTTCCGAGAGGATCGCCACGGCTTCGCCAATGATCTGGACGGCATCGACCGATTCGATCTGAAGCTCGGTCTTGCCTGCGTTCATCTTCGCGATATCCAGAATGTCGTTGATGATCGAGAGCAGGTGTTCGCCGCTGGCCCGCACGATTTCGCCGTATTCGCGATAAGTTTCCGGTATCGGTCCCTTTACCGCGCGCTCAATCATCTCGGAAAAGCCGATGATCGCGTTGAGCGGCGTCCGCAACTCGTGACTCATGCTGGCAAGAAAGGCGGTCTTTGCCCGATTGGCCTGTTCAGCTTGCTCGCGCGCGAGCTTCGCGGCACGCTCGCTGTGGCGCAATTCTTCTTCGCGTTTCTTCAGGAGTGTGACGTCGGAGCAGAATAGCACGATGCCGCCCTCCTTGGTGCGCCGCTCGTGCATGAAAACCCAACGGCCGTCGTAAAGTTCGAGAATAGGCGCACTAGGGCCGGCTTTATGCTGTTCCAATCGCTGCCGCAAGAACGCCTGGTCGTCCGGGCTGATCGCTGCATAGACGCAACGCTTGAGCGCAGCCTCGGCGAGTTCGGTGAACGACACGCCCGGAACGATCACGTCCTTGATCGGCGCGAAGAACGAGCTGTAGAGCGCGTTCGACAGAACCAGGCGGTCGTCCTTGTCGAAAAGCGCGAAAGCGGCGGGAGCGCTTTCGATCGCGCTCAAAAGGCGCGCCTCGGCGGTCTGACGGGCCTCCGCTTGGTGACGGACGGCTTCGGCCTCACGCGCCGCCGCAGTCGCAAGCCACCACGCGATGATCGTCATCATCAGTAGCAGTCCGATATCCATCGTAGAAAACGCCAGGAAATTCGACGTCAGCACGGTCGGCCGGCTGATCAAGACGATCTTGAGGGGGAAGCCGCGAACCGGCACCACCGTGGTATTGGTCTTGCCGCCATAGGTAGGGGATCGGGGCTGTCCCTTTGCCAGCTCCTTATCTGACAAGCCGGTGCCGGCGAGGATCGCGCCATTGCGGCGCTCGAGCAGGATGAATTCCCTCTGCCGGCCGCTGTTGGAGGCGTAGAAAGTCGAAAAATAGCCCGGATCCGCAAGCGCGGTAACGACGCCCTCGAAATTCCCGTAATCGTCCAGGATTGGATAGCTCATCGGAAAGAAGGCTTTTCCGTCGCTCCGCGCGATTTCGATCTTGCCGAGGTAGAGACCGACGCCGCGCCATTTCTTCTGTTTCGCAAAACTCACCCTGTCCGCGACGCTGAAATGCGGCGGCGGAAAAGACACGGTGTCGTTGACGATCTGTCCGTCGGCATCCGCTACGCTGAGCGCACGGACCTGCGGTAATTTCTTGCGGTATTTGTCAAGAAGAAGCTGCGTGAAGATTGTCGGCTTTTTGATCGGCAGCTCGTGTTTCAGCTTCTCGGCGATGATCTCGAGCGACAGATCGATCGCGGAAAGGGCACGGCCGGCATGCTCGGCGAGCAATTGGGCTTTGGCTTCGCGCGCTTCGCGCTGGTATAGAGCCAGACTGTCGTAATGATGCACGAGAATCGTGGCGTCGCCGACATAAATGGCGGCGAGAAAAATTGTAGTCAGTAGGGTAAGGCGCCGCGCCAGCGGAATCGCGCGCATCCGCCTCCCAATCCATGCACCAAGCGGTCGAGGTTGGAGCATGCGGCGTTCACTCCCGCGCATATGGCGCGGAAAATTGATATGCCAGGAAGGTTAAGGAGCCCTTAAATAGAGCAGGCGCGGACGTCGAGAGGCCCCATCTCAATCATAGCTCCGGCGACCCTTTCGGCCGCCGCGGAACAGCCCGTAACGATCGTGATCGAAGTGGTAGAGCTTCGCGACCTCGACCGTCAACCAGTTCAATCCCGTCAACCGGCATGCCCATACGCCCAGTAAGGCGCCAAGAAGCGGACCCAATCCATAAACCCACCAGCCATGCCAATCGCCGGAGATCAGCGCCGGCCCAAGACTTCGAGCCGGATTGGTGCTGGTACCCGAGATCGGCGCCTCCACGAAAACCATCACTGCATAAAGGACGGGAAAGAGCGCCGGCGTGTAGGCCTTGAGCCGCGCGTGACGGAGGAACAGAAACAGCAAAAAGATGAGGAAAAAGGTCGTCACCGCCTCGCCAAACAGTGCCGCGAGATCACCATAGCCAGGACCAGGAACGGTTGCGCCGAAGGCGACGCTTCGCCCCATGCCACCCCACATGAGCAAGGGCACCGCCCCCATCGCCGCACCGACGAATTGCGCCAGCACGTAACCCGCCGCAACCGACGGCCTCATCTTCCCCATGAGCCAGAATGCCACGGTCACGACCGGGTTGATATGCGCACCGCTCTCCTTGCCAAGGTGGGAAACGGCAATCAGCGCGCCGGTCACGCCGAATAGAAAACCCGTGATGACGCGGCGCCATCCGGAATCGGGGATGAAACGCACCACCGGGCTCCCTTGGCCAAAGTCGAGAATGACGATCGATAGCCCGACCGCGATCAGGAGCGCCGTGCCAAGCATTTCGGCGGCGAACACCAGCCACGGGAACGAGCGCCACGGGCGCGGCGAGGCTTGGGGGAAAGGCACGAGCTGCGGTCGCTATACCGCGGCGGAAGCCCCGGCCCGCGCGCTGACGTCACGCGCGGTTCGTAGAAGCTCATCCAGCACATCGTCCATGAAGGAGTCGATCTTCGCCGCGATCTCGGGGTTGAGCCAGATATCCGGACTGTTCTGACCGCGCGGCAGCGCGGGCTTTCTGCCCTTGCGCAACTCCCGCATCAATCCCGTGTCGCTGCATTCGATAATGCTGTCGGCGATCGCCTTTTGGATCCAGAGACGCCGCGTGGTCGGACTCTTGACTTCGCGCATGAATTCATAAGCCGTCGACATCTTGACCCGTCCCTCGCGCCACAGGCGCGTCAGCAAGTTCCATCCCGTCTGACTGCGATATTCGGCGCGGCCGACCGCCTCCTCCCAGCGCGTGCCGACAATGGCCAGCATCCGGAAATAGGCCTCATGATCCTCCCGCGCGTATCGTCGCACCGGCATGCCTTCATCCTCCGGCAGTGAGAAAGGGCGCACGGGATGATTTGTCACAACTGCCGCCTCGTTTCAAGCACAAATACGCTAATGTAAGCATATAAGTACGCCACTATTGACGTATAAATGAATTTAGGCTATATTCCAAAACATGTCGGTCCCCTGGTCTCGGGGACCGATAAGCCGCGGGGCAAGCCCCCGTTCACGCGATGGAGGTACAAATGTCTTCACTGGCGAGGAAATTCCACATCGGACGTGCCGGCATTCTGCTCGCCGCCGGAATCGGCGTCGCGGCGGTGATGACGACCGCGAAACCGGCGAAGGCCGGCGTCTGGATTGGTGTCGAGGTTCCGGCGCCGGTCTATACGGCGCCACCCGTTCCTTATCGTTACGGCTACGCCTATAGCTATCCTCCGGCCTATGCCGCCCCCCGGGCCTATTACCGTTATCCGGCTTACGGCTATGCGCGCGGCTTCTCCTATGGCGATCGCTGGGAGGGCCATCGCTGGGAGCATGACCGGGGGCATGACTGGGGCCATCGCTGGGGTGGCCACGACGATCGCGGCTAGAGCGACGTCCGGCCGGATGGGGTCATCGGGCCCCGGATAACGTTACGGGTTCTACAACGTCATAGAGCGGTTTGGGTGAGCGAAAGCACACGAAAACCGCTCTGGACGTCGGACACGGCGGCATCGCCGCTCGCGCCGCCGGGATCGGCTGGCTTTGCCGATCTGGATTTGATAGCAAGAACCGGAGCGCGGAGCGAAGCGGGCCCGCTAGTGTCGTGGTTTCGAACGTCGCACGATGGCTGCTATCGAAAGGCAGCGAATTTCGGTAGGCGGCCATGAGATCGGTGCCGATGCACAGGCTGAGGCGGGCGTCGTCGAAAGCGAAGAGGGGATCGGCCGTCGTGTCACTTTGGTCCAGCATCGCAGAAATGTCGGAAGCGTCCCGATCCTCGAGCGAGGCGCCGTGCCGCCATATGCTCGGTCTGCGTATTATCGCGTCATGAACCGCGAATTGCTTTCGCGGCGCGCCGCTGCGGCGGCGCGGAAAGACATCGGTATCCCCGAGCGCGTCGCGGCGCTCGATTGGAGCGCGGTCGCGAAGAAGCTCGATGAAGGGGGATATGCGGTCACGGACACCCTGCTCACGGCCGAAGAGTGCGGGGCGCTGGCCGCGGCCTATGACGCGGAGACACGGTTTCGCAGCCGCGTCGTCATGGCCCATCACGGGTTTGGCCGCGGTGAATACAAATACTTCGCCTATCCGCTGCCGGAACCGGTCGCCCAATTGCGCGCAGCGGTTTATCCCGAGCTAGCCTCGATCGCGAACCGGTGGAACGAATGGATGAACATCGGGATGCGCTATCCGCGCGATCACCTGACCTATCTCGGGCACTGCCACCATGCCGGCCAGACAAAGCCGACGCCCCTCCTCCTGCAATACGGCCCGGGCGATTACAACTGCCTGCACCAGGACCTTTATGGCGAACATGTTTTTCCGTTGCAGTTCACGATTCTCTTGTCGCGGCCCGGATGCGACTTCACCGGCGGCGAATTCGTTCTGGTCGAGCAACAGCCGCGCATGCAATCGCGGGCCGAGGTCGTGCCGTTGCGCGAAGGCCAGGGCGTCATCTTTCCGGTCAACCATCGCCCGGTGCGAGGAACGCGGGGCTTCTATCGCGTTACGATGCGGCACGGCGTCAGTCGCCTTCTTTCCGGGCGTCGGCATACGCTCGGCATCATCCTGCATGACGCGAAGTGAGCGCCACCCCGAGGTCGGGCTTGACGATGGCGCGGCAATCCCCGTATGGCGTGGGATGCGACTTGCCCCACGGCGTTGGTTCCGATCCCGCTGCCGGCGGGAAGGCAGTTCCTGACCGGACGGTGCTCCCAACAATGAACAATGCTTCCGTTATTCCCGATTCCAAGACTCCGGAGCCGGGTCCTCGCGCGCCCGAGCCGCGGCGCGCCGCTGGCATGGCGGCGCTTTATCGCACGCTGGCGACCGCAGCAACGCCATTCGTTCATCTTCATCTTCGTCACCGCGCGAAGAGCGGCAAGGAAGACCTGGTACGGCTGCCCGAGCGATTCGGCCATGCCAGCGCGGGGCGGCCCCGGGGACCGCTGGTCTGGATCCACGCGGCGAGCATCGGCGAGGCGATGTCGGTTCTCGCCTTGGCGGTCGGGCTCCACGCCACGCGGCCCGGTCTCAACCTCCTGTTCACCACCGGCACGGTAAGCTCGGCGACGCTTCTTTCCCACCATCTGCCGCGCGGCGTTCTGCATCAATACGCACCGGTCGATCTGCCGCAGGCGGCGCGCGCCTTTCTCGACCATTGGCGGCCCGATCTTGCGCTTTGGGTCGAGTCGGAATTCTGGCCAACGCTGCTTTTGGAGACCCGCAAACGGCGCATCCCGGCGATCCTGTTGCAGGGGCGGCTTTCCGCCACCTCGCTCCGGCGCTGGCGCCGGGCAGCGGGGCTGATCGGTGACATCCTCGGCACCTTCACGCTGATTTTGGCGCAGACGCCGGCCGATGCCGAACGGCTGAAGGCGCTTGGCGCGCCGAGCGCCTGCCATCTCGGCAATCTGAAATTTGCCGCGCCTCCCTTGCCCGCCGATCAGGCAACGCTGGATGACTTGAAGGCAGCGATCGGCGCGCGGCCTTGCTGGCTCGCGGCCAGCACCCATCCGGGTGAAGAGCCAATCGTCGGCGCGGCGCATCGGACGCTGAAATCCCGCTACCCCGGTCTCCTAACCCTGATCGTGCCGCGCCATCCCCGCCGCGGACGCGAAATCGCCGCGGCGCTTAATGCCTTGCATCTCGAGGCACCGCGGCGCGCCGCCGGCGCAAAACCGAATGAGGCGAGCGACATCTATATCGCCGACACGATTGGCGAACTCGGGCTCTGGTACCGCTTGGCTTTGGTCGCCTTTATCGGCGGTTCGCTGGTACCGCACGGCGGCCAGAATCCGCTCGAGGCGGCTCGGTTTGGCGTGGTGCCGCTGTTTGGCCCGCATATGGAAAATTTCACCACCATCGCCGAGGGCATGATCGCCGCCCATGCGGCCGGCTCGGTAAGCGATGAAGCAACGCTCGCCGATGCCGTCAACGCGCTTCTCGCCGATGCCGCCGAGCGACAACGCATGGCGGCGGCGGCCAAGGCCTTTGCCGAGGGTGAATCCGGCGTGCTGGATCGCATCCTCGGCGTGCTGCAGCCTTTTCTCGACCGGCTGGAAACGACGACCTGAGCGGCCCAGCCGGCACGCTCACGCGCCGCTTTCGATTTCTTCACGGAGGATCTCAAGCATCAGCCACCGCTCTTCCGCTTCAGCGAGCTCAGCTTGCCGCGCGGCAAGCGCCGCCGTGATTTCGGCAAAGCGGGCGGGCTCGCGGGTGTAAAGACCAGCATCGCCAAGGCGCTCCGAAAGAGCGGCGATATCCGTCTGCAGTTCGGCAATCCGCCCGGGCAAGGTTTTGAGCGCGTGCTGATCCTTGAAGGTCAAGCGCCGCCGCGCTGGCCCTTGCTGTGCCGTCGCTGCCGGTTTTGTTTGCGCCTTTTGCGGGCGCCCGGCCGGCGGCGCCGGTGAAGCCGGGGCGGCGCCCCGTTGGGCCAGCATGTCGGTGTAGCCGCCGGCATATTCGGTCCATCGGCCGTCCCCGTCAGCGACGATGACCGAAGTCACCACGCGGTCGAGAAAATCGCGATCGTGACTGACCAGCAGCACCGTCCCGGAATAATCGGCAAGGCGCTCCTGCAAGAGATCCAGGGTTTCGAGATCGAGATCATTGGTCGGTTCGTCTAGGACCATGAGGTTCGAGGGTTGAGCGAAGGCTCGGGCAAGAACGAGCCGCGCCCGCTCGCCGCCCGAAAGCGCGCCGACCGGCGTGTTCGCCTGTTCCGGACCGAAGAGAAAGTCTTTCATATAGCCAATCACATGCCGGCTTCGGCCGTTGACCATGACCATGTGCCCGGCACCACGAGTAAGCGCGCCGCTCAGGGTTTGCGCGGGTTCGAGGCTCACGCGCCGCTGGTCGAGCGTCACTTGCGCGAGGCCGGTGCCGAGCCGCACCATGCCGCGATCCGGCGTTAGCGCGCCAGTCAAGAGGTTGAGAAGCGTGGTCTTGCCGACGCCGTTCGCACCAACGATGCCGACGCGGTCGCCGCGTTGGGTCCGGGTGGTGAAATCGCGCACGATCGGTCGACCAGCATAGGACTTGGCAATTTCGTCGGCGACGATGACGAGACGGCCGGAAAGCTCGGCCGTCGCGGCCTCGAGCTTGATCTTGGGACGAGGATTCCGCCGCGCTTTCCGCTCCGCTCGCATCGCTTGAAGATCGGTCAGCCGCTTTTGATTGCGCTTGCGCCTGGCGGTGACCCCGTAGCGCAGCCAATCCTCTTCCATCACGATCTTGCGCCCGAGCTTGTGGCGGGCCGTTTCCTCCTGTTCGAGGAGCGCGTCGCGCCAGGGCTCGAAGGCGGCGAAGCCGCCATCGAAAACGCGGGTTTTTCCGCCGTCGAGCCACACCGTGGTGCTGGAGAGCCGGTCGAGAAGCCGCCGGTCGTGGCTGATCACGACGAAGCCGGAACGAAGGCCGGAAAGCTCGGCCTCGAGCCATTCGATGCCGGGAAGATCGAGATGGTTGGTCGGCTCGTCGAGAAGAAGGATGTCGGGCTCAGGCGCAAGCGCGCGGGCGAGCGCGGCGCGGCGCGCCTCGCCGCCGGAAAGCCGCGCCGGATCCTCCTCGCCGGTGAGGCCGAGCATTTGCAGCAGCATGCGGGCACGGTGGCGGCCACTGAACTCGGTTTCGAGCCCCGCCTCGGCATAGGCGAGCGTGGTGTCGAAGCCCGCGAGATCGGGCTCCTGCGCGAGATAGCGGATGGTGGCGCCGGGCGCGGCGAAGCGGCGGCCGGCATCCGGCTGCATCAGCCCGGCGGCAATTTTGAGGAGCGTCGACTTGCCGGAGCCGTTCCGCCCGACGAGGGCAATGCGATCGCCGGCGCCGACATTAAGCCCAGCGCCGACAAGAAGCGGTCTGGCACCAAAGGTGAGCGCGATATCCTGCAGCAGCAGCAAAGGCGGCATGGCATCCGCATAGCACGTTCGCCGCACCCTGTAATCCGCCGCGCTCGTGCGTCAATGCGGCTTCGGCCAGCGGTCGAGCGAATGCCCTTCCCTGGCACCAGCGTAGATCGAGGTGATCGAGGAGCTTCTCCCCCGCCCGCCGCGGCCGGTAGCCAGGGCGTGGCTGAGGCCGCACCGCACTATGGCAATGGTTCGATCGGGAAAACGAGGGAGAAGGGAAGCCCGTCAAAGGGCTTGAAGGGATGGCACCGGAATTGGCGCTGATGACATCGGCGCGGAAGTCGCCGAAGACGCGCACTCGACCCGCTTCTTGCCTGACGCGGTCACGGCAGCTTTGGGCGAGCGAGCCGCAGCCAACAGGCGCCCTCAGCGACCGCGCTCATAAGACGGCGCGTGGTCACCAGGCCAAACACGAACTGTTGTCAATTCTGGTAGTCGAAGGTGGCGAGCACGTAAAGTCCGGAGAGTGCGAGCGCGCCTAATGTGAAAGCGAAAAGCATGTGAGCCTCCATTCAATTTTGGTTTCAGCGGCTGGAATTCCAAATCTCGGTATGTGGCATACCAGCAAGGGTAAAAATTTTAGTCCCGTCTCTTCGCGCCATGCCCCTCTTGGATGCTGCTTTTGGGAGGCATCGCCGAAAGCTTCCAATCCATGGAATTCACGGCACTTGATCTCCGGCATGATCGCGATCTCTTTCAACCTCAGCGTTCACATCATCAACTTGGGGTGAACGCCAATTCATTACGTTTAGACAAATAGATAAGGCCATTATTGCGGCGCAACAATTACCAATTGTGCATAGCAACCATGCGATTTCGATAAGTGTCCGTCTGGTTGTGCGGCGCAGTTCCGAGCCGGCTCTTTACGGCCAACTTTTTGACCCGCAATGGCTTTCAGTCATGTCTGGTGTTATCAATATGGTATACAAAATATAAAATGAAATGGAGGGATGTGGCCCGAGGCCCGAGAAGCCACCCTGACGGCCGACCGATGCCGTGCCGTCGTCATCCGCCCCCGCCGTGGACCGCTGCGAGAACGGGATTGACTCGGGGCCCCCTTTGTCATCGCGATGGCGCAAGCGCCCTGTCGGCCAATCCTGCAGCACAGCAAGACCCATGCCGAACATCCCCGACGATATCTTCACCGAACCCGACAATGCCTCGCCGGACACGCTGGCCAATCTGGACCCGCTGCGTCGCTTCGCTGGCGTATGGGAGTCCAATCAGGGGGTCGACGTCAATCCGCAGGCGGAAGGCCCCGAGCGGTGCGTGTTCCGCGAGCATATCCGCATGGACCCGATCGATCCGCACGCCAACGGCCCCCTTTCTCGATGAGGCGTTCCGCACCGACTATTACCGCATCGACATCACCTTCAACAGCGATGGGAGCTGGACTTACGTGACGCGCACAGATCTGGCGCTCCGCGGCCGCACACCCCCCTTCAATCACCACGACACCAACACCTTGCGACGGATTGCGCCAGCGATACCGAACCCGCTCGTCGGTCTGCTGAAGAGCGGCAAGGCGGGCTGGGCTCTGGTCTCATGACCGCATGAAAGCTACGGCGCCGGCGTTCGGCGCTCTTCTCTGAAGTCAAACTGAATAAGCCGGCAGGTATCCTTCCCCGAGGCCGATTGCGCTTAGAGCGGCTCACATTCGCGTTCGTTCACGTAAGCCGCTCCATCATTTCACATGATCAAGCAACCTTATCCGACGAGATCACGCATCCGGCCGGTTATTGCTCTTCCGCCCCGCCTGACATAGTCTGAATTCGCAACGGTTCCCCATTCGGGGGACGAGAGAGGGAACAAGGTAAGGCGGCATCCGCCCAATCCTTGGCTGCCCCCGCAACTGTAGGCGGGAAGCCCGCATCCGATCGCGCCACTGGCGGCCCAGGTGCCGCCGGGAAGGCCGGATGGAGGACGCCAGACCCGCGAGCCAGGAGACCTGCCGTTGCCGACGCCGACGCGAACCACGGACGGGGCGCCCGTGGAGCGAACCGGCCGGGCCCTCGCCGCCCGCCCGGTCCCCAGCCGCGGTGGCGCTGTATCAGTGACGCTCCGGGAAGGGGTTGGACGGTGATTCGTTCCCTTGTTCGATCGGGCATTCGACGCGCGGCAACCGCATGAGCCTGCCGCGATTGACGCTCGTCCTCGGCGGCGCCCGATCCGGCAAAAGCC
The DNA here is from genome assembly GCA_046705265.1 of Ferrovibrionaceae bacterium. Classification (GTDB taxonomy): domain Bacteria; phylum Pseudomonadota; class Alphaproteobacteria; order Ferrovibrionales; family Ferrovibrionaceae; genus JAJYTL01. The sequence goes on from JBJKQL010000007.1 coordinate 16,046, forward strand.
GCCACGCCGAAGCATTGCTCGAAAGCCAACCCGGCGCCTTTGTCTATATCGCGACGGCGGAAGCCCGCGATGCGGAAATGGCCGCGCGCATCCGCCATCATCAGGCGCGGCGGGGGCCGCGCTGGCGCACAGTTGAGGAACCGCTCGATCTCGCGGGGCGGCTCGAGGCCGAAGCCGACGCGGAATGCGCCGTGCTGGTCGATTGCCTCACCCTTTGGCTCGCCAACCTGATGGGGGCCGGCCGCGACATCGGGGCCGAAAGCACGCGGCTTCTGGCCACGCTCGAAGTGCTCAAGGGCAAGGCGGTAATGGTGGCGAACGAGGTCGGGCTCGGCATCGTGCCGGACAACGCCATGGCGCGGCGCTTTCTCGATCACGCCGGCCGTCTCAACCAGGCAATCGCGAGCCGCGCTGAAGCGGTGGTTTTCATGACCGCAGGCATTCCGCTGCAGGTGAAATTCCAACCGCGCGAGGATGCGCTGCAACGCCGATGACTGCGAAAATTCCCGCCACCATCGTCACCGGCTTTCTCGGCGCCGGCAAGACCACCCTCATCCGCCAGTTGCTCGCCTCGAGCACGGGCCGGCGGCTCGCACTTCTGATCAACGAGTTTGGCGATATCGGCGTCGACAAGGCGATCGTCGAGGGCTGCGGCGATACGGCCTGCGCCGCCGGTCGGATCATCGAGCTTGCGAACGGCTGCATCTGCTGCACTGTGGCCGAGGATTTCCTGCCCGCCATGCAGATGCTTCTCTCTGCGCCGCAGCCGCCCGACCACATCCTCATCGAAACCTCCGGCCTCGCCCTGCCGAAACCCTTGATCCAGGCCTTTCGCTGGCCCGACGTGAGGCCACGCGTCACGGTCGACGGCGTGATCGCGGTGGTCGACGGAAGCGCGCTGATCGCGGGCCGCCTGATGGCCGAAACCGGCAACGGAAGAAGCCCGCCGCCCTTGGCGCACGGCGACCCGATCGAGGAATTATTCGAAGATCAGCTCCAGGCGGCCGATCTCGTGCTGATCAATAAGAGCGATCTTTTGCGCGGCGCGGAACGCCAGGCGGCGGAAGCCCGCATCCGGACGAAGGTGCGGCCCGCGGTGAAGATTCTCCCCATCACGCACGGCCGAATCGCGGCCGAGGTGCTGCTTGGCCTTGGGCTTCAGGCCGAGGACGATCTTGCCGCGCGGCCATCGCACCACGACGACGAAGATGACCACGATCACGACGAATTCGAAAGTTTCACCATCCGCTTCGGCGAAGTGGCAGCGCCGGAGGCCCTCGCTGAACGCGTCCGCCGCACCGCCGACGCGCATGAGATCCTGCGGGTCAAAGGCCTCATCGCGGTCACCGGCAAACCGATGCGGCTTGTCCTGCAAGGGGTCGGAGAACGCATCCAACATTATTACGATCGCGATTGGGCAGCGGACGAGCCGCGGCAAAGCCGGCTCGTTGTCATCGGTCGCGCCGGCCTCGACGCCGCCGCGATCCGGGCCGCCATCGACCCGCTCGCCCAAGGAACGTAAGCGCGAGGGACGGCGGCATGCATCTTCTCGCCACCGCGCCCGAGCTTTTGACCGAAGGCGAAGCCGCGGTCGATCTCGGCCAAAGCCCCGGCGATCTGGTGTTCCTCTCGGCGGCGGACAGCGAGCTTGCCTGGGCAGCGGCGGCCAGGGGCAAGCTCAGCGATAATTTCCCGCGGTTGCGCCTTGCCAATCTGATGCGACTCCTGCATCCGCTTTCGGTCGATCTTTATGTCGAGCAAACGTTGATCGAGGCACGGTTGATCGTCGTCAGGCTTTTGGGCGGCGTTTCCTATTGGCCCTACGGCATCGAGCGCATCGCCGCACTTTGCCGCGAGCGCGGCATCAAACTTGCCGTGCTGCCGGGCGACGACCGGCCGGACCCGGCGCTCGAGGGCATTTCGACGCTCGATAATGAAGCCTGTATCCGGCTCAACGGCTATTGCCGCTTCGGCGGCCCGGAGAACGGCATCCATTTCCTCCGGTATGCTGCGGCGCTAATCGGCGAAGCAAAAGGCCCTTGGGCGGCACCGAAACCGGCGCTGGCTGCCGGTCTTTATTGGCCGGGCGAGAGCCAGCCCGATCTTGCCACCATCCGAACCCGCTGGCGGCCGGAGCGGCCGATCGCCGCCATCGTGTTCTATCGCGCGGCACTCCTCGGTGGCGGCACCGCGCCCGTCGACCAGCTGATCGCGGCCTTGGACGCGAAAGGCCTGAACGCGCTGCCCCTTTATGCCGCGAGCTTGAAGGATGCCCATGCCGCGGCGCTTCTCGCCGCGGTCTTCGCCGAGGCAAGCCCCGACATCGTGTTGAACGCCGTCGGCTTCGCACTTTCGGTGCCGCAAGGTCCGAGTCGCGAAACGCCGTTTGACGCGCTCGACTGCCCGGTCCTGCAGGTGATCTTTTCCGGCGGCACGGAAACGGCATGGCGCGAAAGCGCGCGCGGCCTGATCCCGCGCGACCTCGCCATGAACGTCGCGCTGCCGGAGGTGGATGGGCGCGTGCTCTCACGTGCCGTTTCCTTCAAGGCGGAAGCGCGGTTCGACCGGCTTACCGAATGCCCGATTTTGACCTATGCCGCGCTTCCCGACCGGGTCGATTTCGTTGCGCGCCTGGCGGCGAGCTGGGTCCGACTTCGCCGCACCGCCGTCGGCGAACGGCACATCGGGCTGATCCTCGCTAATTATCCGAGCCGCGATGGACGGATCGGGAACGGCGTCGGGCTGGATACGCCGGAAGCGACCATGGTGATCCTGCAGGCGCTATACGACGCGGGTTATGCGATCTCGGACCTGCCTGCGACCGCCGCCGATCTGATGCGAATCCTAAGCCAAGGCCCAACCAACGATCATCGCGCACGCGCATCCCGCGCCGGCGGCGTTCGCTATTCGCTTTCGCGCTACCGCGCATTTTTTCAGACGCTGCCAGAGACGGTGCAAAACGCCGTGATCGGCCGCTGGGGCGAGCCGGAAGACGACCCCTTGATCGAAGGCAATAGCTTCCGCCTTGCGATCCGGGAATTCGGCAATGTCGTGGTCGGCATCCAGCCGGCTCGGGGCTATGACGTCGATCCTCTCAAGTCGCATCACGACCCGGCGCTGGTGCCGCCGCATGCCTATCTCGCCTTCTACGGCTGGCTGCGCGAAAGCTTTGGCGCCGATGCCATCGTCCATATCGGCAAGCATGGCAATCTGGAATGGCTGCCGGGCAAGGCAGTGGCGCTCTCGGCCGATTGCTTCCCGGAAGCCGCGTTCGGCGCCCTGCCTCATCTCTATCCGTTCATCGTCAACGACCCGGGCGAAGGCACGCAGGCGAAGCGCCGCGCCCAAGCCGTCATCATCGATCATCTGACGCCGCCTTTGACCCGCGCCGAGAGTTACGGCCCCTTGGCCGAATTGGAGCGGCTGGTCGATGAATATTTCGCGGCCGCCGGTAGTGATCCGCGCCGCCTTCCCATCTTGAGCCGCGATATTCTGGCGCTCGCACGGCGCACCGGGCTTGCTGCCGATTGCGGCATCGCCGACGACGACGACGAGAGGGCCGGGCTCCGCAAGCTCGACACCTATCTTTGCGAACTGAAGGAGCTGCAGATCCGCGACGGATTGCATGTGTTCGGCCACGCGCCGCAAGGCCATCTCCTCGATCACCTACTCGTCGCCCTGACGCGGCTGCCGCGCGGCGCCGGCAAGGGCAGGGACGAGTCGCTAATCCGCGCCCTTGCCGCCGATCTCGGCCTTCAGGATTTCGATCCCCTGGATTGCGATCTCGGCCAACCCTGGACCGGGCCGAGCCCGCGGGTGCTGCAAGACGGACCGCCGTGGCGAACCTTCGGCGACACCATCGAGCGGCTGGAGCGGCTCGCAAGCTGCCTGGTCGCTGCCACGGTCGCGCCTGACCCCTCCTGGACGCACACGATCGCCGTTCTCGATGAGATCGGGCAGCGCATCCGCCCCGCAGTGGTGAATTCGGGACCGCGCGAGATTACAAATCTTTTGCGTGGCCTCGATGGACGTTTCGTGCCGCCGGGACCATCCGGGGCGCCGACGCGAGGCCGTTTGGAGGTGCTGCCGACCGGCCGCAACTTCTACTCCGTCGACACCCGCGCGGTGCCGACGCCCGCCGCCTGGACGGTGGCATGGAAATCCGCCGAACTTCTTCTGCAGCGCTATCGCGAGGAGCATGGCGAATGGCCAAAGACGCTGGCTTTGAACGCCTGGGGCACGGCGAACATGCGCACCGGCGGCGAAGACATCGCCGAGGCCATGGCCCTGATCGGCGCACGGCCAACCTGGGAGCCCTCGTCCGGCAGGATCAGTGGATTCGAGGTGTTGCCACTCTCAGTGCTTAGCCGGCCGCGGATCGACGTCACGCTTCGCATCTCGGGCTTTTTCCGCGACGCATTTCCGCGCCAGATCGCGCTGTTCGATGCCGCAATCGCGGCGGTCGCCGCCAAGACCGATGAACCGCCGGGGCAAAACCCTCTCGCGGCCCGCGTCGCGGCCGAGACCAAGGATTTGATCGCGCGCGGTGTTGCACCCGACGTTGCCGCGCGGCGCGCGCGTTACCGCGTCTTCGGATCGAAGCCGGGCGCCTATGGCGCCGGGCTGCAAGCCTTGATAGACAATGCCGCCTGGAAGGACGAAGGCGATTTGGCGGACGCCTATCTCGCCTGGGGCGGTTATGCCTATGGCGCCGACGGCGAAGGCACCGCCGAACACGATACCTTCGCGACCCGGCTCGCCGGCATCGAGGCGATCGCCCAGAACCAGGACAACCGTGAGCACGACCTTCTTGACTCGGATGATTACTATCAGTTCGAGGGCGGGCTCGCCGTCGCCGTGCACCATCTCTCCGGTACCCGGCCTGCCATGTATCACAACGACCACTCGCGCCCCGAAAGCCCGGCGATCCGGAGCTTGCGCGAGGAAGTTGCCCGCATCGTCCGCGCCCGCGTCGTCAACCCAAAATGGATCGCCGGCGTCATGCGCCACGGCTACAAGGGCGCCTTCGAGATGACTGCGACAGTCGATTATCTGTTCGCCTTCCAGGCGACGGCCGGCGTCGTCGCCGACCATCATTTCGACGCGGTTTTCGAGGCTTATCTTGGCGACCCCAAGGTCGCCGAATTTCTCGAAGGGAGTAATCCGGCGGCACGCCACGACATCGCCGTGCGGCTTTTGGAAGCGATCGAGCGCGGCCTGTGGCAGCCGCAATCGAACAGCGCCCATGCCGCGCTTCATTCGCTCGCCGGACGCAACGGAAGGGCCACGCCATGACTGCGGCAACTGAAAGCGAAGACGAAGTCAACCGCCGTGCTAACGAAAAGGCGCGCAAGCGCAAGGCCGCACGCGACCGCATGCTCGCCACCAAGACGATCGAGAAGGGGCTTCTCATCGTTCATACCGGAAAGGGCAAGGGCAAGACCACCGCGGCGATCGGCCTGATCGCGCGCGCGATCGGCCAGGGGCTCCGCGTCGGCATGGTGCAGTTCGTCAAGGGCCGTTGGGAAACGGGCGAACGCCCAATCCTGGAAAAATTCCCTGAGCTTGTCACCATCCGCACCATGGGCGAGGGCTTTACCTGGGAAACCCAGGACCGTGCCCGCGATATCGCCGCAGCCTCGTCCGCCTGGGCGGCGGCGAAGGACATGATCGAAGCCGCGCGCGGTCCAGCGCCCCGCTACGACATGGTGGTGCTGGACGAGCTCAATATCGTGCTGCGCTACGATTACCTCGATCTCGCTGAAGTGGTGGCAACGCTCGAGGCGCGGCCCGAGCCGCTGCACGTGGTGGTGACGGGACGGAACGCGAAGCCCGAGTTGATCGAGGCGGCCGATCTCGTTACCGAGATGACGCTCGTCAAGCATCCCTTCCGCGACGGCGTCAAGGCGCAGAAGGGAATCGAGTTTTGACCGCCGCCTTGATGATCCAGGGCACCGGCTCCAACGTCGGTAAGTCGCTTCTTGTCGCCGGACTATGCCGCGCCTTCACCCGGCAAGGACTCTCCGTTCGGCCGTTCAAACCACAGAACATGTCGAACAATGCCGCGGTGACCGCGGACGGCGGCGAGATTGGCCGCGCCCAGGCCCTGCAGGCAAGAGCCTGCGGCATCGCCGCAACGACCGACATGAACCCCGTGCTGTTGAAGCCCGAGGCTGGCGCCATGGCACAGATCGTCGTCCAGGGTCGCGTCATCGGCCGCGCCGGCGCGAATTCCTATCGCGCCATGGCCCCGCAACTTCTGCCGGAAGTGATGGCAAGCTATCGCCGCCTTGCGGCCGAGGCCGATCTCATGCTGATCGAAGGCGCGGGCAGCCCGGCCGAGGTCAATCTGCGCGCCGGCGACATCGCCAACATGGGCTTCGCCGAGATGGCGGATGTTCCGGTAGTGCTGATCGGCGATATCGACCGCGGCGGCGTCATTGCCCAGATCGCCGGCACCCATCTTCTATTGCCCGAGGCGGAGCGCGCGCGGATCAAGGGCTATGTAGTCAACAAATTCCGCGGCGATGCCGAATTGTTCCAGGAGGGCATGGCGGAAATCACCCGCCGCACCGGTTGGCCGGCGCTCGGCCTGGTGCGGCATTTCGCGGGCGCAAGCCGATTGCCAGCGGAAGATTCGTTAGCACTGCATGACAGCACGGCACGCGATGGAACGCCGATCCGGATCGCCGTGCCGCTTCTGCCCCATATCGCCAATTTCGACGATCTCGATCCACTTCGCGCCGAGCCCGACGTCGACGTGACGCTCATTCCTCTGCACCAGACCCTGCCGGGCAATACGGATCTCGTGATCCTGCCGGGGTCGAAGACCACGCTTGCCGACCTCAGAAGCCTGAAACACGCCGGTTGGGACGTTGACATCCAGGCGCATCGGCGGCGCAGCGGCACGGTGCTTGGCCTTTGCGGCGGCTATCAGATACTGGGCCGCGCCGTGCACGACCCGCAGGGTCTCGAAGGGAGGGCCGGGAGCGAAACCGGCCTTTGCCTTCTCGACATCGAAACCACGCTCGTTGCCGACAAGACGCTGCGTCTTGTGGCCGGGCGGGAAATCGCCTCGGGATGCGCCGTCGCCGGCTATGAAATCCATCTCGGGAGGACCGAGGGCGCCGATGCGGCGCGGCCGATGCTGGAGCTTGATGATCGCATGGATGGTGCGATTTCGGCCGATGGCCGCGTCATGGGCTGCTATTTGCATGGCCTCTTCGCGGCCGATCCGTTCCGTCACGATTTTCTCGCCCGGCTCAGGCCAGGACGCATCGGCAATCGTGCCTTCGAGCGCGATTCCGATACCGTGCTCGACGACTTTGCAGCCCAGATCGAGAGCGAGGTCGATCTGCCGCGTCTTCTTCACATTGCCGGATTGCGTGAGCCAGCACCGATCTTGTGCACCGGAAAATCGGGAGCCCTATGACGGAAAGCCTCGGCATCCTTCTTTGCGGCCACGGCAGCCGCGATCCGGCAGCGATCAGGGAATTCGCCGAGCTTGCGGAACAGCTTCGCCAGCGCCTCGATCGCTATGTGGTGACTTGGGGCTTTCTCGAATTCGCGCGGCCAGTGCTTGCCGAAGCATTGGACAAACTTCGCGCGGCGGGCATCCGGCGCGTTCTCGCCGTGCCCGGCATGTTGTTCGCCGCCGGTCATACCAAGAACGATCTGCCCTCGGTCTTGAACGCCTATCAGGCGGAGCACCCGGAAATGGAAATCCGCTTCGGCCGCGACCTCGCGATCGATCCGAAAATGATGCAGGCAGCGGCGGCACGGATCGAAGATGCGTTGCAAATGGTTGGCGATCGGGTCCCGCGTCATCAAACCCTTCTCATGGTGGTGGGCCGCGGCACCTCTGACCCGGACGCCAACGCCAACATCGCCAAGGTCGCGCGCCTTTTGTGGGAAGGATTCGGGTTCGGCTGGGCCGAGGCGGCGTATTCCGGCGTCACCTTTCCGCTGGTCGAGCCGGCACTCGAACATGCAACGAGGCTCCGTTATCAGCGCATCCTGATCTTCCCATATTTCCTTTTCACCGGCGTACTGGTGCAACGAATTTACCGTCATGCCGAACGCGTCGCGACGCGCCACCCCGGAATCGAATTCGTCAAGGTTCCCTATCTCGCTGATCACCCGTTGGTGCTGGCAACGATCCTGGAGCGCATCCGCGAAATCGAGGAAGGTACGGGCAACATGAATTGCCAGATGTGCAAATACCGCGTGCAGATGGTGGGATTCGAGCAGGAGATCGGATTCGTTCAGGCGAGCCACCATCATCACGTGGAAGGAATCGGCGTCGGGACCGAGGCGGCGGCGCCCCACCATCACGACCACGACCACCATCACGATGCCCCCGACCACGGCCACCATCATGATCATCATCGCCATGGTCACGGTCGCGCCCCTTATCCGCACGCGGATCACCCCTTGGGACCGCGGAGCCTGGGACCCGAGGGTGCCGATGATTAAACCCGACGCGGTAACCACGATGGGCCGATCGGCATCCGGCTATCTCGATGAGCCCGAAGAAATCTATCGTCGTTCGGCGGCATTGATCCGCGCCGAAGCGGACTTCAGCGGCGTCGTCCCGACTCTCCGTCCGATTGCCGAGCGTTTGATTCACGCCTGTGGCATAGTGGATATCGTCGCCGACCTCGCCGCCGCCGGTCCCGTGGTCGAGGCCGCCAAGGCGGCCTTGGCGCGCGGGGCGACGATCCTTTGCGATGGCCGCATGGTGGCAGCAGGGATCAGCGCCGAGCGGCTTCCGGCGGCTAATCCGATTCTCTGCCTGATCGGCGACGATGACACCAAGGCGCTCGCCGCGCGACACAACACGACGCGCGCTGCCGCCGCGGTCGAGCGTTGGCGACCGTATCTTGGCGACGCCTTGGTCGCGATCGGCAATGCGCCGACCGCGCTCTTTCGCCTGATTGAGCTGTTGCAGGCGGGCGCGCCGAAACCGGCGGCAATTTTCGCCTTCCCGGTTGGTTTCGTCGGTGCGGCGGAATCGAAGAACGTCTTGATCGCAAGCCATCTCGACGTGCCCTATCTCACGCTTCGCGGCCGACGCGGCGGCAGCGCGATGGCCGCCGCCGCGATCAATGCGCTTGTCGGGTCGCTTGATGCGGAGCCGCGCGCATGATGCCCTGGCTCGCGGTGATTGGCATCGGCGAGGATGGGCTTGCCGGCCTCGCACCGACAGCGCGGGCCTTGGTCGAGAACGCCGAGGTCTTGATCGGCGGTGCACGGCACCTTGCCTTCGTGCCGCAAGATGACCGCGAAAGATTGACGTGGACGTCGCCGCTCAAAGGGCTCATCGACGACATCCTCAGCCGTCGCAGCCGGCGCGTCACCGTGCTCGCGACCGGCGACCCGTTGCATTACGGCATCGGCGTAACGCTCGCCCGCCATGTGCCAATCGCGGAAATGACGATTCTGCCGGCACCGTCTTCCTTCAGTCTCGCCTGCGCGAGACTCGGTTGGCCAATGGCGAAGGTGCGGTGCCTGACGCTGCACGGCCGGCCGCTCGATCTGATCCAGGCCGACATCCAGCCGGATGCCCGACTACTTGCCCTAAGCGATAACGGCGCGACGCCTGCGGCAGTAGCCCGCCTTCTTGCCGATCGTGGCTATGGCCGGAGCCGTCTCACCGTGTTCGAGCATATGGGCGGACCGAAAGAGCGGCGGATCGAGGGCGAAGCCCGAAGCCTTGACAACAATGCGATCGCCGATTTCAATACCGTCGCGGTAGAATGTATCGCCGATCCCGGGACGCCGATATTATCACGCACGCCAGGCCTTCCCGATGACGCTTTCCGCCATGACGGCCAGATCACCAAGCGCGAGATGCGCGCCATCACGCTCGCAGCCCTGCGCCCGGTACCGGGGCAGATGCTGTGGGATGTGGGCGCGGGATGCGGCTCGGTCGCGATCGAATGGATGCGCGTTGATCCGGCGAATCGCGCCATCGCGATCGAGCGCAACCCGAGCCGCCTTCGTCTCATTGCCGACAATGCCTCGGCTCTCGGCGCGCCGCGGCTCGAGATCGTCTCTGGCGAAGCGCCTGAAGCTTTGTCCATGTTCGCCCCGCCGGATGCTGTCTTCATCGGCGGCGGCGTTTCCCGCGAGGCGCTGATTGCCTTCTCTTGGGATCGGTTGAAACCGGGCGGGCGGCTTGTTGCCAACGCAGTGAGCCTCGAAAGCGAGGCGGTGTTGCTCGATTGGCGCAAGAGGACCGGCGGCGAGCTAATTCGGGTCGGCATCGAGCGGGCGGAAGCACTCGAAAGCTTCACCGGTTGGCGTCCGCTTCGCCCGGTGGCCCAGCTTGCGGCGGTGAAGCGATGAGCACGGGCGGCAGACTCTATGGCCTCGGCGTTGGTCCTGGCGATCCCGAGCTTTTGACTTTGAAGGCTCTACGCATTTTGCAAGCGGCGCCGGTGATCGCCTATCCGGCGCCGGACGAGGGCCCGAGCCTTGCCCGCCGCATCGTCGCGCCGCATCTCGCCATGCCCAAGGCGGAAATCGCGATCCGCATGCCGCTTGTCGCGGCGCGGCATCCGGCGCCGGAAGTCTACGCCGACGCGGCGGCCCGGATCGGTGCTCATCTCGATCGCGGCCGGGACGTCGCGGTGCTTTGCGAAGGTGATCCGTTTTTCTATGGCTCCTTCGTCTATCTCTTCGCCGAACTCGCGCACCGCTACCCGGTCGAGGTGGTGCCGGGGGTCTCCTCGCTCACGGCTTCGGCCGGCGCGCTGAAGATGCCGCTTACGGCGCGAAACGACGTGCTGACGGTGATCCCGGCGCCGCTTCCGCCGGAACGGATCGCGGCGCATCTGAAAAATACGGAGGCGGCGGTCATTATCAAGCTCGGCCGCCACTTCGCCAAGGTGCGAGCAGTATTGCGGGACCTCGGCCTCGCCGAGGCCGCCCGCTATATCGAGCGCATCGGCATGGCGGAGCAACGCATCCTCGGGCTCGACCAAGTCACGCCTGATAACGCACCTTATTTCTCCATCATTCTTGTGCACCGTTCCGAGGCGGAGGCGCGCCTTTCCATGATCGGGGCAGAGGCCGAGCCATGACCGACAGGCGACGAGCGCCAGCCATCATCACCCTCGGCCCAAGCGGCCGCGATCTCGCGTTCAGGATTCGCGCGACGATTCGAGGCGCCGAGATTCATGCGCTGGCCGGAAAAGGCCTCACCGGCGCCGATGTCACCTTTTCCGATCTCGGCGCACATCTTCGCGATCTGTTTCGCGCGGATCGCCCGATATTCGGACTTTGTGCGGCCGGCGTCTTGATCCGAATCCTGGCACCGGAACTCGTCGACAAGACAATCGAGCCAGCGGTCCTCGCCATCGCCGAGGATGGCAGCGCCGTGGTGCCGCTTCTCGGCGGCCATCACGGTGCCAACGCGCTGGCGCGAGACGTGGCGCAAGCGCTTGGCATCGCCGCCGCTGTCACGACCGCCAGCGATCTGCGTTTCCAGGTCGCGCTGGATGCGCCGCCGCCCGGCTATCGCCTGCGTAATGCCGAAGATGTGAAACCCTTTGTCGCGGCGCTTCTCGCCGGCGCGAAAGCGCGACTCATCGGCGATGCGCGCTGGCTCGAAGGCACGGCGCTCCCAACGGACGAGGACGGCACGCTTTCAATCCACGTTACATCGCGCGACGAGAACGGCGATCGGGCGACCCTGATCTACCATCCGGCGACGCTCGCCCTGGGCATCGGCTGCGAGCGCGGCACGCAGGCCGCCGAACTCGAAGCACTGCTCGACGAAACACTCAAGGTCTCGAATCTCGCGCGGCAATCGCTTGCCGGCATCTTTTCCCTCGATCTCAAGGCGGACGAAGCGGCGATCCACGCACTTGCCGAGGCTCTTCGTATCCCCGCCCGTTTTTTCACGATGGAGACTCTGAAGCGCGAGACACCACGGCTTCGGCATCCGTCGGCCAGGGTCGAGAACGCTGTCGGCGTGCCGGGTGTCGCCGAGGCCGCCGCGTTGGCGGCCGCAGGCGCGGGTGGACGGCTGATCGTGCCGAAGCGGAAATCCCGCCGCGCCACGCTCGCCATCTCCGAGGCGCCATCACCGATCGCGGCGGATCGCGTTGGCCGGCCGCAGGGCGCGCTTTACGTGATCGGGCTCGGCCCTGGCAAAGCCGAGTGGCGGACCCCCGAAGCCTCGCGCCTCCTGGATGCCGCAAGCGATATCGTCGGCTACGGCGGCTATCTCGATCTCTTGGGCGGCGAGATTGCGGCAAAGCGCCAACACCGCTTCGCGTTGGGACAGGAAGAGCCGCGTGTTATTCATGCCCTCAGCCTCGCAGCCGAAGGACACGAGGTCGCGCTTCTCGCCTCGGGCGATCCTGGCATTTATGCCCTGGCGAGCCTGGTGTTCGAGCTTCTTGAAAAGAACCGCATGTCTGGCACGGAGCGGATCGCGATCCGGATCGCACCGGGCATTTCGGCGCTGCAAGCGGCGGCGGCGAGGATCGGCGCCCCCCTCGGGCATGATTTCTGCGCCATCTCGCTTTCCGATTTGCTGACGCGGTGGGACGAGATTCGCCGCCGCATCAAAGCGGCGGCCGCCGCCGATTTCGTCATCGCCTTCTATAATCCTGCTTCGGAAAAGCGCCGCCGCCAGTTCGCGGAAGCACGCGCGATTCTGTCGCGTTACCGGCCGGCCGAGACACCGGTCGTGCTGGCGCGGAATCTCGGTCGCATGGGCGAGACGGTGAAAATCACGAGCCTTGGCGAAATGCGCGAAGAAGAAATCGACATGCTGACCATAGTGCTGATCGGCGCGACGACGACCCGCGTTATCCGGCGGAACGGCACCAAGTCTTTCGTTTACACCCCACGCGGTTATAGCGTGGCCGAAAAGGTAAGGGCTGGCGAGTGACCGTGCATTTCATCGGTGCCGGGCCGGGGGCCGCGGACCTGATCACCATCCGCGGGCGCGATCTCATCGCCGCCGCGCCGGTTTGCCTCTACGCCGGGTCCCTGGTGCCGCGGGCGGTGATCGCCTTCGCGCCACGAGGAGCGCGGGTGGTCGACACCGCACCGATGACTTTGGACGAAATCATCGCCGAGATGATGCAGGCCCATGTCAAAGGACTCGACGTTGCCCGAATTCATTCCGGTGATCCGACGCTCTACGGCGCGATCGGCGAACAGATGGCGCGGCTGAAGGCACTCGAGATTCCATACGACGTCACGCCTGGGGTTCCCGCGTATGCGGCGGCAGCGGCGACATTGAAGCGCGAGTTGACGCTACCCGGCGTGAGCCAGACCTTGATTCTGACGCGCACCGCGATGAAGGCCTCGGATATGCCGGCTGGCGAAGATCTCGCCACCTTGGGCCGAAGCGGCGCGACGCTCGCGATCCATCTCTCGATCCGCAATCTCAAACGGGTGGTGGAGGAACTCACGCCCTGCTACGGCGCCGACTGCCCGGTGACCGTCGTCGCCTTTGCGAGCTGGCCCGAGGAGCGGATCATCGAAGCGACGCTTGCGACGATCCGGCCCAAAGTGCGCGAGGCCAAGCTCACCCGAACGGCGCTGATCTTGGTCGGTCGGGTCCTGGCCGGGGACGGATCGAAAGAAAGCGCGCTCTATGATCCGGCGCACGCGCATATCTTCCGACCGCGGCGAAGCATTCAAACGAGATGACCGCGCAGCCAGAAAAGCGCGTCGTCCACCGTATGGACCATCGGCGCATCGAGCGTCGCGGGCCTTCGGATCATCACCACCGGAAGATCGAGCGCTCGCGCCGCTTCGAGCTTCGCCGCGCTACCCTCGCCGCCCGAGTTGCGGCTGACCACGGCATCGATCCGATGAGCGGAGAGAAGTGCCTGTTCCGCCGCGGTGTGGAACGGCCCGCGGTCGGTGATGGCGAGACCGGCGAAGGGCAAGGACCCCGCAAGGGGATCGACCGAACGGAAAAGAAACCACCGATCGGAGAGGCCCGCAAACGCAGCGATGTCTTTTTTCCCGATGGCGAGGAAGACGCGCCGCGCCTGAGCCGAGAGCGCCCGCGCGGCTGCCGCCGCGTCGGCAACGTCGATCCAGCGATCGCCGGGCTGCGGCGTCCAGGGTGCCCGCAACAGACGAAGGAAGGGAACGCCACGCTGCTGACAGGCGCCCCATGCATGGGCCGCGATGAGGTTCGCGAAAGGATGGGTGGCGTCAATGACGAGATTGATCTTCGCTTCGCCGAGATAACGCGCGAGCCCGGCGATGCCGCCGAAACCGCCGATTCTGAGCCCGCCGTCCGGCCGCCGCGGCGCCGCGGTACGGCCAGCCAGCGAGGTGACCACGTCCAGACCGGCGAGCGACGACGCTGCCTTGGCGAGGGTCAAGGCCTCCGCCGTTCCACCGAGAATGAGAAGATGAGAAACTTGCGCCATTCTGGCCTGTTATCCGCTCTGCCCAATCAGCCGGCCCTGGCGATCGACGACCAGAACCTCGACCGCGATCTCGGCGCCGCGAAGGGTCTCGTTCGCCGTCCCCCGCGCCTTGGCGGCGATCACATCGGCCAAGGGAACTCCGGCTTGCCGTGCCGCTTCCAGAACCCCGAAGGCGGTCGGCGCGCGGCCGGCCGTCGCGATCATCGTAGGCGTTGCGCCAAGTTCGGCGAGCCGCGCCACCAGCCAGGCGATATCTACCTGGCTGCGTCCGGAATGAAGATCAAGGTGCCCGGCAGCGAATTTCGTCATCTTGGCGAAGCCGCCGGCGATGGTAAGTTTCGGCAATGGGTGGCGGCGGAGATATTTCAACAGCCCGCCGGCAAAATCCCCCATGTCAAGGAACGCCACCTCCGGCAGGCCATAAAGACGGCGTACCAGCACCTCGCTGGTCTTGCCGGTGCAGCCCGCCACATGGCCGCAGTTCGCGGCCCGCGCCACATCGATACCACGATGGATCGAACTGATCCAGGCAGCGCAGGAATAAGGCACGACGATGCCGGTGGTACCGAGGATCGAAAGCCCGCCTTGAATGCCAAGCCGCGGGTTCCAGGTCTTCTCGGCCAAGGCGGCACCATTCGCAACCCCGATCTCGATGATCGCATCGCCGCTCGCGCCATGATCCCGCGCGGCTTCCGTGATGGCTTGGCGCATCATCGCACGCGGCACCGGATTGATCGCGGGCTCGCCAACCGCGAGCGGCAGCCCAGGCTTGGTAACGATGCCGACGCCCTCGCCAGCGCGAAAGCTCACTCCGGACCCCACCGACCCGCGACGAACCTTGGCGGTGACGAGCGCACCATGGGTAACGTCCGGGTCATCGCCCGCGTCCTTGACGATCCCGGCTTCCGCAAAACCCCTTCCAAGCCGTTTCCGCGCCAGCGCGAACAGTGGGGCTTCGCCGTGCGGCAACCGAATTTGCACCGGATCGGGAAACGAGCCGGTGAGGAGGCCTTGATAGGCCGCGCGCACCGCCGCCGTCGCGCAGGCGCCGGTCGAAAAGCCGCGGCGAAGCGGAGCGTTCGGTTTCCTCGCCATCAGTTTCCCCCGCCCGGGCGGGCGCGCCCGGCCTCTTTCGCTCTATGATAAGCTAACGGAATGGCGGCCGAACCCTTTCCTTTCGATTTTTCAGGCCTCAATCTGCCCGAGCTTCGACCCGGTTCCGTCTGGCTCGCCGGGGCTGGGCCGGGCGATCCCGGGCTTCTCACCCTTCACGTGCTTAACGGCTTGAAACAGGCCGAGGTAGTCGTCTACGACGCTCTGGTCGGGGCAGAGATTCTTGGACTCGCCGGCCAGAAGGCAACCTTGATCCATGCCGGAAAGCGCGGCGGCAAGCCGTCGCCGAAACAGACCGACATCTCACGACGGCTGATCGAGCTTGCGCGCAAGGGCAGTCGCGTGTTGCGCCTCAAGGGCGGCGATCCGCTGGTCTTCGGCCGCGGCGGTGAGGAAGCCTTGAGCCTGGTCAGGGCCGGCATCCCATTTCGCATCCTGCCCGGCATCACCGCCGGTCTCGGGGGCCTCGCTTATGCCGGCATTCCCTTGACCCATCGCGAAATCAATTCCGCCGTCACGTTTCTTACCGGCCACGATGCGGCAGGCAGCATGCCGGTGGGCGTCGATTGGCCGGCGATTGCCAAAGGCTCGCCGGTGATCGTTCTCTACATGGCCTTAAAACATCTCGCGCCGATCGCTGACGCGCTGATCGCGGCCGGCCGGCACAAAGACGAGCCGGTCGCCGTGGTGAGCGACGCGACACTGCCGCGCCAACGCGTTCTCGAGACCCGGTTAGGCGACTGCGCGCCCGCCGCGCAAGCAGCGGGTATGGAACCGCCGGCCGTCGTCGTGATCGGCGAGGTCGTGACGCTCCGCTCCGGCCTCGACTGGCTTGGCGCGCTGACCGGCCGAAGGTTGATCGCCGATCCCTTGCATCGTCCTTATGACGCCGGCTGATCCTCCCCCGACGGCCCCGGCCGTCGGCACCTTGGCGCCCGCCGTCGTCCTCGCCGCACCGGCAAGCGGAAGCGGCAAGACGCTTGTCACCCTGGCATGCATTCGCGCTTATCGACGGCGCGGCCTTGCCGTTGCCGCGGCCAAGGCCGGACCGGACTATATCGACCCTGGTTTCCACGCAACGGCAAGCGGCCGCGCCTGTTTCAATCTCGATCCATGGTCGATGCGGCCGGAAACCTTGCGTGCCGTCGCCACAGTGGCGAGCACGGACGCGGCGCTCTTGTTGATCGAGGGCGTGATGGGGCTTTTCGACGGCGCCCGCGACGGCTCGGGCTCGACCGCCGATCTCGCGCTTTGCTTCGGCTGGCCCGTGGTGCTGGTGGTCGACGCGAAAGGCGTTGGCGGCTCGGCCGCGGCAGAGGTGCTCGGATTCGACCACTATCGCGCTGATCTTTCGCTCGCCGGCGTCATCTTCAACCGTGTCGGCGGCACGGCACACCGAGAAATTCTGGCGGCAGCAATGAAGGCCGTCGCCGTACCGGTCCTTGGGTTTTTGCCGGAGGCCAGGGACCTTCACCTCCCCCACCGCCATCTTGGGCTGGTGCAGGCGGCGGAACACGCGGAAATCGAGACGCTGCTGGACCGAGCGGCCGAATGGGCGGCGGCGCATCTCGATCTCGATCAATTGCGCGAGATCGCCCGGCCCGGCCCGGCAGGCGGAACAGAGGGCCACGACATCCTTCCCTCTCTGGGTCAGCGCATTGCGGTGGCGCAGGATGGTGCCTTCGCCTTCGCCTATCCGCATCTCGTCGAATCCTGGCGCCGCTCGGGCACCGAGATTCTTCCCTTCTCGCCGCTTGCCGACGAGGCGCCGGATCATGCGGCCAACGCGGTCTTTTTGCCCGGCGGCTACCCTGAGCTTCATGCCGGAAAGCTTGCCACGAACCGCCGCTTTCTCGATGGCCTTCGCGCGCGGGCAGGAAAGGGCGTTGCGATCTATGGCGAATGCGGCGGCTATATGGTGCTGGGTGACGGATTGACTGACCGCGACGGCGCATGTCACGCGATGGCGGGATTGCTGCCGATCGAAACGTCGTTCGCCGCGCCGAAACGCCACCTCGGCTATCGCGAAGCGAGGCTCACCGAAGACGGACCGCTTGGCGCCAAGGGGGCAATCTTCCGTGGACACGAGTTTCATTATGCGAGCGTCATCCGCGAGGCGGGAGGGATGCCGCTATTCACCACCCGCGATGCCATGGCCAAGGAACTTGGCCCGGCGGGCCGGCGCTTGGGCTCCGTCTTCGGTTCTTTCCTTCATCTCGTCGACCGCGCGTGAGGCGTTTTCACGCGCCTTCGATCTTGCTGCTCACCGCCGCCTCGGCGAAGGTCGCCATGCCGTTATGGGCGGCCACGGCGCCTTTGACGACGCCGAGCGCGATCGCCGCGCCCGAAGCTTCGCCAAGCCGCATGTCGAGGGCTAGGAGCGGCCTCAGCCCCAGCTTTTCGAGCAACCGGCGGTGGCCGGGCTCGGCCGAGACGTGTCCAGCACAGCAATGATCGAGCGCCCCCGGCGTAAGGCGGAACAACGGTGCCGCCGCCGCCGTGGCGACGAAGCCGTCGAGGATTACCGGAATGCGCCTGACCCTGGCCGCCGACACCGCGCCCGCGATCGCCGCGAGTTCCCGCCCGCCCAGGCGGCGCAAGACTTCCAAGGGATCGCCGAGCGCGTCGCGATGGTGGGCAAGCGCCCGGTCGACGACAAGTGCCTTGCGGCCGATGCCGGCCGGATCGAGGCCGGTGCCGGGGCCGCACCAGACGCCGCCGCCGCCGCCGAAAAACGCGGCCGCAAGCGCCGCCGCCGCGGTGGTGTTGCCGATGCCCATTTCGCCGAGAAGAAGCACGTCCGATTCCGCAACCGCCTGCCACCCTGTGCTAAGCGCCGTACAGCATTCCGCCTCGCTCATGGCCGGCGCGGTGGTGAAATCCTCGGTCGGGTGGTCGAGAGCAAGCGCGATGACATCGAGCCGCGCGCCATAGGCGCGGCAGAGCTGGTTGATGGCGGCACCGCCGGCCTTGAAATTCGCCACCATCTGATGCGTGACCGCAGCCGGAAAAGCGGAAATGCCCTGTGCCGCGACGCCGTGATTGCCGGCGAAAACCAGCGCGAGCGGCCGCTCCAGGCGCGGCGGATGGCGGCCCTGCCAGGCGGCGAGCCAGATCGCGAGTTCTTCGAGGCGGCCGAGCGAGCCGGCGGGCTTTGTCAGCTCGCTTTGGCGCGCGCGCGCTTCTGCCGCACGGACATCGTCGGCTGAAGGCAGAGACTGGAGAACCGCCCGAAACGCAGCAAAGGTCGCGAAACCATCAGGCGGCGATGAGGCGGCAGCAGATGACGACATAAGCAAAAATCTTCAATGAAGTTGGAAAAATAAAGGCAAGAAAGCTTGCCAGGGACATCGGCTTCGCCATCCTATCAGTGTCGCCGGTGGCCGCAATTCCTGAACCGCTAATGATGCAAAAAAGCCTTGAATCCCTGCTTCGCGAAAGTTTCGGCCGGCTGCGACACTGCGCCCGCTGGCTCACTCGGATTCCGCTCGGCCGCGCCGAGGAGACGGAGGGCTACTCGCTCGCGGCGAGCGCCTGGGGCTTTCCCGTGGTCGGCGCGCTCGTCGGCCTTGGCGGCGGCGTGATCTATGGCCTTGGACATCGCCTCGGGCTGCCGGCGGTCCTGGCCGCGATCGTCAGCGTAATCGCGCTGATGCTGGCAACCGGTGGCTTGCATGAGGATGGACTCGCGGATTTCATCGACGGCCTCGGCGGCAGCACGCCCGAAACCAGGCTCGCCATCATGCGGGATAGCCGCGTTGGCAGCTTCGGCGTGATGGCTTTGATCCTGGGTGTGGCCCTTCGCGTGGCCGCGTTGACGGTGCTGGCCGCGACATCGAAAGTAATGCTGGCGCTGATCGTCTCGGGTGCGCTGGCGCGAAGCGTGATGGTCGCGGTCATGTATGCTCTGCCGCTCGCGCGGCGAGACGGCCAAGCGGTCAGCGCCGGGCACCCTTCCTCGCGCGTGCTCGGCTGGACCATCGGTCTCAGCATCCTGCTTGCCGTCATGCTCTTGCCGATCAAAGCCGCGATCATCGCCCTGCTCGCCGCCGGGGCGGGCGGTTTCGCGATCGCCGTGATCGCCAAGGCAAAGCTCGGCGGCTCAACCGGCGATGTGCTCGGCGCCGCCGAACAGGCAGCAGAAGTGCTGGTGCTCTTGGCCCTGGTCGCGACGCTCGGCTGACGTGCAAGCGTCAACGGTTCAGGACGAAACGCTCCGCCGGACGCCGGTGTTCCCAGCCCTTGGCCTCGAGTTCCGGCACGACGGTTTCCGCCTCCGGATAGCCAAGGCATAGATAGGCGACGAAAATCCACTCTTCCGGCACGTCCAGCAGCCTCGCCAGAGGCCGCGGGTCGAGTATCGACACCCAGCCGAGACCAACTCCCGCCGCCCGTGCCGCGAGCCAGAGCGTATGGATCGCGGCAACGGTCGAATATTCCGCCATTTCCGGCATGGTGCGTCGCCCGAGGCCATGGCCTTGCTCGGTTGCGCGCTCGGTGAAGACCGCGATCTGCACCGGCGCCGCTTCAAGACCGGAGAGCTTCAGGCTGGCATAAAGCCGCTGCCGCTCCGGCGCCTGAGCGGAAAACGCTTCGGCATTGGCGGCGCGAAAATTCTCGCGCACGGCGGCGCGCCGCTCCGTATCGTTCACCAAAACGAAGCGCGACGGCTGGCTCAACCCGACCGAGGGCGCGAGCGCGACCAGATCAAGAAGCGGCGCAAGCACCGCCTCCGGCACCGGATCGCGGCGGAAGCGCCGGACGTCGCGGCGCCACAGCAAAAGCTCGCGGAACTTGGCGCGGAAGGCAGTGTCGAAATCGGGTGCGGCCTCGGCATCTTTTGCCGCAGGAGGGTTCGCTGCCGGAACGGTCATGGCGGATCTTAGGCGCGTTTGCCGCCGCCTGCCAAATTCCCTGCAATCTTCGACTTCGCGAGTAGTGCCCGCTCCAGGCGGCTGCAGGCCGCCTCGCCGCCCGGCAGCCCGAAGCGAAGCCAGTGCGGCTGTTCGGGAAAATCGCGAACCCATATGCCGCGACGGGCCAAGCGCTCGAACAATGCAGACGCGTCGTCGTCCCGCACCAGCCGGAAGAGATCGGTGCCACCGATTACCTCAAGTCCGGCTTCGGTGAGGATCTGATCCAGCGCCGCCGCGGCCTCGCGAAGCTTCGTCCGTGTCGCCGCGATCCAGGCGCGATCGCGGAACGCCCGGCCGCCGACATAGGCCGCGGGACCGCTGATCGGCCACGGGCCAAGAGCCTCTCTGAGCCGCGTGGCGAAATCGGGCGCGCAAAGGCCGAAGCCAAGACGAAGACCGCCAAGACCAAAAAACTTGCCGAAGGAACGCAGCACGATCAGCCCGGGCGTGCCGGCCTCGGAAGCAAGGCTTAACTCAGGCAGAAGATCGGCGAAGGCCTCGTCGATCACCATTTGGCCGCCGTGCGCGGCAAGCCGCCGCCGCCAGTCCCGCAAGCGTCCCCGGCCATAACAGCAGCCATCGGGATTGTTCGGACGGGTGAGGACCAGCGTGTCGGCGTCCCGGAGCGCACCGTCGACATCTTTAGCGGTAACTAGGCCAACGCGGTGCCCCGCCGCCGCCCAGGCGGCACCGTGCTCTGCATAGGTCGGCCCAAGGACAACGACACGGCCCGGTGGCAAAAGACGCGGGATAAGGTGGATAAACGCCTGCGAGCCAGGGCCGGCAACGACCACGTCGGCATCGTCGAGGCCGTATGCCGCTGCCGCAGCGGCGATGAGATCGGCGATGAGGTCGCGGTCCGGGAGCCGCGCCCAGAGCTGCTTCGGAATCACCGGCAGCGGATAGGCGAAGGGATTGAGGCCGGTCGAAAGATCAAGCCAGCGATGGGGGCCGAACCGGCTTTGCGCGGACTTAAGGTCACCGCCGTGATATAGCAAAGAGCGTGTCGGCGACGCGGCGGCCATCAAGAGAGAGCCCTGCATCGCATCGCTGCCGTTCAGGAACCCTGCTCGCGAATCCCAGTATCCCGATGTAGACGATGTAGCGAACTTAGAAACCACGACACGAGTGTCCCGATTCCGAGATTGGCGTCATCTTTAATATCGGCCTCCAGGCGAATTTCAGAATCGAAGGGTCATTAGCGAGTTATTGAATCCCAATCTCGTTTTGGTTTCGACGTTCACTTGGGACCCGATCTCGATGATGGTGCGACCTTCGAAACGGCGACACTAGCATGACCGTGCTGTTTTCGCTCAGCCGTCACCTCCCCCTGCTCGGCCTCGGTCTCGGCCTTGAAGCGGCTTTCGGGTACCCGAAGCGGCTTTACGCGTGGATCAATCACCCCGTCGGCTGGATCGGTTTTCTCATCGACGAATTGGACTGGCGGCTGAATCATTCGCGCGATCGGCCGGCGCGGCGGCGTGTTCTCGGCGCGATCGCGCTATTTATCATCATCGCCGTGAGTGGCGCCTTGGGTATCGTTCTCGCCGAGGTTCTGGCCTTCCTGCCCTATGGCTGGACGGCGGAGTCGGTGCTGGTGGCGAGCCTCGTCGCCGAACGGAGCCTTTATCGTCATGTGCGGGACGTGGCGCAGGCGCTCGTGCGCGAAGGCCTGGCACGCGGGCGCCAGATGATCGGCCGCATCGTCGGCCGCGATCCGCAAAGCCTGGACGAGGCCGGCATCGCCCGCGCTGCGATCGAAAGCCTGGCGGAGAACTTTTCCGACGGGGTTGTGGCTCCGGCTTTCTGGTATCTGATCGCCGGCCTGCCTGGCGTGATGATCTATAAGGCAGTCAATACCGCGGACAGCATGATCGGCCATCAGACGCCGCGCCACAGGGCTTTCGGCTTTGCCGCGGCGAAGGTGGATGACCTTCTCAATCTTCTGCCGGCGAGGCTCAGCGGGTTCGTGTTCGCCGCCGCCGCCGGGCTCATGCCGAACGCCGACGGCGAAAGCGCGTTTCGCACCATGGTGCGGGATGCCGGACGGCACCGCTCGCCCAACGCCGGCTGGCCCGAGGCAGCGATGGCGGGTGCGCTCAGCTTGAAATTGGGCGGACCCCGGGTCTATGCCGAGGGGCCGGTCGACGGTGCCTGGCTCGGGCAAGGGCGAAATCTCGCCGGGCCGGCGGATATCGAACGGGCGCTCAAGCTTTATCTTTTCGCCTGCGGCTTGATCTGGGCGGTTGTCTGGCTCGGCTTCGCGGCGCGGTTCCTCTTCTAGGGACCCGGCGCGCGAAAACGTCACGCCGCTGCGGGCGCGGCCGATTCGGGAGCACGGCGGTGCACCGCGAGACAAAGCGCGATCGCATGCACGCCAGTTCCGCCCATCACCAGCACCGCATGCCCGCCATCGCCGAGATTGGCAAAGAGAAAATCGCCTGCCTGCAACATCTACCGCCCAGCGGCGAAATAGCCCGCCGCCGTTACCTCGGCCAAGCTATCGCCGCTCCGGGAATGCCAAAGCGCGAAGCCATTGGCATACCTGAGAACGGCAAGCCCGCCTGCGTCATAGGTCGCCGCGCCCTCCCGACCGCCTGCCCTACAGCCGCGGCCGCGCGTCGCCTTGAACCCGCAGCCCATCGCCATTCTTTACATTAACTGCGCAAATCAATCAAACAAAAGTTTTATTATATGCAAATCATTGATCGTGCATAATGCTTGAGCGGCCGTCACGGCACATTGAATGCAATTTAAATGGGGCTCTGAGGAAAGCGAAAAGCGATCAAACCGTCTTTCGCCGCTTGTCAACCCATAGTACCGGTGCCGCCCATTCGATCGCGACATTCTCCAACGGCGGCGCATTATAGGAGAGAAGGGTCCAGAGGCTGGCTTGGCTGCCGCGCATCAGCGTTTTCACCAAGGTCGGCCCGTCGGCGATTTTGACCACGCATTCGGCACCGATCGCCGTTTCATTCACAACCGCGCCGTCACGCGCATAATAAATCAGGTCACCCTCGCGATAGGCCGGAAACATGCTGTCGCCACGTACTTCGACCGCCACGAGCGCACGGGATTCATGCGGCGGAGTCTCGACTTGATCAAGGTCGCCGCCGAGCGAAGCACCATCAAAGGGATAGACTTCGGCGCCGGCCCCGATATAGCCGACGAGGGGCACGAGCGCCGGCCGGGAAACCAGGAGATCTGCCACCGTGGTGCCATAAAGAACGGCGAACTGGCCGAGCCGCTCACCCGAAAGGTCGCTCGTCCCGCGCTCGAGCCGCGACACTTGGGCAGTGGAAATGCCGAGCCGTTCGGCAACCTCGTCCAAGGTCATGCCGGCACGTTTGCGAAGTTCCCGAAGGCGCGTTTGCATCCGCCGGATATTACGCCTGCCGCAAAGTCACGCAAGAACATCAGGTGCAAATTTAGGTTACCTAGAAATTGTATTTCATGTAATTATTGGCATCGTGACAGGGCTCGCTCGCCTTTGCCAATGGATCGTCGGCGCCGCGCCGTTCGGCGCCACGGCGCACGATATCGCAAATCCGGTTCCGGATTAATAATAACCTCGAGGCCGGCAAGGAGGCCAGGCATGGAAATCATCGCGCTAATCAAGCGGCACGAAGGCACTGGGCCCTATCGCGCCGGGCGCTTCTTTCCCTACGCCGATAGCTTCGGCATGACCACCATCGGCTATGGCCACAACCTTTCTGATCGCGGCCTGCCGGAAGCAATCGTCGAGGCCCTGCTAGCGGCCGATCTCGAGACCGCCGTCGCCGACGCGCGAGCGATCTTCGGCAACGCCTATGCCGAAGCCACGCCGGCGCGTCAGGCAGCGCTTGCCGACATGGCGTTCAACCTGGGCCGAGTGCGGCTTGCGCGATTCAAAAAGATGATCGCGGCGGTCGCAGCCGGCGACTGGAGCCGCGCCGCGAGCGAAGCGCTGAATAGCGACTGGGCGCACCAGGTCGGCAACCGCGCCGAGGAGGACGCAGCGCTTCTTCGCGACGGCGATTTTCCGGTAACCGAAGCCTGAGGCGCGTCGCCCTTTCGTCCCATCCCAACCCCAAGGAGGCCCGCATGTGGGCAGCGCTGATTCCCATTCTCGGCACGCTTTTCGGCAAGATCATCGACAAGGCCGTGCCCGATCCAAACCAAGCGGCGAAACTGAAGGCGGGGGCGCTTTCGCATCTGCTCGCCATGAACGAGACCGAGCTTTCAGGCGCCATCGGCGTCATCCAAGCCTAGGCCGAGGGCAAGGTGCTCGAGGCCAACTGGCGGCCGGTCACCATGCTCGTCTTCGTCTTCATCATCGCCAACAACTGCATCATTGCGCCCTATATGCGGCTATTCACTGGCCGCGGCCTCGCCCTCAGCATCCCGCTGGACGTGTGGGCGCCTTGAAGATCGGCCTTGGCGGCTATGTCATGGGGCGGAGCGCCGAAAAGGCGGTGCGGCTGGGAAGATCGGCGGTTGAAGCCACCTGGTATTTGCGGGCGGGCGAGGCGGCCGGGCGCGGGATCCATCCCCGCTCGCCGCCTTTTTCGTGTCTAAGGCTTCACCACCACGCGGCCGGTGATGCCGCCGGCTTCCATTTCGGCCAAGACCTGGTTCACCTCCGAAAGCGGCCTCGGCTTAACCGGCAAGGGCTTCACCTTGCCGCTCAGGACCAGCGCCATCAGCTCGTGCATGTCGGCAAGCGTGCCGACATAGGAGCCGGTGATGGTTAGCTGGCGCTGTGGGAACAACGGCAGCGACATCGAGAGCGCGCCGCCGAACAGCCCAACGACGGCGAGCATGCCGCCCTTTCTCATTACGTCGACGCCGAAGGCGGCGGACCCTGGCGCGCCGACGAAATCGACGGCGCCAGAGGCGCCAAGGCCGGCACTCATCGCACGCACCGTGGCAAGCGCGTCGGGCGTGGCGTTATCGACCACCGCCGCGGCGCCGCATTCGAGCGCGACCTGGCGCCGGCCGGGGTCGATATCAGCGACGACGATCTTTGCCTTCACCACATGCGGCGCAAGAAGCACCCCATTCAGCCCGACGCCACCGGCGCCGATCAAGACCACCGTCTCCGACGACGGGACATGCTTCAGCTTTTTCAGCGCGCTATAGGCGGTGAGGCCGGAGCAGGCATAGACGCAAGCCTGTTCCGGCGAAAGATCGCCGTAGGGAATGAGATAACGCGAATGCGGCACCAACACATGATCGGCATAGCCGCCGTGCGTGCGGGCGCCGATCGAGCGCATGCGGGTGCACAGCAGCTCGTCGCCGCGGCGGCAGAACTCGCATTCGCCGCACCCGATCCAAGGATAGACCACGCGCTTATCGCCGATCTTGACGCCGCTCGCCTCGGGGCCGAGCGCCACCACCTCGCCCACCACTTCGTGGCCGAGGGTGTGGGGCAGCGCGACGCCGAGGGCGCCAAGTTCGATCTTCTTGCCTTGGCCAAGATCGAAAAACCCGGCGCGAAGGTGAAGATCGCTGTGGCAAACGCCGCAGGCGCCGACGCGAAGCAGGACCTCGGTACCTTTTGGTGTCGGCGTCGGCCCCTCGCGCCGTTCCAGGGGCTTGCCCCATTCGACGACCTGATAGCTCAGCATCGACTCCTCCGATCCTTGTATTCGACGCCGAGATTAGCGCCGAAGGCACCGGGCGGAAATCGCGAATCGATCCGCCGCTCAGCCGCGCGAGCGTGCAGACAATGAACTGGCGCCACACCCGATTCCGGGGTATGCCGAAGCGGCACACGGAAGCAATAACGGCCATCAGCATGAAATCGATCGTCGCCGCGATCCTGCTTGCGATCGCCATCCCCGTCAGCGCGCGGGCAGCGGAAGGCTCCGTGCTGCGCGCGACCCTCGCGAACGGGCTGCGCGTCATTCTGGTGCGCGACAGGCTTGCGCCTGTCGCGACGACCGCCGTCAACTATCTCGTCGGAGCAAACGAAACGCCACCGGGATTTCCCGGCATGGCGCATGCGCAAGAGCATATGATGTTCCGCGGCAGTCCGGGACTGTCGGCCGATCAGCTCGCCGCGATCGGCAGCCTGATGGGCGGCCGCTTCGACGCCAACACGCAACAAAGCGTCACCCAGTACGAATTCACCGTGCCGGCCAAGAACCTCGACGTGGCGCTGCACGTGGAAGCGCTGCGCATGGCCGGCGTCGACGACCGGGAAGCGGACTGGCGGCTCGAACGCGGCGCGATCCAACAGGAAGTGGCGCAGGATCTTTCGAGCCCGCTTTATGTCCTCTTCACCCGCTTGCGCGAGACGCTGTTCGCCGGAACACCCTATGCACACGATGCGCTCGGCACCAAGGCTTCCTTCGACAAGACCACCGGCGCAATGCTGAAGGCCTTCTATGACAAATGGTACGCGCCGAACAACGCGGTGCTGATCGTCGTCGGCGACATCGACCTCAAGACGACGCTCGCCACGGTGACGCGGCTGTTCGGCCCGATTCCGAGGAAACCCCTGCCGGCGCGACCGACGATCGCACTCAAGCCCGTCGTGCCCCGAAGGCTCCACCTCACGACGGACCTGCCGTTTCGCCTCAGGGTCATCGCGCTCCGCCTACCCGGTTTCGAGAGCCCCGATTATCCCGCCATGGAGGTCCTGGCGGACGTGCTGAACAGCCCGCGCGGCGCGCTCTATGACCTTGTCGCCGAAGGCAAGGCTCTTGATGTCGGCTTCTCGTTCGATCCCTTGGCGAAGGCGAGCCTCGGCTATTTCATCATGGTCTATCCACAAGGAAGCCATGGCCAGGCGCTGGATCGCGCGGTGCGCGCCATTCTCCGCCGCACGGCGCGACGCGGCGTGTCGCCCGCTCTGGTGCGCGCGGCGAAGCGGCTTGAGCGCAGCGAGGCCGAGTTTCAAAAGAATTCGATCAAGGGCCTTGCCGACGAATGGTCGGAGGCGGTGGCGGTGGAGGGTTTGACATCGCCCGACGAGGATCTTCACCGCATCGAGAAGGTGACCGTCGCCGAGGTGAATCGTGCCGCCAGCCACTATCTCCGGCTCGATACGGCGATGAGCGCCGTGCTGAGGCCGACCGGTTCCGGCAAACCGGTAGCAAGCCACGGCTTCGGCGGACCGGAAAATATCGCGATCAGCACGAGCGACGGAGTGGTCTTGCCCGCTTGGGCGAGGGCCACGCTTGGCCGCCTCGCGCCGCCGCAAGAGATCGAACGGCCGGTCGTGACGCGGCTTCCGAACGGCATCACGCTCGTGGTGCAGCCGGAGGACGTGAGCGATACGGTGAGCGTCTATGGCGAGGTACGCAATCAAGCCAAAGTGCAGGTGCCGAAAGGCAAGGACGGGCTCGCGGACGTGCTGGACGGCATGTTCTCCTATGGCACCGCGCATCTGAGCCGAAAAGCGTTTCAACGCGCGCTCGATGCGATTGGCGCGGAGGAGACCGCCGGCGTCGATTTCTCGGTGAAGTCCTTCGCCGGCAAATTCGGCCGGGCGGTGACGCTGCTGGCCGACAACGAATTGCATCCCGCCTTCACCGCGCGCGTCCTGGCGATCGTCAAGCGTCAGGTCGCCGGCGACGCGGCAGGGCGGCTGGAAAGCCCTCGCTATCTTGCGAAACGCGCCATTCGCGCCGCTTTGTTCCCGGCCCACGATCCGACCCTGCGCGAGACCACGCCGGCGAGCGTCGAGGCGATCACGCTCAGCGATCTCAAGGCCTATTATCACGCCGCGATTCGCCCGGACCTCACCACAATCGTGGTCATCGGCAAGGTGACGCCGAAGCACGCAAAGGCCGTGATCGAGAAGCATTTTGGCCAATGGACCGCCGCCGGTCCCAAGCCCGATATCCTGCTGCCCAAAGTGCCGCCCAGTCCGGCGAGCGCAACCGCCGTTCCCGACGCAAGCCGGGTGCAGGACCGCGTGATCCTCGCCGAAACCCTTGGGTTGACTCGCGCCGACCCCGATTTCTATGCACTCCGCCTCGGCAACACGGTGCTCGGCGGCGGCTTCTACGCGTCGCGGCTCAGCCGCGACATTCGCAAGAGGGCGGGGCTGGTCTATAACATCGACTCCTCGATCGAAGCGGACCAGACGCGCGCCGTCTATCTTATCGAATATGCGTGCGATCCGGACAATGTTCTAAGAGTGCAGAGTGCGGTGGTTCGCGAGCTTCGCGCCATGCAGGCGAAGCCCGTGACGGCCGAGGAGTTGCGCCTCGCCAAGGCTCTCTTGCTCGGCAAGATCCCGCTCGATCAGGCAAGCGAGCGGGATATCGCCATGGGTTATATCCAGCGCTCGAAGCTCGATCTTCCCCTCGATGAGCCAAGCCTCGCGGCACGGCGCTATCTCGCGCTTGACGCCGCCGCCGTCAAGGCCGCCTTCGTGAAATGGATCCGGCCGGATGCGTTGGCGCGGGTCAGCCAGGGCCCGATGCCGCGATAGCCCCTCCTCGGAGCGACGAGGCGAATTCAGGACCAACCGACGCGGTCGGCAAACGCGCCGTCTAATGCAGCTTTTGCCTGAGCGCCTTCAGCGAGCCGCCCTTCATCACCGAGCCCGGCAAGGGATGGCCCACAATGTCCTCGGCGAGCTGCGCCGCCTCGACCAGCGCCCCGAGATCGATGCCGGTCTCGATGCCCATTTCGTCGCACATGAAGACCAGGTCCTCGGTGCAGACATTGCCGGCCGCGCCCTTGTGGCCGGCAAACGGACAGCCGCCGAGCCCGGCAACGGCGGCATCGAAAATCCGCACTCCCATCTCGAGCCCGGCATAGGCGTTGGCGATGCCCATGCCGCGTGTGTCGTGAAGATGCAGGCCAAGATCGAGATCAGGATAGTGCTCGCGCACCGCGCCGACCACGCGCTTGATGGATAGCGGAGTCGCCCAGGCCATGGTATCGGCGAGAGTCACCACCTTGATCGCGACGTCGTGTTCCTTGGCGAGATCGAGGATCGTGTGGATGAGCCTGAGCACGTCTGGGATCGCAATGTCGCCCTCGAAATTGCAGCCGAATGCGGCCATGACCGAACCGCGCGTCACCGGCACGCCGTGATCCTTGTACATCTCGATGATGCGGTGCTGCGCCTCGATGTTCTCGGCCATGGTGCGATTCTGATTGCGCAAGAGGAACTTCTCCGAGGCGGTGAGGCTGATCGAGCCGGTGACCTCGAGCCGCTTGGTGGCGAGCGCCCTGAGAAGTCCCTTCTCGTTCAGCCACAAACCGGTGTAATGCACGCCGGGGTGAAGCGTGATGCCCTCGACCAGCGCCTCGGCATCGGCCATCCCGGGCACGTTCTTCGGATTGACGAAAGAAGCCACCTGGATGTGCTCGATGCCGGTGCGGGAAAGCGCGTCCACCAGTTCGATCTTTCGCGCGGTCGGAATCTCTCCGCGCTCGAACTGAAACCCCTCGCGCGGGCCTTCCTCGTTGATCCGGATGGCGTTCGGCAGATCCGACATCGAACATTCCTCCAACGTTTCGTTTGGGCGGCAGGGAATGGCCAGGACACAGGCCCCCTTTGGTCCCAGGCGGGCGAGGCGACGCGCGCGTGCCACGCCGTTCGAGCCTCAGCCTATCGTGGAACCGGCCAAAGGGTCAAAGGGCGGGCAACAGATGGCAGCGGTCCGGCACCGAATTGATCCGCGGCACATCAGTACTCTTCCTTAGGTGTTTTTCATCCCGTAACGGATGATCCTGCGGCAATCATGCGAGCCATCAACCGACTGACGGGTGATACGCCATGTTGGAAACGGACAAGGTGTTCGCCGGCTCAATTCCGGAAAGCTACGACCGCTATATGGTGCCGTTGATTTTCGCGCCATATGCCGCGGATCTTGCAAGACGCGCAGCGTCCTTGTCGCCAAGCGCCATTCTGGAGACTGCCGCGGGCAGTGGGGTTGTCACCCGCGCCTTGGCGTCGAGGCTGCGTCGGGGCACCAGCTATACCGTAACCGACCTCAACCAGCCGATGGTCGACTACGCCGCATCGCGACAACCTCCCGACACTCATATCGAATGGCGTCAAGCGGATGCTCTGGCGCTGCCGTTTGAAAATGCGTCGTTCGATCTCGTTTGTTGCCAGTTCGGCGCGATGTTCTTTCCCGACCGCACATCTGGCTACCGCGAAGCAAGACGAGTCTTGAGACCTGGAGGATGTTTTTTATTCAACGTATGGGATCGCATCGAGGAGAATGTTTTCGCGGATGACGTGACGAATGCTCTCGCAAGGATTTTTCCGGACGATCCACCGCGCTTTTTGGCACGCACGCCGCACGGTTACCACGATACCGCATTGATCCGCGGCGAACTGGAGCAGGCAGGCTTCTCCCGCGTGATTATCGAGACGAGGGCCGAACAAAGCCGCGCATCCTCACCGCGCCTTCCTGCCGTTGCCTATTGTCAAGGAACGCTTCTTCGCAACGAAATCGAGGCCAGACAAGCGGGAAAACTGCAAGCTGCAACCGACTACGTTGCATCCGCGCTTGCGGAAAAACATGGCCGCGGCGAGGTTGCCGCCAAAATTCAGGCGCACGTAATCGTGGCTGTCGTCTAAAAGTTGGAATATCTCATTCCGGGATGTTGCCGATGCTCGATTCGATGAATTGACGATTCAACAACCGGCGGCTTTACCTTCGCTTCCTGCGAGATCCGTGCCTGAATTAAATGTCTGATTTCAGGCTGGCGGCGGGTTTTAAAAGAATTGGCTATTCGGCCGCAGCGGATTCAACCGGCAGCCCGGCCGCCCGCCACTCGGGATAGCCACCTTCGAGGCGCCGGACCTTAAACCCGCGATCCCGAAGCAAGGCCACCGCCTCGAAAGCGAGCACGCAATAGGGGCCGCGGCAATAGGCCACGATTTCCCGGCTTTTCGGCATCTCCTTAAGCCGGCGCACGAGTTCGTTAAGCGGAATGCCGATCGCGTTCGGTAAATGGCCGACAGCGTATTCATCGCGCGGCCGCACGTCGAGCACCGTGACCGAGCCTTCCCTTATCCGCCGCACAATCTCCTTGCGCGAGATCGGCTCGAGCGTGTCGCGCGCGTGAAAATAGCCGCGCACGATGTCGCGTGCCTCGGCGAGATTGCGCTCCCCGACGCGCTGAAGCGCCGCCGTCAGGTCAAGTACCGACGAATCGCTTAAGCGATAGAGCACGCGCTTGCCGCTCCGCCGCGAGGCAAGCAGACCGGCGCGGCGCATCAGCTTGAGATGTTGTGACGCGCTCGCGATCGAGAGGCCCGCGCGCTCGGCAAGCGCGTCGACACTGCGCTCGCCTTGCGCCAGGAGTTCGATGATCTCAAGCCGGGCAACGTGGCCGAGCGCCTTCGCGATCTCGGCGAAAGCGGCGAAGAGCGTGCGTTTTGGATTCGCGCTTGACATGACGGTTTTCTTCATAAATCATTCAATAAATATATTGAATATTATGAGATGGCCTGTCAAGGCCGCCTTGGCTCTGCCTTCGACGGGGCGGATCGATAGGGGAAGCGATCATGGTTCTTCGCAGCTTCTTGCATAGCGATCCGACCGCGGTTTCCTATCTCTTCGGCTGCGGCGGAAAGGCCGCGGCCGCGGTCGTCGACCCGGTGGGCGGGATCGCGCCCTATCTCGCTGCGGCGCAAGCCGCGGCAATGGACATCCGCTATGTCATCGACACCCACATTCACGCCGATCACCTCTCCGCCGGGCGGCGATTGACCGAGGTAGCAGGTGCCGAATACGTGCTCTTCGCAGGAGCCGAGGCGGCGCTGCCGTTTCGCGGCGTCGCCGATGGCGAGGTGCTGGAACTCGGCAATGTCGCCGCCGAAGTCATGCAC
The DNA here is from genome assembly GCA_046705265.1 of Ferrovibrionaceae bacterium. Lineage (GTDB taxonomy): Bacteria > Pseudomonadota > Alphaproteobacteria > Ferrovibrionales > Ferrovibrionaceae > JAJYTL01. The sequence goes on from JBJKQL010000007.1 coordinate 48,286, forward strand.
ACGCCGGGGCACACACCGGAGCATATCTGCCTTATCGTCACCGACCGCAGCCGGTCCAAGGAACCGTGGTTCGTCCTGACCGGTCATACCTTGATGGTCGGCGACGTTGGCCGCACCGAGCTTGCGGCGACGGCGGAGGCGGGCGCCAGCACGCTGTTCCAAAGCCTGCGGCGCCTGAAGACCCTGCCGGACCATATCGAGGTGCTTCCGGGCGCGTTTTCCGGTTCGGTCTGCGGGCGGAGCCTCAGCGGCAAGCCGTCTTCGACGATCGGCTTCGAGAGGCGTCACAATGCCGCGTTCCGGATAGAGGAAGAAAGCGCCTTCGTTCGCCTCATGCTGCATGACATCCCGCCCGCGCCGGCAGGGGCGGCGGAAGTTCGCGCCGCCAACGCCGGGCGCACGATCGCCTGAGCATCGGCGATCTCATGGCGTGCGCACGCGGTCCCTCCATTGACAAGCTCGCCGTGGATGGCGCGCCTTATGCGCGCGGCATTCACGGCAACCTCGCGCAGTTCGTCCAGCAGGCGGCGCAGGTCTTTCTCATCGGCCTGATGATCGGCACGGAGCGCACCGTTCTTCCGGCGCTCAGCGGCTCCTTCGGCGTTCCGGCGCGTTCCTATTTGTTTCTCGCCGCCTTCGTCGTCTCCTTCGGCGTCGTCAAGGGTCTGCTTAATTTCTACGCGGGACAGCTCGGCGACCGCAACGGCCGCAGACGGGTTCTGCTGCTAGGCTGGCTCGCGGCCCTGCCCATTCCCTTTCTTATTCTCTTTGCCGCGAACTGGTGGTGGATCATCGGCGCCAACGTGCTCCTTGGCGTCAATCAGGGCTTTGCCTGGACGATGACGATCACGAGCCAAATCGATCTTGCGGGCGGACGCGAGCGCGGCCTCGCGGTCGGCATCAACGAGTGCATGGGCTATGTCGGAGTCGGCATCGCGGGCATCATCACCGCCTATCTCGCGACCCGTCTCGGCCCGCGGATAGCGCTCTTCGGCTTTGGCTTGGCCATGGCGTTGCTCGGCTCCTTCGGCACCATCATGTTCATTCGCGAGACCTTGCCCTGGGCCAAGGCGGAGCAGAGGGAACGCCGCCGCGCGGGCGCAGATCGAGCGGCGCACGCGAGCCTTGAGGCGATGCCCGAAAATCCGGCAGGCCTGGAAGTATTCCGATTGGTGTCCTTTCGTCATCCCACCTATCGCGCGCTTGCCCAGGGCGGCGTCGCCAATAAGATCGCGGATGCGCTGGTCTGGGTGCTGTTTCCTGTCTTCCTTAAAGGCCGCGGCGCGGACTTGACCGAAATCGGTTGGATCGTTGGTGTTTATGCAACGATCTGGGGTCTTTCGCAGCTCGTGACCGGCCACCTGTCCGACCGCGTCGGGCGCAAGCCCCCGATCGTCGCCGGATTCTGGCTGCTCGCGCTCGGCATTGCCGGAACCGCGCTTATGAGTGGCGTGCCGGCGTGGCTCGGCTGCGCTGCCCTGATGGGCATCGGCATGGCCTTGCTCTATCCCAATCTGATCGCCGCCGTGGCCGACATCTCGCCGCCCGCCTGGCGCGGGCGCGCGCTTGGCGTCTACCGCTACTGGCGCGACACCGGCTATGCCATCGGCGCTCTGCTCTTGGGCGTGACGGCGGAGCTGACCGGCGCGGTCGTCGGCGCCTTCTGGCTCACCGCGTTGCTTCTGCTTGCCTCCGGCCTTTGGATTGCAACCATCGAGGAACCACACCCGCCGCACCTTCGCGCTTGAGCTGTACACGACGATCTCGCCGCCCGGCAAGCGACCTTCGCGCCATCCCCTGCGTCATCCCAGCATCGGCATCCGCGCTTGACCCGGATCAATGCGGGCGACAGCCTGGACTCGCATGGTTTTTTTCCTGCCGGATCGGAACGGCGGAGCGGGGTCCAGAGAACATGACGGAATCTGGTTCCGAAGACCGATACCGCGCCAATCTGCAAGGCGAAGTGGATAGCGCGGCGCTTTATCGCGCGCTTTCCTCCGTCGAGCGGAATCCGCAACTGGCGCAGGTTTATGCCCGCCTTGCGGCGGTGGAGGAGGCGCATGCCGAATTCTGGAAAAAGCGTCTCGCCAGGTTCGGGCGGGCGCTGCCGAACCTGCGGCCGAATTTCCGCACCCGGGGATTGGTCTGGCTCGCGCGCCGCTTCGGGCCAGCCTTCGTGCTGCCCACGGTCAACACGCTCGAGCAGATCGACAGCGGCCAGTACGATCGCCAGCCGGACGCGGTCGCCGGGGGACTGCCGGCGACCGAGCGGTCCCATGCACGCATCATCGAAGCGCTGGCGGGCGCATCGCCGCAGACCCTTGGCGGTGGCATGCTGGCGCGGCTCGAAGGACGGCACCGGGGCATGGGCGGCAACGCGCTGCGCGCCGCTGTCTTGGGCGCCAACGACGGCCTGGTCTCCAACCTCAGCCTCGTCATGGGGGTTGCCGGCGCGGCCCTTCAACCGCACGCGATTCTGATCACCGGGCTCGCCGGCCTTCTCGCCGGCGCCTGCTCCATGGCGATGGGCGAATGGCTCTCGGTCAGCAGTGCCCGCGAATCCTATCAGCGCCAGATCGGCACCGAGGCTACCGAGCTGGAACAGGTGCCCGATGAGGAAAAGGAAGAACTCGCGCTTATCTATCAGGCGAAGGGCATTCCCGAAGATCAGGCGAAAGCGTTGGCGGACCGTCTGATTGCCGACAAGGCCAACGCGCTCGACACGCTGGTGCGAGAGGAGCTTGGAATCAACCCGGATGAGCTTGGCGGTTCGGCTTGGACGGCGGCTGGATTCTCTTTCGCGCTTTTTTCCATCGGCGCAATCTTTCCGGTGGCACCGTTCTTCCTTCTCGGCGGCCTGCGCGCCGTGATCGCGAGTTTGGCGCTGAGCGGCGTGGCCCTGTTTCTGATCGGCGTCGGGACGACCTTCTTCACTGGGCGAGGAACACTGTTTTCCGGCATCCGCCAGCTTTTGATCGGGTTTGCCGCCGCCGCAGTCACCTATGGCATCGGCCATCTTATCGGGGTGGCGATGACGGGATGAGCGGAGCGCAGACGATGCGGACGGCGGTGCCAAGTGCGGCGAAACGGCAATTCGCGGATTGTTCAACAAGGAGCGGAGCGATGGTCGAGGATTGGATGGCCCTGATCGGCAACATGAACGGCGCGGTGCGCGATTTGCGCCAGGCGACGCCGGAGGTGATGAAAACCTTCTCCGAGATGGCTCGCGCAGCGCACGGCGGCGGCGCGCTGGACGGCAAGACAAAGGAGTTGATCGCGCTCGCCATCGGCGTCGCGATCCACTGCGCGCCATGCATTGCGTATCACGCCGAGGGCGCGGTCAAGCAAGGCGCCTCGCGTGAGGCGGTGGCCGAAGCGCTGGCGATGGCGGTCTACATGGGCGCTGGTCCCGCGGTGATGTACGCCGCTCAGGCTTTGGAGGCGGTGGACCAGGTGGCGAAGAAGGCGCCTCAACCCGCCTGACGGAGAGCGTTTTCGAGACGCGGGCCCGGCATTCGCGGACCGGCTTCAGGGGACGGGCGTACGCGGACCGCGATTCCGAATGCCGCGCCTTTCCCCGGACGCCAACGCACCCGCTCAACTCTTAGGAGTTCCATTTCGCGGCGGCTTTGGGGTATTGAACTCGTTTACCGGATAGCCCTTCATGCTCAGGCAGTTGGCCATAATTTGCCGCTGCGTTTGGGTGCCCGAAACCGGGCTCGCGGTGAGATAACCCCGCGCGGCCGCCGCACGCCTCGAAGCCGTGGCGGCATAACAGTCAGCGACCGCGGCCCGATAGGCCGGAGAGTCCGTGGGCGCTTTGACCGGCACTGGAGCGCGGGAAGCGGCGCAACCGCCGAGGATCATGCACAAGGTGAGAAGTGCGGCGTTCGCCCTCATTGCTTTTGTCCTCCATGGGCCCCCCTGCGATGTTGCCAACCGTCAAGGTCACGAATTGCCAGTCTAGCACACTCGGCTTTCATCCCATTCCCGTCATTAGTTTGGTTCCGTGCCGGCTGGCGGCACGCCTTTCGTGGCTCCGGACTTCGCCTACTGCCGCCGCCGGGTGCAGTACGGGCCGGCCTTGATGGCGCGGGTCCGAGCGCGGCGGCGGTGACGGCGCAGCACGGTTGCGGAAGGTCGCGCCGGCCACCAGGGCAACACCGACCGGCTCCGCGCCATCGTGCAGTCCTGACCCGTGGCGGAGCGGAGCACCGCTCAGCCCGCGACATCAGCGGTCGTCGTTGACGAGTTCCCAGAATTCGGCGCGGTCGTTCGTGCGTGGAAAGGGTTCGTCGGGGACCGGGACACCGAGGAGCTCGCAGAGCGGGCGCCATCCCTCGTTCACCTGATAGACGAGCAGCCGGCCGGCCGGGAGCGCTTGCTTGACCGCTTCGTTGTGGGCGTTGACCGCCGCGATCAGGCGATCGCGGTCGAGCCCTTCGGCAAAGCCGGTCTTGGCGACCACGCCACAGCCCATGTCAACCCAGTCCCTCATCTCGGGCGGCAGCCGATCCCTGGTGCCGAGCAGCTTTTATACCGTCGCATTGAAACTGTCCGCCCAAGCTCCGGGATCGCGATGGGTCAGAACGAACCTGGCCGACGGATAGGCTTGCGCCAATTCGCGCGAAAACCCTGCCGTGGGCCAGTTCGCCGCGCTTTCGAAGCTGCCATAGATCGCGTCCCAGTCGGGACGCCCACGGATGGCAGCTGACCAGAGCGGCACCTGCGCGGCCATGTTTTCTATCACCGCCTGCATGTGGTGGCAGGGACCGAAGCCAAGCCTTTCGATCGCCAGCTTCAGAGAAAGAGTGCTGGTGCGAGCGCCGCCCAAGCCGATGACGTTCATGGTTATTTCAATGCTCCCCATGGCGTCCGGTCGAGGCAACGATACCCGCCCCATGCGGGCAAGACAATGATCGACGCTCGAACCGTTATGACAGCCGCTCCGCCGCCAGTCTGCAATAATCGATCCTGACACGCAGGTTTATCCACCGGCCCCAGCGGGAGCGGCCGGGAGCGCCGCCGTCAGGCGTTGACCTCGGACTCCGCGATGGGAAGCGGCGATGGATAGGTCACCACCTCACCCTCGATGATCACGCCGACGGCCTCGCCTTGGCGCGGCACGCCCTGGCTGAACAGCCGAGCCAGGATGCTGATATCCCGCATCTCGGGCAACGCCAGCCGGACCACCGCATCGTGGCCGTAGATCGTGACCTCGGTCACGACTCCCGGCCGGCTGCCGACCGTGCCTTCGGGCACCAGCCTGATCTGTTCGGGCCGGATCATGACTTGGACCGGCCCGTTGACGGTGCCGGCGGCAATCGGAAACGTGCCGAGGCCGCAGCGCGCGACGCCATCGACGACGCAACCCGGAAGCAGCACCGCCTCACCGACGAACCGCGCGAGCGCCGGGTCAAGCGGACGGCGGTAGAGCGAAACGGGATCGGCAAGCTGCGCGATGACGCCGTGGCGCAGGATCGCGACGCGATCGCCGAGCGAAAAGGCCTCTGCCTGATCGTGCGTAACCAGCACCGCGGTCGTCTGGGCACGTTTCAGTACCGCTGCCACCATGCCGCGGATATCCCGCCGGAGCGTGGCATCGAGGGCGGAAAACGGCTCATCGAGCAGGACGAGCCGCGGCGCCGGAGCGAGCGCCCGCGCCAGCGCGACGCGCTGCTGCTCCCCGCCGGAAAGCTGATGCGGAAAGCGATCGGCATAGTCGCGCGGCAGCTCGATCAGCTCGAGGAGTTCGGGAATCCGCCGCGCGCGGTCGGCACGCCGCCGCAAGCCGAAGCCGATATTGCCGGCCACCGTGAGATGCGGGAATAGCGCGCCTTCCTGTGCCACATAGCCGATACGCCGGGCTTCCGGCGGCGCGTGCCGCCCCGGCGCCGCGACGGCAATGCCGTCGATATGGATCGATCCGGCGTCGGCCCGCTCGAAACCGGCGACCAACCGCAACAGTGTCGTCTTGCCGCAGCCGGACTCGCCCAGCACTACGAGAATCTCGCCCGACGGCGCGACGAGGTTCAAATCATCAAGCACCATTCGACCGGCGAACCCCTTGCACAGGCCGTCGATGCGAAGTTCCGCCATCCTCAACCTCCGAAATCGAAGCCGGTCGCGCCGAGGCCGAACCGTCGCGCGAGAACGAAGCTCGCTGTCATCGAAAGCGCAAGCAGAATCGCGGCGTAGGGAGCGGCGGCCGCGAAGGCCACCGTCGACGTATCGCCCCAGACGCGGATCGCCAGAGTCTCCGTGCCGATCGGCGCCAGCAAAAGCGTGGCCGGCAGCTCCGTCGTCACGGCAATGAACACAAGCGCGGCCGCCGCGCCGAAGCCGGGAGCCGCAAGCGGCAAGGTGATTCGAAGCAGCACCCCGACCCAACCGACACCAAGCGAGCGCCCGGCTTCCTCGAGACGCCGTTCCGCCTGGGCGAGCGCGGCACGGATACCGACCAGGGCATAGGGCATGAATAGGACAGCATAGGCGATCAGGAGTAGCGCCGTGCTCTGGTAAAGTGCCGGCAACGCGCCGATGGTCACCGAGGTCAGCGCCAGAGCGATGACCACGCCCGGCAGGCCCCGCGCCAGCCAGGCACTGCGTTCGAGACCGCCAGCCAGCGGGCTGCCCGGCCAGCGAATCGAAAGGATGCCGAGCGGCAAGGCAAGAACAAGCGTAAGCGCCGCGCCCGCGACGCCCAATCCGATCGTGGTGAAGCTCGCGCCAAGTACCGCCGCAAGGGAGACTTCGTCGGGGGCGATGGCGGCCCTACCGTGTTGCGTCAGCCAGTAGAGGATCGTGCCGATCGGCACGCCAAGGGCCGCAGCCAGGAGAAGCACCATCGCGGCAAAGGCGGGCACGCGCCAGGCGCCGAGCCGATAGGGCGCGGCGGGACGCCGGGCCCCGCGCCCGACCCGAGCCAAGGGCGTATGGCGCCGGAGCGCGCCTTCCGCGGCAAGGCAGACAAGACAGAAGACGAGGAGCACGACCGCGAGGGCGGCAGCTTCCGCGCCGCCGAAGCCCGACTGGTAGGCGGCATAGATTTCCGTCGTGAAGGTGCGGAAGCGCATCAACGCGAAGGCGCCGAATTCGATCAGCGCATTCAGCGCGACGAGCAGGGCGCCGCCAAGCATGGCCGGCCGAAGCTGGGGAAGAACCACCCGCCGGAAGCAACCCCACGGGGATGCGCCGAGCGAGCGAGCGGTATCCTCAAGCGCTGGATCGAGGCCCCGCAATGCGGCTGCGACGGGAAGGTAAACCAGCGGGAAATAGGCGGACACGGTAACCAGCAAGGCGCCGCCGAAGCCCTCGAACGCCGGACTCAGCGACACCCAGGCATAGCTCGCGATGAAGGCGGGAACCGCGAACGGCGCCGCGCCGAGCAAGGCGAAGGCCCTCCGGCCGGGCAGGTCCGTGCGCTCGACAAGCACAGCGGCGAAGGTGCCGACCGCCATGCCGATGACGGCCGCGGAAACCGTAAGGAGTACGGTGTTGACGAGAAGCTCGCCGACCAGCGGCCGTTCGAGGAGCGCCAGGTTTCGGCCGAGCCCGGCGTGCAGCGCTTCGGCGAAGATCGCCATGATCGGCAGCACGACAAGTAAGGCCGGCAACGCGGCCAGCGGCAACAAGGCACCGGGCGGCCCCTCGGAACGTCTTAACGCAGCGATCCCAGCCATGGAATCAGATCAACCCCGCTTGCTGCAGAAGCCGGGCGGCTTCCCGATCGTTGCCGAGCGCGGACGGCGCAATCGCCGGCGGATGCAAATCCTTCACCGGCGTGAGCAAGGGATTCGGCATGACGCCCTTAACCAATGGATACTCATAGTCGACCGTGCTCCTCGCCAGCATTTCCTGCGCCTCGCGGGTCACGAGAAAGGCGAGAAAACGCTGCGCGATCTCCTGATGCCGGGACGAGGCCAGCACCGCGGCGCCCGAGATGTTGACCAGGTTGCCGACATCGCCAGCGGCGAAATGAGCGATCTCACTCCGCATGTGCGCCGCTCCAACCTCGGTCCTCAACCGCGCCCAATAGTAATTGTTGATGATGCCGGTCGCGACGCTGCCGCGATTAACCGCGGCGACGACCGCCTCGTCGTCCTGATAGATCGCCGCGTTGCGCCGCAGGCCGCGCAGCCAGGCCAACGCCTTTGCCTTCCCCTCGACGCGGATCACGGCCCCGACCAGAGGCAGGAAATCAGCATCGCTCGGGGCGATCGCGATCTTTCCCTTCCATTCCGGTTCGGCAAGCGCCATCAGGGTATGGGGCAAATCCCGCCGACCAATCATCGCGCGATTCCAGGCGAGCACGTTCTGCCGCGCGAGAACGCCGAGCCAACGGCCGTCCGGCGCGCTGTCCTCACGCGGCACGCGCGCGAGCGTCGCGGGCCTGACCGGCGCGAGCCGGCGCCGTTCGTCCAGAAGGACGAGTTCGGGCGAGTTCTCGACAAAGACGACGTCGGCCGGGGACGAACGTCCCTCGCGAAGGATCTGACTTGCGATCTGTGGTCCCTCGCCTGAATGCACGCGCACTGCAATGCCGGTTTCCTTGGTGAACGCCTTGGTAAGCATGCGCACGACCTGGGGGTGCTGAGCCGAGTAGAGGGTGAGCGTTTCACGGCCGGCCCCACGCGCCTCCTTCACCATGAGCGGCGCCGATGCGAACAGAACAATCGTGCCGAACACGGCAATCGCCCGAAGGACCGGCCGGCGAAGCGCCGCAAAACCCATCATTCTCACGCCTTCCTACTGATTCCCACTGATGTTGTCTGCCCGGCATACGGTGCCGGAGCAATAAGTGCAATTGCAAGGCATTCTCATTCGCGCATTCCTTACCCGCTGACGAATCGCCTGTCAAGGTTTATTTTGCAGTGCAGCACCCGCCGCGCCGCCGCCGGAGCGGCGTTCCGATGCGGAAATGTGGGGCGGTATCGTGACGGAGACAACGCAACACAAAAGCCGCGGCCGGCGGTTATCGACGCAGGGATTTTTGGACTCTCGCGCGTGGCCTGCGGTATTGCTCGACGCATGGCTGGCCTGTGCGCCGGGTGCCGGCGCTTGCCTTGACGCTCCTCCCCTTAAGCCCCTACATATAGGTCTGACCCAGGCCCCATAGCGCACGAGGATTTCATGGCCGCAACCCACGTTACCGATGCCACGTTCGAACAGGCGGTGCTCAAGGCACCGGGGCCGGTCTTGGTCGATTTCTGGGCCGAATGGTGCGGACCCTGCAAGATGATCGCCCCGGCTTTGGAAGAGATTTCGCAGGAAATGGCGGGACAGATCACCATCGCCAAGATGAACGTCGATGAAAACCATTCAACGCCAAGTCGTTATGGCATCCGCAGCATCCCGACCTTGATTCTGTTCCGCGGTGGCCAGGTGGCGGACACCAAAATCGGTGCCTTGCCCAAGGCCCGCATCGCCGATTGGATACGCTCCAAGCTCTAAACCACCCCCCCACGTCCAGCGACGCCCCGATCCGGGCGCGGATTTCAGCCCCCATCCGCGGCCTGGGTGTTCATGTCCTTGAGCACCGACCCGGCGAGATAAAGCGATCCCGCGATCAGCACGCGGAACGGCAGGGCCGGTCCCGCGCTCACGACAAGGGCCCGGAGCGCCGCCTTTACCGATGGCGCGGGGCGACTCGAAATCCCGAGCTTCGCAGCGGCGGCCGCGATCGCATCGGGCCCGAAACACCGCGGATCGTCCGGAATCGATACCCCGGTCACGCTTGCCACGAACCCGGCAAACGGCCTGAGAAACCCTTCCAAATCCTTGTTATCTTTCATCGCGACAACGAGATGGAGCGGCGCGGCTCCGCCCTCGCGCCGTTCGATCTCCCGCAAACTTTGCACCAGGACCTCGGCCGCTGCCGGATTATGCCCGCCGTCGAGCCAAAGCTCGGCCGCTTTCGGCAACAGGGCGTTGATGGCGGTGCCGCGCAGACGCTGCAGCCGCGCCGGCCACACCGCGCGGCCCAAGCCCGCGGCCAGCGCCTCGTCGCTGACGCGAAAGCCGCCGAGCTTGCGGATCACAGCCACCGCCATGCCGGCATTCGCGATCTGATGCACGCCGAAAAGCGCCGGCAGCGGCAGGGCCAAGGTTTGCCCAAGACCACGCCAGACCAAGACATCGCTTTCGCGCGCCACGTCCCACTCGGCGCCATGACGGAACAACGGCGCGCCAACCGCGGCCGCACGGTCGGCAAGAACATCGGCCGCCGCCTGATCCTGCGGTCCGATCACCGCCGGCACGCCTGCTTTGAGAATACCCGCTTTCTCCCCCGCGATCGCCGCGAGCGTCGTCCCGAGAAACTCCATGTGATCGAGCCCGACCGGCGTGATCGCGCTCACCGCCGGACGGGCGACGACGTTGGTGGCATCAAGCCGCCCGCCGAGCCCGGTTTCCAACAGCGTCACATCCGCCGGCGTCTCGGCGAAGGCGAGGAAGGCGGCCGCTGTCGTCGCCTCGAAAAACGTGATCGGATCATCGCGGTTCGCCCGCTCCACCCGATCAAGGACGCGAAGCAACGCGTCGTCCGCGATCAGCGTTCCGGCAAGCCGCATGCGTTCGTTGAAGCGCACGAGATGCGGCGAGATATAGGCATGCACGCGAAAGCCCGCTGCTTCCAGAATGGCGCGAAGGTAGGCGATCAGCGAACCCTTGCCGTTGGTGCCGGCAACGTGGATGACCGGCGGCAGGCGACGTTCCGGATGGTCGAGGCGAGAAAGCAGCCGTTCGATGCGGGCGAGCGAAAGGTCGATCCGCTTCGGATGCAGGGCCTCGAACCGGGCAAGCGTGGCATCGACCGCGCCGGCGTCGCCACTCGCGATACTCACGACGAAAACCGCGCGCGCATCCCGGCCGCCGTCAGGGATGTTGCGGACCGGCAATCCGTTCCGGCTTCTCGACGCGCGGCGCCGCATTCAACAGAAGATCGACGATCCGGCTCAAGGTGGCGCGCAAGTCGCGGCGATGCACCACCATGTCCAGCATACCGTGTTCGAGAAGATATTCCGCGCGCTGGAATCCTTCCGGCAAGGTCTGGCGGATGGTCTGCTGGATGACGCGCGGGCCGGCAAAACCGATCAGCGCGCCCGGCTCCGCGAGCGCGATATCGCCGAGCATGGCAAACGAAGCTGTCACGCCGCCGGTCGTCGGATCGGTGAGGACGACGATGAACGGCAACCCCGCCTCGCGCAGCCGCTGCACCGCGACCACGGTACGCGGCATCTGCATCAACGACAGCATGCCCTCCTGCATGCGGGCGCCGCCGGAGGCGGAAAACGCAATCAACGGCATGCGGCCTTGAACCGCGCGCTTGGCCGCGGTCACGAAGCCCTCGCCGACCGCGAGTCCCATGGACCCGCCAAGAAAACCGAAATCCTGCACTGCAGCGACGATGCGATGGCGGTCGAGATCGCCTTCGACTACGACCAGGGCATCCTCGCCATTCGAGCGCTGCCAGGCCTGGCGCAGGCGTTCGGCATAACGCATCGAATCGCGAAAGCGGATCGGATCGGTCGGCACCGCCGGCACGGCGATGCGGGTATAGCCCTTGTCGCCGAACAGCATCGAAAGCCGTTCCTTGGCGCCGATGCGGAGATGGTGGTCACATTGCGGGCAAACCCAAAGCGCCGCCTCCATCTCGCGATGAAAGACCATCTGGCTGCAGTTCGGGCACTTGGTCCACAGATTGTCCGGCGTTTCCTTACGCTGGCCGAGCGCGCGAATCTTCGGCAGGACCTGATTGGTGATCCAGTTCATCGGCTACTCCGCGGTGACTTTTCGAGCGTTGCGCACGCCTTCGGCGAGCTGCTTGACTAGGCCGAGGACGCGGGCCGGAGCCTCCTCGGGCCGCACCGCCGCGGCGACTTCGGAGACCAGGGCCGATCCCACGGCCACTGCGTCGGCGGTGACGGCGACGGCCGCCGCCTGTTCCGCGTTGCGGATGCCGAAGCCGACCGCTATCGGCAAATCGCTTACGCGGCGAATGCGGGCGACGGCCGAAGTTACTTTCGCGACATCCGGCGCCGCCGTGCCGGTGATGCCGGCAATGGAGACGTAATAGATGAAACCCGAGCCATTCTTCAGCACCTTCAGCAGGCGCTGATCATCTGTCGTCGGCGTCGCGAGCCGGACGAAAGTAAGCCCGGCCTTGATTGCCGGCAGACAAAGCTCCTGATCCTCTTCCGGCGGCAGATCGACCATGATCAGCCCATCGACGCCGGCTTCGAGCGCATCGCTGATGAACCGATCGACGCCGTAGCGGTAGACGGGATTGTAATAACCCATGAGAACGACCGGCGTCGCCGCATCGCCGACGCGAAACGCGCGCACCAGACCCAAGGTCTTCTTCATCGAGGCGCCGTTTCCAAGCGCGCGAAGCGAGGCGGCTTGAACCGCCGGGCCATCCGCCATCGGATCGGAGAAGGGCATGCCCAGCTCGATCAGATCAGCGCCCGCCGCCGGCAGGCCGCGCAAGATTTCAAGCGAGGTCACCTGGTCCGGATCGCCAGCGGTAACAAACGGAACAAGGCCGGCGCGCTTCGCCACCTTGAGTTCGGCGAAACGCCGCGCGATCCGTTGCGACGCTGCGTGTTCCCCGCCGCTCATAGCGGCATCCCCAATGCGGCGGCGACGGTGAAGATGTCCTTATCGCCGCGTCCGCACAGGTTCATCACCAGAAGATGGTCGCGCGGCTTTTGCGGCGCCATGCGCATCACGTGGGCAAGCGCATGCGAGGGCTCCAAGGCCGGCAGGATGCCTTCGAGCCGGGCGCAAAGTTCAAACGCCTTGAGCGCCTCGTCATCGGTCGCCGAGACATAGTTGACGCGGCCGACATCGTGCAGCCAGGCGTGCTCTGGGCCGATGCCGGGATAATCGAGGCCGGCCGAGATCGAATGCGCCTCGAGAATCTGGCCGTCGTCGTCCTGCAGCAGATAGGTACGGTTGCCGTGCAGCACGCCGGGCTGGCCCTTGGCGATCGAAGCCGCGTGCTTGTCGGTGTCGAGGCCGAGGCCCGCCGCCTCGACGGCATAGAAATCGACTGAAGCGTCATCGAGGAAAGGATGGAAAAGTCCCATCGCATTCGAGCCGCCACCGATGCAGGCGACAAGACTATCGGGCAATCGGCCTTCCTTTTCCATGATCTGCGCCCTGGCCTCATTGCCGATCACCGATTGGAAATCGCGCACCAACGTCGGATAGGGATGAGGCCCGGCGACGGTGCCGATGATGTAGAAGGTATCCTCGACATGGGCAACCCAGTCGCGCAGCGCCTCGTTCATCGCATCCTTCAACGTGCGCGAGCCGGATTTCACCGGCCGAACCTCGGCGCCGAGAAGCCGCATGCGGAACACGTTCGGCTTCTGCCGCTCGATATCGACCTCGCCCATATAGATCACGCAAGGCAGGCCGAAACGGGCGGCGACCGTCGCGGTGGCGACGCCGTGCTGGCCGGCGCCGGTCTCGGCGATGATGCGCTTTTTGCCCATTAGTCTCGCTAACAGAATCTGGCCGATACAATTGTTGATCTTGTGCGCGCCGGTGTGGTTCAACTCGTCGCGCTTGAAATAGATCTTGGCGCCGCCGAGATGCGCGCTTAGCCGCTCGGCGAAATAGAGCGGGCTCGGCCGGCCGACGTAATCCTTCATCAGCTGATCGAATTCCGCCTTGAAGGCCGGATCGGCCTTGGCTTCCGCATAAGCGCGCTCGACGGCGAGAATGAGCGGCATCAAGGTCTCGGCGACGAAGCGGCCGCCATAGATGCCGAAATGCCCGTTCTCGTCGGGACCGGCGCGATAGGAATTGGGCTGGATGCGCTTTGCCACGGCCATGCCTTTTGCCATCCTCGGGTTACAAATCTCCGGCCGCTCGAAGAAAGGCCTCGATCTTGGAAACGTCCTTCTCGCCACGCGCCCGCTCGACTCCGGACGAAACATCGACCGCCGCGGCGCCGCTCGTGCGCACCGCTACCACGAGATTCGTCGCATCGAGCCCACCCGACAAAAGCCAAGGCTTCACGAAACGCCGCCCCGAAAGCAGTTGCCAATCGAAGGCGAGCCCGTTGCCGCCCGGCAACGCGTCGGATTGATCGGCAGGCGGCTTGGCATCGAACATCAGCCAATCGACGACATCAGCATAGCCTTCGGCGCGGGCAAGGTCTTGCGGCCCGGAAAGCGAAAGCGCCCGGATCACCGGCAGGCCGAAGCGGCGCCGCACCTCGGCGACCCGCGCCGGGGTTTCCGAGCCGTGCAGCTGAATGAGCGCAAGCCGCGCCGATGCCAGCGTCGCCGCGATTGTCTCGTCACTCGGATCGACGAAAACACCGACCGGCTGCGCGCCATCCGCCGCCGCAGCGATCAAGGCACCGGCCTCGGCCGGGGTCACGGCACGCGGCGAGGGCGGATAAAAGATGAAGCCGACCATCTCCGCCCCGCCCTTGGCCGCGGCGGCAACCGCCGCCTCGCTCTTGAGACCGCAAATTTTCACCTTAAGGCGCATGGCGGGCTCAAGCGCTCCTGGCGCATCCGGCGCGGCACGGGAAAAGAGGCGTCATCGGCCTTGTCATGGCGCGATGTTATAGCAAATCCCAGGCCGGAAAGGCGGAGAATTCATTTGAGGATTCGTCCGGAAATTTGAGGGATGGTCAGCTTGAAGCGCGATGGCAGCGCTATCTGCCCGGGGCTTCTTCGATCAAGCGTCGCAGCATCGTCAGGAGGGAAATAATCTCGAAATCCCACTCTTGCTCGCTCTCGGGCACGCGGAGCATATCGGCCTTGACCGGCCCCGAATGAAGGACCTTGTTCGCGAGTAGCCTCAAACGATGCAAGCCCTGTCGATTGGCTCTCCTCGGAAGCGCTTTGGCGTCAATTATCAGTTCTTCGGGATTCTTACCGGAGGTTCGGTAATGCTTTCTCAGCACGATCTCCAAGAGAGACCGCACAAGGGCTAAGGCCGCGTACGGCGACCCATAAACGAATGCGTTGTGTGCTTGCCGTAGATATTCATAGAGGGAAAATTTCTCCTTCGAGCCGTGATGCTTGGCGACATGGCGAGGGATGAGAACGAACGGGACCAACTCACGCCGGCGAAACACCCCCTCTAAGTTAGCCCCACTGCTCAAGTACTCCTGCTACTCCCTAATCCCCTCTTTGACCTCTTCGATTTCTTGCTCATCCGCGATGTACTCCTTCTCGAATTCAAACTGATTTTCCGCGAACCATAATGCCCAACCGATTTTATTCGCTCGCTCTTTGGCCTCATCGGCCGCATCTTCCCAGTCACCCTGCAACTTCCTCTTATTCGGGGATGGCCAAGCTGCCAGCAAGTCTTCGAATGCATCGCCTCTAGAACCGATAAGCTCTGCGAGCGATATCGTCGCTAATGGCTTTTCATAATGTTCTTTGTAGATGCGCCATGCTTCAACAAAATTCGGATCAGTATGATCTACGAAACGTTGAACGCTGTGAGATGTACCCCGCTTAAGGCCAAAGGCCGCCCAGGCGACTTTACCGCATAGGTTACTAGCCCGTCTTATTCATGAAAATGTGGATTTTCTGGCGACGGATGTGGCGCTAAGCCGCGATTTATCGCATGATTCTGATTGCCAAACCGAGTCACCGATGGATCGAGGAGCGCCACACCCATCATGAAAGAAGATACGATACTTCCGTTCACATTGCCAGCGGTTGCCCGCAAGAAGGTAGCAGTTGCATTTGATGGCGGGATGCTGTCATCGGATGCGGGTGTTTTGATTCTTCGCAGCGTGGAGAAGCAGCTTTCTCTTGTGCCGCGCTTGGCGTTCTGCCTACGGGACAAGCGGGATCCGGAGCGGATTGAGCACTGCTTGGAAGAGATGCTGCGGCTTCGGATATTTGCGATTGCGGCGGGGTACGAGGACGCCAACGACTGCGATACACTGCGGTACGACCCGGCATTCAAGATGGCGGTCGGGCGGCTTCCTGAGAATGGGGCGCCGTTGTGTTCGCAGCCGACCTTGTCGCGGCTGGAGAATGCGCCCTCGCGCAGCGAGCTTTTGCGGATGATGGGGGCGCTGGTGGATCAGTTCTGCGGCAGCTACCGTCGGCGGCCGAAAGAGATGGTCCTCGATATCGACGATACGTTCGATGCGGTACACGGGCGTCAGCAGCTGTCGTTTTTCAATGCGCACTACGACGAGCGGTGTTTTTTGCCGATCCACATTTACGAAGGGAACACGGGTAAGCCGGTGGCGGTGATTCTCCGGTCTGGCAAGACGCCCTCGGGCCGGGAGGTGCGCACCATCCTTAAGCACGTGATCAAACGGATCCGCGTCCATTGGCCGAAAGTGCACATCATCGTTCGGGGCGATTCGCATTATGGCCGGCACGAGGCGATGGAATGGTGCGAAAGCGAAGGCATTGATTACATTTTTGGCTTTGGCGGCGGCAATGCGGTGCTTGACGTCCTGACGGCCGATACCGGCGCGGCACTTTGCGTGAAGCGTGCAATCACGGGGAATGAAAAAGAGCGAGGCTTCAAGAAGCTACGCTACGGAGCCAAGAGCTGGAGGTGCGAGCGCGCCCTCGTGGCTCGCCTCGAGGCGAGCGAGAAAGGTCTCGATATTCGCTACGTCGTCACCTCGCTCAAGGGCAGCGGCAAATATCTCTACGAGACCGTCTACTGCGCGCGCGGCGAAGCGGAGAATTTCATCAAGCTTCACAAAGCGCAGCTCGCCTCCGATCGCACGTCCTGCCGGGATCCTCGGGCCAATCAGTTCCGCCTGATCCTGCACACCGCCGCGTACTGGATTATGCTGACCCTGCGCCAAGCTCTGCCAGAGCGGTCTCCTCTGTTTCGTGCTGAGTTCACCACACTTCGGCTGCATCTGCTCAAGATCGCTGCCCGCATCGTCGAGGGCGCAGCACGCATTCGCGTCTCGTTGCCGAGTGCCTGCCCCGAGGCGGAACTCTTCCGTTACCTTGCGGGCCACTTCGCCACCGCGGGCCCATGAGATCGCGGTGGCGTTACCGCACCAAAC
>JBJKQL010000008.1:0-69794 GCA_046705265.1 Ferrovibrionaceae bacterium
ACCGCTTCCTTGATTCGAATCCTATGGGGGACACGATAGACAAGCAGTTTTTCCTTGTTAAAAGCACGTTGTTCAGGCTGTTGGAAAATCACTCGAAATGATTGGTTTCAAGGAATCACTGTACTAGGTTAAAAGCGCTTGAGACCGGCGTCGATCAGAAGCGCGATCTGCTTTCGCGGCATGCCGACCACAAGCCGAGGTGAGGCCGGGTCGAAACCCGCCTGTTTCAGCCGCTTCAGATAAAGCCGCGCCAGCGTGGCGGGAAGGAGCGCCGGTAAGGCGGCTCGCGAGACTTTGCCGCGCAACCTCCGCACCACTGCGAGACGGCTTTCGGCGTGGCGCGCGATCTGTTCGATGACGTGGCTCATCTTGGGTGAGCGCTCGCCGCCGAAAACCGCCTCCGCATCCAGCCCTTGTGCGGCGAGCATTGCTTCCGGCAGATAGAGACGTCGCGAGGCGGCGTGGAATGGCACGGCCCGGATCAGACCGATCAGGGCGAAACCAATTGCCGCGGCCTCAGCGGCTTTGCGGCTGGTATCGTCGTCGGTACCGAGGATCTTCAAGGCAAGTTGGCTGAGCGGAGCCGTCGTGCCCTCGGCATAGGCCTCGAGGTCATCGAGTTGCGCGGGTGGCGTGCCGAAATCCGCCGCGCGGGCATCGAGCAAGCGGTCGAAAGGCGCCCACGGCAGATCGTGGCCGCGGATCGCGCTTTCCAGTGCTACCGCGATCGGATGGCCACGCGGCGCCCGGCCGGCAAAAGCCGCGGCCACGGTATCGCGCCACCATTGCCGCCGTATGTCGCCAAGTGCCGGCTCGCTCACCTGTTCCGGGATGCGCGCAATTTCGATATTGAAAGCGTAAAGCGCGAGAAGATGCGGCCGTCTCGCATCGGGCGCGAAAAGCGCGGTCAACCAGCGGTCGGGATCGAATTTCCGTACCGCCGCCGCGTAGTCGGCGAGGTTCGGCGTGGTCGCGTGTTTGGCCGTTCCGCGCTGCTCCGTTTCCATCATGACCAGCCTCCGCCACCTCACGAGTAGGATCCGATCTCCCGGGTTGCACGCCGGGCGGCTTCGCCATAAATGTATAGCCAGCGATCCCTTATCGCGCCTTCAGCGGTTGTTTGCCGCAGTGTTCCCCCACTCCAGAAAAACGAGAGAGGATTCCATGGCGTTCGAACTTCCCCCTTTGCCTTACGCCGAAAACGCGCTCGACCCCCATATCTCGGCGAAGACCCTGCAATTCCACCATGGCAAGCACCATAACGCCTATGTCACCAACCTCAACAATCTGATCAAGGACACGCCGATGGCGTCTCAGCCGCTTGAGGATATCATCCGGGGCGTGGCCGGCGACGCGGCCAAGGCCGGCCTGTTCAACAATGCGGCACAGACCTGGAACCACACCTTCTTCTGGAACAGCATGAAGCCGCAGGGCGGCGGCAAGCCGACCGGCGAAATCGCCAAACGCATCGACAAGGATTTCGGCGATTACGCCAAGTTCGCGGCCGAGTTCAAGCAGGCCGCCGCGACGCAGTTCGGCTCCGGCTGGGCTTGGCTGGTGCTGGACGGCGGCAAGCTCAAGGTGATGAAGACCGCGAACGCCGACCTGCCGCTCGCCCACAAGCAGACCGCCCTCCTGACCATCGACGTTTGGGAGCATGCCTATTATCTCGACTACCAGAACCGGAGGCCGGATTTCATCCAGGCCTACCTGGATCATCTGGTGAACTGGGATTTCGCCAACAAGAACCTTGGCTAGCGGTTGGATTCCGACACTTGCTTCCCCTTGCGACACGGCCGAGAGCAAGCGCCGAAATCGAAAGAACACGAGGAATGGTGTGAATCCAGTGAAGCCTTGAATTTGACATTTGATGTCGGTCCTTGCCGCAATCGGGGGATCAGATGTCAAATTCGCTTCACGAGCATCGGGTCGGGCTGATTCTCCTGAATCGGCCGGCGCCGGGACGTGATAACTTGCGCCTTTCCTTTCGATTCTGAAAATCGTCGGAAGGCCGATATGGTGGTCAGGCGAATTTCACAGTTAGGGCGCTAGGCGACCGCGATCAGGGCGGCGGCGACACGGCGCTCCTCGGAGAGCAGGACATTGTACGTGCGGCAGGCCGCTCCCGTATCCATGCCGTCGGTGACGATACCACTGCCACGCAGCCAGACCCGCAATGCCTTCGGGATCAGCGCCATCGCCGCGCCGCAGCCGATGAGCAGGATGTCAATCTCGGCACTTGCCGCCGCGATGGGATCGAGGCTCGCCTGGCTCAGCTCGGCCATGGCCGTAACTGGCCACGCCAGCGTTTGGTTGGGAAAAATCAGCACCGATCCGCGGTAAAATTGCCCGCTGATGCGGAAGCCGCCGTCCCCGTAGGCCTGGATGACCTGCCGGCCCGCCGGAATCCGCGGCGTGATATTGACCATCAGGCCGGGCTGCGATCCGCCACGCGATTTTCGCTCGGCTGACCGCGCCGCAAGCGGTTTTGACCGAGGAAGAGAAGAATAGGCGCGGCGATGAAGATCGAGGACGAGGTGCCAACCACGATGCCGAACAGAATCGCGATCGCGAATCCTTGGATTTCCGAGCCTCCGATCAAGGCCAGCGGCAAGGTGGCGAGGAAGGTGGTGAGCGAGGTATTGACGGTGCGGTTCAGCGTTTCGTTGATGCTGAGATCGATCAGCTCCCTGAGCGGCATGGTCTTGTACTTGCGCAGGTTCTCGCGCACGCGATCATACACCACCACTTTGTCGTTGATGGAATAGCCCATGATAGTGAGGATCGCGGCGACGCTGGTCAGATTGAATTGCAAGCCGGTGATGGCGAAGAACCCAATGGTCTTGGTGACGTCGAGAACGAGCGTCGTCACTGCGCCGATGCCGAATTGCCATTCGAAGCGGAACCAGATGTAGATCAGCATGGCCACTAGGGCGAGGCCGACCGCCATCAAGCCATCACGGAAAAGCTGCGCGCTCACCGTCGCGCCGACGGCCTGAACGGACTCGATATCGGAGCCGGGATAGCGCGTCGCGAACTCATGGCGCAACACGGTGACCGCGTGTTCCTCGCCGCCGTGGCCGCTCTGCTTTTCCAGACGGATCAGCACGTCCCGTGCTGTGCCGAACTGTTGCAGCTGCACTTCACCGAGCCCGAGGCCATTCAAGGCCGGTCGCAGCGTCGCGAAATTCGCCGGTTTCACCATTCGCACTTGAATTACGGTGCCGCCATTGAAATCGACGCCGTAGTTCAGCCCCGGGTAGAAGAACAAGATCACCGAGCCAATGCTAAGCACCGCCGAAACGATCAGGCCCATGAAGCGCCCGCGCATGAACTTGATTTTGGTCTTGTCAGGAATCAGTCGAAGCCGTCGCATCGGAACCTCACACGGGCAAAGCGGCCGGGCGCCGCCGACGGTACCAGTAGACCATCAACAGGCGAGTGAGCAGGATTGCAGTGAACAAAGAGGTCAGGATGCCGATGCTGATGGTCACGGCGAAACCCCTGACCGGCCCGGACCCGAGCGCGAATAGAATCGCCATCTTGATCAGTGTCGTAATGTTCGAATCGAAAATCGTGGTGAAGGCGCGGGCGAATCCGGCCTCCATGGCGGCGAGCGGGGACTTACCAAGCAGGTATTCCTCGCGGATGCGTTCGTTGATCAGCACGTTGGCATCCACCGCCATGCCGGTGGTGAGCAAGATGCCGGCGATGCCAGGCAAGGTCAGTGTTGCCTGCAAGACCGACATGACGCCAAGGATCAGGAACAAGTTTGCGATCAGGGCAGCATTGGCGAACAGGCCGAACAGGCCGTAGGATACCGTCATATACGCGACGACGAGAAAGAAGCCGATAATCGAGGCCTCGATGCCGGAGCGAATCGAATCGGCGCCGAGCTGCGGCCCGACGGTGCGTTCCTCGACGACACGGAGCGGCGCCGGCAATGCGCCGGCGCGCAACAGGATGGCGAGATCGTTCGCCGACTGCGTGGTGAAATTACCGCTGATCTGGCCCGACCCACCGAGAATCGGCTCGCGGATCACCGGCGCCGAGATCACCTTGTTGTCAAGAACAATGGCGAATGGCTTGCCGACATTGTTCCGGGTCACATCGGCAAAACGCTGGGCGCCGAGCCCGTTCAATCGGAAGCTCACCACCGGCTCGCCGGTCTGGTTATCGAAGGTTGCCTGGGCGTCGGTGAGATCTGCGCCGGAAACCGAAATCTGTCGGCGTACGACATAGGGGGTGGGTTTGCCATTCGGCCCGTTATGATCGGAATAAAGGATCTCATCGCCGGGCGGGACTTGGCCGGAGTCGGCGGCCGGCGAGGTATCGATAAGCTGAAAAGTCAGTCGGGCGGTTTTGCCGAGGAGGCGTTTGACGCGGGTTGGATCCTTGAGGCCCGGCAACTGCACCAGAATCTGATTACTCCCCTGGCGTTGGATCTCGGGCTCGTTGATGCCGGTCGCGTCGATGCGGCGGCGCACGATCGCAATCGACTGTTGCACCGCTTGTCGGCTGCGCTGATCGATCGCTGCCTGGGTCGGCGTCAAGGTCACGGTGCCGTCGGCCGTGGTGGCGACGGTGATATCGGTGTCGCCCCGGCCACTGAACAGCCCGCCGGTGAGCGGCGTCACCAGCTCTTGCAGTAACTTGTCGGCCCGCGCGGTATCCGCCGCATCGCGGATCGTCACTTGGACCGCGTTATTGACGATGCCAAGGCCTTTGTAGCCGATGCGGGCCTTGGCCAGGGTTTGACGGACGTTCTCGACCAGATTCTCAAGCTGGTCTTTGGTCAGCGCGTTAACGTCAACCTGCAGCAGAAGATAGGATCCGCCCCTTAGATCGAGACCGAGTCGGACCTGCTGGTCGGGGAGCCAATGAGGAATCTTCTTCACTACCCCGGCTGGCAACATGTTCGGCAGCGTGAACAGAATACCAAGCAGGCAGACGCCAAGGATCAGAATGATTTTCCACTTCGGAAAATAAAGCATGTCCGAGGTCCGCGCTGCCCCCTATTTGAAGAGCTTGGAGAGAAGCCCGCCCTTGCGCTCGGGAGGGCGAGACGAACTTTCGTTCTTGTTCGCCGGCTTCGGCTCACTGCTGGCGTCGCCGTCCTTGGCCGTTTCGCCCTTGCTGCGGACCTCGGTCAAGGTGCCGCGTACAACGCGAACGCGTACATCTTTCGCGATGTCGATCTCGACGGTATTGTCATCCATCACTTTGGCGACCTTGCCGATCAATCCGCCACCCGTCACGACCGTGTCGCCGCGCCGAAGCGCGTCGATCATCGCCTTGTGTTCCTTTACCTTCTTTTGCTGCGGCCTAATCAACAGGTAATAGAACACGATGAAAATCAGGACGAGCGGCAGAAACTGTTCGATGGTCTGCCAATTTGCGTTCATGGCTTCCTCATATCGATCGCCGAAGTGGGCGGACTATAGTCTTCCCGTCTGCCGATTGCCAAGCCGAGTTTTCCCGAGGCGCCGAGCGCTTAATTATCTGATTGCGGCTATACCGGCGGTCGACCGCGCTCTGGATTGGCAAATGAGAAGCACAATCGAAGGGCCGGATTACGACGATCGGCGCAAGCCCAGCTTTAGGACATTTCGTGTGGCTGCGGCAAGGTTTCTCTCTTTCGTGGTGATTTGACGGCGGGCGCACCTGTGTTAGGGTCTCGCCCCGTCAATCAGGCCGCCTGCGGCCCATTTCCCGAACCATGTCCTAGCCATGAGTGATGATTTAGAGCCATTGTTGACGCGCATTGCCGCCGCGCTCGAGCGGCTGGCGCCGCCGGCGAAGCCGAAAACTGATATAAATCAAGGTGAAGCCTTTATCTGGCATCAGCACCCCGAGGGTCTCGAGCCGGTCCCCAGGGTCAATCGCGTCGATCTGTCGCTGCTCCGCGGCATCGAGCGGGTCCGCGACATTTTGCTCGACAATACGCGTCGTTTCGCCGAAGGCTGGCCGGCCAATAACGCGCTCCTTTGGGGCGCGCGCGGCATGGGCAAAAGCTCGCTGGTCAAGGCGATCCATGCCGCGCTCAACGCCGAAAAGCCGGGATGCTTGGCATTGATCGAAATTCACCGTGAAGATATTCAGAGCCTGCCGGCACTTCTTCTTCTCCTCAGGCGCAGCAAGCGCCGCTGCCTTCTCTTTTGCGACGACCTTTCCTTCGACAACAATGATACCAGCTATAAATCCTTGAAGGCGGTGCTCGAAGGGGGCATCGAGGGCCGGCCGGAGAACGTCATCTTCTACGCCACGTCGAACCGCCGTCATCTTCTTTCCCGTGACATGATCGAAAACGAACGCTCGACCGCGATCAACCCGAGCGAGGCGGTTGAGGAAAAGGTCTCGCTCTCAGATAGATTCGGACTCTGGCTCGGCTTCCATAATTGCAGCCAGGAAGACTTCTTCGCGATGATCGAGGGCTACGCTGAATACTATCGGCTTGAAATCGATCGCGATCGCCTTCACGCGGAAGCGGTGGAATGGTCGGTAACGCGGGGCTCGCGGTCTGGCCGCGTCGCGTGGCAGTTCATCCAAGACCTCGCCGGACGGCTCGGCAAGAGCCTTTAGGCGCTAAATCGGGTCAGCCGGCGCGGGTCGCGCTCGTCTTCGGCAGGGCGGATAGGTAGCGCAAGGGGTCGACCGGCCGTGCGCCCTGGCGGATTTCGAAGTGAAGTTGCGGCGAGGCGACGCCCCCGGTTTCGCCGGCCCGCGCGATGATCTCGCCCCGTGCGACACGTTGGCCGCGTCGCACCAGAAGCTTCGCGTTATGAGCGTAAGCGGTGATCCACCCGTCGGCATGGCGGATCAGGATCAGGTTGCCGTAGCCTTTGAGCTGATTGCCGGCATAGACGACGGTTCCCGCCGCGGCGGCGCGCACCGGCGTTCCTTCAGGAACGGCGATATTGATCCCGTCATTGTCGAGGCCGTTGGACTCCGGTCCAAAGCCGACTAAGAGCCGGCCTTTCACGGGCCACAGGAAGGGATGGCGATGATCCCTGGGCGCCTCGAGCCGCGTGGCAACCGCAGGCGTCGCCCGTTCGGCCGAGTTCGAGCGCCGGCCGTTTCCGTGCCGTTCTTCGTCGCGGCGGCCTGCGTGATTAGGATTGAGATCGGTCTCATGAACCGTGGGGCGTGCCGGCGCCGGCGTGGCTCTGCGTTGTGGCGCGGCCAGGGGCAGCGGCGTTGCGGTGCGCGCGACGGCGGCGACCACCGGCAGCGCCGTCATCGGCGGTGGCTGGCGCTCGATCGGTGGTGCGGGTGGGCCGCCTTCTGGCGGCGGGATGACCAGGATCGTATCGGCCTGCAACCGATAGGGCGCGAGAATATCGTTGGCATTCGCGATCTCGTAGAGTCCGACATGATAACGGCGCGACAGGCCATAAAGCGTTTCGCCCGGCTGCACCACATGGGTCTTTGGCTTCGGCAGGACGAGGCGCTGGCCGGCAAGGATATGATAAGGCGGGTTGAGCCGGTTGGCGTCGAGGAGCAAGCGGAGCGGCACGTGATAGCGGCGTGAAATATCGTAAAGAGTCTCGCCGCGCCGGACGAGGACGGTTGCCGGATTGCCGGCAATCGGGTTTGGCGGCCAGCGCGGCGCGGTCTTCGCCCCCGTGGCGATCGGGTGCATTCCGCGCTCGCCCGGTGGAGGATAGGGTACGCCGGCAGCCGGAGCGGCTGAATTGGCGATGACGTGTTGCGAGGCCGGCGCGGGGCTCCAGGTGAGAAGCGTCGGCGCCTGTTCACATCCCGCGAGCGCCAGCACACTGGCTGCCATCGCGCATAGCCGCCAAGGCGAATCCATGGCGCAACTCTAGGCGGTCGCACGATGCCGATCAATGCGGAACCGGCACGGTGAGCGGGCGGCGGCTTTCTGAAGAAACGCGTCAGCCTTCGCCGATACCGGGCAGAAGCGGCACGAAACGAACGGGCGTGAGGTGCTGTTCGGTGAATCCATCCTCGTCGCGATGGATGCGGAGCACTTCCTGATCCTCGCCTTCGCGGCCGACCGGAATGATGAGAATTCCGCCTGGTGCCAGCTGATCGGCCAGGGTCTCCGGCACCGTTGGCGCCGCGGCGGTAACGATGATGCGGGGAAAGGGCGCCTGCTCCGGCCAACCCTTGCTGCCGTCGCCGACCCGTGTCGTAATGTTGGAAATGCGCAACTCCGCGAACAGGTTTTCCGCCTCTCTCACCAGCGCGCGGTGACGGTCAATGGTATAGACCCGGCGCGCAAGGCGGGACAGAATCGCCGCCTGATAGCCGGAGCCGGTGCCAATTTCCAGCACCTTGACGCGCTCGCCAAGATCGAGCGCCTGGGTCATCAGGGCGACGACATAGGGCTGGCTGATGGTCTGGCCGCTGCCGATCGGTAGAGCGATATTCTCGTAGGCCTGCGGCTTGAAGAAGTCGGGAACGAAACGCTCGCGTGGGATGCGCTCGATCGCGGCCAACACCTGGGTATCGGTGATGCCCTGGCTTCGGAGCTCCATCAGGAGACGGATCTTGTGCTCGGCGTCGGTCACGAAAGCGCAGTCTTAAGTCGTTTCAAGGTTGGAGAATGGGTAAGTTCTATCTTGAGCGGCGTGACGACGATATTGCCGCTGCGGATGGCGTCGAGGTCCGAATGACGTTTCGGCGTTCCGACCTGCCGGCGGAAGCCGATCCAGTAATAGGGGTTGCCTCGCGCGTCGATGCGATGCTCGATCTTGATGTCGGAGACATTGCGCCGCCCTTGCTCGGCGACGACGATGCCCTTCACCGTTCCCGCCGTGGCGTCGGGGAAATTGACGTTGATCAGGACATCGCGCGGCCAACCGGTCTTGATCAGCTTTCGCACCATGCCGGCGCCGAAATGGCGGGCGGTCTCCCATTTGACCGGGCGTTGGTGTTGGAAGACCTGGCTCATGGCGATGGCGGGGATTCCGAGGATAGCGCCCTCCATCGCCGCAGCGACGGTGCCGGAATAGGTCACGTCTTCGCCGAGATTGCCGCCGCGATTGACGCCGGAAAGAATGAGGTCCGGTTTGGCGCCGGGGATGATGGTGTTGACCGCGAGCATGACGCAATCGGTCGGCGTGCCGGCGATGGCAAAACGGCGGGCGCGAATCTTGCGGATGCGCAACGGCACGGTCAGAGTCAGCGAATGGGCGGCGCCGCTTTGCTCATGCTCTGGGGCGACCACCCAGACATCGTCGGAGAGTTCACGCGCGATCCGCTCCATGACTTTCAGGCCCGGTGCGTGGATGCCGTCGTCGTTGGTGACGAGAATCCGCACGATGCGCTCTCCGCTACGGTTCGATGCGGGCAAGACCGCCGAGATAGGGGCGAAGCGCCTCCGGCACGGTGATCGCGCCATCCTCTTCCTGATAATTCTCGATCACCGCGATCAAGGTGCGGCCGACCGCGAGGCCCGAACCATTCAGAGTATGGACGAAGCGAGTCTGCTCGCGGTTTCCTTTTGGTCGCGTGCGCGCCTTCATGCGCCGGGCCTGGAAATCACCGCAATTCGAGCAGCTCGAAATCTCGCGATAGACGTTTTCGGAAGGCAACCAAACCTCAATGTCATAGGTCTTGGCGGCGGCAAAGCCCATGTCGCCGGAAGACAGCAGCATCACGCGGTAGGGCAGGCCGAGGCGACGCAACACCGCCTCGGCGCAATCCGTCATGCGCTCGTGCTCGGCCGTTGATTGCTCCGGCGTCGTGATGCTCACCAGCTCGACCTTATAGAATTGATGCTGGCGGATCATGCCGCGCGTGTCGCGTCCGGCAGCACCCGCTTCGGAACGGAAGCAGGGCGTGAGTGCGGTAAATCGAAGCGGCAATGTCTCGTCGTCCAGAATCCGTTCGCGCGCGAGATTGCTGAGCGGCACCTCGGCGGTCGGGATCAGCCAGTAATCATCGCGGGTGCGGAACAGGTCATCGGCGAATTTCGGCAATTGGCCGGTGCCATAAAGCGCCTGTTCCCGCACCAGGACCGGCGGGCTGACCTCGGTGTAGCCGAACGCGTTCGTGTGCAGATCGAGCATGAAGGCGGCCAGCGCGCGCTCGAGCCGCGCGAAAGCGCCCTTGAGCACCACGAAGCGGGCGCCGGAAATCTGGCTCGCCGTCTCGAAGTCCATGAGACCGAAAGCCTTGCCGATGGCCTCGTGGGATTGCGGCGGAAAGGCGAAGGCCCGCGGCTCGCCAACTCGACGGAGTTCGACATTGGCGCTCTCGTCTGGCCCCTCCGGCACATCGGGCAAGGGCAGGTTCGGGATGGTCGCGAGTTGGCTTTCGATTTTTTCGCCCAGCGCCGCGGCTTCGTCTTCGCCAATCCGCACACGTTCCTTGAGATCGCCGACCTCGGCCTTCAAGGCCTCCGCTTCCCCGCCTTGCCCTTTCAAGGCGCCAATCCGGCGCGAGGCCTCGTTGCGGCGCGTCAGCCAAGTCTGAATTTCGGTCTGCAGGCGGCGCAAGTCCGCATCCGCCGCTAGAATTTCCGCCGACATCGGGCTCAAGCCGCGGCGGCGGAGACCTTCGTCGAAAGCAGCGGCGTTGTCGCGAATCCACTTCAGGTCATGCATGGCGGGGCGGGAAAAAATGACCGGAGGCGCGAGTTATACGCCGACAACGATAATCGGTAAACCTCGAAGCGCCATCAAGGTTCGCTGGCGCCGCCACCTGTGTTGCCGCCTGTTTCTCCGCTGGCGGCCTCTGCCGCTTCGCGCTGGGCACGCTGTCGCTCGATCCGCCGGGCGCTCCAGATCGAGGCCTCGTAAAGTGCGAGAAGCGGAAAGGCAAGCGAGCACTGGCTGATCGGATCGGGGGGCGTTACCACCGCCGCGAGCGCGAAAATGCCGACGATGGCGTAGCGCCGCTTCGACTTCAGCTGGTCGCTGGTGATCAATCCGGCGCGCGCGAGGAGTGACAACAGAACCGGCAGCTGAAAGGCGAAGCCGAATCCGAAAATCAGCGTCATCACCAGCGACAAATATTGACTGATCTTGATGATTGCGACGATCGCAAGATTGTGCGGCCCGCCAACGGTCTGAAACGAAATGAAGAACTTGAGCGCGAAGGGCAAGATAACGAAATATACCAGCGCGGTGCCGAGCAGGAACAGGACCGGTGTCGCAATCAGGTAGGGCAGAAACGCCTTGCGCTCGTTCTTGTAGAGGCCGGGCGCGACGAACTTCCAGATTTGTGTCGCGATGATCGGAAACGACACGATCAACGCCGCCCAGAAGGTAAGCTTCAGATAGGTGAAGAATGCCTCCTGCGGCGACGTGAACTGCATCTCGTGATGCGCGGGCGAATGGCCATAGGCCATCGCGAGCGGCCGGGTCAGGAGGAGGAAAATCTCCGATTTGAACGGATAGATGGCAAGAAAGCAGATAAAGAGCGTCGCCACCGACCACATCAGCCGGCGCCGCAGTTCAATCAAATGGTCGAGGAGAGGAGCTTTGGTGGCCTCAATCTCGTCTTCGCTCACCCGCTCACTCCGGTACCAGTTTTTTTCTCCCGCGGCGGCTCGTCGATTTCGGTCGGGATTTCGGCCGGTTCGCCCAGGTTTCGGGGTTTAGCCGCTTGCTCGGTCGCGGGCTGAGCTGTTGACGTTGCTTCCGGTACCTTTTTTTCCGCGGCTTCGACGACAGGTTCGACGGCGGCTTCAGCCTCGGTGTCGGGCTTGGTTTCAGCTTTCGCTTCAGGCGTGGGCGGCTCGACGAGTTCGGCCGCGAGCGCCTCTGCGGCCTGAGTCTCGGCTGTAGGTTGAGGTTCGTCTTTCACGTGCGCTTCGATGCTGTTCTCGTCCGAAGCCGCCGTTTTCTCGTGGTGGTTGAGAGAATCGAGGGATTTGCGCAATTCACCATCGGGATCGATGGTATTGGCGAGCGCGTCGGCGCTGAACTCGCTGCCGAGCCCGGTCGGCAGATCGCTCTCGATCTGCTTCTTGATATCCTTCAGGTCGTCTTCGTTGGCGAGCTCTTCGATCGCGCTCTGGAATTCATGCGCCAAAGATCGCGCCTTGCTCGTCCACTGGCCGACGGTACGCAGAACCTTTGGCAAATCTTTTGGGCCGATGACGAGGAGCGCCACGCCGGCGATCACGGCCATTTCCGACCAAGCGATATCAAACATCGGAACCCCGGCCTCCCCCGGGGCGAGGCGAGGGGACCTGCCTCACCCCTGGTTCGTCTTATCCTTGGCCGCGGTGGAATTCGCCTGCGATCCTGATGTGCCGTCGATGGTGCGCGGCTGCGCCGATACCTGCTCGTTCGGTTCCTGCATGCCCTGTTTAAAGTTCTTGATTCCTTGGGCCAAGTCGCCCGCCGCTTTTGGAAGCTTGCCGGCGCCAAAGATGATCAAGATTACCATCAACAGGATGAGCACATGCCAAAAGCTAAACGTGCCCATGACTTTCTCCTTTTGCAGCAAAATCCCTGGTTTTCTGCGATCTCATCATGGCAGAAAGCAACACCCGGCGCAACGAACCTGCCTTGCGCCGGCCAATCTACTCTAAATTCAATAAACCGAAAGCCAAATTTGTGGCGATATCCCACCGCCGGCTCAGGCCTGATGTTCGCGCGGCCGCTCAGGTGCGAGCGCGTTCGGCATCCCTCTCGGCGCCGGTCGCCCCTTCGGATGCGTTCTCTCCTTCTTCGGCGGTTTCCTCTTCTTCGGCGGTTCCCTCTTCGAGCGGGTCTTCTTCCGCTTCCGGGCTCTCGCCCGGCGCCGGTCCGAGCAAGCTCTCGCTCGGGATACGAGAATCGAGGAGACCGGCCGCCTTGAGTTCTGCAATGCCGGGGAGATCGCTCAATCCCTCGAGGCCGAATTGGACGAGGAAGGCGTCGGTCGTTCCGTAGGTGATCGGCCGTCCCGGCGTGCGTCTTCGGCCCCGCATCCGCACCCAGCCGGTCTCGAGCAGCAGATCAAGCGTTCCCCGGCCCAAGGCCACGCCTCGGATTTCCTCGATTTCCGCGCGCGTCACCGGCTGGTGATAGGCGATGATGGCGAGCGTCTCCGTCGCGGCCCGCGACAGCCGCCGCGGTGTCTCGCGATATTGCTCGAGGAGATGAGCAAGGTCGGGGGCGGTGGCGAATGCAAAGCCGTCGGCCAGCGCGCGCAGTGTCACGCCGCGGGCCTGGTAATGTTCCGTCAAGGCCGCAAGCACGGCCTCGATGTCGGCATCCTCCGGCAGCCGCGCCTTGAGGGTTGCGATGTCGAGCGGTTCGGCGGCCGCGAAAAGCAACGCCTCCGCCATGCGCAGATGCTGCGGGTCGAGGGTCATGAAGCTTCCGTCGGAGCGTCGACGGGATTGACCGGCCGGCGCAAATGGATTGGGCCGAAGGGCTGCCCCTGATGGAGTTCGACGAGACCCTGCCGCGCGAGTTCGAGGCTTGCCACCAGGGTCGATGCGGTAGCCGAGCGCAGCCCAAAGGAATCGGCGACCTGCGGCGGCAAGAAGCTCTGCAACATCGACCAGTCCGGCATCCAGCCGATCATGTCGCCGAGCCGCGCCAGGGCCTGCTCGACGGAAAACACCGCTCGGCGGTCGATGAGGAGCGTCGGCGGCTTGCTTCGTCGCGCCCGCGAACCGCCGTAGGATTTGAGCAGATCATGGAATTCCAGCTGGTAGACCGAAGTGCGGATCACGCGTATACCGTCAGGCCGGCCGCGGAGGAAGATATCGCGGCCGACTTGAGGCCGGGCCATGAGGCGGGCCGCGGCGTCGCGCATCGCTTCGAGTCGGCGCAACTGCCATGTCAGCCGTTCGGCCATTTCGTCGCCGCTCGGCTCGTCATCCGCGGGCGGTTCTGGTAAAAGAAGCCGGCTCTTGAGATAGGCAAGCCATGCCGCCATCACCAGATAATCGGCGGCGACTTCGAGCCTTACGCGCCTCACCTGGGCAATGAAGGCAAGGTATTGTTCGGCCAAGGCGAGGATCGATATCTGGCGCAGATCCACCTTCTGCTCGCGCGCCAGCGAGAGCAGAAGATCAAGCGGTCCTTCGAAGCCCTGGATATCGACGACCAGGGTTTCCTCTCGGCCCGGCGGCCTGATCTCGAAAGGGGGCTCGCTATCGCTGACGGTTACCACGCGGCCTCAGTTCCCGGTCAGAATCAGAATCCAATGATAGAGGAATTCGATCGGCGGCCCAAGCAGCCAACGGAAGATATTGAGGTCGAGACCGAAATGGCTGCCGGCCAAGGGCACCAGCACGAGAACCACGATCAGGATCATGATGCCATAGCGCTCGGTGCGGGCCAAGGGAATGGCGAGTGCCCTCGGCAGCAGCCCGACCGCGACCCGGCCGCCGTCGAGAGGCGGCAGCGGAATCATGTTGAAGAGCGCCAGTACCAGATTGATGGCGATCGCGATTTGAAGGTTCTGAGCCAGCCAATTCGCCGCAGCGGCGGGCAGAAAGGGCAGAAGATGGCCCATGAGCCCGGCGAGGAAGGCGAGTGCGATGTTGATTCCGGGACCGGCGAGCGCGACCCAGACCATGTCGCGCCGGGGCTCGCGCAGACGTCCGAAATTGACCGGCACGGGTTTGGCGTAACCAAAGAGAAACGGCACCCGGAGCAGCAGGAGGATCGCTGGCAACAGGATGGTGCCGTAAAGGTCGATATGGCGGATCGGATTGAAGGTGACGCGCCCCGCGCGATAGGCCGTGTCGTCGCCGAGCTGCCAGGCGACGAAGCCGTGCGCGGCTTCGTGAAACGTGATGGCGATCACCACCGGGATCACAAAGACCGAAGCCTCGTAGACCGTGCGCAGGATGCTCGCGCTCACCCGCTCCCCTCGGTGGTGAAAAGGGCGTCGAGCCGGGCCTGCTCGGCGCGGGCGTCGATCGGGATTGCGGTGCCGCGCGCCGCGCGTTGCGCTGCGCGATAGCGCGCCGTCACCGCTTCATCGAGCGGGCCTGCAGCCTTGACGACCTCGACCATTTCCTGGATCACGCCGGAGCAATGAAGTGCAATGTCGCATCCCGCCATCAGAGAGGCTTGCGTCCGCGCTGCGAGGTCGCCCGAAAGCGCATTCATATTGATGTCGTCAGAGAGAAGAATTCCCTTAAAGCCGATTTCACCGCGGATGATGTCGCCGACAACGCGTGGCGAAGTGGTGGCCGGCCGCTCGGCATCCACGGCGCTGTAGAGGACGTGAGCGGTCATGGCGAGCGGCGCGTCGGCCATCGCGGCGAACGGCGCGAAATCGACCGCCCTAAGTTCGTCAAGTGGCGCCTCGACCACGGGCAGGGCGTGGTGGCTGTCGCTTCGGGCGCGGCCGTGGCCCGGAATATGTTTCATGACCGGCAAGATGCCGGCGGCGGCAAGTCCGGCGCAGACCGCGCGGCCGAGCGCGACAACCGTCGCCGGATCGGAGGCAAAGGCGCGGTCGCCGATGATGTCATGGCCGTCTTTGGCCGGCACGTCGAGAACCGGCGTGCAATCGACGCTAATGCCGAGCGCGGCAAGCTCGCTCCCAATAAGCCGGGCATTGGTCTCGGCAGCGCTGATGCCGGCTTGGCGGTTGCGTTCGTAAAGTGCGCCAAATTCCCGTGCCGCCGGCACCTTGCGCCAATGGGGTGGACCGAGGCGAGCGACACGGCCGCCTTCCTGATCGATCAGCACCGGGGCGTCCTCGCGTCCGACCGCGGCGCGGCAGGCACCAACCAGTGCGCGAACCTGATCGGGGTCCTCGCAATTGCGCCCGAACAGAATGAATCCGAAGGGTTGTGTTTCGGCAAAGAAGCGCGCCTCCGCTTCGGTCAGGTGCGGTCCGGCACAGCCGAAAATGATTGCTTTGACGCGTCCCTCCGCCCGTCCCTGCTCAGCGCGTGACAACGAAGCACCCATGCCCCTTCGCTTTAAGCGCTGCGCAGAAACGCCGCGCCGCCGCGACGTCGCGGAACGGGCCGGTCTGTAGGCGCTGAAATACCCCGCGCGAGCCGAGATCGACGCGGCGAATCGCCGGATGGAGGCCGCGCAGCAGGGTGGGTTCTATCTTGACCAGGCGCCGCCACTCGGCGTTGGCGACGGCGACGCTGCGGTAGGCGCCGATCTGGGCGCGGACTGCACCCGTTGCGGTGGCGGCGGCCGATGCCGACTTTTTGGGGGGCACGGCGGGTTTTGCAGCGGGTGCGGCTTTTGCCGGCTGTTGCGGTTTCGTCGCCGGCGATGCCGTCGTTTCCGGTGCCGGCATTTTTGTCGGCGGTGTCGAAAGCGCTGCAGGCGGTGGCGTTGCCGGAGTTTCGCCGGCATTCACCGACGCGGCGCCAGCGGGCGCGGCACCGGCCGGAGCAGCATTCGCCGCCGCTTGGCCGTTATTGTCTTGGCCGCCGTTGCCCTGCGGCAGGGCCCCCGGCATCGGCTGTTGCGGTGGCGGCGCCAGATGTTCGACCGTCGGCTGATTGCCTTTGCCGCTCATGCGGTCATAGATGCTCGCCTTCTGATTCGGAATGTTGATGCCGCCGGGATTGGCCGGCGTGACCCTGATCGGGCCGGGCGCCGCCTTGATCAACGGCGGTGGTCCCTTCGGCCCGGTCTCGTTGACGCCGCGGTGATAGCCGTACCAAAGGCCGCCGGCAAAGGCGATGACGATGATGATTCCGATAATAACGCCATTCGGAAAGCGGCGCGGTTTCTCGGGCGGAAGTATGTGGCCATAGTCCTCGGGCAGTCTGTCGCCATCTGTCATTTAGCGCATCTCTTCCATTGGTTGGACGCCCAACACATTGAGGCCAGCGGCGATCACCACGGCAAGGGCCCGCGTCATGGCGAGCCGCGCCGTTGTGAGCGCCCGGTCATCGGCAAGAACGAAGCGCAGCCCCGCGCTATCCTTTCCCAAGTTCCACAAGGCATGGAAGGAAGATGCCAGATCGTAGAGATAAAAAGCCACGCGATGCGGCTCATGCACCTCCGCCGCGGTCTCCACCACCCGCGGCCAGTTTAGCATATCCTTAATCAAAGCAAGCTCGGCCGGATGGGTCAAGCGATCGAGATCGGCTTGGCTCAGCGCCGTCGCCGAGAGATCGAGATCGGGAAACGTGCTCTGGCCGACCCGCAACGCAGAATGGGCGCGGGCATGGGCGTATTGCACGTAGAAGACCGGATTGTCCTTCGATTGCTCGGTGACCTTGACGAAATCGAAGTCGAGCGGCGCGTCGTTGCGCCGGGTCAGCATGATGAAGCGGACGACGTCGCGCCCCACCGCCTCGATCACGTCGCGCAGCGTGACGAAGCTGCCGGCCCGCTTTGACATACGCACGGGCTCGCCGCCGTCGAGAAGGTTGACGAGCTGGCAGATCTTGATGTCGAGCTTGGCTCTGCCGCCGGTGAGCGCGGCGAGCGCCGCCTGTACCCGCTTGACGTAACCGCCGTGATCCGCGCCCCAGACGTCGATCAACGTCTCGAAGCCGCGTTCGAACTTGTCGAGGTGATAGGCGATATCGGCCGCGAAATAGGTCCAGGACCCGTCCGATTTCTGCAGCGGCCGGTCGACATCGTCGCCAAAGCGCGTGGCGCGGAAAATAAGTTGTTCTCTCGGCTCCCAGTCTTCGGGGAGCTTGCCCTTGGGCGGCGGCAGGGTACCGGTCTCGACCAGCGTCTCGCCACGGGACGCGCCCATGCGCTCCAGGGTTTCGACGGCATGCTGGATGCGCCCCTCGTCGTGCAGCCGCCGCTCCGAGACGAAGACGTCGTGGCGCACGCCAAGCGCCTCGAGGTCGTCGCGGATCGACGCCACCATGCTGTCGCAGGCGGCATCGCGAAAGAGCGCGCGCCAAGCATCGCCGGGCCTGCCTTCATCTTTCGGCGCGAACCGATCACCATAGCGTTCGGTGAGCGCCGCCGCGACAGGTTTCAGATAGTCGCCGCGGTACTGCCACTCGTGGCCTGGGAACAGGCGGCTGAACAGCGCGTCGTCAATATGGCGGCCAAGGGCCTCGAGGTAGCGGAGATAGACCGATTCCGCGAGCTGCTCGACTTGTTGCCCGGCATCGTTGATATAGTATTCGCGAGATACGGCATAGCCTGCCTTGTCCAGAAGCGCCGCCAGCGCATCGCCAAAGACGGCGCCGCGACCATGACCGACGTGAAGCGGCCCGGTGGGATTGGCCGAGACGTATTCCACGTTGATACGCGTGCCGCCGCCGATTTGAGAACTGCCGAAATCTGTTCCCGCGCGGAGAATGTCGCGGATGCGGGCGCGCCAGAAACTGTCTTTCAGGCGGAGATTAATGAACCCCGGACCGGCTACCTCGGTGCCGACGACGCCGGGTTCCGCTTCAAGCCGAGCGGCGAGGCGTGCCGCGATGTCACGCGGCCTCGCCCCGGCGGGTCTTGCCATGATCAAGGCGGCGTTGGTGGTGATATCGCCGAATTCCGCGTTCTTCGGAGGCTCGACCACGATCGCGTCGAAGGCCACGTGCTCGACATAGCCCCCATTTTCCGCCTCGTGACGGGCGTGGCTCAAGATGCGGTCGCGGAACTGGGAATAAAGATTCATGCCCTTCAGGCTCGAGTGCCCGGATTCTGAAACTCGCGTGATGCTCCATCCGGCCTCTGGCGCATTCCGGAATCGAAGGACGCGAGCATCTTATTGATTCCTGGTTCCGTTATGGTTTCGAAGTCCGCCTTAGGCCCGATTGAGATTAATGTGGCGCAGTTCGAAACCACGACACGAAGTTCGACACGCGGCCGGGCGCACACTAGCCCGAGCCTTGTCCCACCGCAAGACGCCGCCGCGAGCCTCGTGTTTCGATGGTCGTGACGGCTTAAGCTTTTGCCCTGCTCTGGGGCCTGCTATGATCCGGCATCGATCGAAAGAGGCCGGTTGCCGCCGCTCCAACCTATCCGAGAGGATGGGGATGGCGTCTGCTGGCGGAGCGAGCCATGGAAGCAGTTTTAGGGCGCAAGCTAGCGGCGATCCTCTCGGCCGACGTGGTGGGGTATTCCCGTCTTGTCGAGGCCGACGAGGAGGGCACGCTCGCGACGTTGCGCGGCCATCGCGCGGCCATGGACCGTCTTCTTGAGGCGGAAGGCGGGCGCATCGTCTCGACCGCCGGTGACAGCGTCCTGGCCGAATTCGCAAGCCCGGTCTCGGCCGTGCGCGCGGCGCTTTCGGTGCAGGCCGCGATTCGCGAGCGGAATGCCGCGCTCCTACCGGAAAAGCGCGTCATCTTTCGGATCGGCATCAACCTCGGCGATGTGGTCGTCCAGGGCAAGGATCTGCTTGGCGAGGGCGTGAACGTGGCGGCGCGGCTCCAGGAGATCGCGCCGGCAGGCGGCCTCTTCATCTCGGCCAAAGTCCATGACGAGGTTCAGGGTAAGGTCGACGCCGGGTTCCTCGACCGCGGCGAGCGCCAGCTCAAGAACATCGTTCGGCCGGTGCGGACATTCGAAGCCACGAGCGATGCCACGGCCGTCACCGGCGAAGAAGCGGCAATGCCGTCACCGGCGGCGGATCAGCGATCCGCCCCGAGCAGTGGACCCTCGCTAGCGGTGTTGCCTTTCGTCAATATGAGCGGCGATCCGGAAAAGGAATATTTCAGTGACGGGATCACCGAGGATCTCATCACCAACTTGGCGCGTAGCCGCTGGTTCTCTGTTGCCGCGCGCAACTCGACTTTCGTCTACAAGGGCAAGGCGGTCGACGTCAGCGCCGTCGGCCGTGCGCTTCACGTCGGCTACGTGCTCGAAGGAAGCGTCCGCAAATCCGGCAATCGCGTTCGCGTCACCGCGCAGCTGATCGAGACCGAGAGCGGCAGCCATATCTGGGCGG
Source organism: Ferrovibrionaceae bacterium (assembly GCA_046705265.1). Lineage (GTDB taxonomy): Bacteria > Pseudomonadota > Alphaproteobacteria > Ferrovibrionales > Ferrovibrionaceae > JAJYTL01. The sequence goes on from JBJKQL010000008.1 coordinate 19,777, forward strand.
AGCGCTACGATCGCGAGATCACCGATATTTTCGATCTGCAAGACGAGATCACGCTCGCCGTCGTGCAGGCGATCGAGCCGGCACTCTGGAACGTCGAGAGCCGGCGCGCGGTGCGCAAGGATCCGCAACGGCTGGACGCCTGGGATTGCGTGCTGCGCGCTTTTTGGCACGCCATCCGCATGACACGTGACGATAACGTGGAAGCGATCCGCTTTGCACGCCGTGCAGTCGAACTCGACCCCACCTATGCGCGGGCATGGTCGAATCTCGCGTTCAATCTCGCGGTAAGCTGGTTCTGGGGCTGGGCCGCCGATCGCGAAGCAGCAATGGCGGAAAGCCTTGAAGCCGCGCAACGGGCGCTTCGCCTTGATTCTGAGGACGCGGAGACCTTGGGCACGCTGGCCTTGATCCACGCCTGGCGCGGTGCCGTAGAGAAGGCGATCCGCTATGGTCGCGAGGGGCTTCGCTTGGACGCGGGCGAGCTTTTCGCCATCGTCGGGCTTGGTCTCGGCCTGATTTACAGCGGCGAGCCCGATGAGGCCATCGCCGTCTTCGAAGCCGGTCTCGAAGCATTATCGGGACAGGGGAAGACGCGTGAGCGCTGGCCTGTGCTGGGTTTGATCGGCCTCGCGCATCTGGTCGCCCGGCGTTATGAGAAGGCCATCGAGTCAAGCCGCGAGGCGATATGGGCCAATTCCGACTATCCTGAAAATTATCGAATTCTGGCCGCCGCTTACGCGCAGCTCGGCGCGATCGAGGAAGGCCGCGCGGCGGAGGCCGAATTCCGTCGCCGGACGCTGCACGGGGCGGGTGAGATGCAGGTTTCGCAGCAGCCTGCCCTAGCGACCGTGATGGCGCCGATGATCGAAGGCATCGCCAAGCTCGGACTTAAATGACCGCCGGCAAGGCAGGGAATTTGACAAGCGGGCGCGGGCGCCTACATATGAGACGGGCCTGCGGACGGGCCTCTTGAACAGAGCCTGAAAAGTCGGTGAGACGAGGACGGCAGCGATGAGCGAGACGAGCGTGATGGAGGCGCCGGCGATTTCGGTCACGGCAAGCGCGGCGCGGCGCATTGCCGAGATCATCCGCGACGAGGGGACTCCCGGCATGATGCTGCGCATCGCGGTTACCGGCGGAGGCTGTTCCGGCTTCCAATACGATTTCACCCTCGACAATACCCGGGCCGAAGATGATCTCGCGGTCGAGCGTGACGGCAGCACCGTGCTCGTCGATCAGGTTTCGCTCGAATATATGAAGGGCGCGGAAGTGGATTTCGTCGAGGATATGATCGGCGCTTCATTCCAGATCCGCAATCCGAATGCCACGTCGCGGTGCGGATGCGGGTCGTCCTTTTCGGTATGATCCATCGGAACATCGTGTTAGAAGCAAGCCCGGCTCCAGCCGGGCTTTGATTTTTAGCCAATGAAGATTGCGACCTGGAACGTAAATTCGATCAAGGCGCGCCTCGGCCACGTTCTCGCTTGGCTTAAGATGGCGGCACCCGATGTCTTGCTCTTGCAGGAGATCAAATGTCAGACCGGCGATTTCCCGACCGCCCCGTTTCTCGGCATTGGATATTCGGCGACAGTGCACGGGCAGAAGGCCTATAACGGTGTCGCCATTCTCGCGCGGCTTGCGATCGAGGAACCGCGCACCGGCCTTCCCGGCAGCGATCACGACGAGCAGGCCCGCTATGTCGAGGCAACTGTCGCCGGCGTTCGCGTGGCGTCTCTCTATCTGCCGAACGGCAACCCGATCGGCACCGACAAATTCCGCTATAAACTCGACTGGATGGAGCGGCTTCGCCAACACGCCGAATCCTTGCTCGATGGCGATCGGTTGGTCGTCCTCGGCGGCGATTACAATGTCTGTCCGACCGATCTCGACGTTTGCGATCCAGCGGCGTTTGCCGGCGATGCGCTGTGCCAGCTGCAAAGCCGCGCCGCGTTTCGCGCCCTCCTTCACCTCGGCTTGACCGACGCGTTCCGCGCACGTCACCCGGACGAGCCGCACCGCTATAGTTTCTGGGATTATCAGAACCGCGCCTGGCAGCGCGATCAGGGATTGCGAATCGATCATCTGCTGCTGAACGCCAATGCAACGGATCGGCTCCAGCGTTGCGATATCGACCGCACGCCGCGCGGTCTCGAAAAAGCGTCCGATCATGTTCCGGTCTGGTGCGAGATCGATACATGAGCGATCCGCAGCCGCGCCCGCAAGGCGATTCCCAATCCACGGTCTCGGCGACGATTGCCGGGCAGGAGCGGCGGGCCGATTCCGCGGGTGACGACGGGAAGGAGTCGAAGCGCCGCTCATTCGGCGATCTATGGCAGCGCTGCAAGAAGCTCATCATCGGCGCGCCGCGCAATCCGCTCGCGACCGATACGCGCCATGGCATGGTGCTGATCGCTTTCCTGGCCTGGATCGGACTCGGCGCCGACGGCCTCTCTTCGGCGAACTATGGTCCCGAGGCCGCTTTCGTCACGCTCGGCGCCCAGACCCATCTCGCGCTCTATCTCGCGGCGATGACGGCCATTGCGGTCTTCATCATCAGCTTTTCCTACAATCAGGTCATCGAACTGTTTCCGTCGGGCGGCGGCGGATACAAGGTGGCGACCGTGCTCATCGGGCCGCGCGCTGGGCTGATTTCGGGCGCCGCGCTGATCGTCGACTACGTGCTCACCATCGCAATCTCGATTGCGGCCGGCGCCGACGCAGTCTACAGCCTTCTGCCCTTGAGTCTGCTAAGTACCAAAATCTTTGTCGATATCGGCGCCCTGCTGGTTCTGCTCATTCTCAACCTCCGGGGCGTGAAGGAACCGATCAAGATTCTGCTGCCGCTCTTCCTCGGCTTTCTGCTGACCACCTGGGCCCTGATCATCTATGGCGTTGCGCTTCATGCACGCGCCCTTCCGACCCTGGTGCCTGCAACGCTCCACACCACGATCTCGGTCGCGCGTTCGATCGGCTGGCTTGCCGTGCTGTCGCTCCTGTTCCGCGCCTTCGCCTTCGGCGGCGGCACCTATACCGGGATCGAGGCGGTTTCGAACAACGTCAACATCCTGAAGGAGCCGCGCGTCGCGACCGGCCAGTGGACCATGCTCTATATGGCGGCCTCGCTCGCCTTCACTGCCGCGGGGTTGATGGTTCTCTACCTGCTCTGGCATGCCATGCCCGAGGCCGGCCGGACCCTGAACGCCATCGTCTTCAAGCTTATTCTCGAACACGCGTTCGGGTCTCACACGCTGGTGATCAATGTCATCATGCTGACGACCCTGGTCTTTGCTGCGGCGATTTTGTTCGTCGCCGCCAACACCGGTTTTCTCGGCGGCCAGGCGGTGCTCGCGAATATGGCGGCCGACCGCTGGGTGCCGCACCAGTTCAGCCAGCTCTCGAGCCGGCTGGTAACGCAGAACGGCATCGTCGTGATGGGCGTCTCGGCGCTCGCCATCCTGCTTTTGACCCAAGGCAAGGTCGATATTCTGGTCTCGCTTTACAGCATCAACGTGTTCATCACCTTCACGCTCTCGACAACCGGGCTCTGCATCTATTGGTGGCGGCACTGGGGCAAGGTTTCGAAGCCGGCGTTGCGCCTTCTGCTGTCGGCTTCCGGCGCCGTCGTCTGCGCCAGCATCCTGATGGTGACGTTGATCGAGAAATTCACCTCCGGCGCCTGGATGACTGTGCTGATCACCGGTCTCGTCATCGCGCTTTGCTTTCGCATCAAGCATCATTACCGCGAAACCGCGCGTCAGCTTGCCAAGGTCGATGCCCTTTTCGCCACCGCGACACCGACGGGCTCGATCGAAAATCCGCCAGAGCTTGATCCTCAGGCGCCGACCGCGGTTTTTCTGGTCGGCGGCAGTCTCGGCACCGGCATGCACACGCTGCTCGCGACCCAGCGGTTGTTTCCGAAGCATTTCAAGAACTGCATCTTTATCAGCGTCGGCGAGATCGATGCCGGGAGCTTTTTCGGCGAGGAGCGCCTGACCGAACTCCGCAGCGAGGTTGAGGGCAATCTCGCCTTCTACGTCAATTACTGCCATCGCCGCGGCATGGCCGCGACCTCGTTCCATCGCTTCGGCGCCGATACGGTGGATCAACTGACCCAGCTCGCCGATCAGGTGATGCAGCAGTTTCCGAACTGCGTGTTCTTTGCCTCTAAGCTCCTGTTTTCGGATGATAATCCGCTTGCCCGCTTCCTCCACAACCAGACGGCCTTGAGCGTGCAGCAGCGCCTGCAGGCGAAAGGCGTGATCATGACCATCCTGCCGATGAAGGTGTGACACGGCGCTGCCACCGGACAGCGGCCCTGCGCGAAATTGGGGCATAGCGCATCACCACTCTTTCCAAAGCAGCTTTCATCCCATTCCGGTCAGTTGTTGAGTTGCGCGCGCCCCGGCACAATCGGCCTTCCTTATCGGGGTTCCGGGCTTGTGCCACTGCTATTTCCGGGTGCGCGACTGAGCGGGCTTGATGGCGCAGGGAGCGTAGCGGCGGTGACGCCGACGCGACGCGGCCGGCGAGCTTCGCGTAACGCGGCCCGGTGCCGTAGATGCGGTGCTTCTCGGGCGTGCCGCGAATCGAACCTCAACTGTGGCCGCCGGAGGCTAAATGGCCGACATGGGTGATTTTCTGCCGGTCCGCTTCGCGGCGTCTTGAAGGAAAGCCCGACATCCGGCACCCCACTTTGAATATCAAGGAATTGGGGTGCAGGTTGCCGGAGCTACCGAACCGATCACAGGACCTCGCTACACTATTTCATCTCAGGTTGCCCGCGGCGACGCGTTGATACAAGCGGTCGCGCGCTTCGGAGAGCCCGAGACCGCTGCCGCTGATACAACACGCCACAGTAAATAATCCATTGTAGGAAAACCCAAGGATGCGCCTATGCAGGGTTTTGAGGTCTTGACCGCACTGGCCAAAAGACGTTCCAGGCAAATTTAAGCGGCGGCCGACGGGTGCCGAGACCCTGTCCTTTTCGGTAGCGCTGCTTTGTCGGATAGGATGCGCGCCGCGGGCAGCCGCACGCGCACCGTGGTGCCGCGTCCAAGCTCGCTGTCGATATCGAGCGTTCCGCCGTGCAGCCGTGTCAGGGACAAAGCGAGTGACAGTCCGAGGCCGGTGCCCTCATAGACGCGGTTGAACGTGCTTTCCACTTGGCGGAAGGGCTCGAGCGCCGAGGACACGTCTTCTGGTTTCATCCCGATTCCGGTATCGCTGATCCGAAGCTCGAGACTGCCGTCTTCAACGAGCGCGGCGGAAAGCTCGACGCGGCCACCCTCGGATGTGAATTTGACCGCGTTCGACAGGAGATTCAAAATGATCTGCTTGAGCCGCGCCGGGTCGCCTAGAATGAGCGGCAGATTGGGTGCGAGCGACATCTTCAGATCGATATTCGATTTTTTTGCCTGCTCGTCGATGATCGGGCGGCACGCGGCGACGACCCCCGCCAGATCTACATCGCCGTCATTGATCTCGAAATTCCCGGTTTCAATTTTCGCGATGTCGAGAACGTCGTTGATGACGCTCAGCAGGCGCTGGCCCGAATTGTTGATGTCGGTGGCATAGGTGCGATAGCGCTCGGCGACGGGCTCGAAGAGGCTGTCGCGGATGATCTCGGAAAAGCCGATGATCGCGTTGAGCGGCGTGCGCAGCTCATGACTCATATTGGCGAGAAACTCGGTTTTCGTCTGATTGGCGGCGAGCGCCTGCTGCATCGCGTCGCGTAGCTTGGTTTCCGCCGTTTTCCGTTCTGAAATGTCGCGGAACGTGTGGATGAAGACGTGGTGATCCGGCGTGCCGCGCTCTTTGCGGCGCCTCGTGACGTGCAGTAGAGAGCAGCTCGCCAGATGCTCAATCGTCTTGGTCGCCTGGTCCGGCCCGGTAAACCGCAGCTCGACCGGCGTACTCTGGGGCAAAGGCTGATCCGGATCGGCGTGGCGCGCCGCGAGCGCGTCGGCATGCAAACTTGCGGATCCCGGCAAAATAAGATCAATCAGCTTTCCAACCATCCCCTCCGGCCTAAGCCCAAGCATCTTGCAGCCAGCGGAGTTGACCATCTCGATCTTGCCCGCGGCATCGGTGATGACGATGCCGTCGAAACTGTCTTGGAGCACGCATTGCATCATCGCGCGGCGCTGCAGATCGGACGCGCGGTGCTTCAGCGCCGCCTGGGCATGCTCCTCCACCTCGCGCAGAATGCCGATAAGGTAAAGAGCGGTGATCGTCGCAAGCGCCGGCGCCAAGTCGAGGCTGAACGGCGTCACCGCCTGAATCGCCAGCGCGGAGCCGTAAAGCACGACGCCGGCGCCGGACAAGACGAAGAGCCCGCGTCGCCAACCACGGCCGGAAAGCTGCCGCTCCAGCGCGATGAGAATGAAGAACGCCAGTGCGAGAGTCGGAAGCCAGCCGCTGCGATGCAGGGTCCGGCCCTGGGCGAGACACTCGAAGGCGAGCGCTTGTAGAAGGGGTCCGGGCAATGTTCGATGTAGCGGCACCGTCAACTCATCGCCGAGCTGGACCGCTGTCGCGCCGACGATCACATCCCTCCCGCTAACCACCGCCGGATTGAACTTTTCGTTCAAGACGTCTATGAAGGAGAGGACAGGGATATTTCGGATGTGAATGCCGTAATCGAGATAGAAGGAGCCCTGTCGTGCCGGCACCCGCCCGTAGAGCATTGCCGCCAAACTCGGCATCGGCGCCTTGTCGAGCATGATAACGGGCGAATACTGCCGGACCAGGCCGTCGGCACTTGGGAAAACGTTGACGCCGCCTAGGAGAGCCGAACGGCGGAACATGAGTAATGGAAGAGTATTGTAGACAGCGTTTCGATTTTGAAACGAGAGTCCGTTGCGCTGGGCGAAGACGGGCAGAATGACGCGTCCGTCTGCCCGCGCCAAGGAGGCCGCGAAGGCGTGGTCGCCGCTCGGTGTCGAGGTCGAGCTTAAGTCGATATCGAAGGCGATCTTCTTCGCGCCGGCGGCGATGAGGCGGTCCAGAATTTTCGCATAATAATTACGCGGCCAAGGCCAGGTATCGAGCGCGTGGAGGCTGCGGGAGTCGATCGCGACGACGGCTACTTTCCCCGTAACGCCGCGCGGCAGCAGCCGGAAGCGGCTGTCCATCAGCGCGAGCTCGATCGGCGCAAAGGTGCCGAACCCGTAAGCTGTGGCGACAACGGCGAAGATCGCGAGCGGGATCAGCCGTCGCCGCACACGGCTCAGGATCCCGTGCATTGCGGCCCCTTACGCAACGTTCGGGGCCCGTTCAGGGTTTGCCATGGGCACCAGGCGCGTGAGGATTGCCGCCACCCGCGTTGGGGTTGCCTCCATGCGCCGTAGATGCCTGAGCATTAGAGGCAATGGAAAAGGGATTCCCGGCCGCCGCATTAGGATTGCCGCCGCCCGCGCCTGGGTTGCCAGCCGCCCCGTTCAGACCGGCCCCCACTGTGCCGAGACTCTCGCTCCCAACATTAAAATTCCCGCCAGCCGCATTGGGATTCCCGCCAGCCGCATTGGGATTTCCGCTCGCAGCGAACCCATTGCCAATATCGTCGCGATTCTCGTGGCCGGTTCTATTGAGCAGCCCTTTGCTCACAGCAGAGATATCGAGATGCTGGTCGCCTATGGTCTTCGTGAGCGCGGGGACGTCATACTCGTGGCTTTGTGGCAGGGCGTCAGCGGCATCCGCTGTGCCCGTGCCGAGCGCATCGTCGGCAGGATCGTCGTACTTGCTCTTATGCAGCAGACTGGCTTTGGCGGCACCCTGAATCGTCAGGTCGCGGCCGGCGGTCGACACCAAGGCGACTTCGCCAGGAAGGATGAGCGCGACCTGATGGGTCAGCAGGGTCGATACCTGGACCGCGCCCTCGGCCACATGCACCGCGTCGGCGGCCTTGGTCGCGTTGACCGTGAACACCGTGCCCTTCACGACGGCGGCAAGATACGGCGCGTCGACTTCGAAGCGCCGCCGCGGCAGATGCTCGACGCGGAACAGCATCGTTCCCAGCTTCTGGATGAAACGGATGCTGACCGCCGGATCGCTGTTATGCGGCACATCGAACACGCTGTTCGGCGACACCGTGACAAGATCCTCGTCATGCATCAGGACAAGTCTGGCGTCGGGACCGGTCTCGACGGTGCGCCCCTCGATCAGCACGCTGCCGCGCGAAAGCGGTACCCAGCTGCTGCCTGGCCCGCGCTCTCGGGCGTGGCCGCTGATCTCGGTGACGATCCATTTGGCGTTGGCGGCATCTTGCGCGGACGCCGGCTGTGGCGGGACTAACACGGCCGCGGCCACGACGATCGAGAGTGTACACAAGAAGAGCCGCGTGAGTTGCTTGTACATGATTCCCTCTGACCCCAGAAACGGCTGTTGCTGGCGAATTGAAAGATGCTCCAACTCTGGTCATAAATTCCCTCGTTTAATATTTACTTAATCGATAAGTCTCTAACTCAGTGCTTTGGATTAATGCCTCGCTAACGAAAAGCACGTGATTATCGTTTTGACCAAGACTCCGCTCACATTTATGGATTCGACCGACCGCCTGTGGCGCGATGCGTGAGGTGCTAAGCGTTGTGGCCAGCCGGGACCGGCGCCGAGGGTGGTCTCTCCGGTTTCCGTTAAAGACAATCGCCGTCGTCTTCGCAGCAATCCTTGCGACCGGCGTACACGATTCACAAGCGGCTGTTAGCCCCGGACTCGACGCCGGGCAGGTTCAAAAGCGTATTCCTCATCCTACCGAACCGAAACTCGCGCCGCCGAGATTGCGAGTGCCGGCGATGGCGACGGTGTTGCCCGGCCCGAAGCTGCACTTCGTGTTGACGGGGGTCGTCATCAGCGGCGCGTCGGCCTTTCGCCCGGCGGAGCTAGATCCTACGTACGAAGCCTATCTCGCACGAAAGATCGGCCTCGGCGATGTGGAGAAGATTCTTCATGCGATCACCGCTAAATATCGCCGCTCCGGGTATTTCCTCTCTCGCGCGATCGCACGGCCGCAGCCGCTCAAACTGGGCATCCTGCACGTCACTGTCATCGAGGGCTATGTGCGACACGTGATCTTCAAGCACGTGCCTCCGGGTGAAAGGGCGCTCCTGTTGCGGTATTTTTCGAAGGTTGTCGGAAAGCGCCCTCTGCGGCTTGCGCCCTTTGAGCGCGCATTGTTGCTCGTCAACGACATTCCCGGCCTTCACGTTCGTCCTACCCTCCGACCCGAACGCAAGGATCTAGGTGTTTACGATCTCATTCTCAGTTTGCGGCTGCGGCGCTTTTCGGGTTTCGCGTCACTGGACAATCGCGGCACGGACTCGCTGGGACCCTGGGAGGCGTTCGTCAGCAGCGGAGTCAATTCTATTTTCCGCGATTTCGACCGCCTCCAGGTAAGCGTGTTCGATACGCCAAACCGCCCGGCCGACGTCCTGTCGACCGAGCTTTTCTATGACACGCCGGTCGGCAGTAACGGGACAAGATTGTTGCTTTCGGTGGCCCGAACTCACCTGCTGCCGGGTGGAGGCCTGGCACCCCAAGACATCAATGCAACGGCCATGCGTTACGCAATGCAGATAACCTATCCGCTCGTCCGCAGCCGCGACCAGTCTCTCTGGCTCGGTGCCGGATTCTATGCGTTGGATTCAACAGAGCGGCGCGACGGCGCCTCGCTCTTCGACGATCATTTACGTGTCTTGCGCGGCGTCGCGACTTACCTCGACGAAAACACTGCGCAAGACGTAGATACCGGGCAAATCGATATTAGCCAGGGCCTGGGCGCTTTCGGCGCGTCGCGTCCTGGCGTGGCCGGCCTCTCGCGTAGCGGAGGGAGGGCCGACTTCACCAAGATCTCGGGCACCTTGAGCCGTCAGCAGGTGTTCACAAAGCATTTGGGAGCCCAGATTGCCATAGCGGGACAACTGGCGGGCGAGCCTCTTTTGCTCTCAGAACAGTTCACGGTTGGTGGGGTACCGTTCGGCCGCGGCTACGATCCGGCCGAGATCGCCGGCGATGACGGTGTGGCAGGCTCGGCCGAGCTTCGGTATGGCTGGTTTGTCAAGAATCGGCTGATCCGCTCGTATCAGCTTTATGGCTTCTACGATTTCGGCGTGGTCTGGACTGTGGACGCCGCAGGCACACCGGGCGATCAGCAGTCCCTTGTCTCGGCCGGTGTCGGCGCCCGTCTGGCGCTGATACGCGACATCAGCGCCGACATCGAGGTCGCCAAGCCCCTGACGCGCCGCGTCGCAGCCGCCCACGGCAAGCCGGTGCGCGTCTTCGTCGAGCTGTCCGCGCCCTTTTAACTGTAGGCATCGTGCAAAGCTTCCGGACCGGGAAATCTTGCACTCTTCTGTATATCCTTGTTCTCTCTCGCAGCGGTGTCCTGCTACAAGTGCGCTTGATCTCTCAGGGGTGGTGCCGTCGAATCTCTGCGACGGGCCGTGTTCAGACCTTTGTGCCTTATCAAAGATTCGTTGCCAGCCCTCGGAAATTCCCTGCCTAGGACGACCGCAAATGGAATAATCCGGAAATTCAAACAGACGCTACCGGCGGCTCTTGCGCCTTGGCCCGCGAAAGCTGATATACTGCCTTCGGGAGGTTGGCTGCGGACGCGCCGCTCGCCAATCCGGTCAGGTCCGGAAGGAAGCAGCCGTAACGAATCCGGCGCGGGTCGTGGCCAGCCTCCCACCGGCCGCTTGCAATCCCCGGGGCCTTCGATCCCGGGGTTTTGCGTTTTGGAGACGCGATTTCGGTTGATGAACTGTGCCGCGCCTTACACGACGGGCGGGAGCCGGCCGTTTCCGCGGCCGCACGCCTCTTCTCATCAAGCCTCTTGGCCATGGAAGGTAGGCCCCGTTATCCTAGCGCCAGCATGACCGAGCCCACCGTCTACCGCGTTCTGGCGCGGAAATACCGCCCCGCCGCCTTTGCCGCCTTGATCGGCCAGGACGCGATGGTGCGCACGCTCGAAAACGCCTTCGCCACCGGGCGGCTTGCCCATGCCTTCATCCTCACCGGTGTGCGCGGGGTCGGCAAGACGACCACGGCACGGCTGCTGGCCCGCGCCTTCAATTGCACCAAGACCGACCGCCCGACCTTCGAGCCCTGCGGTGAATGCGACAACTGCCGGCGCATCGCCGAGGATCGCCATGTCGATGTCCTTGAAATGGATGCCGCCTCGCGCACCGGTATCGCCGATATCCGTGAAATCATCGAGCAGGTGCGCTACGCCCCAGTCGCCGCGCGGTACAAGGTCTATATAATCGACGAGGTGCACATGCTCTCGACCGCGGCGTTCAACGGTCTGCTGAAGACTTTGGAAGAGCCACCGCCGCACGTGAAGTTCATCTTCGCCACCACCGAGATCCGCAAGGTGCCGGTGACCGTGCTGTCGCGCTGCCAGCGCTTCGATCTTCGCCGCGTCGATTCGGAAGTGTTGCTCGCCGATCTCGCCCGCATCGCTGCGCTCGAGGGCGTGGCGGCCGAGCGAGCGGCGCTCGGCCTCATCGTCGGCGCGGCGGAAGGCTCGGTGCGCGACGCGCAGTCGCTCCTCGATCAGGCGATCGCGCACGGCAACGGCACGGTCACCGCCGAGGCGGTGCGCGACATGCTGGGCCTTGCCGACCGCGGCCGTATGTTCGACTTGTTCGAGGCGCTGATGCACGGCAATATCAAGGCTGCGCTCGATCTGTTTCACGATCAGTATCAGGCCGGCGCCGATCCGCAGGCCGTGATGCGCGACCTTCTCGAGGTCTGCCATTGGGTCAGCCGCATAAAGGTGACGCCCGTGGTCGCCGACGATCCGACCGTCGCCGATTTCGCCCGCGAGCGCGGCCGGACGCTGGCCGCCGCGCTTTCGGTGCCGGTGCTGCAGCGCTTCTGGCAAATGCTATTGAAGGGCCAGGGTGAGCTGCGCCAGGCCGGCGCCGATGTGGCGGCGGCAGAAATGCTGCTGATACGGCTTTGCTTCGCGGCCGACCTGCCGGCGCCCGCCGATCTGATGAAGGCGCTGAGCGCGGCTGGCGCGACATCCTTGGCGCCCACGTCTCAGGCCGCAGCGCCGGTATCACCGGCGGCCGGGACCGTTCTCGGCCAGGCGCCGTCGCTTGGCGCGGGCGGCGCGCGCGCGATGCAACAGGCGGGCGGCCGCCAAGCGCCGCTTCACCGCGCCGAGCCCGCGCCCGAGTTGCAGCCGGAATCCCGCGCTCTGGCTGAGCGGGCGCAAGCCGTGGCGGCGGCCGAGCCTGCCAGTCTCGCCGCCTTGGTTACCCTTGCCGACGAGAAGCGCGACCCGTTGCTGAAGGGCTACCTCTATAACTACGTGCATCTCGTGCGCTTCGAGCCGGGGCGGATCGAGTTCCGGCCGCCGGCGGACGCCCCTGCCGATGTCGCCGGCGTTCTGTCGGAGCGCTTGCAGCGCTGGACCGGCCGGCGCTGGGGTGTCGTGGTTTCCGCCGAAACGGGGCAGCCGACCCTGGCCGAGACGGCGCGGGACGCGGCCTTGTCGCGCGAGGCGGAAGTGATGGCGCAGCCTTTGGTCCAGGCGGCGCTCGCGGCTTTTCCCGGTGCCGTCATTCGCGCCGTGCGCGATGTCGCTCCTGAGGACGGCTTCGACCCGGAACACGAAATCACCGCGCAGGATGATGATGCGCGCGAGGAAGGAGGCGACCGATGAAGAATCTCGGCCAGATGATGAAACAGGCGCAGGAAATGCAGTCGCGCATGGCCGAGATGCAGGCCAAGCTCGACGGCCACGAGATCAGCGGCGCGTCCGGCGGCGGTCTTGTTACCGTGACCTTGAGCGGCAAGGGTGAAATGCGCCGGCTCAAGATTGATCCCTCATTGCTTAACGCCGAGGAGGCCGAAGTGCTTGAAGACTTGGTGGTCGCGGCGCATCGCGATGCCCGCAACCGGCTCGACGCCTATGTCGCCGAGGAGATGAGCAAGATCACCGGCGGCCTGCAGCTGCCGCCCGGCTTGAAGCTGCCGTTTTGATGCTGGAACGCGCGAACGGCGCCACGCGAGCGATGGCGGTTGACGATCTGCAGCGTCTGATCGAGCTTCTTGCCCGGTTGCCTGGCCTCGGGCCGCGCTCGGCGCGCCGCGCCGCGCTTGCGCTTCTGAAGCGCAAGGACGGGCTGATGCGGCCTCTCGCGCAGGCCCTGGAGGAGACGGCGCGCCGCGTCCATCCCTGTTCGACCTGCGGTAATCTCGATACCAGCGACCCTTGCGTCATCTGCTGCGACAGGAGCCGCGACGACAGCCAGCTCTGCGTGGTCGAGGATATTTCCGATCTCTGGGCGCTCGACCGCGCCGGCGGTTTTCGCGGCCGCTATCATGTTCTTGGCGGCACACTGTCGGCGCTGGACGGCGTCGGACCGGATGAGCTTCGCATCAATGAGCTTCTCCGCCGCGTCGGCGAGGGCCGCATCAAGGAGGTCATTCTTGCGACCGGCGCGACGGTCGCGGGCGAAACCACGGCCCATTACATCACCGATCGCCTGACCGGCAGCGGCGTCCAAGTCTCGCGTCTTGCGCAAGGCGTGCCGATCGGCGGCGATCTCGATTATCTCGACGACGGCACCCTGAATGCGGCGCTTAAGGCGCGCCGGCCGTATTAGGCACCAAGCGAGCAGGCAAACACGCCAACGCGCCTCGACCGTCCTGTCCTCACGGCGGGAAAAGACGGTCGCGCGCGCAGCTGGATGTCAGGCCGCCGACCTTGGCGACCTTAAAGATTGGGCTGCGGCGTCACCCGCAGATAGGGCTTGAGCTCCTTGTAGCCCTTGGGGAACAGCCGTTTCACCTCGGCCGGATCGGTGAGCGAGGGCGCGATGATTACGTCGTCGCCCTGTTTCCAGTTCACCGGCGTCGCCACCCTGTGCTTGTCGGTGAGCTGCAGCGAATCGATGACTCGCAGGATCTCGTTGAAGTCGCGTCCCGTGCTCGCCGGATATGTGATCGTGAGGCGGATTTTTTTCTGCGGATCAATGACGAAGACCGAGCGGACGGTCAGAGTGTCGTTCGCCTTGGGGTGAATCATGCCATAAAGGTCCGAGACCTTGCGATCGGCGTCGGCAATGAGCGGGAAGTTCAGCGAGTGACCTTGAGTTTCGGCGATGTCACCGGCCCATTTCTCATGCGAGTCCAAAGGATCGACGCTGAGCCCGATGACCTTCACGCCACGCTTCTCGAACTCGGGCTTGAGCCGCGCGACGTAGCCGAGTTCAGTGGTGCAGACGGGGGTGAAATCCTTCGGATGCGAAAACAGAACGCCCCAGCTGTCGCCCAGCCATTCGTGAAAACGGATGCGCCCAAGGGTGCTCTGCTGCTCGAAATCGGGCGCAATGTCGCCAAGCTGCAATGCCATCGTGGTTCCTCCATTTTGGCGCCCTGGTGAGGGCGCGATGTCATAGATATAACGCATCCGAACCTACGGCGGAATATACACACAATTGAATCTGACAAAATATTTTTTAACACATAAATATGGTGTTATTTCTCATCGGACTGGAGGACAAGATGGCGATTGTCATTAGATTTTTGGCCTAAGCCTGTGCAAACTGGCGCAGCGAAAAAAGGACAATAGCCGCCGCCGCGCGATTGAGACGCGGCCCGGCCGCGGCCGTGTGAAAGGTGAGGAAAGTGATGAGCGATCAACCGTTTCGGGGTGTTGTGGTTCCGGCGCTGACGCCCTTCACGAAGGACGGCGCGCCAGATCAGCGCCGCTTCGTCGGCTTCTGCCGGTGGCTGATGCAGGAAGGTGCCGATGGGCTCGCCGTCTTCGGCACCACCAGCGAAGCCAATTCGCTCTCCATGAGTGAGAAGATGGAGCTGCTCGACGCCGCAATCGAGGCGGGCATTCCGGCCTCGCGCTTCATGCCGGGCACGGGGGCCTGTGCCCTTCCCGATGCCGTGGCGCTGACCCGCCACGCCATGGCCAAGGGCTGCGGCGCGGTGCTCATGTTGCCGCCCTTTTATTACAAGGGCGTCAGCGACGAGGGGCTGTTCGCGTTCTACAGCGAGGTGATTCAGCGGGTTGGCTCGGCGGCGCTTCGTATTTATCTCTATCATATCCCGCCGGTGTCCCAGGTTCCGATCAGCCTCGATCTTGTTGCCCGTTTGCGCGACGCCTATCCGAAAACCGTGGTTGGGCTGAAGGATAGTTCCGGCGACTGGAACAACACCAAGGCCATGCTGGAACGCTTTCCTGGCTTCGGCACGTTTGCCGGTTCCGAGGTGTTCCTTCTCGATACCCTGCGGGGCGGCGGCGCGGGCTGCATCACCGCCTCGGGCAACGTCAATGTCAGGGATTGCCACAAAGTCTTCCTCGCCTGCCAGGGCCCCGAGGCCGACGCCTTGCAGGCCAGGGTTGCCGCCGTGCGCAAGGCTATCCAGGCCTATCCGCTGATCCCCGCGCTGAAGAGAATGGTCGCCCATTTTCATGACGATGAGGATTTCGCGCGGCTCCGTCCGCCGCTTCAGGCCCTGAACGCCGAGATGTCGAGGAAGTTGATCGCCGATCTCGACGCGCTCGGCTTTACTATGTCGCCCCGCACCGAGGCCAAGGCCGCATGAGCGAGGCAGCAACGCCGGCCGATTGGCCGGCGGATATTTTTCGCGCCTTCAAGGCGGCGAATATTCGGATGGTCTCTTATGTTCCGGACGCCGGCCACGCCAAGCTGATCCGCTTGTGCGAGGCCGATCCCGAAATCCGAACCGTGCCGCTTACCACCGAGGAAGAAGGCATCGGCCTTGCCGCCGGCGCTTGGCTTGGCGGCGAGAGGGCGGTGCTTCTGATGCAATCGAGTGGCGTCGGTAATTGCATCAATACGCTCTCGCTGCTGGAGAGTTGTCGTCTGCCGTTTCTCATGCTTGTGACACGGCGCGGCGAATGGGCCGAGTTCAATCCTTGGCAGGTGCCGATGGGCCAGGCGGCGCCGGCCGCGGCCGAACTCATGGGCATGGTGGTTTATCCGCTCGCCGACGCGGCGAGTGCGGGCGAGACGGTGGCCGCGGCGGCGCGACTGGCCTTCGACGGCGGCACGCCGGTCGCGGTTTTCATCGCGCAGCGGCTGATCGGCGCCAAGAGTTTTACGGAGGACGCGAAGTGACGGCGGTAATGGACACGGCGACGGCGGCGAAGCTCGACCGCCGGGAGGTGGTGGCGAAGCTGCTCGCCGATCGCGGCGACCTCCTCGTTGTCGCCGGGCTTGGCTCGCCGGTGTGGGATTGCGCGGCGCAAGGCGACCATCCGCTCAACTTCTACCTCTGGGGCGCCATGGGCAGCGCCATCACCATCGGCCTCGGCCTTGCGCTGGCGCAACCGAAGCGCCGGGTTCTGGTGATCACCGGCGACGGCGAGATGCTGATGGGGCTTGGCGCGCTGGCGACCGTCGGCGTGCAGAAGCCGGAAAATCTCGCCATCGTCGTGCTCGACAACGAGCATTATGGCGAGACCGGGATGCAGAAGACCCATACCGCGTTCGGGGTCGATCTTGCCGCCATGGCCAAGGCGGCGGGTTTTTCTTCGACGCTGATCGCGAGGGATGAAAGCGCCATCGCACGGCTGCGGCAGTTGATCGGCGGTGCGCCGGGGCCAATCCTCGGGCAGGTCAAAATCTCCGCCGCCCACGCGCCGCTCGTTTTGCCACCACGTGATGGCGCCTATATCAAAAGCCGCTTCCGCGACGCTCTCCTTGGCGCGCCAAATCCTTGAAAAGGGCCGTTCCGAAGCGGCACAGGCGGGCTTCAGCACGGGGTTGGGATGCTGGCTGTGGGTTGACTTCGGTCCGCCTTGCCCCTATACACCGGGGCCTGCCATGTTCGGTGGGGCAGGCGGTGAGGACGGAGTGCGGCAATGAAACGGACCTATCAACCTAGCGCTCTCGTGCGCAAGCGCCGGCATGGTTTCCGCTCCCGCATGGCAACGGTCGGCGGCCGCAAGGTGATTGCGAGACGGCGCGCGCGCGGCCGCAAGAAGCTCTCGGCCTAGGCTCGATGGTCGCCCGTCCCGGGCGCCTTACGCAGCGGGCGGAATACCTGCGCGTTCGCCGCGCGGGCCGCCGCTTCGCCACGCCGGGATTGGTTCTGCAAGCGGCGCCGGCGCCGGGCCAGGCTGGCTTTCGCGTCGGTTTCACCGTCAGCCGCCAAGTCGGTAACGCGGTCAGTCGTAACCG
Organism: Ferrovibrionaceae bacterium; assembly: GCA_046705265.1. Lineage (GTDB taxonomy): Bacteria > Pseudomonadota > Alphaproteobacteria > Ferrovibrionales > Ferrovibrionaceae > JAJYTL01. The sequence goes on from JBJKQL010000008.1 coordinate 36,951, forward strand.
GGCCCGTCGGCGTCTCAAGGCGGCGGCGAGGATAGTGTTTCCGCCCCACGCGGCGAGCGGACTGGATTACGTCGTGATCGGCCGGCAGGGCACCTTAACCCGGCCGTTTCTTCTTCTCGCCGGGGACATGGAGCAAGCGCTGCATCGGCTTGGCCTCTGGCGCGATCGCGGGCCAGCGGAACGAGGGCGAGAATGAGAATCGTTGCCGTCCTGTTGAATGCGCTTATCACACTCTATCGGGTGATGATTTCGCCTTGGCTTGGGGTCAACTGCCGCTATCAGCCGACGTGTTCCGTTTATGCTCAGGAGGCGATTCTCCACCATGGGCCGGTCAAGGGCCTGTGGCTTGCGGGCCGGCGTCTTTCCCGCTGTCATCCCTGGGGTGGCCACGGCTATGATCCCGTACCGCCCGCGACCGTCACCCTGCCGCCAAAGGCTTCCTCCCCTAAGGTCTGAGTTCGATGTCCGAGCAGAAGAATCTGATCATTGCGATCGTCCTTTCGGTCGCCATTCTGTTTGCCTTCCAGTATTTCTTCGGCACGCCGAAGATGACCAAGCAGGCAACGGCTCCGACCGCCGCCACGACGGCTTCGACGGAAAACCACACCGGGACGACGCCGGCCGCGAAAAGCGCGACGAGCGCTCATGGCACCGGCGGCGCCAGCGCCTCGCGCATCGGCAACGCTTCAGGCCTCGGGCCCCATAACTTGAAGGAAGCGCTTGCCCGTTCGCCGCGGATCAAGATTGAAAACGGCACGGTCCGCGGTTCGATTGCGCTCGATGGCGCCCTCATCGACCACCTCGAGCTTCTGGACTATCACCAGACGGTCAGCAAGAAGAGCCCGGTGATCACTCTGCTCAGTCCGCCCGGCAGCCCGCATCCTTACTACGCGAGTTTCGGCTGGACCGCCGGCGCCGGCGCCAAAATCCGCTTGCCCGGTCCAGACACCACATGGAAGAGCACCGGCGGCGTCCTTTCCCCCGACCATCCAGTGACGCTGACCTGGAATAACGGCCAGGGCCTCGGCTTTGCCATGATCTTTTCCATCGACAAGAACTATATGTTCCATATCGAGGAGAAGGTCGAGAACCAGACGGGCCAGCCGGTGACTCTCTATCCTTATGGTCTGATCGCCCGGGACGGTACGCCAAAAACGCTCGGCTATTACCTTCTGCACGAGGGGCCGCTCGGCGTTTTCAATGGCACCCTTTCCGAGTACAAGTACAAAACTCTGAGAGAAGACGGCAAGATCCGGAAGACCAGTACAGGCGGCTGGATCGGCATCACCGGCCATTACTGGCTGGCGGCGCTGATCCCGGATCCGACGTCCCATGTCACAGCCAATTTCCGCTACGCCGCAGGGGGACCCTACAAGAACCACTATCAGGTGGACTACCTCGGCAGCGCGCTGACGGTGCCGGCGCATGGCACCGGCGCGAGTTCGGCGCGGTTGTTTGCCGGCGCAAAGGAGGTGCAGCTTCTCAACTATTACGCCAAACACGATCACGTCGAACGCTTCGACCTCGCCATCGACTGGGGCTGGTTCTATTTCCTTACCAAGCCGATCTTCTATGCGCTTGATTACCTGAACGCGGTGATCGGCAATTTCGGCCTCGCCATTCTGGCGCTCACCACCCTGATCAAGCTGGTCTTCTTTCCGCTGGCCCAGAAGTCCTATCGCGCCATGACGGAAATGAAGCGGCTACAGCCCCGGATCGCGGAGATCCGAGAGCAATACGCCGACGACAAGACAAAAATGAATCAGGCGGTGATGGAGCTTTACAAGCGCGCGAAGGTCAATCCCGCCGCCGGCTGTTTGCCGGTCCTTCTTCAGGTGCCAGTCTTTTTCGCGCTTTATAAAGTGCTGTTCGTTACTATCGAGATGCGGCACGCGCCGTTCTACGGCTGGATCCATGACCTCTCCGCTCCCGACCCAACCAGCGCCTTCAACCTGTTCGGCCTGATTCCGTGGACCCCACCGCATTTTCTCGATATCGGCGCCTGGCCGTTGATGATGGGCGTCAGCATGTTCCTGCAACAGCGCCTGAACCCGACCCCGCCGGATCCAGTGCAGGCCAAGCTGTTCCTGCTGATGCCGATCTTTTTCACTTATCTTCTTGCGCATTTTCCGGCCGGCCTCGTGATCTACTGGACCTGGAACAATCTGCTTTCGATGACCCAGCAATGGCTGATCATGCGCCAGATGGGGGTCAAGGCGTGAGCCGTGGAGAAACCCGCGGCTGCTGATCCCAAGCTCGAGGCGGGACGGGTCCTTTTTGCCGGTGCCTGCGTCTTTGTCGCGAGCATCGCGAGGGTCGAGCAGATACCGGCGGCGGCCTTGCCGGAGGTCGCGTTCGCTGGCCGCTCCAATGTCGGGAAATCGAGTCTTGTGAACGCACTGACCGGGCGTAAGACGCTGGCCCGTGTTTCCAACACGCCAGGCCGCACGCGGATGTTGAATTTCTTCCAGCTAGCCGGGCGTCTTTCGCTCGTCGATCTGCCCGGCTATGGCTACGCCCGCGCCTCGAAGCGTGAGATCGAGGCCTGGACGGGCTTGGTTTTCGATTACCTCCGCGGCCGACCGGGCCTCGCCCGCGTTCTTCTCTTGATTGACGCGCGTCACGGCCTCAAGGAGACCGATCGCGAAGCCATGACGTTGATGGATAAGGCGGCTGTCGTTTATCAAGTGGTGTTGACCAAGGCCGATAAAATCAACCAGGCCGAGGCGCTGAAGACGGCCCTCGCGGCCGAGCTTCGCCGTCGCCCCGCCGCCTATCCCGACATCGCGGTGACCTCGTCCCGCACTGGGGCCGGCGTCGCCGAGCTGCGTGCCGCGCTTGCCGAACTCGCCCATCCGCGCTGATTCTGGCGAATTCCCGACGATTAGGCTATAAGCCTGTGGCCATGAACGAGACACGCCATACCCCGGCGCCTGAGCTTCTCGCCACCGCGCGCACGCTTGCGGAGGCGTTGCCCTATATGCGGCGCTTTTCCGGCCAGACCTTCGTCATCAAATATGGCGGGCATGCTATGGGCGAGAGCGAGGCGGCGCGCTCGTTCGCTCGAGACGTCGTGCTAATCAAGCAGGTCGGCATCAATCCTGTGGTGGTGCATGGCGGCGGGCCGCAGATTGGCGCCATGCTGGAGCGGTTGAACATCAAGAGCACGTTTCTCGATGGCTTGCGCGTTACCGACCGACCGACCTTGGAGGTCGTGGAGATGGTGCTTTCCGGAGCCATCAACAAAGAGTTGGTGCGTGCGATCGGCGATGCCGGTGGGCTTGCCATCGGGCTCTCCGGAAAGGATGGGCGGCTGATCGAGGCGCGCAAGCTGCGGCGCACTCAGCGCGATCCGGATTCCAATATCGAACGCCTGCTCGATCTCGGCTTCGTTGGCGAACCACACAAGATAAATCCGGAATTGCTTTACGCCCTGCGGGAGACCCGGACCATCCCGGTTATCGCACCGGTTGGCTTCGGCGAAGATGGCGAGACCTATAACATCAACGCGGATTCGGTCGCCGGCGCAGTCGCCGGCGCGCTTCGCGCCGCGAAGCTCGTGCTGCTCACCGACGTCGCCGGCATTCTCGATCGCGATAAGAATCTGATCCCGACCCTAACGGTGAAGGAACTTCGCACATTGCTTGCCGAAGGCGTGATCAGCGGCGGCATGATCCCGAAAGTCGAGACCTGCCTTTATGCGTTAGAGGTCGGCGTCCAGGCGGTTCATATCCTCGATGGCCGCATTCCCCATGTGCTGCTACTCGAGCTATTTACCGCGCACGGCGTCGGCACCATGATCCGCAACGAAGGCGTTGCCGATCCCGGCCTTACGAGCTGAAATAGCTGATCTGCCACTCCATTTCCTCCGGGTTCAGCGGATAATCAACCCCGTTGCGGGCGTTCAGAATCGCCTGCGGCGGAATCGAGCCGAGGCGCTGCTGCAGGCGCATTCCGGTCCGCATCGAGACGCCCGCCTTCCAGGCGAGCGCGGTGATTGCCTTCGGATTGCGCGCCTCGACGATTCGCTGTGCGATCTCGAGCCCGACCTGCGCCCGGAAGGCAAGGGCATAAACCGCAAAGTCGCGTGCGCCCCGTTCCGCTGCCTCGACGATGCAGTCGTCGTCGAGTGCGCCCTTGGCATGAAGAGCGGCGACTTCCATCGCGATCACCCTCCAATCTGTGGGTTCACCCGGGGCGCTGAGACGGTTTCGCACCGTGCTTTTTAACTCTTGGGCAAATGCCTCGGGAAGACGGCGATGCTCGACCAGCAGGTCGACCAGTGACGAGGTGACGAACTGAGCGATGCGCCGCATGGCGCGGATCGAAAGGTCCGAGCGCATCACCAGGGGCTTGTGCCATGATGCCACCTCGGCCGCGTGCTCGACGATGCGTTCCATGGCCGCCTCGCGGATTTCGGCGCTGGGATTGGCGAGAAGGGTGGCGACCGCGGGTACCTCGAGCGTTGCGACGATCGCGTCGGTGACCGTGCCCGAGACCGTGGCGCGCCGCGCGATGGCGGAAAGTCCGCCCTCGGCGACGCCCTTGGCAATGATCTCGACGAGGTCATGGTCGGAAAGAAGCGGCGAATATTCCAGGATTGGTACCGCGACGATGCTTTCGATATCGGTAGCGAGGCGGCGAATGATTTCTTTCGGCACGTTGGGCGTGTGCTTCAGCTCTTCCGCGAGCAGAGCGCGGACGCGCGGTAGCGTGTCCTTGGCCAGGCGATCGAGTACCTCGATCGCAATATCCCGAATCTGAGTGGTCTTGTCGGCATCAAGCCAGGGCATGATGCGCCCGATCTTCCGTGCGAGTTCGCAACGCACCTCGTCGTCGGCATCGCCGGTAAGAAGAAGGTCGGCCTGGATCGGCGTCGCTGGATTGACGGCGACGGCGCGGCGCACTGCTGGCATCTTGTCGCAGGCAAGATAATAGAGAATTTCCGGGCTTGCGTCCGGATGCTTGGCGAGCGCGCACCGCACTTCGCCTTCGGTGTCCTGCACGAGATCCCGCTCGACCTCGTAGCTCAGGGCCTTCGGGACCTTTTTCGCCGCGTGGCGGGATCGCAACAGGCGAAACACGGACTTTCTCCCCCAGCCGGTGAAGTCAGATCGCCTGCGGCGGTTATTTCGCCGGCAAGCCGACCGCCGGTTTGCCGAACAGGTATCCCTGCCCGTAGTCGACGCCGAGCCCGGCAAGCACCCGGACTGCCGCTTCGGTTTCGATCATTTCGGCGATGGTGCGGATATCGAGGTCGCGGCAGAGCTGAATGATGGCCTTGACGAATGGCACGTGGCGCTGCTCCTTGTGGATCTCGCGCACATAGGTGCCGTCGATCTTGACGAAGTCGACCGCGAGGTGCTGCAAATACTGCAGATCGCTGGAACCGGCGCCAAAATCGTCGAGACAGACCGGATGACCGTCGGTGCGGAACTGATCGATGATGCGGCGCGCGGCCGGAAGATCGCTGATACGCGAGGATTCGGTGATTTCAAGCAGGATCGCCCCTGGATCCAGGCGGTAGGAGCGGAGGAGTTCCGTGAGCTGGTTGACGAAACCATCGGCCGTCAACGAACTCCCGGAAATGTTGATCGCAACCGCGTAGTTCAAGCCCTGAAGCTTGGCGCGAGAAACCGCCGCCAGCACGTCGCCCGACACCGCGAGATCGAGTTCGCAGGCAAGCCCGACGCCCTCGGCGAACAGCACAGAGCTCGCCGGTGAGGCCTGATCGGCGAGGCGCATCAGCGCTTCGAAGTGATGCAGGGTTCGATCGCCGAGAGAGACGATCGGCTGGTAGGCAAGGCGGAAACGGTGGCCGGCAATGACGCTGCGGAGCGTGTTGATGCGAGCCACGGTATCACCGAGAAGAGCCGGCGACTGGGCGGAAAATTCGCGACTCGTTAGATCGATCTTGCCTTCAGCAAACTGGTTCAGCGTATAGCGGAGCGCGCGCATGGCGTCCTTCTCGGAGCCGGGCTGCGCGGCGAGCTGAAAAGCGACGCCTGTGACCTCGATCTTATCGGCGTGCTCAGGTGCCCTCTCGTGCACGAGCGCGCTGATCTCGGCTTTGATATTTTCGACCGGGGCCGTGTGTTCCGAGATGAAGGCGTACCGCCCGTCACCAAGCCGGGTTGCCGCCCCTTGCAATGACCGCCGCTTAAGAAACCTCGCGATCGCTCCTGAAAGCTCGTGTCCAAAGCCTTTCTTGGCAAGCGCCCCCTCGGCCTGATCAAGACCCTTGGCGTCGAGCAGGTTGACGCGATAGGGCTCCTCTTGACGCCCACGCTGTGCCAGGGCTTGACGCGCGATTTTGTCGAAGGCATTGGCGTCGAGAAGCCGGTTTGCCGGGTCGTCCGCCGCCGGAACCGCCGCCGGCGGTCTGGCCGAGGCGGCGGGCGCGACGGTAGCATCCGGTTCCGTTCGGCTGGCGCTGAAGGCGAGAAACACCGAGCCCGGCATCTGCGGCACGCACGAGCCCGCGACAGTGAGGGTGCGGCCCGAAGTCAAGGCGGTGAGGGTGGTCGCCGCGAAGCGGCCGCGTTCATCGGCCCTGGCCAGCGCCGCGTGAAGGGTGCTTTGGCTTGCGGCAAAAACCAGATCGAAGATCGAGCCGCCGACAAGTTCCTCGGGAAGCGCGCCGAAAAGCGACCGGGTGGCGCCGGCGGCATAGCGCACGACCCCGTCGCGGCCGATCTCGATCAGAGCATCAGCCGCGGCAAAGGCAAAAGCCAGAAATCGATCACGCTCGACCCGAAGGCTGCCTGCACTTTCCACTGCTGTGCCTGACGTTAAAGATTGCCGATGGGACCCGCTAACCAGCTGCAAGACCTTATAAACCTGCAATGGTTAATAATCCGCTAAAGGGGTTTTCGGGCGGCTTGTCAGCCGCGCCGCAAGCGGGCAAAGTGGCCTCCATGCTGGAACAACCGCAACGGACCGCGCGACCGCCCGAACGGTCGGTCGAGGCGTGGATTTTTGACCTCGACAACACTCTCTATCCGGTGAGGACCAATCTCTTTGCCTCTGTCAGCCAGCGCATCGGGCAATACATCGCACGCTACTTCGATATCGATCTCGCGGAAGCCCGCAGGCTTCAGCGCCGCTATTTCCTTGAATACGGGACCTCGCTCAGAGGGCTGATGACGGTGCACAACATCCCGCCCCAGGAATTTCTCGATTACGTCCACGATATCGAACTCGACATGCTGGACCCCTGGCCCCAACTCGACCACGCGCTGGCGCGGCTCCCTGGACGCAAGGTGATCTTCACCAACGCCGCCGAAAGCTACGCGAGGCGGGTCATCGCCAAGCTTGGCATTGACCGCCATTTTACCGGCATTTTCGATGTCGTCGCCGCGAGATACCTGCCGAAGCCCGACCCCGCGCCTTATGCCAAGCTTTGCGCCAAGTATGACATCCGGCCTCATCAAGCGGTAATGGTCGAGGATTTGCCGGCAAATCTCGCCCCCGCTCATGAACTTGGCATGACGACGGTCTGGGTGCCGAGCCACGCCGATTGGCGTGCCGCCGATCCCGATCTTTCCCATATCGATCACGTGGTCGAAGACCTGCCCGCTTGGCTCGGGGAACAGGCGCAGGTGCAGATGGCGCTGCGGCGACCCGGCGATTGACAGCGCGTCCGCTGCCGGTATTGTTCGCGCCGAAGCGTCACCGGCCCCAGTGATAACGGTCCGGTTGTCAATCGTTCTATCCGAGACCATGGGAAAGCCATGCCGCCAGCTGACATCAAGACCACTATCGAAGCGGCATGGGAAACGCGGGCGCAGCTTTCTCCAGCCAGCAAAGGCCCTGTGCGCGAGGCCGTGGAGGCCGCGCTCGACGGACTTGACCGCGGGACCTATCGCGTCGCCGAAAAGAGCGTTCAAGGCTGGCAGGTGCATCAGTGGCTGAAAAAGGCGGTGCTCCTGTCGTTCCGCCTGAACGACATGGCGCCGATCATCGGCGGGCCGGGGGGCGATGCGGCGTGGTTCGACAAGGTGCCGTCCAAATTCGCCGGTTGGGGCGAAGCGGAATTCCGCCGGGCGAGCTTTCGCGCTGTGCCGGGGGCGATTGTTCGCCGTTCGGCCTATATCGCGCCGGGCGTCGTGCTGATGCCCTCTTTCGTCAATCTCGGCGCTCATGTCGGCGCCGACACCATGATCGACACCTGGGCGACGGTCGGCTCCTGCGCGCAGATCGGGAAGAAGTGCCATCTCTCAGGCGGCGTCGGCATTGGCGGCGTGCTCGAGCCGCTGCAAGCCAATCCCGTCATCATCGAGGATGACTGCTTCATCGGCGCGCGTTCGGAAGTGGCCGAAGGCGTGGTGGTGGAGCAAGGCGCGGTTCTCTCGATGGGTGTGTTTCTCGGCGCCTCGACCCGGATCGTCGATCGGGGAACGGGCGAGGTGCATGTCGGTCGGGTGCCGGCCTATTCCGTGGTGGTGCCGGGCTCGTGGCCAGGTAAGCCGATCAACGGTCAGCCCGGTCCGAGCACCTATTGCGCGGTGATCGTGAAGCGGGTCGACGCAGGCACCCGCGCCAAGACGTCGATCAACGACCTTCTGCGCGACTAGCAGTCTTCGGAAAGGGCGTTTTGGATGGCTTCCTCTTCCAGCGATTCTGCTTCCGGCCTCGGGACCATCGTCCCGCAACGCCTGACGGTCGCGGACTTTCGCCTGACTTCCGGCGACGTTCTTCCACAAGCAACCATCGCCTACGAAACCTACGGCCGGCTTGCCGCGGATAAGCGGAACGCCGTTCTTATCACCCACGGCTATACGTCGAGCGCCCATGCCGCCGGCTTGAACGCGGCTGGCGAACCCGGTTGGTGGGACAACATTATTGGTCCCGGCAAGGCGATCGATACGGACCACGTCTTCGCCATCGCCTCCAACATGCTGGGATCAAGTTTGGGATCGACCGGTCCCGGCAGCATCGATCCGCGGACAGGCGAGCCCTATGGCCCTGATTTTCCCGAGATTACGCTCGCCGATATCGTCAATCTGCAGAAGGCGCTCTTGGATCACTTGGGGATTTCGCATCTGATCGCCGTGGCCGGGATTTCCTTCGGCGGCTATCAGGCATTTCAGTGGGGCGTGAGCTATCCCGACTTCATGAATGGCCTCGTGCCGGTGGTGACGGCGCCGCAAGGCCGCGCTGTCGATCTCAGAGACCCCGATCCGTTGCAGAAGCTGCTCAAGGACCCGAACTGGAACGGTGGCCGGTTCTATGATCGGGGCGGTGTCTTCGACACGCTTGCCGATGTGCGCTACGACTTTCTTCAGCTTTATGGCCTGGCGGAGCAGCTTGAGGCGCGCTTTCCTGACGTGATGGCGCGCCAAGCCGAGCTTCGGCGCCAGGCGGCGGCCTGGGCGCGGACCTTCGACGCCAATTCGCTTTTCGTGTTGCGTCGCGCGGCAAGCCGCTTTTCGGTCGAGAGTGAACTCGGAAAAATTCGCGCCAAGGTGCTTTACGTTCTCTCCTCCACTGACCAGCTGTTTCCGCCGGGCTTGGCGCCTGCGGTGATGGCGAAGCTGAAGGCGGCTGGCGTCGATGCCGAATACGTCGAGATCGAGACCGCTTTCGGTCATCTGGCGAGCAACCCCGAGGCCGCCAAATGGGCGCCGCGGCTTAAGGCCTTCATGGCCTCCCTTGGGGCCTGATCCGGAAGGCGGGAGGGCAAGCCGATGACGGCCGCGAACTCTTCCGGCGCACTCGATCTCGCCTCGGCGCTGATGCGCTGCAGAAGCGTGACGCCTGCCGACGACGGCGCCATCGCCGTGGTGCAGGCGGCGCTTTCGCCGCTCGGTTTTCGTTGCTACCCGCTGACCTTCAGCGCGGAAGGCACGGCGCCGGTCGCAAACCTTTATGCCCGGCTTGGGGACCGGGGCCCGAATTTCTGTTTCTGCGGCCATACCGACGTGGTGCCGGCTGGGGACGCGGGCGCTTGGGGCAGCGATCCTTTTGAACCCATAGTCCGCGACGGCCGGCTTTATGGTCGTGGTGCCGCCGACATGAAGGGCGCGATCGCCTGCTTCGTCGCCGCCGTGGCCCGCGTCAAAGCGGCGCGCAAGGGCAAGCTGCCGGGGTCGGTCAGCCTCCTCATTACCGGCGACGAGGAAGGCATCAACATCAATGGCACGGTCAAAGTGCTGCGCTGGATGGCCGAGCGGGGCGAGAAGATCGATGCTTGTCTTGTCGGCGAGCCGACCAATCCGCTTCGTCTCGGCGAGATGATCAAGGTCGGTCGCCGCGGATCGCTCTATGGCAAGCTCACCGTCTACGGCGCGACCGGCCATATCGCCTATCCCGATCTTGCCGACAATCCGATCCCGCGGCTCCTTCGCATGCTGACGGCGATCGATAATCACCGTCTGGATGAGGGTTATGCTAATTTTCAGCCATCCAACCTCGAGATCGTCGATCTTGAGGTTGGCAACCCGGCGCGGAACGTCATCCCGGCGAAGGCGAGCGCTCTGTTCGGCATCCGCTTCAATCCGAACCATACATCGGCGAGCCTCGATGTTTGGCTGCGCCAGATCTGTGACGCCGTAGGCGGCGATTACACGCTCGACATCGACGTGAGCGGCGAGCCTTTCTATACCGAACCCGGACCGTTGAGCGACCTCATCGCCGCCGCGATTGTCTCGGTTACCGGTCTCACGCCGGAACTTTCCACCACCGGCGGCACCTCCGATGCCCGGTTCGTGCGTGCCTATTGCCCGGTCGTCGAGTTCGGCCTCATCAGCCAGACCATGCATAAGGTGGACGAGAATGCGTCGCTCGCCGACCTTGCCAAGCTGACCGATATCTATTCGGAGCTTTTGGAGCGCTGGTTCGCTTCGCTGCCGTAATCGACACGAACGAGATAAAGACCGGCTGCCGGCGCGGTGGGCCCGGCTGCGCCGCGATCTTTGGCTGCCAGCGCCTCGGCGAGATCGCTGGCCAGCCATTTGCCCTCGCCGACAAGCTTGAGCGAGCCCACCATGGCGCGCACCTGATTGTGCAAGAATGAGCGTGCCGAAGCGTCGATCCGCACTTCGTCGCCGTCCCGCCGTACGCCGAGCCGATCCAGTGTTTTCACCGGCGAGCGCGCCTGGCAGGCGCTGGCGCGAAAACTCGAGAAATCGTGGCGGCCGCAAAGCAGCGCCGCTGCCTCGTTCATGGCCTCGGCGTCAAGATCGGTTGGTACCCACCAGATGCGGTTCCGATCGAGCGTCGGCGGTGCCCGGCGATTGAGAATGCGGTAAAGGTAATGGCGCGCGGTCGCGGAAAAGCGGGCATGGAAATCGGCTGTCGCTCTGTCTGTCCGCCGGACGACGATGGGCTGCGGCCGCAGGTGGAAATTGAGTGCTTGCATCACCCGCTCGGGCTCGAAATCGCGGGCAAGATCGAAGTGCGCGACTTGGCCCAAGGCATGCACGCCGGCGTCGGTCCGCCCGGCACCGGTCACCGTGACACGCTCGGCGCTGAAGCGGAGCACGGCCTCTTCCAGGCATGCTTGCACGCTTGGCCTGCCGTCCTGCCGCTGCCAGCCGGCGAGCCCGGTGCCATCGTATTCGATCGTGAGCTTGAAGCGCGGCATCAGCCGAGCAGGGTGCCACGCGGCAGGGGAAAGCCGCGCAGGAACTCGGCGGCGGCAAGCGGAGCCTTGCCCGGCCGTTGCAGGGTGAGGAGCTGAAGCCGGCCCGCGCCGCAGGCAACGGTGAGCCGATCGTCAAGCACGGTGCCGGGGGTTTGCGGAGGCTCGCCAGGAATCACCGCCGCCTTCAAGGCCTTGATGCGGACGCCACCGCATTCGAACCAGGCGCCGGGCAGCGGCGTGAAGGCGTGAATCCGGCGCGCGATAATTGCGGCGTCGTGGCGCCAATCGATGCGGGCCTCGTCTTTTGTGATCTTTGTCGCATAGGTGGCGCCGGTCTCGGCCTGCGGTACCGCCTTAATGGTGCCGGCCTCGACCTTGGCCAGAGTTTCAACCAAGAGTGCGGCCCCGGCTTTGGCGAGCACATCGTGCAGCATGCCAGCGTCTATCCCGGGCTCGATCGCGAACTTGCGTGTCGCCAGCACCGGCCCAGTGTCGAGTCCGGCATCCATCTGCATGATCGAGATACCGGTCTCGTGGTCGCCGGCAAGGATCGCGTGCGCGATCGGCGCTGCACCGCGCCAGCGCGGCAAAAGCGAGGCATGGACGTTGAAGCAGCCGAGCCGCGTTCCAGCCAGCATCGTGGCCGGCAGGATCAGGCCATACGCTGCGACCACGGCCGCATCAGCCTTGAAGGCGGCAAAGGCCTGATATTCCGCCAGGTCTTTCAGCGTGGCTGGCGTGCGCATGGGAATGCCGTGCGAGGTCGCGAAAGCGCCGACCGGGGACGGCGTCGGCCGGTGGCCGCGGCCGGCTGGGCGCGGCGGCTGGGTATAGACGCAAACGACATGGTGACCGGCGGCGAGGAGCGCTTCGAGCATCGAAACGGCGAAGGCCGGGGTTCCCATGAAAATAAGATCGAGCGCCATCAGGCCGTGCCGCCCGCATTAACCGGGATTCGCCGCTCGCCGCATGTCCCGAAGAACCGGAACATGCGTCAGCTCGCTACGGCTTGGAGCTTCTTCTGCTTGGAAAGACGGCGCAAGATCATGTTTCGCTTGAGGGTGGAGATGCGGTCGACGAAGAGCACGCCCTTCAAATGATCCATCTCGTGCTGAATGCAGACCGCGAGCATGCCTTCGGCCCTCAACGTCTGTGGCTTGCCCCAATAGTCGAGATAGGCGACCTCCACCGTCTCGTGGCGCTTTACGTCCGCGTATTGGCTTGGCAGTGACAGGCAGCCCTCCTCCTGCATCACCGTGGTCTCGGAAGCGGAGACGATTCTCGGGTTCACGAGATAGAGCGGCTCAGGGTCCTTGGGAGCCGAGAGGTCGATCACGATCACGTTTTTCGGCACCCCGATCTGGATCGCAGCGAGGCCGATGCCAGCCGCGGCGTACATGGTCTCGCGCATGTCGTTCATCAGCCGGCGCAAACCTTCATTGACCGTGCCGACAGGCTCGGACTTCACCTTGAGCCGAGGGTCCGGGGCAACGATGATCGGGCGGATGGCCATGAATTTCGCTCTAGGAGGTCGAACTTACCACTGGTAGGTATTGCAGCGGCCGGCCGGCGTCAAGCTGCGCGGCGCCGGAGCGGCGGCGCGTGGGCGCCGGATGGGCGGCTGGAACGCTCCGACCACCGAACGGGAGCTTCGCGAATGACTTTGCCTTTTATCCTCCTCGCGGCTGTGGTCGTCGCCAGCCTTGGCCTCGGCATTTTCCTGTTTCGACGGCTGCGCACGGGCGGCGGCGCCACTGAGTTTCAAGCCGTTGCCGAGAAGGTCGAGGCCCTGGCCGCGACCCAGAACCAGCTCGCCGGACGGCTTGCCGCACTTGGGGAAGGTGCCGCGGCGGCCCAGGCCGAGCTCACGCGCACGTTGGCCGAGCGGCTCGATGCCGTGACCAAGGGGGTCGGCGAGAGCCTGGACAAGACTACCGAGAAGACTGGTAAGGCCTTGGGTGATCTCGAAACCCGTCTTGCCCGTATCGACGAGGCACAGAAGCGCCTGAGTGAGCTTTCCGGCCAGGTCATTCGGCTCCAAGACATCCTCGACAACAAGCAGCGTCGCGGCGCCTTCGGCGAGCAGATACTCGACCAGCTGGTGGCCGACGCGCTCCCTAAGGGAATTTACGAGTTCCAGGTTGCCCTTTCGCCGGGAACGCGCGTCGATTGCTTGGTTAAGCTGCCACATCCGCCGGGGCCGGTCGCGATCGACGCCAAGTTTCCGCTTGAGAGCTATCGCGCCTTCGTCGCCGCGACCGAGGACGCCGCGCGCACCACCGCCGGCCGCAAGCTCTCGGCCGACATGCACAAGCACGTTTCCGATATCGCCGAGAAGTATATCGTCCCGGGCGAGACGGCCGATATCGCGCTCCTGTTTCTGCCATCGGAAGCGATCTACGCCGATCTGCATCGGGATTTTGCCAACGTGATCGAAAACGCCCGGCGTCGCCGGGTGTATATCGTCTCGCCAAATACCTTGATGGCAATGCTGACGACGATCGGTGCCATTTTGAAGGATGCCCGTGTTCGCGAACAGGCCGGCATCATTCAGACTGAGGTCGGGCGGCTCAAGGACGACGTGGTCCGGCTGTTGGAGCGGGTCCAAAACCTGAAACGGCATTTCGCGCAAGTGGAAAAGGACCTGAAGGAGGTCGAGGTCTCGGCCGGCAAGATTGGTCGCAAAGCGGACCACATTGGCGCGCTTCCCTTGGAAGACGAAGGGGTGAGCGAATCCAAGACCTTGAATGAAGCGATCGAAAGCACACCTGTGCTCGCCCGGCGCCCTGCTGGACCCGCGTTGCCGTTTTCTGCGCCGGGCGAGCCGCGCTAGCGGGAAGATCACGCCGGTCGGCCCGTCCAATCACCGCTAGGCGCGGTCCGTATTTTTTCCTATGCTGCCGTGATGTCCATAACCTTTCTCGTCGTCATCGGCCTTTTGCTCCTTTCGGTGGCGGGAGTCCTGGTGGCTGGAGTGGTTTCCATGGCGGTTGGCGGGGACTTCAATCGCAAGCATGGCAATCAGCTCATGCGCTGGCGGGTGATCCTGCAAGCGACCACGATCTTCCTTTTGTTTGTTGCCTATCTGATGTACGGGCACTGAGGCGGCGGTGGTCCGGCTCACCAAGATCTACACCCGCGGCGGCGACGGCGGAGAGACCTCGCTTTCCGACGGCAGCCGGGTCGCCAAATCCGATCTTCGCATCGCCGCCTATGGCACGGTGGACGAAACCAATGCCACGGTCGGCATGGCCCGGCTTCACGTCACTGGAGAGGCCGATCAGATGCTGGCCCGCATCCAGAACGATCTCTTCGATCTTGGCGCCGACCTTTCGATGCCTCTCGATGCGCGGCGAAAAGCCGCACCGCTTCGCATTGTCGCGGCCCAGGTCGAGCGGCTCGAGGCCGAGATCGATCACATGAATGCCGCGCTCGTGCCGCTTGATTCCTTTGTCCTGCCGGGGGGTACGCCGGCCGCCGCAACATTGCATCTCGCACGTACCGTCGCTAGGCGGGCCGAACGCCTTCTCGTGCAGCTCACGGCCAGTACCGCGATCAATCCGGCGGCGCTTCTTTATCTCAACCGGCTTTCCGATCATTTTTTCGTCATGGCGCGCTGGCTGAACGACCGGGGGGCGCGCGATGTTCTCTGGATTCCCGGCGCCAATCGTGAGCCGAACGGCGGTTAACGAAGGGCCGCTGGAACAAACCAGGAAAATCTTCGCTTGTGTCGAATCATGCGATTGATTTCGATTCGTTGACGACGTGCGGCACTGATCTTATGGTGCGTCGCAGCACTAGGGGAATGACAACGGTATCAGACGTGAATTTGCCGCGATTGCGGAGGAGGTTGTTGCCGTGAAGGTCATGGTCGCCGTCAAGCGCGTCGTCGACTACAACGTTAAGATTCGGGTGAAGCCGGACAAGACCGGCGTCGACCTGGCCAACGTTAAGATGTCGATGAATCCGTTCGACGAAATTGGCGTCGAGGAAGCCATCCGGCTGAAGGAGACGGGCGTCGTGTCCGAGATCGTCGCCGTTTCGATCGGGCCGGCGGCGGCGCAGGAGACCCTCCGCACCGCACTCGCCATGGGCGCCGACCGTGGCATCCTGGTGAAGACCGATGCCGAGGTCCAGCCGCTCGGCGTCGCGAAGATCTTGGCCGCGCTCGTCAAGGCCGAGGCGCCCGAGCTTATTGTTCTCGGCAAGCAGGCGATTGACGACGATTCCAATCAGACCGGGCAGATGGTGGCCGCGCTTCTCCGGTGGCCGCAAGGTACTTTCGCCTCGAAAGTCGCGATTGCCGATGGCACCGCGACTGTCACGCGTGAGGTCGACGGCGGCCTGATGACCATCGCCTTGAAGCTGCCGGCGGTGATCACCACCGATCTCCGGCTCAATCAGCCACGCTATGCCTCGCTGCCGAACATCATGAAGGCGCGCAAGAAGCCGATCGAGGAAAAAACGCCGGAAGATCTCGGCGTCGATATCACGCCGCGTCTTAAGGTGCTGAAGGTCGAGGAACCGCCGAAACGTCAAGGCGGTCGTAAGCTTAAGACCGTGGCCGAGCTCGTCAACGCGCTGCGGAACGAGGCGGGAGTGATCTGATGGTGTCGCTGGTCGTTGCTGAACACGAGAATGGCACGCTTAAGAGTGCGACGTTGAACACTGTCACCGCGGCGGCGGCGATCGATCCGGAAGTGCATGTGCTGGTGGCGGGCGCGGCCTGTGCCGCCGCCGCCGATGCCGCGGCCAAAGTCGCCGGCGTAGGGAAGGTGTTGCTCGCCGAGGATGACGCCTATGGCAACCAGTTGGCGGAGAACCTGGCGCCCCTGATTGCCGATCTCGTCCAGACGAAAGGCTACGGCGCCGTGCTTGCGGTTTCGGGCGCGAATGGTAAGAACGTGATGCCGCGGGTGGCGGCCTTGCTCGATGTCGCCCAGATCAGCGACGTGGTGAAGATCGAAACGCCGGACACCTTTGTCCGCCCGATTTATGCGGGTAATGCCATGGCAACCGTGCAATCCGTCGACAAGATCAAGGTGGCGACCGTGCGCGCGACCGGCTTCGCCGCTGCGAAGGCAGAAGGGGGCTCGGCGGAAACCGAACGTGTCTCAGCGGTTGAGATTTCCGATCGCTCGTCTTTTGTCGGCCAGGAATTGTCCAAATCCGATCGGCCCGAATTGACCGCGGCTCGCGTCGTTGTTTCCGGCGGTCGCGGCCTGCAGTCGGGCGAGAACTTCAAGATGCTGGAGCGTTTAGCCGACAAGCTTGGCGCCGCGGTCGGCGCGAGCCGTGCCGCGGTAGACGCCGGTTTCGTGCCGAACGATTATCAAGTCGGCCAGACCGGCAAGATCGTCGCGCCCGATCTCTACATCGCCATAGGCATTTCGGGCGCCATCCAGCATCTCGCGGGGATGAAGGATTCCAAGGTGATCGTCGCCATCAACAAGGACGAAGAGGCACCGATCTTCCAGATCGCCGATTACGGTCTGGTGGGGGACCTGTTTACGCTCGTTCCCGAGCTTGAAGCGGAACTGTCGAAGTAAGGCCAGGGGAATCGAACGGGGGGCTGATCGCAAATGATTCAGAAAATCGGCGTGATCGGCGCCGGCCAGATGGGAAACGGAATCGCGCATGTATGCGCGTTGGCTGGCTATAGCGTTGTGCTGCAGGACGTCAATCGGGAGCAAATCGACAAGGCGCTCCAAACGATCTCCCACAACATGGACCGCCAGATCGGCCGTCATGCCATCGAGGCGGCGCAGAAGACCGCGGCGCTCGCGCGCATCCACGTGACCGAACGGATCGAGGACTTCGCCGATGTCGATCTCGTGATCGAGGCGGTGACCGAGGACGAAGCCGTGAAGCGCAAGATTTACGTCGCGCTTTGTCCGCTTCTCAAGCCGGAAACGCTGATCGCGACTTCGAGTTCATCGATTTCGGTCACCCGTTTGGGTTCCGCCACGGACCGGCCGGAAAAATTCATGGGCATGCACTTCATGAACCCGGCGCCGGTCATGCAGCTCGTCGAGTTGATCCGTGGCATCGCCACCGACGAGGCGACTTTCCGCGAAATCCGCGAACTCACCGTCAAGCTCGGCAAGACTCCCGCCAACGCCGAGGACTTTCCCGCCTTCATCGTCAACCGCATCCTGCTTCCGATGATCAACGAGGCGGTCTACACGCTTTACGAGGGCGTCGGTTCGGTGGAAGCGATCGACGTCGCCATGCGGCTCGGCGCCAATCATCCCATGGGGCCGCTGCAGCTCGCCGACTTCATTGGTCTCGATACCTGCCTCAACTTGATGCAGGCCCTTTATGAAGGTCTCGCCGACAGCAAGTATCGGCCCTGCCCGCTCTTGGTGAAATACGTCGAGGCTGGCTGGCTTGGCCGCAAGAGCCAACGCGGTTTCTACGATTACCGAAGCGAAGTTCCCGTTCCAACGCGCTGACCCCTCCGATGCGGTGATCGCCGATGCCTTTGGCAGGGTCTTCCGCCGCAGGCGATTCTGGTTTGTCCCGTCAAGACGGAGTAAAAGATGAGCGGCGCCGGGCCCGGAAGATAGGGCTCGGTCTTTGTTTGGGGTTTTTCGGAATCCGCGATGGTTAAAACCAAGAAATCAGCCGCGCTTGGCCGTCCTGGCCGGGTGAAACCGCCGGCCCGTTCAGCGGCGAAGTCCGGGGCGAACGGGAAATCCGCGGCCAAACCTGAAGCCAATCCGCTGTGGGGGGGGCGGTTTCAAGCTGGGCCTTCGGCGATCATGCAGGAGATCAATACCTCGATCGCCGTCGATCGGAGGCTCTACCAGCAGGACATCGCCGCCTCCAAGGCACATTGCGCGATGCTGGCTGCCACCGGAATACTGAGCGCCGCCGATGGCAAGCGCATCGTCCGGGGCCTCGATCGGATCGCGGCCGAGATCGAGGCCGGCGATTTCGCCGTCGACCCGGCGCTCGAAGATATCCATATGCATATCGAGACCCGGCTCGGCGTCTTGATCGGGCCCGCGGCAAAGCGACTGCATACCGCGCGTTCCCGGAACGACCAGGTGGCAACGGATTTCCGCCTCTGGGTGAGGGCGGCGCTGGACCGGCTGGACGCTGGTCTTGTCGCGCTCATGCGCGCCCTTCTCGATCAGGCGGAACGGCACGTCGCGACAGTGATGCCAGGCTTCACCCATTTGCAACCGGCGCAGCCGGTGACGTTTGGGCACCATCTCATGGCCTATTTCGAGATGTTCAGCCGCGACCGCTCGCGGGCGGCGGATTGCCGGCGCCGGTTGAACGAATCGCCCTTGGGCGCCGCGGCGCTGGCCGGAACGTCGTTTCCCATCGATCGTGAGATGACCGCCCGTGCGCTTGGCTTCGCACGGCCAATGGCGAATTCGATCGATGCCGTCTCGGATCGCGATTTCGCGCTCGAATATCTTTCGCTGGCGACGATCGCCGCGGTGCATCTCTCGCGTCTTGCCGAGGAGTTGGTCATCTGGTCGTCGCCTGCCTACGGATTTGTGTGGCTCTCGGACGGGTTCACCACCGGCTCCTCGATCATGCCGCAGAAGCGGAATCCCGACGCGGCCGAGCTTGTGCGGGCCAAATCCGGTGCCATCGCCGGAGCCTTGCAGACGCTCATCATGGTGATGAAAGGCCTGCCGCTTGCCTATGGCAAGGACATGCAGGAAGACAAGGCGCCGACCTTTCGCGCCGCTGATGAC
This sequence comes from Ferrovibrionaceae bacterium, assembly GCA_046705265.1. GTDB lineage: Bacteria > Pseudomonadota > Alphaproteobacteria > Ferrovibrionales > Ferrovibrionaceae > JAJYTL01. The sequence goes on from JBJKQL010000008.1 coordinate 56,256, forward strand.
CTCGATCTCTCGCTGGCCGCCATGGCCGGCATGGTTGCCGATCTTACGGCGGATGCCGGGGCGATGCGGGCGGCAACCGCATGCGGCCATATCACTGCCACGGATCTCGCCGATTGGCTGGTCAAGAGCCGCGGATTTTCCTTTCGTGACGCCCACCATGCGGTTGGCAGGTTGGTGCAGGCAGCGGAGAAGCGGGGCGTCGATCTTGCGGCGCTGTCCGAAACCGAGATCGAAGCCGTGATCCCAGGCGTTGGCCGCGCGGCGCGGCAGGTGCTTAACATCGAGCGCGCGCTCAACAGCCGCAAGAGCTTCGGCGGCACGGCGCCCTCGATGGTGCGTCGGGCCATTGCCCGTGCGCGTAAGGCGCTCGGTGCCCCAATCATGGCGCGAAGCCGGCAAGGCCGCTGAACATGGCCAGCCCTTTTCGCTATCGCTCAGGCGGGCTTCATGTGGAAGACGTGCCGGTTGGGCGCATCGCCGCCGAGGTCGGAACGCCGGTCTATTGCTACTCAGCGGCGGCCCTGCGCGAGCAATGGCGGCATTTCAGTGAAGCCTTCGCCGCCATGCCGGTCACGATCTGTTATTCACTGAAGGCGAATTCGAATCTTGCGGTGATAAAGATCTTTGCCGCTCTCGGCGCCGGCGCCGACGTGGTCTCGGAGGGCGAGCTTCGGCGCGCGCTCAAAGTCGGCATACCGCCATCCCGCATTGTATTTTCTGGCGTCGGTAAAACCCGTGCCGAGATGCGCCATGCGCTGGAGGTCGGAATTCTGCAGTTCAATGTTGAATCCGAGCCCGAGCTCGAGGCCTTGAACGCCGAGGCAGCGGCGCTCGGCGTCACCGCACCGGTCGCGCTTCGCATCAATCCCGGGATCGATGCCAAGACCCACGACAAGATCGCGACCGGCAAGGCAGAGGCGAAATTTGGCATCCCCTGGGAGCGGGCCGAAACGGCCTATGCGCAGGCTGCGGCATTGCCTCATATTCGCCCGGTCGGGCTCGACATCCATATCGGCTCGCAGCTTATCGATCTCTCGCCCTTCGCGGCTGCCTTCGAGCGAATCGCCGCGCTGACGCGAAAGCTCCGCGCTGGCGGCTACGCTGTGCCGCGGCTCGATCTTGGCGGCGGCCTCGGCATTTCCTATCGCGATGAGACGGCGCCCAGCCTCAGGGCCTATGCCGAGATCGTGCAGCAGGCGACACACGATCTTGACTGCGACATTCTGCTCGAGCCGGGTCGGGCGCTCGTTGGCGCCGCCGGCATCCTGGTAAGCGAGGTTTTGTATGTCAAAGTTGGGACGGCGAAGACGTTTGTCATCGTCGACGCGGCGATGAACGACTTGATTCGGCCAAGTTTTTACGACGCTTATCACGGAGTTATGCCGGTGTCCGAAGTCATCGGCACGCCGCCCCTGGCGAGGGTCGATTTTGTCGGTCCTGTATGCGAAACTGGAGATGTCTTGGCGAGCGAGCGTTCGACGCCGCCGCTTGCGGCCGGGGACTTGGTCGCCTTTCTTTCGGCGGGCGCTTATGGAGCGGTAATGGCCTCGACCTACAACACGCGACCTCTGGTGCCGGAAGTTCTGATCGACGGCGGGCGCTTTGCTGTGATCCGCAGGCGGCCGAGCTATGACGAACTTCTCGCCACCGAATCGCTGCCCGACTGGCTGGGCGACCCCGGAGGCTGATGCGCGCCGACCGGCTCAAGTCCCCGGTCTCGCGGCGGCTTGTCGCGGCCCGGCTGGCCTTGGTTTGGGAGGCTCTCTGGCCGGCGATGTGGCCGGCGGTCGCGCTTTTCGGCATTTTCCTCCTGGCTACGCTCGGCGGCTTGTGGGGTCTGATGCCAGCCGGCCTTCACGTCGGCCTGTTGATTGCGCTTGGTGTCGCTCTTGTCGTCACGCTCCGCTTTGCACTGGCCGGCATGGCACTGCCCAGCATCGAAGCCGGATATCGTCGGCTCGAACGGGTAAACGGCCTAAGCCATCGGCCGCTCAGTGCCGGTGGCGACAAGCTGGCCGGCGAGAACTGGGACCAGGCAAGCCGCGCCCTGTGGCATGCCCATCAGGTGCGCCAGCGCAGACTGCCCGCCCGTCTCAAGATCGGTTGGCCGCGCGCCGGCCTGCTCGGCCGCGATCCTTATGCGTTTCGGGTCGCCTTGTTGCTTGGCCTCGTGGTTGCCGCGGTGGCTTCGGCTGGACATCGGAGCGAGCGGTTGATCGCCGCATTTCATGTCGTCGGTGCGCCGCGGCCACCCGCCGTGGTCGATGCATGGATCACGCCGCCGGCTTTTGCCGGAGCGGCGCCGGTCTTTCTTGATGCCGCCGACCGGCGGCGCGCTCAGCCGATCGCGGTGCCGAGCGGCAGCCTCCTCACGGTTCGCGTCCACGGTGCCGACGGACGACCACGGCTCGTAGTCGACGGCCGCGCCCGCGCGCTCGATCCGGTCGACCGCGATAATTGGGTGCTGAAGGCCGCCGTTACGACGGGCAATGATTTCGTCGTCACCGATGAAAGCGGCCCGCTCGCGCGCTGGCGCATGACGTTGATCCCCGAGCTGCCGCCAAAGATCACTTTCGATGGAATGCCGGGGGTGACTCCGATGGGCGGGCTCCGCATCGCCTATCGGGCGAGCGATGCTTACGGCGTTACTAAAGTAAGGGTGACCTTCCGCCGCCCGGGGGCGTCCCGCGTCGTGGTACGCGATCTGCAGTTCTCCGAAATTGGCGCCAAGAACGTCAAAAGTGTCGGATTCACCGATCTTACCGCTGATCCCTGGGCCGGCCTTTCCGTCCGCGCCCGGCTTACCGCGACGGATGTCGCCGGCGAGCATGGAAACAGCGCGCCGCTTGTCTTTACGTTGCCGGAGCGCCAGTTTCGCAATCCGGTCGCGCGGGCGATCATCGCGTTACGCCGCATGCTGGCGCGCGATTCCTCGCGGCGCTTCGTGGTGGCGCAAGGGCTTGCCGCCATTGCCGCCAAACCCAAAGCTTACCAGAATGATGTTGTGGTTTTTCTCAGCCTTAAGGTGGCTGAAGACGAGCTCGAGGACGACGGCTCCGTCGCAACGATAACCGATGTTCTGGCGCTGCTCTGGAGTACGGCGCTCCGAATCGAGGACGGCAACGTCTCGTTCGACCGCGAGGCGCTCCGCCAAGCCGAGAAACGGTTGATGGCGGCGATGACGAACAAGTCCCCGGCGGCGGAGATCGAGCGCCGCCTCCAGGCGTTGCAAGATGCGCTCGACCGCTTTCTCGCCGCCATGCGGCAGCGGGCGGCGATGGGCGACTTCAACCGTTCAGCCGCTTTGCCGCCTCACGCTCAAGCCGTGACGCCGCAGGTTTTGCAGGATCTCATGCGGCGCATCCGCGCGCTTACCGCAACCGGGGCGCAGGACGCGGCGCGACAGATGCTCGCCCGCCTCGAAGGCATGCTGGAGCGGCTGCAGACAGGCTTTGCGCCGCCACCACCCGTGCCGCCCGAAATCGGCCGGCTTTCCAACCTCATGGCGCGCGAGCGCCAGCTTCTTGACCGCAGCTTTCGGGCGTTTTCCAAACCATTGCCATCCAACGGTCGGCAAGCCTCGGCGTCGGGGGGTGATACGCCGCAAAGCTTGGCGCGGGAACAGGAAGCGATCGAGAAGGCGCTCGCGGCGCTGGAACGGCGGTTAAGGCGGGACGGCTTGCCGCCGTTATCCTCGCTCGAAGGCGCCGACAACGCGATGTTGGGGGCCACCACTTCCTTGAACGGCAGCGAGCGAGGTCAGGCGCTAACGGATGAGGGGCAGGCGTTAACGAGCCTTGGCCAAGGGCTGCAGGCGCTCCAGCGCGTGTTGATGGCGAAAGGCGGCCCCGGCAAGTCCGTGCCCGGCGTCACCACCGCGATGCCGACCGCCTCCGATCCTCTGGGCCGGCCGATGCCGAGCTTTTGGCAGAACGGCTCAGGGGTGAAGATTCCCAGTCACGGCAGGTTGCAGCGCTCGCATGTGATCCTGGAGGAGCTTTATCGCCGGCTCGACGATCCGGCGCTGCCGCCGGTGGAGCGTCAATACATCGAGCGGCTGCTGCACTTCTTCTAGCTTGTCTGGTTTTAGCGTGTCTGGGGCGCGAGGCGTCAGGCGCGCGGTATTGGCGCGGCGCGTCTCGGGTCAAGCCGATCCGAGACGATCGTGCGTCATGTCGAGCGTGCTGCGGGCGGCGTGGCCAGAATGTGGGCCACAGTCTGGTTCAACTCGTCAAGCGAGAACGGCTTGCTCAGCACCTCATGAACCAGAAGATGCAGATTATGGGCCCGTGCCTTCTCGGCATCGAAGCCCGTCATCATCAGAATAGGGAGTTCGGGATAATCCTTCGCCGCTTTGAGCGCGAGCGCGATGCCGTCCATCACCGGCATCGCGATGTCGGTGAGCAGGAGGTCGAAGGGCAAAGGTGCTGCGGCGAGATGTTGCAGGGCATCGGCGCCGTTTCTTGCCTCGGTCACCTCGTGGCCGGCGTGATGAAGTGCACGGTTCACGAAGGCGCGTACCGATTCTTCGTCGTCAACGAGCAGAATTCGCGCCATGGTTTCAAAGACCTTCGATCGCGCCGATGAAGGGAAGCTCGCGCCAGTAATGCGCGTGGTCGAGACCATAGCCGACGACGAACCGGTTGGGGCAGGCAAAGCCGACGTAGTCGGCCGTGACGGGCACCCTGCGCCGGCTCTCCTTGTCGAGAAGGACGCAGACCCGGACCTTGGCGTTGCGGCGAGCCAGAAGCTCCTTGGCGAAGCGGACTGTGCGTCCGGAATCGAGAATGTCGTCGAGCAGAAGCACTTCGCGTCCCTCGAGCCGGCTGGTCACGTCGTGGCCGACGCGGACCGCGCCGGGGTCCGTGCCGGCGCCATAGCTTGACAAGGTGAGGAAATCAATCTCGGGCCTGACCCCGGCATGATGCAGTGCGCGCACGAGATCGGCCGCGAAGATGAAGCTTCCCTTGAGGATCGCGACGATCAGCATGTCATCGCCGAAATCGGCACCGATCTGGCGCGCGAGCGCGGTGACACGGTCGGCGATTTCGGCGGCACTGAAAATCATGGTGATTTTACGTGCCGTCTCGCCCCCTTCGTCTGTTTCAGGAGGTCGGTCCGCCATGGGTCACGAAAAAGATGCGAAGCGATTGCGCGCCCGCCGGCGGTCCGGTGAGCTTGGTCGAGAACGCCATCTGACCGCCGGGCGGGATGATCTTCGGCGGCGGCGTATAGACCCACTGATAGACGTCCTGCTGCGCGGCGTTGCGGAGTACGATCTTCAACGGCGGCATGGTTTGCGGCAGTGCGCTCTTGTTGACCACCTCGCCGCTCACGGTCAGAACCGTACCGTCCTTGTCGGTCACCGTCGCCGACTTGAGGTCGCGCACGGCGAGAGGCGGCGGCCCGGCGACCGAAATGCCGAAGGCGGAATAGATCACCTCGGCCGGAGGCCACAAGGCGGCGATACGGACGCGACCGAACCAAAGAAGCGCGAGCGCCAGAACGATCGCTATCGCGAAGACAAGCCAGCCCGCCACCCGCGAGCTTTTCTCGTGCGGCTGCATCAGAGCGGGAAGATTCGATCCCGGCGGAATCGGACGCACGACGCGCGGTGGCGGCTCGACGTCGATCTGCTTCGGCATGTCGGCCGGAGGCTTTTCCCACCAAGTGTGCTGACATTTAGCGCATCGAACGTGGCGCCCGTCAGGCGCCAACGCCGCTGGATCAACGAGATACCGCGTTGCGCACTCAGAGCATGTCAGTATCATGGGAAAACTATTGCATCCGAGGATCAGAACTTATAGGCCTTTTGCGCTCGGCAAACAAGCTGATGAAGGCCGTGCGGGCTGCTCGGGCGGTGCCCGTCTGCGATGGGTTCGAGGCTGCGGCAAGCCCCTTGGACAGGGGAGACAAACGCCACGGTGGCCGGATATCCCGGCTGCGGCGGGGCCATCGGGCCGGGTTGGCGGTCAGGTGGCGGTCAGGGAGCAGGCGCGTGATCCGGTTTGAAAACGTCGGCCTCCGCTATGGGCTCGGCCCCGAAGTGCTCCACGACATCAGCTTTCATTTGGAACCCGGCTCGTTTCATTTCCTCACCGGCGCATCCGGTGCCGGCAAGACCTCGCTCTTGCGCCTCCTCTATCTCGCCCATCGGCCTTCGCGCGGGCTGATCACCATGTTCGATCACAATCTCGCCGAAGTCGGACGCCGCGATCTGCCGGCGATGCGCCGGCGCATCGGCGTCGTGTTCCAGGATTTTCGCCTGCTCGATCATTTGAGCGCGATGGACAACGTGGCCTTGCCGCTGCGCATCGCGGGCGCCCGTATGGACGAGGTTCGCGGGCATGTGACGGAGCTCCTCGCCTGGGTCGGGCTTGAGGACAAGATTAACGCGCGCCCGCCGACGCTTTCTGGCGGCGAGAAGCAGGGTGTCGCCATCGCCCGGGCGGTGATCGCGCGGCCGAAGCTTTTGCTCGCTGACGAGCCGACCGGCAATGTCGATCCGGATCGCGCGCTTCGGTTAATGCGCCTCTTCCTCGAGCTTAACAAGATCGGCACCACGGTGGTGATCGCGACCCACGACCGCCGTCTGATTGAGAGTGCTGGCAAGCCGATTTTGCGTCTGCACGACGGCGAGCTTGACGTTGAGCGGCGCTGATGTGGGGGCCGCTCGATCTGCCGCTAGAGAAGGACGCAGGAAGCCGTCTTCTCTCACTCGTGATGGCCGCGATGGTGTTTCTCGCAGTGCTGGCGCTCGCTGGCGCTTTCATTCTCGATCATTCGCTCGCCACTTGGCGGGCGGGCATTGCCGGCCGGCTCACGGTTGAGATTACGCCGGGCAAGAATGCGGCCGTGCGGGCAGCGGTTTCGATTCTTCGCGCCGATCCCGCAGTCGCCGAGGCCAAGCCCTTGCGCACCAGCGATATCGAAGCGCTGTTGCGGCCCTGGCTCGGCGCCGGGCCCTTACCGCAAGATATTCCAGTGCCGCGGCTGATTTCGGTCCGCCTCAAGGCCGGCGCGCGCCTTGATACGACCGCTTTGCGCGACGCCCTTCGCGCCAAGGTGCCGGGCGTCCGGCTTGATGACGCGAGCCTCTGGTTGAAGCCACTCGCGCGTTTCATCCATGTCGCGGAAATCGTGAGCGCGGTGGTGGTGGGGCTGATCGCGCTTGCCACCGTCATGATGGTAGTTTTCGCGACCCGGGCGGGTTTGGCCGTACATCGTGAGGTGATCGAGCTGCTCCATTTAATGGGCGCGCGCGACAGCTATATCGCGCGGCAATTCGCCCGCCATACCTTCAAGCTGTCGGCGCTTGGCGCGGTCCTCGGCGTCGCCGGCGCCGGCGCGATCTTGTGGTTTCTCGGCCGCATCGCGGCGCTTGTAGAGCTGCCAGTGCCGCCGGCTGTGCGCTTCTCGCGTGTTGGCTGGGCGGCGCTCGCCGCGGTACCGGTTCTCGCTGTGCTGCTCGCGGTGTGGACCGCGCGGCACACAGTGCGGCGCACCTTGAAGCGCATGATGTGAACGCCGTGCTGATTCTCCTCGATCGCGACGGCGTTCTCAACCACGAGCGCGAAGGCTATGTCAAAAGCCCGGATGAGCTTGTGCTCATTCCCGGCGCGGCGGCGGCGGTGGCGCGGCTCAACCGGGCGGGGCACAAGGTTGCGGTCTGCACCAATCAGGGTGTGGTCGGCCGCGGGCTCATCGACGAGGCAATGCTTGCAACGATTCACGAGGCCTTGAAATCCCGCTTGGCCTTGGCCGGGGCCAGGCTTGACGCCCTTTTTTATGCCCCCGATCACCCCGACAATCCCGGCCTGCGGCGCAAGCCCGGCCCCGGCATGCTTCAGGAGGCCATGGCCCAGTTCGACGCCAAGCCGGAAGATACCGTGATGATCGGCGATTCGCTGCGCGATCTCGAGGCCGCGGCGGCTGCGGGCTGCCGGCGGATTCTCGTCCTCACCGGGCATGGCCGCCGGCTTCGCGGTGCTGGCCTGCCGGCTGCGGTGCAGCCGGTCGCGGTTCATCCGGACCTTGCCGCCGCCGTTTCGGCCTTGATCGGGGGCAGTCCATGAGGCTTGGCCGCGACGCGGCGACGCCGCGCTGGCTGCGTGGCCTCGCGACCGGTTCGGCTTTGTTCCTTCTGCTCTGGTTCGGTGGGCTGCTTCGCTTCATCGCCGATATTCCGATGCGCCCGGCCCCGGCGACCCGGGCCGCCGACGGTATCGTGGTGCTGACCGGCGGGCCGTCGCGCATCGCCGCTGGGCTTGATCTCTTGAGGCAGAAGAAGGCCAAGCGGATGCTAATTTCGGGCGTCAACCCCGGTACGACCAAGAAGATGATCGCGGCCTTGATCCGCCCGAGTAGTGCGCTGATCCAATGCTGCACCGACCTTGGCTTCACCGCGACCGACACCCGCGGCAACGCGGTGGAGGCGGCGAAATGGGCGGCGATGGAAGGCTACCACTCGCTCTATATCGTTACCGCGACCTATCACATGCCGCGCGCCCTCCTTGAAATGCACCGCCATATGCCCGGTGTCGCGCTTTATCCCTACCCGGTATTTCCCGCACCCTTCGGTCTCGCCACGCCCTGGGCCTTCGGCCGGGTCCTGCCCTTTATCGTCGTCGAATATGAAAAATACGTCGCCGCGCTGATCAGCGTCCGCGTCGACGCCTGGTCGGGCTTCGATCTCGGCCATTGGCTCTATAGCTTCTGGGGCGACATATGACCTCGATTCGCGCCGCGCTGTTCCAGGCGGCGTTCTATCTCTGGACCACCTTCATGGTGCTGATCTTCGTGCCGGCGCTTTTGGGACCGAAGCGTTGGACGGTCAGGGGGCAGGCGATCTGGGCCTCGGGTGTGGTCGCGATCTTGCGCGTGCTGGCCGATATTCGGCTCGAGGTGCGGGGGATCGAAAACCTCCCCCAGGGCGCCGTCATCGTCGCCTCGAAGCATCAATCGGCCTTCGACACCCTGATCTATCACCGGTTGCTCCGCGATCCCGCCATCGTGATGAAGAAGGAGCTTTTGAAGATTCCGATCTACGGCAGCTATTCCTTGAAGGTCGGCATGATTCCGGTGGACCGCAAGGCGGGGGCGAAGGCGTTGAGAGGCTTGTTGAAAGGCGCCGAGGCGGCGAAGGCGCAAGCCCGCCCGATCCTGATCTTTCCTGAGGGCACGCGCACGGCGCCCGGCAGGCGCGTGCCCTACCAGGCCGGGATTTCGGCGCTTTATAAGGCGCTTGGCCTGCCGGTGGTGCCGGTGGCGCTGAATTCCGGCCTGTTCTGGCCGCGCCGCGCCTTTGCCAAATGGCCCGGCACGATCGTGATGGAGTTTCTGCCCGTCATTCCGCCTGGATTGCCGCGCGAGGACTTTATGACCCGGTTGGCGGTTGCGATCGAGGAGACGAGCGAGCGGTTGGCGAGGGAGGCGGGAGAAATCAAAATGCGAGAAGTAAAACAAACCAAGAACATTCCTTGACGCCGGGCGGGGTTAGGCTTACCTTCTCCTGTTCCGATAATCGCTGGAAAAAGGCCCGCTTTCCGGGTCTTGGTTAGCGTTTTTCACCGGAGTTCCGTGATGGTATCCGTCGCGCCCATTTCCCAGCAGGTCTGGGACATGAAATATCGCCTGAAGGGCGCCGACGGCGCCGCGCTCGACCATACCATCGAGGACACTTGGCGGCGCGTCGCCCGCGCGCTTTCCGCGCCCGAAGCCGATCCCGCGAAATGGGAAGAGCCCTTTTACGAGGCACTTGCCAATTTTCGCTTTTTGCCGGCCGGGCGCATCGTCGCCGGCGCCGGTTCGGGGCGGAACGTGACGCTGTTCAACTGCTTCGTCATGGGCACCATCCCCGACGACATGGGCGGCATCTTCACCAATCTGCGCGAGGCCGCGCTCACCATGCAGCAAGGCGGCGGCATCGGCTATGACTTCTCGACGCTCCGGCCCAAGGGAGCACCGGTAAAGGGCGTCGGCGCCGATGCCTCGGGCCCGCTGTCCTTCATGGATGTCTGGGACGCCATGTGCCGCACCATCATGTCGGCCGGCTATCGCCGCGGCGCAATGATGGCGACCATGCGTTGCGACCACCCGGATATCGAGGCCTTCATCGAGGCAAAGCGCGATCCCGGCCGGCTTCGCATGTTCAACCTCTCGGTGCTTGTTACCGATCCCTTCATGCGGGCGGTGAAGGAAAACGGGCCGTGGAACCTGGTCTTCGAGGGCACGGTGTTCAAGACCGTCGCAGCCCGCGATCTCTGGGACAGGATCATGCAGGCGACCTATACCTATGCCGAGCCGGGCGTGATCTTCATCGACCGCATCAACCGCCTGAACAATCTCTATTACGCCGAAACCATCGCGGCCACGAACCCCTGCGGCGAACAGCCGCTGCCGCCCTATGGCGCCTGTCTCTTGGGCTCGATCAATCTGGCGCGGTTGGTACGCGATCCGTTCACGTCGAAGGCGCGCTTCGACGCCGAAAGCCTCGATCGCCTCGCGCGCACCGCGATCCGCATGCTCGACAACGCCATTCAGATATCGAAGTTCCCGCTGCCGCAACAGGCGGAGGAGGCGCGGGCCAAGCGGCGCATCGGGCTTGGCATCACCGGGCTTGCCGATGCGCTGATCATGCTCGATCAACGCTACGGCTCGGCCCGCGCGGTGGAACTCACGCGGAAATGGATGCGGGTGTTGCGCCGCGCCGCCTATCTCGCCTCATGCGATCTCGCGGCGGAAAAGGGCGTCTTCCCGCTCTACGACGCAGGGAATTATCTCGCCGGCCAAACCATCCGAAGCCTCGAGCCCGAAATCCGGGCAGCGATCGAAAAGAACGGCCTGCGCAACGCGCTCCTTACCTCGGTGGCGCCGACCGGAACGATCTCGCTGCTTGCCGACAACGTCTCATCCGGCCTCGAGCCGGTGTTCAGTCTCACCTATCGGCGCAACCTTCTGATGCCTGACGGCACGCGGCGCGAGGAGGAGGTAAGCGATTACGCCTATCGCGTCTTTCGCCGCATCATGGGCGATGCCGCGGCCTTGCCCGAAAGCTTCATTGACGCGCAGCGTCTCTCGCCCGCCGATCACGTGCGCATGCAAGCGGCGGTGCAGGAATTCGTCGACAGCTCGATCTCGAAAACCATCAACTGCCCGGAAGATATCTCTTTCGAGGCTTTCAAGGATGTCTATATCCAGGCGTATGAATCGGGATGCAAGGGCTGCACCACCTATCGTCCGAACCCGGTGACCGGCGCCGTGCTCTCGCTCGCGCCGAAGGAGAAGGAAAAGCCGCAAAGCCCGAGCCAGGCTGAACTGCCACTCAAAGTCCCGGCAAGGCCCAAGGACAATCTCGAAGCCGGCGGCGTCGTTTATATGACGCGGCCCCTCGACCGGCCCGAAGCGCTGCCCGGCCAGACCTATAAGGTTACCTGGCCGGAAAGCGAGCACGCGATCTATATCACCATCAACGACATCATCCAGGACGGCAGGCGCCGGCCCTTCGAGGTCTTCATCAACTCGAAGAACATGGAGCATTACGCCTGGACCTTGGCGCTGACGCGCATGATCTCGGCCGTGTTCCGCCGCGGCGGCGACGTCTCCTTCGTGGTCGAGGAATTGAAGGCGGTATTCGATCCACGCGGCGGCCAGTGGATGGGCGGGCGCTACGTGCCGTCTCTCCTCGCCGCGATCGGCGAGGTGATCGAGCGCCACATGATCGACATCGGCTTCATCGCCCAACCTGTCGGCCACGCACATGGCTCCGGGGCAGGCGAGCCCTTGCGTGCCATCGCCGCGGGCGGCACGGAAGCCGTCGCCCGTCCCGCGCTTCGCCAATGCCCGAAATGTGGCCAAGCGGCGCTCATCAAGCTCGAGGGCTGCGACAGCTGCACGGCCTGCGATTACTCGAAATGCGGCTGAGGCGAACGGCGATCGGCGTGTCAGCGTGAATGTTGTGGGTTAACCCATAACGTGCGACTTTGCCCCCATAAGCTGCGACTAGTGACCCCATAACATGCGACCACTCCGGTTTTCGAGCTCCGGGCTGGTGCAAACGCGTGGTGCTCTGTTCGGTTAAGGTCGTTATTCTGTAGACCTGCCTCCCGAACCTTTGCGGCATTGCTGACGTACGGCCGAGCTGCATGCGTCAAGAATAGGTTGTCTAGCGATTTCGTCGGCAGCCTGAAGAGCCTTATTTCAGGTCCCGAGGTTTTTTCGACGTAAGGCTTCCGCGCAGCACGCGTGTCATTGCGATACGCACCCTATCGAACCTCCCACGTAAGACAGGCCATTCCCTTTTTTCTCCTCGTGAATTCTCACAAGGAGGTCTTTCATGACAAAATCTTCATCTGGCTTGTCTCCGCACGGCGCCCTCTGCTCCATCGGTAGTGCTCCATCCGACCTTCGGCCTGTCCTTAAGTCCTTCCCCATCTCGGTAATCGCGATAGGTCGCTCTGTTTTGCGGCGGCTCATGCCCTTGGGTGGCGCGGCTCTATTATCCAGGCGACGCTCACCCGTCCGCGGCGATGCCCGGCGTTATTTTCTTCCCAAGCCCAACCCCCACCGGGTTTGGAACCCGCGGCGCTGGCGAGCTCGGCGCCAAAGATAAACGGGTGCCCCCGCTCGGCTTCACCAACCGTACCCCTCTGACGCGCCCGCTCCGCTTTTGGTGATCGAGCGCGCCGGAGGCTTCCATGTCCGCCGCCTAAGAAAGGTCCACTCCCATGCCGAATTTTCAGCGTTCAACGGATTTCATCTTCGCCGACGGCGGCGACCGTGCCCCAATCGATGCTGCCGTCGGTGAGCGCCTCAATGATCTTCTTGAGAAGGCGGAACGACACGGCCGCTTCCACGTTCTCCAAAACAAGCTCACAAAGACCATCGGAGATGAATTCGGCATCGCCGACGATGTCCTTGCCAGCGTCGTTGCCCGGCTTGTCTCTTCGGGCCGTGTAGGCCGTCGCTCGACACCCGGCGGTCCGGTCCTATACCGGCAGCCCTCAAACCTTGAACGGACCACGCGCGGACTTCTCCATGCCGTCCGTGCCTCCCAGCAGGACGGCCATGCCTGCCTGCCGCAAGGACTGCTGCTCGCATCCGCGGCGAAAATCCTTCACTGCGACGAAACCATGTTGATGACCGGCATTCAAAGTTTGATCGCGGAGGGTGTCCTCATTTCGGAACAGGTGGAGGCCGAGGTTTTGATCTTTACCGCCGCGGCACAGGCCGCTGAGATCGCCATGGTGAAGCGGCTGATGGACCTAACGTCCGGGCAAAGATTTATGTCGGTAAGCCGCGTCGGCGAAATCGCCGCCAGCGTCGAGAAGAGCGCCGGCGTCACACTCAACCGACGGCAATTGGAAGCCGTTGTCAGCATTCTCCAGCACCCGGTTTCGATCGTTACCGGTGCGCCTGGACTGGTGACATGATGCATCATCTCCTATGCTATTGATAATTCAGTGTTCGTTGTCGCGGATCTGGTGATACTGCACGCCCCGTCGTGATCGCGGCCCGAACCGCCGGCGAACCAAGAGCGGA
>JBJKQL010000009.1:0-2667 GCA_046705265.1 Ferrovibrionaceae bacterium
CGCCGCAACAAACGAGAACGGCACCTGGGCAGACATCGCACGCGCTATCATCTGCCGCGCGATCTGGGGCTTTGTGGCAAACCCCACCTTCTCCGGCACATGCGCCGCTTTCATCCGTTTGGGATCGTCCGTCCATTCCTTTGGCAGATAGAGCGTCCGGTCGATGAACGCATGGCCGTGGCGCGACACATAAGACGCAAACACGCCGATCTGACAGCTGGTGATCTTGCCTGCCGACCCGGTGTACTGACGTGCCACCCGAGACTGTCAGGATTTCCGTGTGTGGGCGGGCGGTTGAACATTACGCCGCCATGGCCTTGATGAATCGCTCGCCGAAGAGGACGGCGAACTGGGCCTTGGCCATGGACCACTCACGCGGTGGCATTTTCCACTCTTTCTCGGATCGGTTCAAGATCAGGTAGAGCAGCTTGGTTGCGGCATCGTCGTTGGGGAAGTGCCCCCTTGCCCTGACGGCGCGCCTGAGTTGGGCATTGAGTGCCTCGATGGCGTTCGTAACCGGTATGAAGACAGCGGTGCCAATGTTCCTGCTGCGGCTCAGCGAGTCGTGGCATATGGTGCGACCATCCGGGACAGAGGCACCGGGAGCACGAAGGTGTGGGCAGGCCGATCTTGAACCATGAGCTGCGAGCTCGTGTTAGTAGATGGCCGCCTCTGCGACCCGCCCGGTTGCGCTGAGAGCGCGGATCCGTAGTTGTCGTGTCGCCCCGCCGCTCCCCTAATCTGATCGAGAGGAGGCAGGGATGCGACGTGTGATCGGGATCGATACCCACCGCACCTTTGGCGAGGTGGTGATCTGGGAAAACGGCCGACTGGGGCATGTAGGCCGGGTCGACATGACGCGGACGGCTCTGGAAGGCTTCGGCAGGAAGCTTCTGGGCACCGACGAGGTGGTGATCGAGGCGACCGGCAACTGCATGGCGGTGTCGCGGGTTTTGGCGCCGTTCGTGAAGCGTGTGGTGATCGCCAATCCGCTGCAGGTGAAGGCGATCGCGTACGCCCATATAAAGACCGACAAGATCGACGCCGGGACGCTCGCCAGCCTCTATGCGGCCGGCTATTTGCCCGAGATATGGACGCCCGATGCGGCAACCGAACGGCTTCGCCGGCTGGTGGCGCGGCGCTACCAGGTGGTCCGCCATCGCACGCGTATCAAGAATGAGGTGCATTCGATCCTCTACGCCCATCTGATCCCGCGCTGCCCGCACGCAGACCTGTTCGGGCGGCTCGGTCGCGCCTGGCTCACCCGCCAACCGCTGCCGGATGACGAGCGGGCCGCGATCGAACGTCATCTTCGCGAACTGGACCGACTGAGTGACGATCTCCGCGTGCTTGATCAGGAGATTGCCGAGAATGCGCTCGACGATGCGGCGATCAAACGGCTGCTGACAATTACTGGCATCAATCTGACGGTGGCCGCCGGACTCGTGGCGGCGATCGGGGATATCGGCCGCTTCTCCAGCCCGCAGAAGCTGGTGAGCTATTTCGGCCTGAATCCCCGTGTGCGCCAGTCGGGTCTCGGCCCCGCCCATCATGGCCGTATCAGCAAGGTCGGCCGCAGCCATGCTCGCGCCATGCTGGTCGAGGCCGCCTGGGCGACGGCCAAGGCACCCGGGCCGCTGCACGCCTTCTTCGTGCGTATTCGGGCGCGGCGGGGTCATCAGATTGCCGCCGTCGCCGTTGCCCGCAAGCTCGCGGTGCTGTGCTGGCACCTGCTCAGCAAGCAGACCGATTATCACTGGGCCCGGCCCGCATTAGTCGCCAACAAGCAGCGCGCCATGGAACTACAGGCCGGGCGTCCGCAGAAGAAGGGCAACAAGCGCGGTCCGGCCTACGCCTACAATGTCAAGGCGCTGCGCGACCAGGAGATGCGCCTCGCTCAGCAGGCCGAGCAATCCTACGAGCACTTGGTCGCCCACTGGCAGCCGCGGCCCGCCAAGAAGCGGGCGCGTGGACGCCTCAAACCGGCGGGACTCGAGTAAGGCGGCCCGACGAAGCTTGCAGCCGACGCTCCGCTCTTCGCCACGAGGTCATCCACGCACAGCGGAATATATCACGCCATCGGGGCAAAAAACTGCTTGTCCATCTCATCCGTGGTGTAAACGATCCTGCGGACCTCGTCGGGGAAGGCGAAAAAAGGGATGACCTCGCTCCACACGCGCCGCCAGCTCTGGCCGATTGCGGGGTAGCGCCGGCCCCATTCGCTGGTCTCGAAGGTAATCAGAGCCTCCTCGGCGGCCTTGGCATCGACGGCGCGGTAAATGCCCTTCAAGGCGCTGGCGAGCGCCTTGCGGTCTTTCCACGACACGAAGTCCATCGAGTTGCGCAGCAAGTGGACGATGCAAGTCTGGACCACGGCGTCGGGGAAGACGGCGGTAATCGCTTCCGGGAAGCCTTTGAGGCCGTCAACGACGGCCAGCATGATATCTTCCACGCCGCGGTTCTTGAGTTCGTTCATCACGCGCAGCCAGAACTTGGCGCCTTCGTTCTGCTCGATCCACAGCCCCAGGACGACCTTGGTGCCGTTGGCCAGCACGCCCAGCGCGATGTGGATCGCCTTGTTGCGGACCATGCCTTCGTCGCGGATCTTGACCCGGATGGCGTCGAAGAAGACCAGCGGATAGGCCGGATCGAGCGGGCGCGCCTGCC
>JBJKQL010000010.1:0-43699 GCA_046705265.1 Ferrovibrionaceae bacterium
TTTCGGCGGTCATGCCTCGGTCGTAAAGAAAGCTCCGAAGAGGCTATAATCCGGCCATTCCAAATCCTATATAAGACACTGAATTATAAGGAGCATTTTTAACCTCTCATTCCCACTCGATGGTCAATGGGTTTGAGCGCCCATTGTAATTATTGGACTTTCCGCTCAGGCTTCGAAGCCATACCAACTGCGATACCACCAGGGTAAGGGCGCTGGATTCGCGGATTCTATACTGCGATTCCGCCCAGCATAAACGTGCGCACATCATAAACGAGCGTCGCGAGAATGCGGGCCAAAAGAGCCGAAAGTTCGACATGCGCGGCGACCGGTGGCAACCATCACTACGATAGTGCGTCCCCAACTTCGAGAAGTCCACAAAGAAGGAGCGCCGGAAGATTCCGGCGCTCCGTTGTTTTGGTCTTATGCAGCTTTGGCATCACTCGGCTTGATCGAGCGTTGTTCCGCTTCGGTCAGCTCCATGCCCAACTTGCCCTTGATGTAGGCTTTCGTTGCGGCACGGGCCTGGCGGTTGGAAACGACCGAGTTAGCGACGATACACACGTCCTGCCAATCTGCATTGGTCTTGAACCAGTCGATGCTTTCCAGGCCAGCAAGTCTTGCCGCCCAGTCGTCGCTTTTCATGAGTTCGCTTCCGAGGCCCCCCAAGGCGCGCAGAACAGTCGAGTGTGCCGAGATGCTTTCCGCTCGAAGTGCTGTCGGCTGTTTCGTGCCGTTCAACACCTTGTTCCAATCGGGCATGTGTTTCGCGACCTGCGTCCAGTAGGTCACAAGCCGATTGGTGTTCCCTTCCACGTCGTCTTCGTCCTGGTCTTTCAGAAGATCGCTGTTCGCGTCGTAGAGCGCTGCGAGCGTAAAAATCTTGTCGGACTTGGACTTGAGCGACGTGTCCACCTTCTCCGTCAGTTCCTTGAACACCGGCACTTTCCCGAGCGCGAACATCGTCGCGATCGAGACCGGATCGCGCTTGTCGAACAGCACGTTGAGCGACTTCGACGTTTTCACGACATGCTGATTCAGGTCGGTGAACATCTGCTGGATGCGATTGAGATTTTCCCACGGGAACAGCAGCACCGAAATCATCTGACTTCCGAGGGCCGGGTTTTTCTTCACCGCCTCGGCAATAGCGGCGCAGCGATGCTGTCCGTCATTGATAATCAGCTCGTCGCCCATTTTCAGCTTCAACGTTCCGATGTGGTCTGCGCCGTCCGCTTGCGGCGTGGCGACGAACACGGGATCGGTTTTGTAGGAAGCGGTGATGGACGCGAACAAATAGTCGTCCTCGTTGTCAAGAATATAGGAAGTGATGGCCGGCACCCGAGCTTTGTTCAGCGCGCGCTGTTCGCGCTGTTCGGGGCTGATGTCCGTCCACTGGCGTTCGTCGGGGTCGAACTTGAACATGTTCTGGATGGCTTCGAGCGGCATCAAGCACGCGTAATAGGTGCGGGTGCCCATCTGGCCCCGAAGGGCGGGAACGTGAACGTACATTTGCTTCTCCTATTCGAGCTCAGTTCCCTTTAGAGCGACGATCGCTCATGTCTGCGGGTGAGCTCATACCGTTGTTTGTAGCAGCTCTCCTACGTTTCGTCAACAGCTCTCTAAAATGTTTTTTGGAGCTGCGCAACTCTTTGTGGAGAGCTGCATGGGATTTCCGGGGGAGCTGTAAAATAGCCAGGGGTCGGGAGGCCCTGGAAGCTCTCGGGTGGCAGGTGCGGTTTCTCTGGCAATGCTCGATTACGGACGCCGCTTTGAGCGACTTAGCCTCCGAGATTGCCAATCTTCCACGGAAGGAAAAAGCGAGCCATAGGCGCCGCAGCATCATATTGAAAAATCCGCCCTGAAAGCGGATTTTTAAGGACGATCCGGTGTGGGCGGCCTTCTCAATGACCTTGAAGCCGGGTTTATAAATTTCATGAAACACGAAGCATGACTTAGCGAATATCGAGATATATGAACTCGACAGCGGTTTGAAAATCTGCCAAAATGCTAAGCATGGATATGCGTTCTGGCAGCAAGCTAAACCGGCTCCAGCAGGAACTCCCGGAGGGACTCCTGGCCGACGCCGCTTGGATGGAGGCCCACGGCTACTCTTCTGCGCTGCGCAGCCAGTATGTTCGCGCGGGCTGGCTCGATAGCCCGGCCCGGCGCGTCTATCGCCGCTCGCGCACGTCGCTGACATGGCAGCAAGTGGTCGTCTCGCTTCAGAAGGTGCTGGACCTTCCGCTGACCGTTGGCGGGCGCACCGCGCTCGAACAGCAGGGTTACGCCCATTACCTTTCGACGGCAATGCGCGAGGTTCACCTTTACGGGCCGAAACGCCCGCCGACCTGGCTGGCGAGCCTGCCGCTCGACGTGACCTTTCATTGGCACAACAGCCTGCGGCTGTTTCCCAGCGACGCCGACGCACCGCCCGAGCCAAGCCCCGTCATGGTCAGCGCCGGCGGCCTGACCTTGCCTATACGATATTCCAGCAAGGAGCGCGCCGTTCTCGAATTGCTCGACGAACTGCCCGAGCATGAAAGCTTCCATCAGGCCGACACCTTGATGGAAGGGATGAGCGATCTGAGCCCGCGCCGCTTGCAAACCCTGCTGGAGGCTTGCGCCAGCGTGAAGGTGAAGCGGCTTTTTCTCTACTTCGCCGACCGACACCGCCATGCGTGGCGATCCCGGCTCGACATGTCCCGCGTCGATCTGGGTTCGGGCAAGCGCGTCCTCGTCAAAGGCGGCAAGCTCGATCCGCACTACAACATCACCGTGCCGTCCGACCTGGGAGGCCCGTGAATTTCATGGCCTTCTTGGACACATACCGGCAGCAGGTCGCCCTGCTTATCCGCGTCCTTCCTTTCGTCGCGGAGGAGCGGGCTTTCGCGCTCAAGGGCGGCACCGCGATCAACCTATTCGTGCGCGACATGCCGCGCCTCTCCGTGGACATCGACCTGACCTATCTGCCGGTCGAAGATCGGGCCACGTCGCTCGCGGCAATCGACGCCGCCATGCTGCGGATCAAGGAACGGATCGAGCGGGGCATACCGGCGGCGAGGGTCAATGCTTCGCGTTCCGCCGACGAGAATATCGTCACCAAGCTGATCGTTCGGGCGAGTGGCGTGCAGATCAAAGTCGAGGTGACGCCGGTGCTCCGCGGCGCGGTCTATGATCCCGTCGTGATGAGCGTGGTTTCCGCTGTCGAAGATGCCTTCGGCTTCGCCGAAATGCAGGTCGTGTCATTCGCCGACCTCTATGCGGGCAAGATCGTGGCGGCCTTCGACCGCCAGCACCCGCGCGACCTCTTCGACGTGCGCGGTTTGCTGGCGAACGAGGGCGTCGGCGACGAGTTGCGCCGCGCCTTTCTGGTCTACGTCATCAGTCACAACCGTCCGATGGCCGAAGTTCTCGCCCCGACCCGCAAGCCGCTGGGCGAGGAGTTCGCACGGGGTTTCGCCGGCATGACTCAGGAGCCTGTCGCGCTTTCGGACCTTGAGGCCGCGCGGGAAGCGATCATCGCCGCGATGGTGGCCGCCATGCCAGAAGATCACCGGCGCTTCCTTGCCGGCTTCAAGCGCGGCGAACCGGATTGGACGCTTCTCGGGATACCGGAAGCGCAGCATTTGCCCGCCGTCATGTGGAAACAGCGCAACCTCGCAAAGCTGCCCGAAGCAAAACGGCGCGAGTTGGCCGATGCGTTGGCGCGCGTTCTCTTTCCCTGACCGCAACGCCATCGAAGGGGCGTGTCCTTTGGGGGTGCTGATGCTCAGTTATCCTCGAACGCCTGCTTTCCCTTCGCCACCCACAGCGCCAACGCCTTGTCGCGCTCATCGCTTTGGAGCTTGTCGGCCATCCAGAGCAGCGCGCCATAGATCATGGCGCGGTCGTCGCCGGTGAGGTCCACGATGCCGGCTTTGACGACGAGGCCGCCGAGTTCGATCAGATGCCGCGTCCGCTTGCGGCGCTCGACCTGCCAGGTGCGCATGTCATGTTGCGCCCGCGCCGCTTGATGCCGGTTGCGTGCCGCCCGGTTGCGATTGATCGCCGCCAGTGTCGCGATCAGACGATGGAGCAGATCGCCGTGACCGCCCCTGAAAGAACGCGGCCCCGCGCTTCGCCCATGCCTCCCTCTTTCCGGCGTCTTTGGTTTCGGCCAGCACGATCAGCGCGCCCGCCAGTTCCTCGGCGCTGAGGGCGTCGGCTCCGGTCGAGATGACCAACTCGCCGAGTTGCTGAACCTTGCGGGCTTTCAGGTCTCGCGTCTTGTCTTCGAGCGACTTCAGTTCCGCATCGAAATCCCGTGGCTTGCGCATCACCGTCTCCATAAGCTGTCGATGGAGCGATGATAGTTGAGCGCCTACCGCAATGCTGTAAGGTTGCCGAGACGGGCTGAAACGGTGCGAGCAGTCCCGAGAAATTAGTTTCGAGGGCGCGCTTATACGTCGTTCCGACGTGCGCTTCGCCGTGGTGATGTTCGGGTCGCGATGGCGATCTATCATCTTCACGTCAAGGTCATCGGCCGCAAATCCGGCTCTAGCGCGGTGGCGTCAGCCGCCTACCGCTCGGCCTCGCGGCTGCGCGATGATCGGCTTGAGCGCAGCCACGACTTCTCCAACAAGCGCGGCGTCGTCCATTCCGAGGTCATGATGCCGGAGGATGCGCCCGAACAATGGAGGGACCGCGAACGGCTCTGGAACGATGTCGAGGCGTTCGAGGTGAGGAAGGACGCTCAGCTCGCCCGCGAGGTCGAGTTCGCCCTTCCGCGCGAGATGACGCAAGCCCAGGGCATCGAACTCGCCCGCGACTTCGTACAGTCAGAGTTTGTCGATCAGGGCATGATCGCCGACCTCAATGTGCATTGGGACATGGCCGAGGACGGGATGCCCAAGCCCCACGCCCATGTCATGCTGACCATGCGATCCGTGGACGAGAACGGCTTCGGCCCGAAGGTGCGGGACTGGAACCGCACGGAGATGGTCGAACGCTGGCGGGAAAGCTGGGCGGAGCTGGCCAACGAACGCCTGGCCGAACTCGACATCGACGCGCACATCGACCACCGCAGTCTGGAGGCCCAGGGCATTGCGCTGGAGCCGCAAAGCCAGATCGGCGCGCCCGCGCAGCGCATCGAGGGCGAAGGGATCGAGGCCGCCGACCGCGCAGACATGCACCGCGAGATCGCGCGCAACAACGGCGCACGGATCGTCGCTGATCCTTCGGTGGCGTTCGACGCGATCACCCACCAACAATCCACCTTCACGCGGCGCGACATGGCGATGTTCGCGCACCGGCACAGCGACGGAATCGAGCAGTTCAACGCGGTCATGGGCGCGATGCGGAGCGCGCCCGAACTGGTAGAACTCGGCGCGGACGGACGCGGCGAGGACCGCTTCACCACCCGCGAGATGATCGAGGTCGAGCAGCGCCTGCACCGCGCCGCCGAACTCGTGGCCGAGACGGAACGCCATGGCGTGCGTGATGTGGATCGCGAAGCGGCGCTAGCGCGTGTGGAAGCGCGTGGCCTTGTGCTTTCGGGAGAGCAGGCCGAGGCGCTTACGCATGTCACCGACGGGCGTGATCTCGGCGTGGTGGTCGGTTATGCCGGAACGGGAAAGAGCGCGATGCTGGGCGTGGCGCGCGAAGCCTGGGAAGCGGCGGGCTACGAGGTCTGGGGCGTGGCGCTGTCGGGCATCGCGGCCGAGAATTTGGAAAGCGGCTCGGGCATCGCATCACGCACCATCGCCAGCATGGAGCATGGTTGGGGACAGGGCCGCGACGTGCTCACGTCCCGCGATGTGCTTGTCATCGATGAGGCGGGCATGGTCGGCACGCGCCAGTTGGAGCGCGTGCTGTCCCATGCCGCCGATGCCGGCGCCAAGGTCGTGCTGGTCGGCGATCCGCAGCAACTTCAGTCTATAGAAGCTGGCGCTGCGTTCCGCTCAATCTTCGAGCGCCACGGCGGCGCGGAGATCGGCGAGGTACGCCGCCAGCGGGAGGACTGGCAGCGCGACGCCACACGCGAACTGGCGACCGGCCGGGCGGGCGAAGCGATCCATGCCTATGACGCGCACGGCATGGTCCATGCCGCTGCGACACGCGAGCAAGCGCGCGACGATCTGATCGAGGGCTGGGCCCGCGAGCGGCTGGCATCGCCCGACCAGAGCCGCATCATCCTCACCCACACCAACGACGAGGTGCGCGCGCTCAACGAGGCCGCGCGCAAACGGATGCGGGAAGCCGGCGATTTGGGCGATGACGTGCGTATCACGGTCGAACGCGGCGAGCGCAAGTTCGCCAGCGGGGATCGCGTCATGTTCCTGCAAAACGAGCGCGGCCTTGGCGTGAAGAACGGTACGCTCGGGACCATCGTTGAGGTCAGCGAGCGATCCATGTCCGTACGCACCGACGACGGGCGCGGCGTCTCGTTCGACCTCAAGGATTACAACCGCATCGACCACGGATATGCCGCGACCATTCACAAGGCGCAGGGCATGACGGTGGACCGCACCCATGTTCTGGCGACGCCTGGCCTGGATGCCCACGGCAGCTATGTCGCCCTGTCGCGCCATCGTGATGGCATGGACCTGCATTACGGCCGCGATGACTTCGCGGACGAGAACAGACTCGTCCGCACCCTGTCGCGCGACCGCGCCAAGGACATGGCGTCGGATTACGAACGCGCCGATCCGGCGCAGGGCTATGCCGAGCGGCGCGGGATCACCTTCCGCGAGCGCGTGGAACGGGTTGTCGAGATCGTCAAGCAAGCACCCGAGAAAGTGCGCGGCATGTTCGATGGCCTGCGCCTGCCCACCGAGGGCGAGCAAGGGCCGGAAAGGAAGGTGGAGGAAGACCCGGAGGCGGCGGTGCGCCGCGCCCGGACCAGGGCGCTCGTCCGCCATGCCCGCGCCGTCGATGCGATCTTCGAGGTGCAGGAGCAGGGCGGCAGGGCCAGCCCGGCGCAGATGACGGAATTGCAGGACGCCCGCAAAGCCTTCGAGGAAGTGCGGCCTCATGGCTCGCACGATGCCGAAGCCGCCTACAAGAAGAACCCGGAACTTGCGACGGAGGCAGCGTCAGGCAACACGCGGCGCGCCATCCGCGCCCTGCAACTGGAAACCGAGCTACGCACCGATCCCGGCTTGCGCGCCGACCGCTTCGTGGAACGCTGGCGGGAACTCGGCCAAGCCAGCCAGCGCCAGTATCAAGCAGGCGATATGTCCGGTTACAAGGCAACACGGTCAACGATGGGCGACATGGCGAAAAGCCTGGAGCGCGATCCGCAGATGGAATCCCTGCTCGCCAATCGTAAGCGAGAACTCGGCATCTCGTTCGACTCGGGCCGCAGCCTCGGACGAGAACTGGCCTTCAATCACGGCATCGACATCGGCAGAGGACTGGGTATCGGATTGTAAAACTATCCTATTTTCCGCCGCCTCCACGCCACACTACTACGACCGCCAAATATCTATTGCACAACAACAAATGCTCGCTCTGTCTGGTCTCTGCAATCGTCAGAAACACCCGGCAGGAGGCAGCGCAACCATGCTCGCACCAGACCGTATCGTCCGCATGAAAACCATTCTCGCCCGCACTGGCCTATCCCGGTCTACTATCTACCGCAAGATCGCCGAGGGCACGTTCCCGCCTCGGATCAAGATCAGCATGAACGGCGCCGGCTGGCGGGAATCCGACATCGACCGCTGGATCGCCGATCCTGCCGGCTGGCGGCCACCAATGACGACGACTGACAGAATGGACACGAACCGCACCACTTAATCGCACCACGCAATTCAGAGATCGTCGTCGAGTTCGTCGTCGTGGACCTCGGCGGCGCGCTGCTTCGCGTCGGCGATCAACTCTTTTGCGGATTCGCCCTTCGCCCAAGCGTCGAGCATGTCGGCCCAGCACTGAAGCATGATCTTCCGCTCGGCGAGGTAGCGGTTCACGTTGTAGATAGCCGCGATCCGGTTCCGGGGCGCGTGGGCCAGGCTCATCTCGATCCAGCGATCATCGAACTTGGCGCGGTTCAGGCCGGTCGAAAACGTGCGGCGCAGGTCGTGAACGCCGAAGCTCTGAAAATCAGGATCAGTCTCCCGGATACGCTCTACCACCGTGTCGATTACGCGGTTGAGTGTGGCGTTGCTGATGGGCGTGTCGCCGTCGTATCGGCCGGGATGCAAATATCGGCTGGTGCCGAACATGGTGCGGAACGCTGTCAGAATGTCGAGCGCCTGATCGCTCAGCGGGATAACATGCGCCTTGCCCGCCTTCATGCGCTCGGCCGGGATCGTCCAGCGCGCAGCGGCGAAGTCGATTTCCTTCCATGTGGCGTCTATGAACTCCGACTTGCGAACGCCGGTCAGCAGGACAAACCTCACCGCTGAGCGCAGCGTGGGTGCCGCCGTCACATGATCCAAGGCCGTCAGGACTGCGCGAACCTCAGATGGCGACAGAGCGCGCTCGCGCGGCTCGAAGGTGGCGATGGCGCTGGTGCGGATCGACTCGGCCGGGTTGCTCACATCCAGGCCGCATCCTTGGGCATGGCGGAACACCAGTAATACGACTTCGCGGACATGCACGGCGACGGCCGGCCCGCGCTTCTCTTTGACCTCGTCGCACAGATGTTTGAGGCGTTGCGGCGTCACCTCCCCCAGCTTGAGCTTCGACAACTCTCCCGCGATGGCGCGATCATAGACGGATCGGCGCATTGCCAAGGTGCTGTCGGCCAGCTTCTCGGCCCCCGACTTGGGATCGGCTTTGTGCTTGAAATAGGCTTCCGCCCACCCGCCGAACGTAAACGCCTGGGCGGACGCGGTACGCTTCTCCACCTTGGCTTTCGAGGGCGACTCACCCCGTTCGACCTGACGCCTGGCGCGCGCCAGCAGCGTCCTTGCTTCCGCAAGCGACACCTCCATTCCGTATTCCAGCGCGTCGGGCGCCCGCGTCAGATTGCGCGCCGCCTCGGCGCTATATCGACCGATGGTCAACACCTCCTGCCGCCCGCTCACCCGATACTGATACCGGAACGATATGACCCCGGTTGGCGTGACGGCCGCGTGCATCCCGTCGCGGTCTGTCACCTTGTAGAGCTTGGCCTTCGGCTTGAGATTTTTCAGTTCTTTATCAGTGAGATCGCCCATAAATCCGCATCCGGTCCGGGGGGCAACGGATACCAACAAGGGGGGCTGTTGGTAGCGAATGCCCGTTTCTGGACCATCCTGCGCCGTACCAACATCGCTACCAACAAAGTAGCCGGGCTGCGGTGACATGCAGGGACACGGGGTGAGAAGAATAATCGTTGTTATTCAATGTGGTCTGGCGACTTTTGGCACGGAGCGGGATGGTCTGAAACCACCCTAATTCACTCCCACTCGATAGTGCCCGGGGGCTTCGAGGTGATATCGTAGGCGACACGGTTGATGCCGCGCACCTCATTCACGATCCGGGTCGCAACCCGGCGCAGGAAGTCGTGCGAAAAAGGGTAATAATCCGCCGTCATGCCATCGGTCGAGGTCACGGCGCGAAGCGCCAGCGCATAATCATAGGAACGCTCGTCTCCCATCACGCCGACCGTGCGAACGGGAAGCAGCACGGCAAAGGCCTGCCAGATTTCGTCGTAAAGTCCGGCAGCGCCGATCTCCGCCAGATAGATCTGATCGGCCTCGCGCAGGATCGCGAGCTTGTCCTCCGCCACCTCCCCCGGGATGCGAATCGCAAGTCCCGGCCCCGGAAACGGATGTCGGCCAAGCACCGCCGGGGGCAGGCCAAGCTCGCGGCCCAATAGGCGCACCTCGTCCTTGAAAAGCTCGCGCAAAGGCTCGACCAGCTTCAGCCGCATCCGTTCTGGCAAGCCGCCGACGTTATGGTGCGACTTGATGGTCGATGAAGGTCCGCCATAAACCGAAACCGATTCGATGACGTCGGGATAAAGTGTGCCCTGGGCGAGAAAGGCAATATCGCCAAGTTTTCGCGCCTCCTCCTCGAAAACATCGATGAAGGTAGTGCCGATGATCTTGCGCTTGGCCTCCGGGTCCGTCACCCCCTTGAGCCGGCCGAGAAACACCGCTGCCGCGTTGCGATGGATAAGCGGGATATGGAAATGGTCACGGAAGACACGTTCCACCTCGGCGCCCTCTCCGGCGCGAAGCAGGCCGGTATCGACGAAGATGCAGGTCAGCCGGTCGCCGATCGCGGCGTGAATGAGGCGCGCGGTCACCGTCGAATCGACGCCGCCAGAGAGCGCACAGATCACCCGCTCATCCCCGACCTCGGCCTGGATGCGCGCGATCTCCCGGTCGCGGAAAGCCGCCATCGACCAATCGCCGCGGCAGCCGGCGATGCGAAGCGCAAAATTCCTGAGCAGCGCGGCGCCATCCGGCGTATGCGCCACTTCGGCGTGGAACTGGATGCCGTAGAATCGGCGCTTATCATCGGCAATGGCGGCGAAAGGCGCATTGTCGCTCACGGCAACCGTGCGAAAGCCGGGCGGCAGCCGCACCACCCGGTCGCCGTGGCTCATCCACACCGGATGCCGGCTTCCCGGCTTCCACACGCCTTCGAACAGCGGGCAGGTTTCCTTCACCTCAAGCATCGCGTGGCCGAACTCGCGCTCCCTGGCCGGCGCCACTTCGCCGCCGAGCTGCGCGCACATCGCCTGCTCACCATAGCAGATACCGAGCACCGGCACGCCGAGAGTGAACACCGCATCCGGCGCGCGCGGCGATGCGGCGCCCGTCACCGAGGCCGGCCCACCCGAGAGAATGATCGCTGTCGGAGGGTCCGCCGCGAGCGCCTTGGCCGCGGCATGAAAAGGCGCGATGTCGCAATAGACGCCGATCTCCCGCACCCGGCGGGCGATAAGCTGCGTAACCTGCGAGCCGAAATCGATAATCAGGATGCGGTCGGTCATGGCGTCACGCTGGTATCGTGGTTTTGAAGTTCGCACTATCAGCAATATCGAGATTCAGCGAATTTCGGTATCGGGACACTAGGGTTTCGCCTATCGCCTGTAAAGCAAAGGTCATGCCTCGCGCACCAAGACAGCAGCGAAGAATCCATCGGTCCCGTGCCGCGCCGGGGTAAGAAGAAGAAACGGGGTCGAAACCGGACAGGCGGGGCCAATCACCTCGGCCCAGACTTCGGTGACGGGAAGCACACGGAAACCCGGCTCATCATGCAAGAATTCCTCGACGATATCGTCGTTCTCGGACGGCAACAGCGAGCAGGTGGCATAGACTAGCCGGCCGCCCGGCTTGACCAACCGGGCACCTTGGCGGATCAGCGCGCGCTGGCGGGCATGATCCTCCGCAAGG
Source organism: Ferrovibrionaceae bacterium (assembly GCA_046705265.1). GTDB lineage: Bacteria > Pseudomonadota > Alphaproteobacteria > Ferrovibrionales > Ferrovibrionaceae > JAJYTL01. The sequence continues at coordinate 11,310 of JBJKQL010000010.1, forward strand.
GTCTCCGCCGTCAGCCGCACCCGCGATTCCGGCCGCCGCCGCCAAGCGCCGATGCCGGAACAGGGCGCATCCACGAGCACCCGATCGGCGCGACCGCCGAGCGCCTCGCCTGAGCCGCCCTTGGTCCTGCGGCCAATCTGCACGTTGCGGACGCCGGCGCGGACAAGCCTTGGCTTCATGCGGTGGAGCCGCGCCGCGTCCGAATCGAAGGCATAGATTTGACCGGTATTGCCCATTGCCGCGGCAAGACCCAAGGTCTTGCCGCCAGCGCCCGCGCAAAGATCGGCCACCTGCATGCCCTGACCGGCATCGACGAGAAGAGTGACGAGTTGGGAGCCTTCATCCTGCGGCTCAACCAATCCGCTCTGGAAGGCGAGCGTCGATTCGAGCCTCGGCCGTCCGGCAAGTCTCAACCCAAGCGGGGAGAGCGGTGTCGGTTTCGCCGCGATCCCCGCCGCTGCCAAGGCCTGGCGCGCGTCGTCGCGAGTCCCTCTAAGCCGATTGACCCGAAGGTCGACCGATGCCCGGTCCCGCAGCGCTTCCATCTCGGGCAAGACTCGATCGCCGAAGACGCGGCGAAGCGCCGGTTCCAGCCACGCCGGATAGCCGCCCTTGATCCAATCGGGCGGCGGCCGGTCGAGCGCCGCGAAGCGCCACAGTGCCGCTTGTTCCGAGTCACTTAACGGCGCTGGCGCGACGCCACCGCCACAGAGCTTCACGATGTCGGGAAGCGCCGCGCCGTTGAGAAGAACAAGGCCGGCGAGAACACAAAGGCGGGGGGTGGTTTCGGCGCCGACCTCGGCAAGACGCCACGCGATCTCGGCCCGGTGACGCAGCGTGGCATAGACAAGTTCGCCGATCGCGGAACGGTCTTTGGCGCCGGCAAAACGACGCTCGCGAAAAAACCCGCTGAAATCCGGCGCAGCAGCCCCTGACGTCCGATGCAAAAGCTCGATTGCGAGCTGAACCCGTCCCGGCTCGCGAACGGCTCAGCCCTCGCGCCGGTAATTCGGTGCTTCGCGGGTGATCGAGATATCGTGCACGTGGCTCTCGCGCCAGCCGGCGTCCGTGATACGCACGAATTCGCAGCCCTGCTGCATCGCGGCGATGGTACGGTTCCCGGTATAGCCCATGGCGGCGCGAAGGCCGCCGATCAACTGATGCACGACCGCCGAGACCGGTCCTTTATACGGGACCTGCCCCTCGACCCCTTCCGGCACCAATTTCAACTCTTCGCGCACCTCTTCCTGGAAGTAGCGATCGGCCGAGCCCCGCGCCATGGCCCCGATCGAACCCATGCCGCGGTAGGCCTTGTAGGAGCGGCCTTGATAGAGGAACACCTCGCCGGGGCTTTCATCAGTGCCGGCAAGAAGCGAGCCCACCATCACCGCGTCGGCACCAGCCGCGATCGCCTTCGCCACATCGCCCGAGAACTTGACCCCACCATCGGCGATCACCGGAACGTTTAGCGGACGACAGACTTCGACCACATCGAACAACGCGGTCAGCTGCGGCACGCCGACGCCGGCGACGACCCGCGTCGTGCAGATCGAGCCTGGGCCGATGCCGACCTTGACCGCGTCCGCGCCGGCGTCGATCAAAGCCTTCGCGCCGTCCGCGGTCGCGATGTTACCGCCGATGACCTGGGTATAGTTGGAGCGCTTCTTGATCGCCGAGATCGTATCCGTGACGCGCTGCGAATGGCCATGGGCGGTATCAACTACGATAAGATCGCAGCCGGCTGCGACCAGCGCCTCGGCCCGCTCGACGTTCGCCTCGCCGACACCGACGGCGGCCGCAACCTGAAGCCGTCCCTGCTCGTCGCGGCAAGCATCGGGAAAGCGGCCCGCTTTTTCGATGTCTTTCACCGTGATCAGGCCGATGCAACGGTATTCGCCATCGACGACAAGAAGCTTCTCGATGCGATGCTGGTGCAAAAGGCGCTTCGCCTCGTCGCGGGTTACGCCGTCCCGCACCGTGACCAGATTGTCTTTGGTCATCAACTCGCGCACGGGCTGGTTCGGATCGGTAGCGAAACGCACGTCGCGATTGGTCAGAATGCCGACCAGCTTCCCTGAGCCCGCTTCGGTGACCGGGATACCGGAAATCCTATGGCGTTGCATCAACTCGCGCGCATCTGCCAATACCTGATCGGGCCGGATGGTGACCGGATTGCCGACGATCCCCGATTCGGATTTCTTAGCCGCCCGCACTTCCTCGGTCTGCCGAGCGATGGACAAGTTGCGGTGAACGACGGCAAGTCCACCGAGTTGCGCCATGGCAATCGCCATCGGACCTTCGGAAACCGTATCCATGGCCGCGGCGATAACCGGGATTCGCAATCCGATCCGGCCGGTGATCCGAGTCGAAGTATCGGCCTCGCCGGGCATGACGCTGGAGCGCTTCGGTAAAAGAAGGACGTCGTCGAAGGTAAGCGCTTCGCGAATATGCATAAGACTCCTCGCGCCGGTGGGCGCGCACTATGCCATGGCCTTGGCGGTTTGTCAGCAGCTCGTTTCGGCGGCCGCCTCGGCGGCAAAATCGTGCGCATCGCCGCTTTCGGCAAGCAGCGCCGGATAAACCTCGCGGAACAGCGCGAGGATGGTATCGAGAGGGAGGTCGGCGAAGGTGCCATGGTCGGCGACATATTCCATATGCCGCCGACCACCGCGATCGAAAGGGTGAAGAAGCGCGTCATGCTCACCGTCGAAGTCCATCGCTTTGACGCCGAATCGCTCGCAGAGTTCGATATTGAAGGTCGGCGTCGCCTTGATCCACCGGCCGCCGAGATAGGCCACCGTAAAGCCGTGGTAAATGAAAAGGTCCGTGTCCATAAGCCGGCGCAGCCGTTCGGTCGCGAGATGATTCCTGACGTCAGCGAATCCGAGCCGCGCCGGAATCCCGAGAGCGCGAAGGCCGGCGGCATAAAGCACCGCCTTCGGAATGCAGAACCCCGAGCCCTTGGCCAAGAGGTTGCTCGCGCGGTAGGTTTCAGGATCGGCGCTCAGCGCATAGGCATCGTAGCGGATGCGATCGCGGACGGCATAGAAAAGCCTGACCGCGCGGCCTTTGCTGTCGGCCGCCGCGTTCGCCGCCTCGAGCGCGAAGGCGAGCACCGCCGGATGGTCGCTTTGGACGAACCGGGTCGGCTGCAGATCTTCCGGCAACGGCTCGCCGAGCGGCAACGCTTCTGGACGGATCATCGCAAAACGCTCCAACAACGCCGCTGCGGTCCCACGGCTGCTATCCCCCGCAAGTCTCTCATAGGCTCTTTGCCCTTCGTCTGTCAAAAGCCCGGCTCAGCGATCCCGGAAGCCTACGGCAAGCACGTAGATTTCGGCCGATTCCTTCCGGCTTGCCTTGGGTTTGACATGGCGCACCTCGCGAAACCGTTGCTTCATCCGGGCGAGGAGCGCGCCTTCGCTGCCGCCGCTTCGCACCTTAGCAAGGAAGGTGCCCCCCGGGCGCAGGATCTCGCAGGCGAGATCAAACGCGGATTCGCAGAGATCCATGATGCGGAGATGATCCGTCATGGCGTGGCCCGTGGTCGGCGCCGCCATGTCCGAAAGAACAACATCGACCGGTCCGGCGAGCACTGCACCGATCATTTCCGGCGCCTCGCTTTGCCGCATGTCAAGCTGAAGGACCGTAGCGCCGGTCACATCCGCCATAGGCTGAAGATCGACGGCGAGAACGAAGCCGGCTCCTTGCGCTGTGCCGGCGGCTTTGACTCGCGCCACCGCAACCTGCGTCCAACTTCCGGGCGTGGCGCCCAAATCCACCACCCGCATACCTGGCTTCAGAACGTGGTAGCGATCATCGATCTCGATCAGCTTGAAGGCGGCACGGGAACGGTAGCCGGCACCGCGCGCCGCCGCCACATAGGGATCATTCAGTTGCCGTTCCAACCAGCGCGTCGAAGAGCCGCGCCGTCCTCGCGCGGTCCTGACCCGCACATGCAGATCGCGGTTGAACCTTGTCGCCATGGCAGCCGCCCCGCCCCCTATATCGAATCGCGCCAAGGCATCACAGGAGCGCCGAAATCGGACGTTGTCCCGCTTGCACGGTCAGGAGCAGGCTTTGCAGCACACCTTCCCGCACGCCTCGATCGGCGACACGAAGACGATCCGCCGGCCAAATGCGCTGCACCGCCTCGACAATCGCGCAACCCGCGATGACAAGATCCGCGCGCGCACGTCCGATGCAAGGGTGCGCCGCCCGCTCTTCGTAGCTCATGCGGCGAAGTCGCGTCGCCACCGCCCCGACCGCGTCGAAAGCAAGCCATATGCCGTCCACCATTCCGCGATCGTAGCGCATCAGATTGAAATGAACGCCCGCCACGGTGGTCACCGTGCCCGAGGTGCCGAGCAACTGCACCGGCGCGCCGTTGAACCGCTCACGCAGCCGATGCGTACGGTCGAATGGCTCTATAGCGGCAGCGACGTTATCGATCATCGCGGCATACGTGTCATCGGGTACCTCTGTCCCTCCCCAGCGTTCGGCAAGGCCGACAACGCCGATCGGGAGCGAGGCGAAGGCGACCGGTTCGAGCGTGGCACCGGCAGACAAGGGAAGCCAGGCGATTTCGGTCGAACCGCCGCCAATGTCGAACAGGATAGCATGGCGATGGCTTGGATCGAACAGTGGCGCGCAGCCGAGAACTGCAAGCCGAGCTTCCTCGGCGCTGTCGATGATGTCGAGACGAAGCCCTGCTTCGTTGCGCGCGCGGTCAAGAAAATCCGTGCCGTTGGCAGCGGTGCGGCACGCCTCGGTCGTGACGGCGCGGGCCAGGGTCACATGTCGGTCGCGCATGCGGTCGGCGCAAATACGAAGGGCGGCGATGCCCCGAGCCATGGCGGCTTCCGACAACCGGCCGCTCGCCCGCAAACCCTCCGCCAAGCGAACGATACGGGAAAATGAATCGACCACCTGGAAACCCGCGCCCGCCGCCTTGGCGATCACGAGGCGGCAATTATTGCTGCCGAGATCGAGCGCCGCGAAAACGTCGTCGCACTCGGGCTGGGGAGTTTCGCTTCGCAATTCCACCGCTCTTTGGCGGCATGCGTTCGTCCCGACCGGCGGCTGCGCCGTCAGACCGAGCCTCCGCCGCCCTCCTTCACATCGGAGCTGTTGAATCCCTCAGGTCTTCACGTCAACGCGATCATAGCCTTTGAGCCGGTAGATAGCGACCGAGATGGTCCAGCTCGCGATAAAAATGCCGATGATGAGAAAACCAAGCGTGCCAAAGTCCCCGTTCAGGCCGCCGACCGTACCCCAGAACCACCCTGTCGGCTGAAGGCTTCGCGCGATCAGGCCGAGCACCTCGATTCCACCCACGATCAAGGCCACGAAGACCGAGACGAGGGTAATCGTCATGTTGTAGTAGAGCTTGCGCATGGGTTTCAGGAACGCCCAATTATAAGCTCCGACCATCAAAATACCGTCCGTCGTGTCGACCAGGGACATGCCGGCGGCGAAGAGCGCCGGAAACACCATGATCGACCATAACGAGAAACCCTTCGCTCCCTCCGCGGCAGAGATGCCGAGCAGCGCCACTTCGCTCGCCGTATCAAATCCAAGACCGAAGAGGAAGCCGATGGGAAACATCTGCCAGCTTCGCTCAATGAAACGGAAGACTGGCTGAAAAAAGCGGCTAAGAACGCCCCGCGACGCAAGGAGCAGATCGAAATCCTCCTCGATCAGCCGTCCGCCCGCTTTCACACGAAGAAAGGTTCGATAGACGCCTGTGAAGATGAACAGGTTCATCACCGCAAGGGCCAGCAAAACAAACGCAGACACGGAAGTGCCGATCAGCCCGCCAACGGCCTTAATCGAACCCAGATGCGTCCAGGCCCTGCCGGCCGTGAAGGCAACCAGACCGGCAACCAACGCCACCACCGTGGAGTGCCCAAGCGAGAAGAAAAGCCCGACGCCGACCGGCCGGCGACCCGCCTGCATCATCTTGCGCGTCACATTATCGATCGCCGCGATATGATCGGCGTCGACGGCATGACGGAGGCCGAAGCCGTAGGCGAGAAATGCAGTGCCGAGGAGTGCCGGGAAGTGTTGAAACACGGCGAACGCCCAGGCCCAGGCCGCCATGTTGGAAATAAGAAGAAAGGCATAAAGGCCGATGATCGCCGTGCGCAGCCGCCGGATTTCGGCGTTGAAAAGAGCCTTGATGAACTGGGACAGGCGGCAGTGGGGCATACTTTCCTCGCGGCGCGCTTCGCGCAGGCGACACCGCGAGCAAAGAAACCGCCGCTTACCTGCGACAGCACGCCGCCGCCGCTCAGCGATCTCTCCTCATCGGTCCTTCCCGCCCGACGCACCCGCGCGTGACCACGGTTGATGGCAGGTCTCCTGGCTCGCGGGTCCTTGTGTTGCGCGGCCTTCCCGGTCGCCCAGTGGCCTTCTCGCGCGTCACTCGCCGCTTACAGTTGCGGGGGCAGCCACGGCTTCGCGGCCTCGTTCCCGAATCCGAGGCCGGCACCGCATTCCCTTTTCATCCCCAACCGCGGGGAACCATCGCCGACGACGATAGGCAGCGCCGCTCGGGCCGTCAACGGAATGATCGGCGAATCGGACCACTTATGCCACTTTCCCGGCTAATTTCCATACCCGTGACCGGGCCCGCAACGCAAAACAGAGAATACCGAAAAGGCCGAAGGCCGTGCTTCACGCGACGCCCGCGAGCAGCGAGCCGAACAAAGTCGTCGCTGCCAATCACCAGAGCCAAAAGGCGAAGGAGTGCTGCGAGCAGCGGCGGATTGAGCCAGTTCGTGCCGGCCAGAATCTCGCCCACCCAGCACCCGGCATTCCTTGGCGTTTAATGAACAAGTACGGACGGCAGCCATGAGGTGTGCTCAACCGACCGGAAGGGAAATAGGCCAAAAGCCTACAATCCCGATACCAAGTACGCGCTCAAATTTCCGCCACCGACCTGGGAAGCGCTTCATGAGCGGAACGGATTCAGGCAAAACGCTTCACTCGCTGATCGCCTTCTCCGCAAATGCCCTATCTCGTGAGCATCACTCGGCTTTGAGGTAATCAAAGACAAGCCCCTTTAGCGCGTCAGAGGCATCGCAGGGACCAAGTACGCACCTGAGTTTGGCGTCCCCCCACAATTCAGAGAGCGTCATGTAGGCGCGAAAGCCCAACATATCAGTTGTCTGCTGCTGGCCGCTCCATATATACCGGATCGCGTAATCAACAAGAACATTGCCAACTTCGTGTCGATGTACGCCCTTGGTTCCTTTCACCAGTTCCCAACCCGCTTTGAAAAAACGCATCGCCTTCCCGACCGTGTATCCACCTGCTTTATCGAGCGTCGCCGACTGTCCTGACCCGACTGCCGCGCCAATAACGGCGCCAACGGTAACCCTTCCGATTCCCCCTGTCGCGATGCCGAGGCCGGCGGCCGTCCCAAACGCAGCGGCCGCCCCGGCTGGCCGGTTGGCCTTCGTCCACTTCTTCGGCGCTCTGATCTTCTGCATGACATACTGAATAGCCTAGGCAAGATTGGTGAGATCCGCTTCCACTTTGTCCTACGGAATATTCCACACGGTCAACAGCGCCCCCAGACGCTGTTCAGAGGTCGTTCTGTTTTCATGAACGGCCATCGCCTTTTCCTCCTCTGCATTTCAATTTAATTGCGAAAGTGAGGGGACGGGACGATGCGCGACAAAACCGGCAACTCCCCCTCACCTCGCGGATAGCGACATCTTCGGCCTTGTATATTAAAGAATATCTGAACTCGTTGTCTTTGAGAGGTATAATGCCTCGCGCGTCGCATAGTCTTGCAAGTTTGCTTGGGGAGTTCGCGTGTCACCTGCGGCACTGGCATCGCGGTCAGATTCGCGTCGATCATACGCTCCCCGCTCTCGGCCTCGGCCTAACGCGGGGCAATCAGGCGAACGATGTCCTCGTCACATTCTGCAGAGCGGCGCCATGATTCTGCTGGCGCGTCCACGCAGCCGGCGGTAGCCATAGGCGATAAGAGTGAAGGCGGCGAACCCACCGCTCCCCGCAACGAGAGGCTCCGCCGATACCCCGCTCGCCCCGCTATCATCGAAATAGCGACGCATGCCGGTCGCTATTACTTGCTCGAGCCAGGGAATGAAAAGGCGTCAGGCGCGAGATTCCACTAACGCCTTGTTTTTCTTGGTGCCCCTGGCCGGACTTGAACCAGCACGCCGTTACCGGCAACAGATTTTGAGTCTGCCGCGTCTACCACTTCCGCCACAGGGGCACGAGCGAAGGAGCCGCATCTTAGCCGAGACAGGGCCCCGGTCAATCGGCGCAGCCATTGAGCCCGAGAAAATGCCCGCTCTGTTCTGCCGGGCGCCGCGGCCCCCATTGAACCGGGCCTTCCCGCCAGGCCACGGCCTTGAAGGGCCAATCGGGCTCTTACGCCATAAGCCCTGGCGGCCCGGGTCCGCCTTCGGCTATCCTTTGGCCGCGTCCAGAAGAAACCGCGAAGCTGAAATGACTAGTCCCCATATCGATTGCCCGCCGCACGAGAGTTCGTCGTCATGAACAAGGTTTTCGCCACGCCACGCGGCCGCATGCTCTCGCGGTCAGGTCCCGGCGCCTTTGCCCGGTTCGCGCCGTTTTGGATCTTGCTTTGCAGCGCCGGCGCCCTCGGCACTGCCTATGTGGCGCAATATGGCTTCGGGCTCGAGCCGTGCGAGCTTTGCCTGATCGAGCGATGGCCCTATCGCATCGCCATGCTGCTTGCCGCCGTGGCCTTATTGTTCCGGCTCCGGCCGCCGTGGCGTGCCCTATTGGTTCTCCTTTGCAGCCTTGCCTTTCTTACCGGCGCCGGCGTCGCCGCTTTCCATGTCGGGGTCGAGCAGCATCTTTGGGCCGGCACCGCCGCCTGCAACGGCGGCCCGGCACCGAACAGCCTTGCGGCGCTCAGGGCGCAGGTCATGAAAACGCCGGTCGCGCGTTGCGATCAACCGGCGCTCGTGGTACTCGGCCTTTCCATCGCTGGATGGAATTTCGTCGCTTCCGTCCTGCTTTTTCTCGCCAGCCTGATCGCCGGCTTGCGGCTGCGGCGGGCGCGATGACCGTACGCCATGAAAAGGAAAATCCGCCTGCCCCTCGGCGCAGGCCTTTCGAGCGCCTTCCCGGCGACCTTCCGGCGGCGGAGGCACGGGCGCGCATGATCCGCGTCGATCACGCGGGAGAATACGGTGCACGCCGTATCTATGACGGCCAGCTTGCCGTGCTCGGCAAATCCGGCCTAGCCGAACCGCTCCGCCATATGGCTGCGCAAGAAGATGGCCACTTTGAGGCCTTCGACCGGCTGGTGCGCGAACAGCGGGTGCGCCCTACCGTGCTCGCACCGCTTTGGCATCTCGCGGGATTCGCGCTCGGCGCCGCCACGGCGTTCCTCGGGCCGAGCGCGGCGATGGCCTGCACCGAGGCCATAGAGGAAGTGATCGAGGAACATTACGAACACCAGATCGCGGCCCTCGGACCCGAGGAAGCGGCGTTCAAGGAAACTCTTGAAAAATGCAAAACCGACGAGCTTCAGCATCGCGATCTCGCGCGCGACCACGGGGCCAAGGAAGCGCCAGCCTACGAACTCCTTACCGGCGCGATCAAGGCCGGCTCGCGGCTCGCGATCTGGCTCTCGGAACGGCTCTGAGCCGGGCGGGCATCTAATGCCTTAGGGCTCTAGCTCGGTATCCCAATAAAGGAAGTCGCGCCAAGTCTCATGCAGAAAGCGGGGCGGAAAGGCACGGCCGATCCGCTGCAGCTCCTGCGTCGTAGGCATGCGCGGCGCATGACGCGGAATCATCGCCGCCGCCTGCGGCAGCTTGCCGCCTTTCGCCATGTTGCAGCGCGCGCAGGCCGCGACCACGTTGGACCAAGTCGTGGTGCCGCCATGTGCGCGCGGGATGACGTGGTCGAAAGTCAGATCCTCGCGGCCGCCGCAATACTGGCAGCGGAAGCGATCGCGCAAGAAGACGTTGAATCGGGTGAAGGCCGGCCGCCGCGTCGGCGCAATGTAACGCTTCAGGCTGACCACGCTTGGAAGCCGCATCTGAAGCTGGGGCGAATGTATCACCCGGTCGTATTCCGAAAGAATATTGACGCGATCAAGAAAGACCGCCTTGACCGCTTCCTGCCATGGCCAGAGCGACAGCGGGAAATAGCTCAGCGGCCGAAAATCGGCGTTGAGAACCAGAGCAGGGCAGCTATCCGGTGACAACACTCCTATGCTCCTCAACAGGACGCCGCGCCTCTAACGCTCTCGCTCATTTCCTCACCGGCGAGACCGAGACCGCGCGCATCGTCGCCACGCACACTTTACCCCCAATATGTTGCGATGGCACTACGCAACCCCCGGAACGGCCCCGCGCATCGGCCCCGACCGCGAAATAGTGGACCGCGCACGACGAAAAGGCCAGAGGCCTTTTTTCGCTTGTCCTTGACATTGCGTCGCTTTTCGCCCTCAGCCTTGCCTTTCCGATGGCTTCTTAAGCCAGAACGTCGGCGAGGAAGCGGCCCCCGATTTCGATGCCGCTCGGGTCAATGCTGTGACCAAGGCCTGGACACACATGCCATTGCACCGGAACCTCGGCCAGATTCAGGCCCTCGACAGCGCCAAACATGGCGGCAATCGGCACCACCGGATCGGCGTCGCCATGAACAAGCAAAACCGGCGGCTTCGCGCACACCTCGGCCCGCGATTGTTCGCCGCCAAGAAGGGCCCCAGAATAGCCGAGGATCCCAGCCGGTGCGGTGGCACGGCGCAGCCCGACATGAAGCGCCATCATCGTCCCCTGGCTGAAGCCAAGCAGCGCCAGCCGTTCTGGAGGAACCTGCCAGCGCTCAAGCTCGCGATCGAGAAAGCGATCGATCATGCCGGCCGGCCGCACCGCAGCAAGGCCCATCTGACGGTAGAAGTTCGCCGCCTCCGCCGGATTGCGCCGATGCATCTCGGGATCGTAGCCAGCGAGCGAAAACCACTGGAATCCGAACGGTGCCCCCGGCACCGGTTCGGGCGCGTTCGGCGCCGCGAAGGCAGCTTCCGGCAGAAACCTCTGCAAATAGGGCACAAGGCCAATAAGATCCTCGCCGTTCGCACCGTAACCGTGCAGGATCACCACCAATTGGCGCGCAGTTGAATTGGCAGCCGGCGGCACGCGGGGACCCTCCAGACTCACTGCGCCAATCGCCATATTCCCGGCCTCACTTTCTAAAGACGCGATCGGATAGCGGACCGGCTCCGGCAAGCCATCGCCGATTTACCGGCCGGCATTCTCAGACGCCGCTATTGAAGAAACCTGTCGGCAAGGTCTTCAGCCGGCGAGTTCTCGCGAGCGCGCCGCTGCCGCCTGTACCGCTCGGCACATCAGCGGTTTCAGGCCGTCGTCGGCCATCAGCACGCGAAGCGCCGCCTCCGTGGTGCCCCCCGGGCTCGTTACCTCGCGACGCAGATCGGCGGCAGGCTTGCGAGCCTGAAAAGCCAACTCGCCGGCGCCGGTCACGGTCGCCCGCGCGAGTTGCGTTGCAAGCGCGATCGGCAATCCCGCAGCAACACCCGCCTCTGCCAAGCATTCGATAAGAAGGAAAACATAAGCCGGACCCGAGCCCGACACGGCGGTTACCGCGTCCATCAGGGATTCGTCCTCGATCCAGGCGACATCGCCAACAGCCCCAAGCAATGTCTCGCAGCGTCTTCGCATCGCCGCCACGACGTTCGCGTTGGCCACCGCAACCTGCATCCCTCGACCGACCGAGGCCGGAAGATTGGGCATCGCGCGCACGACCGGCGTGTCCGGACCAAGAAGCGCTGCGAGATCAGCCATCGTCTTGCCGGCAGCGATCGACAGCACGACAGCGCCGGGCCCCATCAACGGAAGGAGCGGCCGCACCGCCTCGCCCAGAATCTGCGGTTTGACCGCCAGCACCGCCACAGCCGGGAGAAACCCCACCGGTAACTCCGCGACCGCGCGCACAACGCGAACACCAAGCGCCGCAACGCCAGCCGCGGCTTCGGTCGCGGGCTCGACCACGACGACATCCCCGGCGGCTACGCCATGAGCAAGCCAGCCACGCAACAACGCGCCGCCCATCTTGCCCGAGCCGAGAAGAAGGATCGATGACATGAAGTCAGTCAGGCCTGCCCAACGGTATCAAGAAGCGCCGAGCCAATTGCCTCCTCCGGCGTTCGGCCACCCCAGATCGCAAACTGAAAAGCGGGATAGAAGCGTTCGCACTCGCCGACCGCAAGTGCCACCAAATCCTCGATCTGCTCCGGCGTCGGGCCATTGCAGCCGCGAAGCAAAAGGGCGTGGCGGAACAAGATCAGCGCCTCACTCGGCCAATAGTCGAAATGGCCGATCGCCATCTTCTCGTTCATCAGCATCAAGAGCTTGGCGAGGCCGGTATGGTTCGGCTGCGGTATCTTGGGCTCAATCGCGCAAGCAAGCTGCAGGTCTTCACCCTCCTCGCGCCAAGAGAACCACAGGCGGTAGGTGCACCAGTGGCCTTCAATGCCAAAAGTCAACTCGTCGTCGCCTTGGCGATGAAATGGCCACTCATGTTCGGTGACGATATGTTCCACCACGTCCAAGGGGTGGTCCTCATCTCGTTCCAGAGATGTGCTCATCAAGACCCTCTCGACCCTTTTGGTGCGCCTTGTCCGGGCCTCTTGCCGACCGACCTTGGTTTCATCAACTACCGTCACCACCTCAAGATGTAGGTGGTACATTCGATAAGCGACAATAGGAATAGATTATGAGATTGATTCCAACCGAGCAAGCCGAATTCCATGAAGACTATTCGAAAGCTTCAGAGGAACCATCCCCTGAGGCCCCTTCGGGCGAAGCAGGCTGATTCTCCGCGCCGCACCGGATTTCAAGCAACGCAAGGCGTGCCGCGAGGTGCTCGTTTTCCGCACGGGCGGCTTCCACCATGGTGCGCACCGCATCAAACTCTTCCCGGCTAACCAGATCCATCCGTAGGAATACCCGCTCGAGGCGCTGACGAAAGGCCTCCTCGACGTCCGCCTTGGTTCCCTGAAAGGTGCCGAGCGCGCTACCAAAGAGGCGGGCCAGATCATCAAACAGGCGGTTTTCACTTTGCATCGGCAATCACCTGAAACATTACATGATATTAAATATGGTGCCTGAAGGAATGGCGGCAAGCTAGCGCCTGCAAACGATTGAGACCACCCCCTCGGTTCCTATATAAGCAGCCCATCATGCACCCGTTCATCGCACCGCTTCTTATTCCCTATCCCAAAATCAACCCGGTCTTATGGCACTTCGGCCCTTTCGAGATCCGCTGGTACGCGCTTGCCTATATAGCCGGGCTCCTCATCGGCTGGCGCTACCTCATCGTCATGAGCCGGAGGCCCGGTTCCCGTATCAACGAACGCGACGCTGACGACTTCCTGCTTTGGGCGACGTTGGGTGTCGTGCTTGGCGGACGCCTCGGCTACATTCTGTTCTACCAACCCGGCTACTATTTTGCCCATCCCCTGCAGATGCTCTACGTCTGGCACGGCGGCATGTCGTTCCACGGCGGTTTTATTGGCGTTGCCGTGGCGGTGATGATCTTCTCGCGGCTTCGCCGCATTCCCGCACTCGATCTCGGCGACCTTGTCGCGCAGATTGCCCCCATAGGCCTTTTTTTCGGACGTATCGCGAACTTCATCAACGGCGAGTTGTTCGGCCGACCCGCCAACGTGTGGTGGGCGATGATCTTTCCGAAGGGCGGGCCGATCCCACGTTATCCAAGTGAGCTGATCGAGGCCAGCCTCGAAGGGATCGCACTTTTCATTGTCCTCTGGCTGGCGCGGCGCTATGCGCCGGCAGCCAAGTATCACGGCTTTCTGATCGGTGTTTTTTGCACCGGCTATGGCATCGCCCGCTGCATCGGTGAGGAATTTCGCCAACCGGATCCTTTCCTCGGCTATCTTTGGGGTGGCCTGACCATGGGACAGATTCTCTCAATTCCGATGATCTTCATCGGCATCTTCGTCATGTGGTGGGTAACCCGGGTTAAAACCGCGAAGGCCTAGCGCCGGCCATGAACTCTTTCGTCCAGTCGTTCCGGCGCCTGATCCGCAATGCGGGACCACAGCCAGTGTCACGTCTGATGGCGGAGGCCGTAGGCCACTACTATGCAGGCCATTCTCCCTTTGGCGCCGAAGGGGACTTCGTCACCGCGCCAGAGGTGAGCCAGATGTTCGGCGAGCTTCTTGGTCTTTGGGCAGTGAATACTTGGCGCCAGATGGATGGCCCAAACCGGCTCTTGCTGGTCGAATTCGGCCCTGGTGGTGGCAAATTGATGCAGGACGCGGTTCGGGCAGCACGGCTCGTACCGGGCTTTGTCGACGCCATCGAACTGCATCTGATCGAAACGAGCCCGCATCTTCGCGCACTTCAGGCGAGGACGCTCAGAGACGAAGCTCCGGTATGGCACGAACAGACCGCGACCTTGCCAAAAGGTCCGATGATCGCCATCGCCAACGAATTCTTCGACGCCCTCCCCGTTCGCCAGTTTGTCCGCACTGAGGCTGGCTGGCGTGAGCGTCTGGTCGGTCTTCAAGGTGAATCGCTCACTTTTGTCGCGGCACGCGATCCATTGCCGTCGTCAACTGCCCTGCCGGCGGCCTACGCCGCCGCGCCCTTAGGTGCTATCGCCGAAGTCCGTCCGGCCGGTGAATCCCTCGCAGCGGACCTAGCGAGCCGGGTTGGGACGTTCGGTGGCGCTGCATTAATAATCGACTACGGCGCGACACCCGGCGTCTTCGGCGATACATTGCAGGCCATACGCCACCACCAGCGCGAGGCGCCACTTCTTAATCCCGGCGAAGCCGACCTTTCCGCCCAGGTGGATTTCGCAGCGTTGGCGCGCGTCGCCGGTCGTGCCGGCGCCCACGTTCACGGGCCAGTGCCGCAGGGCGTTTTCCTTCGCCGTCTTGGCATCGATCAGCGCGCCGTTGCCTTGGCCAAAGGCGCCACGCCCAACAAGGCCGAACAGATTTGGCGTGCCCACCATCGTCTGACCGCAGCGGACGGCATGGGCGCGCTGTTTAAGGTCCTAAGTCTCACCCACCCCAAGCTGCCGGTCCCAGCCGGATTTGAGACCGAGCCGGCAGAGCAGGCCACGCCATGAGCGTTCCCTTTCTCACGAGTCACGCCTTCGAGGGGTGCGCTGGCATCCGTCACGGTTTCTTTTCTCGTCGCGGCGGCATCTCGGAGGGAATCTACGCCGGTCTGAACTGCGGTCCGGGTTCGGCCGACGCGCCGGAAGCGGTGGCCGAAAACCGCCGCAGGGTCCTGGCGGCGCTCGGCCGTTCCGGCGCCTCGCTCTTCACTCTGCATCAGGTTCACAGTAATCGGGTCCGCGTCATCACCGAACCGTCGGCATCGGCTGGGGAAACCGCCGCTCGGCCTAAAGCCGATGGCCTGGTCACCCGGCTGCCTGGGGTTGTGCTCGGCATTCTTACGGCCGATTGCGTGCCGGTGCTTTTCGCGGCGCCGGAATCGGGCGTCATCGGCGCCTGCCACGCCGGCTGGCGCGGTGCGCTCTGCGGCATCCTTGAGGCGACGATCACTGCCATGGTGGAACTTGGCACCGACCGCGGCCAGATTTATGCCGCGATCGGCCCAGCGATTCGTCAACCGAGCTATGAGGTCGGACCGGAGTTTCCGACACCGTTTCTGGCCGAAAATCCGAAAAATCGTCGATTTTTCAAAGAAAACCCGGAATCCGGCCGGTTCCACTTCGATTTGCCGGGCTATGTCGGCCAAAGGCTTGGGGCAGCCGGCCTCGGCGGCATAGAGGATATTGGCAAAGATACCCTGGTCGAGGCTACGGATTTCTTCAGCTACCGACGGGCGTGTTTGCGCGGAGAACCCGATTACGGCCGACAGATTTCCGCCATCCTTCTTGATCCACGCTCCTAGCACTCGTTCGCAAGCGCCGCCGGCAAAGGCCGGAATTGCTGCGAAAGTGATGTTTACAGGCTTCTTACACGCTGCTACATTCCGCGCCGAAAACGGGCCTGGGGGTCCGCCCGTCGTCGCTCCGATCTTTCAGCGAAGGCCGCTCCATGAAAGTGCTTGCTGGAAACAGCAATCGGCCGATTGCCGAGGCCATTGCTACCTATTTGAACGTCCCACTGACCAAAGCCAGCGTGCGGCGCTTTTCCGATATGGAAGTCTTTGTCGAGATTCACGAAAATGTGCGCGGCGAAGACGTCTTCGTGATCCAGTCCACCTCCTACCCAGCAAACGACAATTTGATGGAGCTTCTGGTCTGCCTCGACGCCCTGAAACGCGCCTCGGCGCGGCGAATCACGGCCGTCGTGCCCTATTACGGTTATGCCCGCCAAGACCGTAAACCCGGACCACGCACCCCGATTTCGGCCAAACTTGTCGCCAACCTGATTACCAGCGCCGGCGCCAGCCGTATCCTGACCCTCGATCTCCATGCCGATCAAATTCAGGGCTTTTTCGACATCCCAACCGACAATCTGTTTGCCGCGCCGGTGATCGTGCGTGATATCAAGGAACGCTACAATGGGGCCGACTTGGTCATCGTTTCGCCGGACGTCGGCGGTGTGGTGCGCGCCCGGGCCGCGGCGAGACGACTTGACGCCGACCTCGCGATCGTCGACAAACGACGCGAGCGTGCCGGCGTCTCTGAAGTTATGAACATCATCGGCGACATCGATGGCCGGGATTGCATCCTCGTCGACGACATTGTGGATTCCGCCGGCACCTTATGCAACGCGGCGAATGCCTTGGTCGAAAAAGGCGCAAGTTCGGTTTCGGCCTATGTGACGCATGGCGTGTTGTCGGGTGGAGCCGTGGCGCGGGTCGCCGCATCCGTATTGAAGGAATTGGTCATTACCGACAGTATCATGGCGACGGAAGCGGTACGTCTTTCGCACAACATTCGACAGATTTGCATCGCCCCCTTGATCGGCGAGGCGATGCGCCGGATTAGTGAGGAGTCCTCGGTTTCCAGCCTGTTCAACTGAACGGCTGGAAGACACATAAGGAGACACAGGATGAGCGAGATCGCATCCATCGCCGCGGCGCCGCGGCCGCTTGCGACCAAAGGCGCGGTAAGGGAAATCCGCCGCGCCGGCCAAGTGCCGGCGATCATCTACGGCGGCGGGGAGGCGCCCGAGCCGATCGCGGTCGACATGCGCGCCGTCAACCGTGCCATCGCGCGTGGTCGCTTCACCAGCACGATCTTCAATATTGAGGTCGACGGCCGCAAGCTCCGCGTGCTGCCCCGCGATGTGCAACTCGACCCGGTGACGGACTGGCCCTTGCACGTCGACTTCATGCGAATTGCCGAGGGAGCCCGCGTACGCGTCATGATACCGGTCATATTCGTCGGCCAAGGAACGAGCCCTGGTCTGAAGCGGGGCGGCGTCATGAACATCGTACGCCACGACATCGAGTGCTTTTGCCCCTCCGAGGCAATTCCGGAACACCTCACCGCCGATCTCTCGGATTGCGATATCGGGGATTCCGTCCATATCAGCAAGGTCGCCTTGCCTTCCGGAGTGACGCCGGTGATTACCGGACGCGACTTCACCATCGTTACCGTGGCGGCGCCCACGGTCGCCGTCGAGGTCGAGGTTACGCCAGCCGCCGCCGAGGCCGCCGCTGCGGAAGGTGAGAAGAAGCCGGAGGAAGGCGCCGCCGCCAAGGCGAGCTGACGTCTCGATGTTGCTTCTGGTGGGCCTTGGCAATCCGGGGCCTGAGCACGCCTCGAATCGTCATAATGTTGGCTTCATGGCGGTAAACGCGATCGCCCGCGCGCACGGCTTCCATACGGGTAAGCGCCAATTCCACGGTCTTGTCGCCGACGGCCATCTCGGCGGAGAGCGCACGCTTCTCCTCAAGCCGACAACCTATATGAATCTCTCGGGACGTGCCGTGGGCGAGCTTTGCCGTTATTTCCGCATCTCCGCTGACGACGTGGTCGTGTTTCATGACGAGCTTGATCTGCCGCTCGGCAAAATCCGCATGAAGAAAGGCGGCGGCAGCGCCGGGCATAATGGTCTTCGCTCGATCGATGCCGAGTTCGGCCCGGACTATCGCCGCTGCCGTATCGGTATCGGTCATCCGGGCGCACGCGAGGCGGTGCTGGCCTGGGTCCTTAAGGATTTCAGTGCCGAAGAACGCGCGATCCTGGACCCGATTCTGGACGCGATGGCCGCCGAAGCGTCGTTGCTTGCCGCGAGCAAGGATTCCACCTTTGCCTCCAAAGTCGCCTTGCGGCTGGCGTCGCCGCGGCCCAGCGCGGCAACGGGAAGCGCCTGATGGGATTCAAATGTGGCGTCGTCGGCTTGCCAAATGTGGGAAAGTCGACCCTCTTCAACGCGTTGGTCGAAACGGCCAAGGCCCAGGCGGCGAACTACCCCTTCTGCACCATCGAGCCGAACACCGGCCAGGTCGCGGTGCCGGATCCACGCCTCGAAATCCTCGGCCGGCTCGCCAAATCAGCAACCCTGGTGCCGACGCAACTGATCTTCGTCGATATCGCCGGGCTTGTACGCGGCGCTTCGAAGGGCGAGGGCCTCGGCAACCGCTTCCTCGCCCATATCCGCGAAGTCGACATGATTGTCCACGTGCTGCGCTGCTTTACGGATACCAACATCGTCCACGTGGGGGGGCGGGTTGATCCCATCTCCGACGCCGAGGCCGTCGAGACCGAGCTGATGCTGGCCGATCTCGAATCGCTCGAACGCCGCCTCCCGGCCGCAAACAAGCGCGCCAAGACCGGCGACGAGGAAGCAAAGGCCGAAAGCGCCCTTATGGAGGAGGTCCTGACCGCGCTTCGTGAGGGCCACCCGGCCCGGCTCGCCATCACCGATCCGGAAAAACTGCCGCTTTTGAAGCGGCTGCAGCTCCTAACGGCTAAGCCCGTGTTATATGTCGCCAATATCGATGAGAGCGCGAGCGCAAACGACAAGGAACCCCAACGGATCGCGGCCAAGGCCAAGGCCGAAGGTAGCGGCTTCGTTGCCATCACTGCCGCAATTGAGGCCGAAGTGGCGGAGATTGCCGATGTCGCCGAGCGCCAAGCCTTTCTCAATGCTCTTGGCGTCAGCGAACCCGGTCTCGCCCGGCTCATTCGGCAGAGTTACGCACTCCTCGACCTTCTCACATTTTTCACCGCTGGACCGAAAGAAACGCGGGCGTGGACGGTGCGGGCTGGCGCACGAGCGCCGGAAGCCGCAGGCGTAATCCATACCGACTTCGAAAGAGGCTTTATCCGCGCAGAGGCGATCTCCTACGATGATTACGTCGCCTGCGGCGGAGAGACCGGAGTACGTGAGACGGGTAAGATCCGGGTCGAGGGCAAGGATTATGTTGTGCGAGAGGGCGACATTCTCCACTTCCGTTTTCAGGTATCCTGACCCTGACTGCCGTCGCCAGGCGAAAGCGGTCGCCGGTTTTTTTGTTGTGCGAAAGAGGTTTGAAGGATGCTCTATTGGGAGGATTTTACCGTTGGCCAGGTATTTGAGGCGGGGCCACGGCCGGTCACCAAGGAGGAAATCGTCGCTTTCGCTACACGCTTCGATCCACAGTACTTCCACATCGACGACGAAGCGGCGAAGACCAGCATCTATGGCGGGCTCATCGCTTCGGGTTGGCACACCATCGGCATGGCGATGCGCATGCTGGTCGAAACCATGATGCGCCATTACGCCGCCATTCCTGCTCCCGGTGTCGATGAGGTGCGCTGGAAAAAGCCCGTGCGCCCGGGCGACACACTTTTTCTACGCGCGGAAATCCGCGAACTCATCCCGTCCCGCAGCAAGATCGACCGCGGTATCGTACGTTCGCTCGTGACCTTGACCAATCAGAAAGGCGAAGTGATTCTCACCTTGACGCCGATCAACCTCTACCGCCGGCGCTCAGCCCAGGCTTGAGACGAGGTGATCATGGAGTATTTTGATGATATCAAGATCAGCGCAGTACGGGAAACCGCAAACCACACCGTTACCAAGGACGAGATCACTGCTTTCGCCCGTGAATTCGATCCCCAGCCATTCCATATCGACGAGGCGGCAGCGAAGGCCGGCCCTTATGGCAGTGTCATCGCCTCGGGCTGGCATACGGCCGCAATGATGATGCGTCTGATCGTCGATCAGTTTGCGGGCCAAGTCGCTTCGGCTGGTTCTCCCGGTTTCGACAAATTGCGCTGGCTGAAGCCGGTGTTTCCGGATGATACCCTGCGCGTGCGTTCGACTTGCATAGAAAAGGCGCCATCGAAAAGCCGGCCTAACCTCGGCACTTGCAAGTTCACTACCGAGGTCTTGAATCAGAACGACGAAGTCGTCATGAGCCTAATCACCATTGGCTTGTATACCCGAAGGCCGCAGTAAACCACCAACCGCAAAAAAAGGAGATCGGGATGGGCGAGACTCTCACGCTTAAGGCATCCGACGGACATCAATTCTCAGCTTACCGTGCGACGCCGAAGGACGCGCCAAAGGGCGGCCTCGTGGTGATACAGGAAATTTTTGGGGTCAATAGCCACATTCAGGAGGTTTGCGACGGTTTCGCCGCCGACGGCTATCTCGCCATCGCCCCGGCCCTATTCGATCGCGTCGAGCGAGGCGTCGAGATTGGCTACACGCCGGCCGATATCGAAAGGGGGCGCACGCTTCGCGCCAAGGTCCCGGCTGAGGGCGCTTTGCTTGACGTTGCCGCTGCTCTGGAGGCGGTCAAACAAGCGAAAAACGTGGGTAAGATCGGGATCGTCGGCTATTGCTGGGGCGGCACCGTGGCATGGCTTGCCGCGGCGGACATCCCGGGTTTCGCGGCGGCGGTCGGTTATTATGGCGGAGGTATTGCGGAGGCGGTGGCAAAGACACCGAAGATGCCGACCATGCTTCACTTCGGTGCCATGGATCAGTCGATCCCGCTCAGCGACGTGGAAAAAATCCGCCAACGTCATCCGAAAATTCCGCTTTTCGTCTATGACGACGCAGGTCATGGCTTCAGTTGTGACCACCGCGGCTCTTTCAACGCTGCAGCAGCGAAGATCGCCCGCGAACGCACAATGGCCTTCTTCGGCGAACATCTCGGCGGCTGATCCCGCTCCCGCGGGCTCAGTGCCGCTTCTTGCTGCTCTTGCTTCCCGCCCGTCGGGAAGCGGGACGCGGCGTTGCTTTTGCGGTTGATTTTGCCGCCACTTTGGACGGGGGCCGCCCGCTCGTCCGCGCGTGCGTGCGGGCGGCAGACCTCCTGGTCGATTTGGCAGCTGTGCCCTGCTTCGACGCCGATTTGCCGCTCGCGGCCGCTTTTGTTGCCGTCGGCTTCGGCTTCACCCTTGCCGCCTTGGGCGGCGCGGCTTTTTTGGTCGGAGCCTTAGCAGCAGCGGTTTTCGCAGCCACGACCTTCACCGCACGGCTTTTTGCCACCGGTTGCGGAGGTGCCTGGCGAGATGTTACCCCTTTTGCGCCAAGTGCCGGCGCGGTAACGGGACGCGAGCGCGCCCGCGGCGAACTCTGGGGCGCAAAGGCTTGCGCTTGGCTTCGCTTTGCGAAATAGATCGTAAGAGTTGCCCGGGGGCCCGATTCAGTCTCCTGCCAGGAGCTGATCCACCAGCCGACAGCGCCCGCCGCGCTCGCAGCCTTCATCGTCTTTTCGAGATGGCTGAGCGATTTAAGCGTCACCTCGGCCGGATGCCAGCTTGCGTCCACATCCTGAGGCCGGATTGGAGCCACGCCGAAGCGGTCCCACCACATTGTCGCCCCCCTATGGCGAATTCGCTGATTTTTCTTCCGGTTATCAACGAACGTGGCGAAAAGAATGAGTGCATTTCCTACAAGTTGTCAAAAGCTATTCCAACATCAGTTGACAATTAATCTCAGAACAACAGTTTAAGTTATTATTCCATATAGTAAATTTGCTATTTTTTCTGGGCGTGAGGTAAAGTGAAGCCACCGGTTAAACACCGCACGCCAAAGACCTCGACCCGGAGCACCAACCGGCCCCCAGGTTCATGTGGAAAATTTCTCGAGTTCTTTATGTTGGAGAATCTCGAATGGATAGGCAGCATGCGTTGGTGATCGGCGGCCTTGGCGTCATCGGCCGCAAGCTTATCGAATACCTTGGACGAGAGACTGATTGGCGGATTACGGGGCTGTCGCGCCGATCGCCAGATTTCGAGAACCGGGCACAATTTATTGCCGTCGACCTCCTGGATCGAGATGAAACGGCAGCAAAGCTCGCGCCGCTCACCGACATCACGCATATTTTTTATTGCGCTTTCCAGGCTCGCCCGACCTGGGCCGAGCACAACCAGCCCAACCTCGCCATGCTGGTGAATGCGGTCGAACCCATTGCCAGGGCCTCATCCCGGCTGCAGCACGTCAATCTGGTTGAGGGAACGAAATATTACGGTTGCCACCTCGGCCCGTTCAAGACTCCCGCCAAGGAAGACGACCCGCCCCATATGTTGCCGAATTTCTATTACAACCAGGAACAATGGCTTCGGCGATTCCAGAACGGCAAGTCGTGGACGTGGTCAGCACTCCGCCCGCATGCGGTTTGCGGCTTCGCGCTCGGCAATCCAATGAATCTCGCGCTCGTCATCGCCGTCTATGCGGCAATCTCACGCGAGCTTGGCCTGCCGCTTCGCTTTCCCGGTAAGGCCGGGGCCTTCACCGCACTCTATCAGGTCATCGACGCAGAACTTTTGGCAAAGGCGATGCTTTGGGCCAGCACGGCAAAAGAAGCCCGCAACAAGGCCTTCAACGTCACGAACGGCGACTATTTCCGCTGGTGTCATCTGTGGCCGAAATTCGCCGCCTTCTTCCGCATGCCGCTGGGCGAGGTTCAGACGATCCAGCTCGCCGAATTCATGGCTGACAAGGGTCTGCTTTGGGCCGCAATGCAGAAGAAATACGGGCTGATGCCCTATCGCTACGAGGATCTGGCCGCTTGGCCGTTCGGCGATTATGTCTTCGGCTGCGACTGGGACATCATGAGCGATACTCAGAAGATCCGCCGCCACGGTTTCGCCGACTGCATCGATTCGGAAGGAATGTTCCTCCGTCTCTTCGGCGAATTCGCCGCCGACGCCGTGATTCCTAAGTTCGACTAGGGTCTGTAGACATTCATCGTAGAGCAAGCAAGGCGCCGACGAGATAGATCGCGGCGGTGAAGCTTGTGTCAGTTTTGTCGTAGCGGGTGGCGATACGGCGAAATTCTTTAAGCCGTTGGAAAAAATTTTCGACCAAGTGCCGCCATTTGTACATCTCGATATCGTGTGGGATGGGTCTTTTGCGATCCGCCTTTGCCGGGATGACGGCGAGGGCGCCGCGGTCGTTCAGGGTGGCCCGCAAGGCGTTGTTGTCGAAGGCCTTGTCAGCGATCAAAGCGTCGAAATCAAGGCCCGTGATGAGCGGTTCAACACCAATACTGTCGTGACGTTGGCCGGGGAGCAGGACAAAGCGCGCCAAATTGCCCAGGGCGTCAACCAGCGCAACGATCTTGGTTGTTAGCCCGCCGCGCGATTTGCCGATGGCCTGATTTTGAGTCCCCCTTTTGCGCCGGCACCGTGCCGGTGAACCTTGACAAGCGTCCCATCGATAAGGGCGTATTCGAAATCGGGATCTTGCGATAACGCGGCGAAAATCCGCTCGAAGACCCCCTTGAGCGCCCAGCGGCGGAAACGCTTCCATACGGAACACCAGTTGCCAAAGGTTTTCGGCAGATCGCGCCACGGCGCACCGCTGCGCACCAGCCATAAAACCGCTTCGATAAACAGCCGATTGTTCTCTCCCGACCGGCCAGGATCGCCCTCTTTGCCAGGCAGGAGAGGAGCAATCCGTTCCCATTGGGCGTCGTTCAACAATGTTCGATCCAAGGCTCGCCTCCATTTTCCTAGCCTTGAATCGGATTTCTGCCCTCATGGGAATCCCGCTCGTCCCTCCCGAGTCAATTTGTCGCACCATGCCGAATGTCTACAGACCCGAGTGCAGCGATTCCTTGAAACCAATCATTTCGAGTGATTTTCCAACAGCCTCAACAACGTGCTTTTAACAAGGAAAAACTGCTTGTCCATCGTGTCCCCCATAGGATTCGAATCAAGGAAGCGGTCTACTAGAGGCTGCGTGGCATTGCCC
This sequence comes from Ferrovibrionaceae bacterium, assembly GCA_046705265.1. Taxonomy (GTDB): domain Bacteria; phylum Pseudomonadota; class Alphaproteobacteria; order Ferrovibrionales; family Ferrovibrionaceae; genus JAJYTL01. Next base: position 35,455 of record JBJKQL010000010.1, read on the forward strand.
TAGCGATGCAGCACCAGATCATCGCGGTGGATCAGTTCCTCCCGGCCGCGATATCCGAGAAGCGCCTCGATGTCGCCCGAATGGTGGCCCTTGATGCGTGCCGCATCGACGGCTGAATAGGCGGTGAGGCCGCGGCCGATCTCGCGCCCATCCGGCGCCTTGACAACGACCGCATCGCCACGCCCGAAGCTGCCGTTCACCGCGGTGACACCCGCCGGCAACAGGCTTTTTCCGGCGGCAAGCGCCTTTACTGCGCCAGCATCCACGGTAACGGTGCCCATCGGCTGGAGGCTGCCGGCGATCCAGCGCTTCCGTGCCGTGCCGGGGTTGGCTTCGGGCAGAAACCAAGTGCATCGCGCACCCTCGGCAAGCGCTCGAAGCGGGTTCATCATCAGGCCCGAGGCGATCGCCATGTGGCAGCCTGCCGCCAACGCGACCCGCGCGGCATCGAGTTTCGTGACCATGCCGCCCCGACTCTGCTCCGAGCGTGCCGCCCCGGCCATGGCCATGATCTCGGACGTCAGCTTCGGAACTTCGGGAATGAAGCGGGCCGCCGGATCGCTCGTCGGATCGGCGCTATAAAGACCATCGATGTCGGAGAGCAGAATCAGGCCATCGGCAGAAACCATGGCAGCGACGCGCGCGGCTAGACGATCGTTGTCGCCGAAGCGGATTTCGCTCGTCGCCACGGTATCGTTCTCGTTGATAACCGGCACCACGCCGAGCTTGAGCAGCGTGCTCAAGGTGTTGCGAGCGTTGAGATAGCGGCGCCGCTCCTCGGTATCGCCAATGGTGAGCAAGATCTGGCCGATCTCGACCCCTTGGGCGCCGAAGGCCTCGCGATAGGCGTGCGCCAGCATGATCTGGCCACAGGCTGCGGCGGCTTGGCTTTCCTCGAGCCGCAGCGGTGGCGCACCAAGTCCAAGCGCGGTGCGCCCGAGAGCGATCGCGCCGGAGGTAACGACAAGAATGTCGCTACCCGCGGCTTTAAGCGCAGCCATGTCGGCGGAGACTGCGGCCAACCATTCTCGGCGCAATGTGCCGCTTTCGGCCTCAACGAGAAGCGACGAACCGATTTTCACCACGACACGGCGGAGCTTGCGAAGGTCAACGCTCACGGCTGCAGTTCCTGTTGCGCCAAGCCCTCGTTATTCCGGGTGGCGCGTGCGGCGCGGGCCGCCGAAACATTCGGCCACAACGCGCGCAATACCGGCTGAAGCCCCGTCCCGGCAACCGCCGAGATCGCCAAGACCGGTCGCTTGGCCCGCCGGCGAAGCGTGGCTTTCTTTTTTTTCATGTCGTCCGGTCTCACGGCATCGGCCTTGGTAAGGACGATGATTTCCGGCTTCTCCACGAGGCCATGGCCATAGCGCTCGAGTTCGCGCCGGATCGTGCGGTAGGCATCGCCCACGTCCTCCTGCATCCCGTCGATCAGGTGCAAAAGTGCCCCGCAGCGTTCCGCGTGTCCGAGAAAACGGTGGCCGAGGCCATGGCCGAGATGGGCGCCTTCGATCAGGCCGGGAAGATCGGCGATGACGTATTCTTGCTCATCAATGCCGACGACGCCAAGCTGCGGCCAGAGCGTGGTGAAGGGATAATCCGCGACCTTTGGCCGGGCCCGGCTTACGACGCCGAGAAAGGTCGACTTGCCGGCATTCGGCAAGCCGATCAGCCCGACATCGGCGATAAGCTTCAGCCGAAGCCAGAGCCAATGAGCTTCGCCCGGCCAGCCCGGATCGGCGCGGCGGGGCGCCTGGTTGGTGGCACTTTTGTAATGGGTATTGCCGAAGCCGCCGTCACCGCCTTTGGCGAGAATCACACGATCGCCGATGCGGGTCATGTCGTGGATCAGGGTTTTCTTATCCTCGGCCAGGATTTCGGTGCCGAGCGGAATACGAAGGATGACATCTGGTGACGACTTGCCGGTGCGCTCTCGGCCCATGCCGTGGCCACCGCGCTTGGCCTTGAAATGCTGCTGGAAACGGAAATCGATCAAGGTGTTCAGGCCTTCGACGCAGACCCCGATAACACTGCCGCCGCGGCCACCGTCGCCACCGTCCGGCCCGCCGAACTCTAGAAATTTCTCGCGCCGAAATGCCACGGCACCGGGCCCGCCGGCGCCGCTTTCGACGTGAATCTTCACCTCATCGAGGAATTTCATGGCTGATCCGGTTTGGAGCCCGATTTGCGCCAGACCCGCATGCCTCGCGCGGCAATCCAGCTCGTTGCGCTAGAGCCCGGAACGCCCCCTCCCCAGCCGGCGACCCGACGGGGACAAAATCACGCCCCTTACGGAAGCACGGATACGTAGGTGCGGTTCTTCAGCCCATTGTGAAACGAGACCTTGCCCGGGGTCAACGCGAAGAGCGTGTGATCCTTCCCCAGCCCGACGTTCCGGCCGGGATGGAAACGAGTGCCGCGCTGGCGCACGATGATGACGCCGGCCGAAACCTGCTCCCCGCCGAAACGCTTTACGCCGAGACGCCGGCCTTCAGAATCGCGGCCGTTGCGCGATGAGCCGCCCGCTTTCTTGTGTGCCATCAGCCGTTCTCCTTCGCCACCGTCGCCTTGGCGCGCTTCTCCTTCGGCTCGCCGGATTCCTTTGCACTCATCTCTGGCGCCGCGATATCAACGATTTTAAGCGTGGTGACGTGCTGGCGATGCCCCTTGGTGCGCCGATAGTTCTTACGCCGCTTCTTCTTGAAAACGACGATCTTGGCACCGCGACCTTGCTCCACCACCTCGGCGGTCACGACCGCGCCGGCGATAAGAGGGGCCCCCAGGGTAACGCCGGCCCCTTCGCCGACCGCAAGAACTTGATCGAGTGAAACTTGGCTGCCGGGCTCGCCCGCAATCCGCTCGACTTTGATTCTATCGTCCTTAGCGACCTTGTATTGTTTGCCGCCGGTCTTAACCACCGCGAACATGAGTATTCTGCCTTTCCCTGCCGTGGCCGGCCTCCGATCATCGCCGGTCGGCCAGCCTTTGAAGGCCCTTGCCCGCCTCCCGCCGACAGCCCCACCCGCGCGCAGAGCAGGCCTCGTCGCGGGTGCGGCGGACTATAACCGGGATGCCTTTTCTGTCAATGGGCTCGGCGGCAAAAAGGGGACGAAGACAGGAGCGAAGGATTGCGGCCCCGGCGGCCTTGCGCTAGGCTCCGCCCCCGCCGTCGCGGATCAGGCGGCGGGGGGCCAGCGATCGGAACGGAGAGGTGCCAGAGCGGCCGAATGGGGCGGTCTCGAAAACCGTTGTACCCTTTGGGTACCGTGGGTTCGAATCCCACCCTCTCCGCCACCAGTGCTATCGAAGTAATTGAAACTGTCTATTTTCCGGAGGCCGCTCAGGCGAATCTAGCGCGATCTGCTCCCGAATCGAAATACCGCTTCAAGTTCTCTCGCACCCGATTCTCGATGTGCAAATCGGTAGGCAGGTGAAACGATTGGCCCGTTATCCGTTCGAATGCATCGATATATACACGCGCCGTATTCAGGATAATTTCTGACGGAATCTCCGGTAAGTCGCCGGCATATGGATTGCATCGCTCAGCAATCCAATTGCGGATGTAGTCCTTATCAAAGCTTTCTGGACGCTGACCTTGCGCTTTGCGATCCTCATAGCTGTCGCGGAACCAATAACGACTGCTGTCCGGGGTGTGCAACTCATCCCCGAGCACGATGCTGCCGTCCCCGGAAATGCCGAATTCATATTTGGTATCAACCAAGATCAAACCTCGGTCGGCCGCCATCGCTTGGCCTTTTGAAAATAGCGCCAATGACTTCTCAGAAATTTCCTCCCACTGCCGGCTTGAGAGCAAATTTCTGCCGACGATATCTGCCGGGGTTATGGGCTCGTCATGCGCGCCGTGCAGAGCCTTTGTCGTAGGCGTAATCACGGTATTAGGTAGTTTGTCGTTCTCGCGCAATCCATCGGGTAGCCTGATCCCGTAGAACTCACGTTTCCCCGACCGGTACATCGGCCAAATTGAGGTCGAGGTGCTTCCCGTCAAGTAGCCACGCACCACGACTTCTACCGGGGTCATCTGAAGTCTCTGACAGATCACGACGTTCGGATCCGGATACGCGAGAACGTGGTTAGGACAAACACTTTGGGTTTTCTCGAACCAAAATTTGCTGATCTGCGTCAGCATCATCCCCTTAAATGGAATGCAGGCGATGGCGCGATCAAATGCGCTGAGGCGATCGCTTGCGATTATCACTCGAGTTCCGTCCGATAGATCGTAATTGTCTCGGACTTTTCCACGGTAATGATTGGGGAGGTCGAGTATTGGGCTCTCGGCCAAGACATAATTGAGATATCCACTGAGGTCGGCTACTTCGATCATAGAGGGCTCCGTCTTCTCGTGCAGTATTGGTTAGAGAGTAACGATACACACCAAAAACAGCATCGGCCATAGTGTTTTAGACAAGCCATAATTCATCAAGACGCCAGTCAAAGAGGCGCGATCCCGATGGTGGAATACCGTAGCGGACGGCCGCCTAAGCGCGACGATCCGACGTGATCCTGTTTCTCCAGGCGCGGAGCAACGCCACCTCAATCCCGATCGTCGTGATCACTCTATTCACCGTCAACTCAGCAATCGGCCGATGTGCAGGATCCCTGCTTGGCGGCTCGGTCTCTGATCCCCAATTGCTTGAGGGTGACTTGCTCCTTTCCGGCGCCATTCTCGCTCTTGCTTCGCTGATTGCTCCTGCGCAGCGAACGCCCGATCAGCCGGCACGTTAGTAGGGATATTATATGCGACTCTCATCATCGACTCGATGTCTCGCACCGGGTTAGCGTCCTCTTCAGGTCCAATCACTCCTTCAAAGGGCGCGGATATGAACGTCTAGGCCCCGAGCGAAGATATGCGATCAGCCCGTAAAACGGCGCCGCTTTCAAGGACCAGTCGAAGGAAGTTGTGTCTCGATTTGAACTTCCAGTTTATCCCAGCTCCGGCCCTTACCACTTAGAACCTCAGAGGTCGAGCCCCCGTCTTCGCGGACATTCATCAGCTATCCCTCCCTGTCGCTACGGGAACCGCGGTGAGCGTACTACCAGCTGTACTGGACGCTCACGCTGGCGCCGAGAGGGCTTGCGCTGTAACCCATCGCGTTGGCGTGGCCCCAACCGACCGATGCCGAAGCGACGAGCTCATCGTGCCGTGTGAGCAAGCCGGTGCCGAGCATGCCCGCCGCACTGAATCCCATCGCGTCGGCGCCGTCAAAATTTGCAAGACTTAACTTTATGGCCACCTTGCGAGAGCCGGAGACAAACGGATCCGACATCGCCATCGCGGCTGCGACACCCGCCTTCGCAATAGCCACCTGTTGGAACAGATAGCCGTTGTCCGATGCCAGATTACCCTGAGGATCCACCGTTACGACCCCAAGCCTGCCACTTTGGCGGGATCTGCTCAGGGCACTGTCCAAACCCGGCGCAGTGTAGGTCTGATTCCGGGTCCCAAGCACGATCTGGTTATCAACTGTCGTCGTCGCGCCAGGGCCTATGGCCGTGGAGTTGGTATCTCCGGCAGCAACCGTCGCGCCCGCCCCGATCGCGGTTGAGTTGGTGGCGGTGGCTGTCGACCCTTGCCCCTCGGCAATCGCTGCAGGCCCGGTCGCGGTGTTTTGGTCGCCGATCGCGACGGCACCCTGGCCGGTTGCCGTGTTCAGGTTCCCGATTGCGACGGCTCCCTGGCCGGTAGCTGTGTTATTCGCACCAACGGCCACGGCGCCGGTGCCCGTCGCAACATTGGGATCACCTAACGCAATGGCACCTGTGCCTGATGCCGAGTCGGAATCGCCAATTGCGACGGCTCCGACGCCGCCGAGGACTATGGATGTTGCGCCTGCGAGCGAGCCCTGACCCGCCCCAGGCATGACCACGGCCCCGGCGCCTACCGCAACCGTCTTGTCTGCAAACGCTGCTGAGGTGTCGCCCAGGGCCGTTGCCGATGCGCCCGCGGCATCAGAATTCAACCCCAAGGCCAATGATCCGGCCTGAGCCGCTTGCGCGTTGTTGCCGATGGCGATCGCGGTGGGATCGCCGGTAAAGGCTTCAAGACCGCCGGTACCTGCTCCAGAAAGGGCTCCGCCGCCGATCGTGATGCCGCTTGAATACGCCGTACGATTCGGATCGCCTATTGTGATCTTGCCTCCGAAGGCAGAAATGCCCTGGCTGGATGTCATTTGGCTGGCGGACAGGGTACCTGTCACAGAGGCGTTCCGGGCAAAGGCGACGCTGTTGTTGAAAATTGAATCGCCCGAGACGTTGACGCCGCCTGCGGTCACCGCCACAGTGCCAGCGAAATTTGCGTCGCAGTTAGGAAGGCCGGGATAGCCATTAAGGAATCCCGGAGGGAGGGGGGTTAAGGAGCTGCTAACAGGAAAGCTGGCATTAATGATGCCGGCATCAATTTTAGAGATACCAGAGGTGTAATCCGTTAAATACACCGCGCCAGCCTGTTGAGAGAATCCTATTTCCTGTATGGCGAATCCGGCCAAAGCGGTATCAGTGTCGACACCGGCGAGCGCGCCATCGTAACCAGTAATAATGCCCGCCGTATTTAAGAAATTAATCGTGCCAGTGTATTGCTGAGCACACCCGCCTTGGCCGACAACGAGTTGTTGTGTCGTACTGGGCGTTACCGCAGCCGGTGTTGGTGGTGCCGGGAGCGGCGCGCTCGTGTTCGACCCCTGCGCCCACGCCGGCTTGGCCTGAGCGAGTAACAGTGCGGCGATCAATGCTATAGAAGCGCCGTAAATCGGCATGCGCCAGCCCGCGGATGTGGTGCCCGTCAACAGCTTAAGAATGGCGGCCTTGGGCCTCCTCCCGTGTTCTGACGTAAGATTATGCTCCAGTTTCGGCACAACGCCGTTGTGCGGGGGTGACCGTTGGTCCCCCGTGCCTTGCCGCTCACAGAATTCCGATTCTCCGAGATCGTCTGAATTTGGCAGCGTCCAGTCCATGATGAAAGCGGCCATGATTTGCCTCCCCAATGCAGATTGAAGGAAGTCGCCGCTGTGGACCGAGATAATGCAGTCGCTGGAAACCAACGAGACGAACTGGAGATTTATCGCCGGCATCTCCGAATTGGGACAGCGGCGTCATGATCGCGCTTACGGCGACGTGTTTTGGGAAACAACCCGCAAAAATGGTGCCACACAGAAATACTCAATAATTACAATGATACCAATTCAATCTGTGGGTTAAGGTGTAAGAATGCCTGACGCATTCAACCAATGGGCAACCCTGCTTCGTGCTACGCTAATTGAGCGACAGGTAAACAACCACCTTACATCAGTGAGTGGTGAGCAGTACGGTCGGAGGGATAGGGCCTGTCTTTCTGTCCTCGCATCACTTGGCTATGAGTAATCACGACCGGATCCGCTGAATAACCTCGGATCCTGGGTCGGCCAAGTACTATGACCGACGCAAAGAGCAGTGAAAAAGGCCCATAGTTGAATACAGATTCTGCGAAAGCGTGCGCAATCCTCGCCAGATTGACTTCGCAGACCGACAGGCCGATCGTGGTGTACAGCAGATTCCCTCAATTGGAAAGAATTCCGACACCTTGATTATGGGTTGGGCCAGGACCGCCGGTGCGGGGCCGCCATCGGCACTGCCTGGAAATGGCAAACATAAGCTCGCTCTAAATCCTCCTGGCCAACGGGCGCCCAAACCAGCAAATGGCTGTAATGGGATCAGGCTGTGTGAAAACAGCTCGCGATTAATGTTGCTGTCGATTCCGCCGCGAGCGAAGCGGGGTGAGAATCCTTGATCTTGAGGATTCCGAGGGGTGTGGCGATGCATCGGTTTATCGAAGGTGAAGATCGGATACAACAGGCGCTGCTGGCGCATTGCCTTGAGGATTACGTCGGTGAGGAGAACCCGGCCCGGATGATCGAGGTGTTCATCGACGAACTGGACCTGGCGAGCTTGGGGTTTTCAGGGATGACACCGGCGATGAGGGGTCGACCGGCCTATCACCCCTCGACACTTCTGAAGATTTACCTTTACGGCTACCTCAACCGCATCCAGTCGAGCCGACGGCTGGAACGCGAAGCGCAGCGCAATGTCGAGTTGATGTGGCTGACCGGGCGGCTGGCGCCCGACTTGAAGACGATTGCTGACTTCCGCAAGGACAACGGCATGGCGATCCGGGCGGTGTGCGCCCAGTTCGTCGGACTGTGCCGTCGGCTCAAACTCTTCACTCATGCCGTTGTTGCGATCGACGGCAGCAAGT
>JBJKQL010000011.1:0-26343 GCA_046705265.1 Ferrovibrionaceae bacterium
ATATGGGCACGTGGAGTGGCATGACACGCTGATCTGTGTGATTGATTGCCTCCGAGTCGTTTGTTGCCTGGAAATGGTGCGCGTTGAATCGCGGAATGTCCTCACGGCAATAATAGAGGCGATAGGCTGTCACGGTGCTTTCCCTCCATCACTCGTTTCCCCGCAGGCAATGGCATAAATGATCGCTCGTTGCGGGCGTCCCGCCTTTCCTGCTCGATGGCAATGATCCTTTCGCGAGTTGGCCAAGCTGGTCATTCGCGATCGTTTGGCAGCCGGATCTTGATCCCAAGCGCCTGGTGTTCATCGACGAGACCGGTGCTTCGACGAAGATGGCTCGGCTGCGTGGCCGCTCGCCGCGCGGCGAGCGGTGCCGAGCGCCAGTGCCGCACGGACACTGGAAGACCACTACCTTCGTCGGTGCCCTCAGGCTGGCGGGGATGACGGCGCCGATGGTCTTGGACGGCGCGATGAGCGGCCTGGCCTTCCTGGCCTATGTGGAGCAGGTCCTGGTGCCGACACTGTCGCCGGGCGACATCGTGGTTATGGACAACCTGCCCGCCCACAAACTGACCGCCGCGCGCGGGGCCGTCCGGGCAGCGGGAGCCGAACTGAGCTTCCTGCCGCGCTATAGCCCCGAGTTCAACCCGATCGAGATGGCGTTCTCGAAGCTCAAGAGCTTCTTCAAGAATGCAGCGGCCCGAACCAAGGACGAGCTATGGGACGCCATTGGCCGAGCAATCGATACAGTCACCTCGACCGAATGCGAAAACTATTTCGCCGCCGCCGGTTATGACCGTGAGTGAGCGGAAAATGCTCTAGCCAAAAATTGATACCGCAGAGAATGCGAAACGTCTACTGCAGTGCCGCTTCGAATAACAGTGCAGGCGAAATCCCTTGCTATGTCGTCCGATGCTGCACAGCCTTATCCCCACAACCGAGAGCGCGGCACCTTACCGGTCCCGTGCATTGTTTGACCGCCGGCTCGCAGCCTAAAATATAGGCAACCGCCCCGATCCGCGGGAATGGGCGCGCCCGAAACCGCGTCTATCTCATGGTCCCCGCATAAGCCCGAGCGGGCGCCAACGCATGGCACAGGCCATGCATATCCGCTCGCATATCGATCAAAAGAGCCTGGCGCATGCCGGGCGCGGGAGACTCCCATGGGCGAAACGGCGGATCGCGCGTTCGACGAGATGAGCGGGCCGGGTAGCCCGGTGCCGCATTACGCCTTGATCCGCCGCTGGCTTGAGGCCGCATCCTCGGAGCTTCTTGCGATGAAGCATCGCGAGGCCGAGCTTCTGTTCAATCGCATCGGCATCACCTTCGCCGTGTATACCGAGGGCGGCGACCCGGAGCGTCTGATTCCCTTCGACATCATTCCGCGGATTCTCGACGCCGCGGAATGGGCCCTGCTGTCGCGCGGCCTGACCCAGCGGGTCAAGGCGCTGAACGCCTTTATCCATGATGTCTATCACCGGCGCGAAATCCTCCGCGCCGGACGCGTGCCCGAGGCCGTCGTGCTAGGCAACGAGGGCTTCCGGCCGGAGATGCAAAACTTCGATCCACCGCAAGCGGCCTATACCCATGTCGCCGGTGTCGACGTCGTGCGCGTCGGCCCGAACGATTTCTATGTGCTGGAAGACAACTGCCGCACGCCCTCCGGCGTTTCCTACATGCTGGAAAACCGCGAGGCGATGACACGGCTCTTTCCCGAACTTCTCGCCGACCATCGCGTCGCCCCCGTCTCGCATTATCCCGAGGAGCTGCGCGAGACCCTGCGCTCGGTGGCGCCGGCGAACTGCGTCGGTGATCCCGCCATCGTCCTCCTCACTCCGGGGTGCTCCAACAGCGCCTATTACGAGCATTCGTTTCTCGCCGACGAGATGGGAATCGAGCTGGTCGAAGGCGCCGACCTTTTCGTCGATGCGAACGTCGTCTACATGCGCACCACCGAGGGGCCGCGGCAGGTCGACGTGATCTATCGCCGGCTCGACGACGATTACCTCGATCCCTTGACGTTCCGGCCGGATTCGCTTCTCGGCATACCCGGTCTTCTCATGGCCTACCGCGCGGGCAACGTGACTCTCGCCAACGCGCCGGGCGCCGGCATCGCCGACGACAAGTCGATCTATCCCTTCGTGCCGGAAATGATCCGCTTCTATCTCGGCGAGGAGCCTGTACTGAACAACGTTCCGACCTATCGCTGCGCGGTGGCGGCAGATCTCGGTTACGTCCTCGACCATTTGAATGAACTGGTCGTCAAGGAAGCGCGCGGTTCGGGTGGCTACGGCATGCTGGTCGGGCCGCACGCGACAGCAGAACAGTGCGCGGCCTTCGCCGCTAAGCTTCGCTGCCGCCCCGCCGATTACATCGCACAGCCGACACTCGCCCTTTCCACCTGCCCGGTCTTCACCGATACCGGCATCGCACCCCGGCATGTCGACCTCAGGCCCTTCGTCTTGAACGGAAAGGAGGTCCGCATCGTGCCCGGCGGCCTGACCCGCGTCGCCTTGCGCGAGGGCTCGCTTGTGGTCAACTCAAGCCAGGGCGGCGGCACCAAGGATACCTGGGTGTTGGAAGACTTGTGATGCTGAGCCGCACCGCCGACAGCCTGTTCTGGCTTTCACGATACATGGAACGCGCCGAAAACGTTGCCCGGATCGTGCAGGTTGGCCAGCGCATGGGCGGGCTCTCCCGCTCGCTCGGCGATCCGGGCAACGAGTGGCATTCGGCACTCGTCGCCACCGGATCGGCGCCCGGTTTCTACCTCAAGCAGGCGACGCCAACGACGGCCAAGGTGCTCGATTATCTCGTCGCCGATCTCGACAACCCGTCGAGCATTCTCTCCTGCATCGACACCGCGCGCCGCAACGCCCGCATGGTGCGTACGGCGCTCACCGTCGACATGTGGAACGCGCTCAACGAGACTTGGCTCCGGGCGCGCAGCATCCCCGCGGCCGAGCTTGCGCCGGATCGGGTGATCGACTTTCTCGAGTGGATAAAGGAGCGTTCTCTGCTGTTCAAGGGCGCCTAGGGGGGTACCATGCTGCGCAACGACGCCCACCTCTTCACCAGACTCGGTACCTTTATCGAGCGGGCCGACAGCACGGCCCGCATTCTAGACGTCAAATACCACGTGCTGTTGCCGCAACACGAAAGCGTCGGCGGCGCCGTCGATTATTATCAATGGCAGGCGATCCTTCGCTCGGTCTCGGCGCTCCGCAGCTATCATTGGGTCTACAATGAGCGCTTGCGGCCATGGCTGATCGCCGAGCTCTTAATCCTTCGCCGTGAGATGCCACGCTCGCTGCTCTCTTGCTGCGAGCAGATCGCGACCCAGCTCGAGGCTCTCGCCGAAGCCTACGGCGGCAAGCGCGGGGAGTGCCACCGCCTTGCCGGAGATATTTATGCGCGATTGCGCTTCGGCCGCATCGGCGACATTTTTCAAGCCGGTTTGCACGAACTCCTGACCGATTTCATCGCTCGCGTCGCCGCACTCGGCGACGAGATCACCGAGCTTTATCTCACCTGACCGTGCCATGCGTCTTCATGTCCACCACGAAACCGTCTATCAATACGCGGCCCCCGTCGGATACGCGATTCAGGCCATGCGCCTTACCCCTCGCCCGCATGAGGGCTTGACGGTGCTGAGTTGGCGCGTGCGCGGCGATGGCGGCCGCGATCTGCCGTCGATCGTCGACGGCTACGGCAACGTCGTTCATACGCAGACTATCACCGTTTCGCATACCGGCGCCACCATCATCGCCGAGGGGGATGTCGAGACCCGCGACACTGCCGGTGTCCTGCGCGGCGCTAGCGAGCCCTTGCCACCGGGACTCTTCCTCAAGCCGACACTGCTTACCGCCATCGAGCCCGAGATCGAGGCCCTGGCCGAGGCCGCGCGCGGACAAGAAAGCCTCGACACCCTGCACCGGCTGATGAACGTGGTGCGGAACCGGCTGGACTATAAGCTCGGCGAAACCGAGGTGGAGACAACTGCGGCGGAAGCGCTGAAGCGCGGCGTCGGCGTGTGCCAGGATCATGCCCATGTCTTCATCGCCGCGGCACGCGCCGGCGGCATTCCCGCGCGCTATGTCGGCGGCTATCTCTGGACTGGCGAGGACGCACGCGACTTCGAGGCAAATCACGCCTGGGTCGAGGCCTATGTCGAGGATCTGGGCTGGGTCGGGTTTGACCCATCGAATCGCGTCTGCCCGACCGAAGCCTATATCCGCACCGCGGTCGGGCTCGACTATCGGTCGGCCTTGCCGATATGCGGCGTCCGTCGCGGCCTTACAAACGAAAGTCTTGCAGTCACAGTCCGGGTCGCCGAGACCGGTGCCGAGCAATAAGGCGACCGACATGGAGGACGCGAGATGACCTATTGCGTGGGGCTGGACCTGAAGGACGGTCTGGTGCTCCTGAGCGATACCCGGACCAATGCCGGCGTCGACAACATCTCGGTATTTTCAAAGATGCACGTCTATGAGGTGCCGGGCGAGCGGGTGATTGCCCTGCTTACGGCCGGCAATCTCGCCATTTCGCAGGCGGTGATCAACTTGATCAACGAGGGGGTGGAGATCGACGGGACGCTTTGGACGCCACTCAACGTCCCGAGCATGTTCCGCGCCGCGCAGCTTGTTGGCGAAGCGGTGCGCTGCGTCTATCGAATCGATGGCGACGCGATGGAGGCGCAAAGCGTCAAGTTCGACGTCTCTATCTTGCTCGGCGGCCAGATCAAGGATTGCGGGATGCGGCTGTTTCAGATCTACGCTGCCGGCAACTTTATCGAGTCGGCACCGGACACGCCATTCCTGCAGATCGGCGAGCACAAATACGGCAAGCCGATCCTGGACCGCGCCGTGACTTACGATACCGACCTTTACGATGGCGTGAAGCTGGTTCTGGTTTCGATGGATTCGACGCTCCGAAGCAACCTCTCGGTCGGCTTGCCGATCGACCTTCTGGTTTATCGCCGCGATCGGCTCAACGTCGAACTCCGTCAGCGGATCACCGAGGAGGACGCGTATTTTCGCATGATCCGCGATCGCTGGTCGGCGGCCCTGCGCGAGGCCTATCGCACCATCCCGCGACCGCCCTGGGCGGGGAATCTACCCGTCTGATCGCGGATTTCGTCTCGAACGCTTAAACCCCCTGGCTGTGGCGCGGACCGCTCGCGGAACCGACCCTGCCGATATAGCCGTCGAAAGCGGCCGCGACCGAGCGAAGAAAGGGACGCCCGAGCGCGGTGACGGCAAGCCGCGGACCTTCGCGCCTGATCACGCCATCGGAGGCAAGGACCTCCAAGGCGGGCGTAAGCAGATCTTCCGCCCTCCCCCCGTGGGCGCAGGCAATGGCATCGAGGTCGACCGCAAGGTAACACATGATCTCCTCGATGATATCGCGCCGCAGCCGATCCTCCGTGCTTAAGGCAAGACCGCGTTTCACGGCAAGTCCGCCACGCCGCACGGTCTGTTGCCATTCGGGGATGGGCGTGATGTTCTGCACGTAGCCTTGCGGCAGCGCACCGATGGCCGAGGCGCCGAAGCCGATTAACGCCGACGCCTGATCGGTGGTATAGCCCTGGAAATTCCGGCGCAGGTTATGGTTCGCGGCGGCGCGGGCCATGGCGTCACTTGGCCGCGCGAAATGATCAAGGCCGATCGTCACATAACCCTCCGCAGTGAGCACCTCCTCCACCACCGCGCGCTGGCGATGGCGTTGCATCGCGTCCGGCAGTGTTGGTTCGGCGAGAAGCTTCTGATGGCGCTTCATCCACGGCACATGGGCATAGCCGAACACCGCGAGCCGGTCGGGCGCGAGGGTAAGCGCGCGCCGGGCGGTAGCGGCGACGCCTTCTACAGTCTGGTGTGGCAACCCGTACATCAGGTCTAGGTTGATCGCCCGGATACCCGCCGCGCGCAGCGCTTCGACGGTGGCGGCCGTCATCTCGTAAGGCTGGATGCGATTGACGACGGCCTGTACCAGGGGATCGAAATCCTGCACGCCGAGGCTCGCCCGCGTGGTGCCCATTTCGGCCAAGGCGGCGAGCGCGGCCGGCGACAGGCGACGCGGATCGATCTCCACCGCAATCTCGACGTCGGGCGTAAAGGCAAAGCTCTGGCGCAAGAGCGCCATGATGGCCGTCATGTCAGCCGGCGCGAGCGATGTCGGCGTACCGCCGCCCCAATGCACATGCTGAACCGGAAGGCACTTTCCGATGGTCTCGGCAACGCACGTGATCTCGGTCCGAAGATCGGCGGCATAGGCAGCCATCGGCCCGGCCCGGCGTACCGCCGTCGTATGGCAGCCGCAGAAATGACAAAGTGTGTGGCAAAACGGTACATGAAGGTAAAGCGAAAGCGTGCCGTCCTCGGGCAGCGCGTGGAGCCAGGCGGCATAGGTCGCGGCATCCACCTCCGGCGAGAACTGAGGCGTAGTGGGGTAGCTGGTATAGCGGGGAACCGGAGGGCTGTAACGGTCGATGAGATCTGCGATCATGGGCATCTTTTTAGCCAAACGCCGTGCTTTTGCCTTGATCGACGTCAAAGGTTCAACACAAGCGGTATCTTAGCCTGTCTCGGGCAGCGCATCGTCGTAGAAGGTTTCCGCCAGCGGGGCAAAGGAAACCAGCTCCGCGACCCGCGCGGCCGCCGCCTCGGGATCAAGATGGCCATCGAGCCGGTCGCGGAAGGTCTCCGCCACGGCGACCATATCGACTGCCTGCGGCCAGAGCCGGAAGACCGACATGCCGGCGGCACGTAGGATGTCGAGTTGTCGCACAAGATTAAGCACGACATAAGACAAGGTCATCGTGCCGTTGGCGGCAAGGAATCCGTCGCCATCGAGGGTATCCACGTTAAGCCCGTTCCCGTCCCGGCCGCAGACGTACTGGCAGCCGTCTTTGTGCAGGCCGTTGGCGCGGGCATGATAGCAGCGAGCCGAGAGGGCGAGCGGCAGCCGGCCAAAGACCTGGGTCTCGAAAGTGATCGGTGGCGCGGCCGCGGTCAGTGCTGCGAGCGCACCCCGTGGCAGTTCGGCCGGGAGAACAACCCGCGTCGCGCCGTTGCCAGCGAGATACCCGACCGTACCTTCATTATAAACATTGATGAAGGGGCCGATGACATGCGAACGGCCGCGGAGGAATCCTGCACCGGAAAGATCATTGAGCTCGACCAGGAGATCACGGTCGGCGGCGAGCGCTTCCAACACCGCGCTTTCACGCTCGCTCATGACCAATGCCAAGGTGGAATAGATCACTTCCTTGCCGGCGCGAGCGAGCCGTTCCACGACCTCCGGCAGATGGCTTTCGAAGAAGGGCATGCGCTTGGAACAGACGACCTCGCCAAGATAGACGATATCGACTGGGGCCTCATCGGCGATGCGAAAATAGAAGTCACGCTTTTTCGCCGCCTCCCAATGATAGAGAACGGGCCCAAGCGAAATGCGGGCCGAAACAGGGTCTGCAACCGCACCATCGATGCCGGTCATCGCCAACGCTTCTCGTAAGCACCGGTCGTGCCGCGGCCGCTTTCCGAAAGCGCATCAAGGAGGCCTTCGTCGACGACGGCGCCTCTCGCCGCCGCATCGACGGCGCGGCGGAAAGCCGCAACCGCCTGCGACACATAGCCGCGACCGCGCTGGCGGCCCTCGATTTTGAGTGCCGTGACCCCAGCCGCCATCAATTCAGGAAGCATCTTGGTCGCGTTCAACGAAACCGGCTCCTCGAAAAGATACGAGGCCTCGCCGTTTGCCACGAAACGGCCCTTGCACAAGGTCGGGTAGCCAGCAGCCTCGTTGGCCCCGAATCGGTTGATAGTGAACCGCCCGACCCGCGACGTGAGACAGCCGTCGCGTTCCTCGTATTGCACGTGGCTTGCTGGCGAGCAGACTCCGTCCATGTTGGGCGATCGACCGGTGGCGTGAGCCGAAAGCAGGCATCGCCCCTCTGCCATCACGCACATGCCGCCATAGGCGAAGACTTCGGTCTCGACCGGAACTTGCGCCGTCAAGGCCGAAATCTCGGCCAAGGTCAGAACCCGCGGCAGCACGACCCGCTGCACGCCGAAAGCCTCCTGATAGAAGCGGATTGCGTTCGAGTTTGACGCCGACGCCTGAACCGAAAGATGCCGGCGGACCTCGGGATACCGCTGCGCCGCGTAGTTAAGTAAACCGATATCGGCGAGAATCAGTGCGTCTACCGCCATCCCCGCCGCATCGTCGATGGCACGCAGCCAAGGGTCCGGCATACCGGCCTTGGGAAAGGTATTGACGGCAATATAGACCTTGACGCCCCGTTTATGGGCATAGGCAATGGCCTTAGTCATCTCGGAGCGCGAGAAATTGAGGCCGGGAAAATTCCGCGCGTTGGTTTCGTCGCGAAAGCCGGCATAGACGACGTCGGCACCGGCATCGACCGCCGCGTGAAAGGCGCCGAGCGTACCGGCGGGACAGACAAGCTCCAGCCGTTCCGCTTTCATCTTTGGCTCCCTGCCTGTTCAGGCCGATTACTCGCATGCCCTGACCGCCCGCTTCGCCCGGCGATCTCGGCCCGAATGGCTACGATTTCCGAGGCCTGGCGCGCAAGGTGCCTCTCAAGCGGCGCCAAGAGCGCCGCCTGTATAGTGCCGAGGTCGCGGGCCGCCCGCTGCAACAGGCTTTCGGCCGCGCCAACCACGGCGCCCGCCGGCCTCGCCAGGGGACCGAACGCATCTGTCATGTCGTGAAGGAAATCGATCTCGGCCGCTTCGATGGCATTGCGGAACGCCAGCGCCACTTCCATATCGCCCTCGACCCCAATGGTGCGAGAGAAGAACAGCGCGTCGCCGTCGAGGTCGCCCTCGATCAGCGCAATGAACGCAGCGAACGGACCACGAAACACCGTATCGGCCTGAGGTGGCCGCTCGCCAGCGCCGAAGAGCGTGAGCTTCGGGCCCTCAACCGCGAAGTGAAGCAGAAAATGGAATGGGAGATCCGTCGGCTCCACCGCGATCGCGGGTTGCCCTTGCGCTTGCATCCGCTCGGCAAGCTCGGGATGGCGCTGGTCCAGGGCCCAAAGCGCAGTGCGGAAGAGCGGCTGCAGCACAGCCAGCGGCACGGGCCGAAGCGCCATGCCGAGGAAAAGGGCCGGCGAAAGTGGTGGCGCCAGGCTTGAAGCATGATCGGGCATGGCACGCAGTCCCTCTTTCGGCCCTTTGGTGCTGACGGCGATGGGCCAGCGCCACGGACTTCAACTGCCTATTCTTGGGTAGCAACCCCTTTGCTAGGACAAAATCGCAACTCAGCCCTTGACGGTGGTCAAATACACGGTGTTTTGGGCCAAGCCGCGTCATTCTCCGCCTAAATGCCGGCACGCGGCGCGATCACGCTCATTCCGTTCAAACCGGAAACGGCGCAAGTTCCCTTTGACGGTGGTCAAGGTGTGGCGGTTGTCAATCTGTCATTCTGGTTCATACTAATCATCCTAAAGAGGAATGCCGATCAGGTGCACCAAGTTGCGGCAGACGCGATTGAGCTCGAACGCATTCCGGACAACCTGCTCCGTGAGCCCATCGAGTTCATTTTTGCCGACCATTTCCGGCAACGCTCGCTTTGCGCGACCTTGGACAAGATGATCGCCGAACCGAAGGCGCTGACCCTCCGGAAACGAGCGACAACCGCGCTCCGCTACCTGCAGAAGGAGATGCGGTTCCATATCGCCGACGAAGAGCGGAGTCTTTTCCCATTGCTCGCCCGGCGGGCGCAACCCGAGGATGCCTTGGACAACCTTCTCGTCCTGCTCTCCGAGGAACACGACCGCGACCGTGATATGGCCAAGGCATTGATCGCAGCGTTGCGCCAAGTCATCTCGGCCCGGCTTTCGCCGGCGTCGGATACCTTCTCAGGTGCCGCGCTCGCCTTTAGCGAAACGCAGCGCCGTCATCTCTCTTGGGAAAACGCCGTGATCCTGCCGCTCGCCCGTCGCCGGCTGACGGCGGAGGACATGGTCACCCTGGGTCACGAGATGGCGGAGCGGCGGCACATCCCGTATCCGGAGTGAGCCGCGGCGGCACGCACCGTTCGTGCCGCCAGGGCTCGGGCGGCGAGGCTTTCCGCACCACCTCGATCGGGCTCATGAGTCCAACCGCGACGCCGCTCGGATCTTCAACCACGGCATATCGCACGCCCCAAAAGGCATCGTAAGACGGCTGCAGGCCGGCGTACCCCGCACCGGTCAGTTCGGCATAAGTACGATCGACCGCGGCCCGCGAGGCCAGGGAGAAACCCAGCACCACGCGGCCTACGAGATCGGCTCGCCCCACCCTTCCGCCCTTCCAGACTTGTGCGAAGGAATCGGTGGAAAGATCGATGTTCACGCCACCTGTGGCCATGCCACTTGCGTGAAACGGCGTCCCCGACCGATCCAACGCGGGATCACTAATTGACAAGCCAAGCCGATGATAGAAGGCGGCCGAGGCCGCGAGGTCGCAGGTGACGATGCTCACTTGACCGAAAGCCGGGTGTTGCGCGCCATGATAGATACCCCCATTCCAAAGGGAAAAGCCGTTGTCTGCGGCTCATGATCCCGCCTATCAGTGCGGGGATCGAGAAAAATCACGGCCGCGGCGAGCGCGTGGGCCGCCAAATCCGCCCGGAAAGTCTAAAGATCGCTTTCGCTAAAGTGGAGAAGCACGGCCACGTCGGCGATCTTGATCGTCGAGCCCTTGACCGTAACGCCGTGAGCCCGCAGCCGCGCCAGGGCCCGCGAAAGCGATTCCGGTTGCATCCCAAGACGGCTTGCAATCAGCGACTTGTCAAAAGGAAGCTCAATCGTCGCCGACCCCGTCATCTTGGGGCACAGACGGCAAAGAAATCCTGCCAACCGCTCCGAGGTGGAGCGCACCGTGAGCTGCTCGACTTGCTGCACCAGCCGGTGTTGATACGCCGACATGGCGGCAAGCAGCCTGAGCGCAAGGTCGCTGTTGTTCCGGATATGCGAGATGAAGCGGTCGCCTGGAACCACCAGAAGCCTGACATCGGTAACCGCGAAGGCGCTCAGCGGTGAGGCCCCGGCATCGAAAATCATCGCCTCGCCGAAAGGTTCACCGCGCGTCAGCACGGCGATGACGATCTCGCGGCCGCCAGCCGTCTGGCGAAACAGCTTGACCCAGCCGTCGAAAATCACAAACAGGCTCTTCGCCGGTTCTTCCTGGTAGAACAAAGTCGAGTTGCCGCCGTAGCGACGGATCGAGGCGTCGCTCATAAGAAGTGAAAGCTGCTCGCGCGTAAGGCCGGCGAAGAGCGGGACCTCCCTGAGAAAGTCTAGCTCTTCGGGCCCAATGCCGGTGCGGCGAAAAAGCTGGTCTTCCTCGGCCGAGATATCCATCACACCGAATCCTTAGCCGACTTCGGCATCTCCCTAATTGATCGTGCTCAAAGACTCTAACCGAGGGCTGGCTCTTTCAGCCGCCGTGCGACCACGTGCCGCAGGTCGATGCCGTCGTCTCCCGCCGTGCCGTAGCCAAATGCGAAAAGGGTCGCGACCTTGACCACGGTCAAGTGCGGTACGCGCCGCCCATGCTAGAGAGCATGACGTCGTGGTCGAAAACGACGGCCATACCCGAGACTCGCATGAGGAATAAGCTGCAAAAGGGGTATATCATGGCGACCGAGGCGCCGCTCTTTTCGATGCTCGATGATGCCGCCATTGCGGCTGCTCCTTTGCAGTCCGAACCTTACGAGTTCGCTTTCGTCGAAAACGCGATTCGCCCATCGGCCAAGGAAGCGGTACTAGCGGATGCGCCGGTCATTCCCGACCGTGGCAGCTATGCGCTGCCCGATCTTCGCCACGGGCCGAACTTCGGGGCCGTCGTCCAGGATCTGCTCAGCTCGCGCTTTCGGCGCCTCGTTGAGCAGAAATTCGATATCGATCTCAGCAAATGCCCGCCCTGCATCGTGATGATGGGCAACACCAGCGGCCATTATAATGAGGGCTACGCTCATCCCGATTCGAAGCATAAGATCATCACGGTGCTCGTCGGGTTCAGCCGTGAATGGCCTTACGAGCGCGGCCGCCTCCGCGTTCTTCGCAGCTCCGACCGCAACGACTATGCCTTCGAATTTGCACCCGAATTCGGCCGCATGCTGATGTTCCGCGTTTCTGACAAGTCGTGGCACGGCTTTCTGCCGCAAAAAGGGCGTCGCATGAGTCTACAGCTCTGCTACGTCGATTCGGACTGGTACGTGCGTCGCGAATATTGGCGCCACAGCCTAAGCGCCTTCGCGAAATCGGTGCCGGTGCTGAACAAGGCCATCGAATGGGCGCCCCGCAGGTTCTGACAGGACGTCGAGTGCGCGGCGTCGTGGGAACGGGCTCATGAATTACCCGCCGGTACCCGAGATAACTGACGTAGCTGCGCATTTCGCCTCCGCCGTGCGCGCAGCAAAGCGCGGCGAGGCTCCCTATCGCCACTGGACCTTGGGCGAGGTGTTGCCGGTCGACATCTGCACCGGGATTCTCACGCTCCCGATCGCGCCGCCAATGTTGGGGCGCACCGACGGCACACGCAACACCTATAACGACCAACGCTGTTTCATCACTCCCCTTCTCCGCAAAAAATTTCCGACCTGCGAGGTCCTTGCCGAGGCGCTCCAACGACCGGAGGTGGCGCGGCTCATGGCCGAGACCTGCGGCATCGAGGTCGCGGGCAGCTATCTCAGAATGGAATATATCCAGGATACCGATGGTGCCTGGCTCGAACCGCACCGAGACATTCCGGAAAAGCTCTTTTCCATGGTGATCTATCTGTTCACCGGACCGGACGCCAAGGACTGGGGCACCGACATCTACGACACCAACCGGGAATGGGTTGGCCGATCGCCAGGAACCTTCAATTCGGCAGTGATCTTCGTGCCAGGGCCCGCCACCTGGCACGGCTTCGATCCGCGGCCGATCATCGGTATCCGCCGCCTAATGGAGATCAACTATGTGCGGCCGTACTGGCGCGACCGTGAGCAGCTTTCTTTTCCGAATCGACCAATCACGCTCGCTGGCTGAAAAACACAATCGTCACGGGACCATTAGCAAATGCGCTCGGACAATCCTTTTGGCTTGGGAGCCGCCAGACCATGAATGTTGACAACCGGTTCGCACCGGGAAAGATCGCAACCAGCCATTTCCACGGTGTCAACGGCAGCGAGCACTTCATCACCGTCTTTGGCGCCCAGAACCTCGATTTTGCCGATCAGATCGCGCTCTTGGAGAGGCGCTATGAGGAGGCACTCCGCGGGCTTAAGCTCGCCCCCGAAACGGCTGTCTTTCGCCGTCTCTTCGTCAGCGACGTATTGAATCAGAGGATGGCCATTCGCCGAAGCCGCCTCGTCCAGTCGCAAGAAACTGGCCCGGTCTCCGTCTCGATCATCCAGCAACCGCCACTTTCAAGTCCGAAGGTCGTCCTTCTTGCCTATCATGTCGACAGCGTGCATGGTCTCACCAAAACATCGCTCACGCCACGGCACATGCTGGTCGAAAAGAACGGTCTCGGTCATCTTTGGAGCGCGGGGCTCTGCGCCGGCACCGACGACGGTCTTGGCTCGGCGGCGGAGCAGACCAGGCACGTCTTTCAGGACCTCATCGATACGCTCGCCGAGCAAGGGGGCGCCCTCGCCGACAACTGCGTTCGCACTTGGATCTATATCAAGGATGTCGACATCTTTTATCAGGACATGGTGAAAAGCCGTCGCGACCTGTTCCTCCATCACGGTATGTGCCGTGCGACGCATTACATCTCCAGCACCGGAATCGAGGGTGCCTGCGGCCATCAGTTCGATCTTGTCGCCATGGATGCCTATTCGGTTCTCGGCCTCAAGCCTGCTCAGATATTCTACTTGAACGACTTTGACCATCTTTGCGCGACCAAAGACTACAACGTCACTTTCGAGCGCGGCACGCGGATCAGCTACGCCGATCGCGCGCACCACTTCATCTCGGGAACAGCCAGCATCGATCACCAGGGGAAAATCGTGTATCCCGGTGACGTTCGCCGCCAACTTCACCATGCGCTCCAAAATGTCGAGGCGCTCTTGCGCTCAGGCGGTGGAAGCTGCGCGGATCTAATGTACCTGATCGTCTATCTTCGCGATCCAACAAACTTTCCTCTGATCGCGGAGGACTTGACAGGCCGATTTCCGAGCTTGCCCATCGTCCCAGTGCAAGGGGCCGTCTGCAGGCCAGGCTGGCTTGTCGAAGTCGAAGGGGTTGCGATTACGTCGAACGACGCGCGGGAACTGCCTGCCTTTTAGCCTGTCAACCCTATCACCTATGGCGCGTGGTCACGGTTTTGACTGCGGCGAGCCAACTGTTTCTGTTTCAAGCCGCAGCCTTTGGTCCAGGCGCAGTCAACGGAAACGCTTGCGTGTATAGAGATACGCAAGAACGTAAAGGCCGAGATAGACCAGAGGAACGAATAGGATAATACCCTCAAGCCCGCCGAGCATGGTCCGCCTCCTTACAATTGCTCGCGGCGCCGATCGCGTGCGGCCTCTTGGGTTTCAAACAAGACGGCGCCGCTCACCGCGATCAGCACGATCATCGTCGTGCCGACCAGCCAGGCGAAATACCAGGGACCGTAATCGCCGGCCACCACCGCGAGCAGGAGCGCCAAGGCAAGAACCAGAGCAAGGGCGGTCATTTTGACGACTTGGCGCATCGGCTGGGTCCTCTATCAATACAGGTGGTCGTCCTGGGAGACCTTGTCGGCGTTTACCTTGCCGCCCATCAGGTGAAATGCCCATGAGGTATAGGCGATGACCGCCGGGGTGAAGGTCAGCGCGAACACCAGCATCCAGCCAAGATTGTAGGCGCTGCCCGAAGCGTTCCACACCGTCAGGCTTTCGCTCGGGGCGGTGGAGGACGGCATGAGAAACGGAAACATCGCCGCGCCGACCGTGCCGATGGTGCCGACCCAGGCCAGCACCCCGAGCCACCATCCAACGATAGGTTGCCGCGCGATAAGGGTGAGCGGCCCAACGATCATGCCGGTAAGGCCAAGAACCGGAACCAGCCACAGGATCGGAAAGCGATGGAAGTTGTCCATCCAGGCACCTGCCCGCATGGCGACCGCAGGGCCGTTGAGCGGGGTCGCCGCCATCGCCGGATTGACCGCCTCCGTATAGACGAAGCCATGGATAAACTGCACCCAGATGCCGCCGATCACAAACAAGGCCGCGGCGATGAAGCCGCCCCACATGGCGAAGCTTCGAGCGCGCATCGCGATCACCCCTTCGCCGCGGATCATCAGCATCGCGCCGCCTTGATAGATCGAAAGCGCGAGTGACAGCACGCCACAGAGAATGGCAAAGGGATTGAGTAGATACCAGATGAAGGATTCGTCCTGATAATACTGGCCGTCCCAGCCAAAATGAAAGCCGACGCCCTGAAGCACATTGCCGATCGCTGCGCCATAGACGATCATCGGGATCGCGCCTGAGATCAGAAACGCCCAATCCCAAGTCTCGCGCCAGCGCGAGGCATCGACCTTCGAGCGATATTCGAAAGCCACCGGCCGCATGATCATGCTGAACAAGAGTAGGATCATGACGATATAGAAGGTCGAGAACGAGGTGGCGTAGAGCGTCGGGAAAGCGGCGAAGATCGCGCCACCACCAAGGATGAACCAAACCTGGTTGCCGTCCCAATGCGGGCCGATGATGTTGAGCGCGGCGCGGCGCTCGGCATCGTTGCGGCCGACGAAGCGGAGCAGCGTGCCGACCCCCATGTCCATGCCGACCATCACCGCGAGGCCGGTGAGGAGGATGCCGAGAAGTAAGGCCCAGATTACTTTAAGTGCGACATAGATATCCATGATCGGCCTCCCTACTCCCAGGCCTTGTCGGCATAGCCAGGCTGGCCAAGCCCCGGTGCGGCGCCTGCCGACCCTGCTGTCGCGGGGATTTCATGATAACCAGGACCGAGACGGGCATACTTGAACATCAGATAGAGCTCGGCCGCGATGAACAGGCTGTAGAGCAGCGCGAAGCCCGCCAGCGAGAACACCATATAGCCGACGCTATGGGTCGAGGCCGAAACGAAGGTCGGCAACCAACCATAGACGCTCCATGGCTGGCGTCCGTTCTCCGCGACGATCCAGCCATACTCGCAAGCCAGCACCGGCAGAGGGATCGACCACATCGCCGCTTTCAGCACCCATGGGTGTTTCTCCAATTCATTCCTCAAACTGTAGTAGGCGCTGAACGCGAAGACCGCGATAAAGGCGAAACCAAAGGCGACCATGATGCGGAAAGACCAAAATTCAACGAAGACATTGGGAATGGTCGCTCGCGCCGTGCGATTCACGATAGCCGGGAGATCCGCTTTCGTGATCTTCGCAAGGTCCTGACCCGGCGCGTAGCGCTCAGCCAGCAAGCCATAGCCAAGATCGCCTTCATGCTTCTGGAACGTAGTAAGGGCAGCCGGATTTTTGGTGCCGGCATAGGCCTTGAGGGCGACTGCGGCCTGAATGCCGTTGATAATTTTCGCCTTCGCCGTTCGTTCGAGCGAATCGATGCCGGGGATTACCGTGTGCCACGAATGGGTGACGAGCGGGGTCAGCACGTAGGGGATCTTGATCGCCGCGATGTTCCTGCCGGCGCCGTCGTCAGGAAGCGCGAAGATCGTCCACGGCGCATAGGGTGGCTTGGTGGTGTGCCAGATCCCCTCGATCGCCGCGAGCTTGGTCCGCTGCACCAGATAATCCAAGCGCCCGAGCGCGTCGCCGAGTGTAACCACCGCGAGAGAAGCGATGATGCCGAAAAGCGCTGCTATGCGGAAGGAGCGCGCCGCGAAGTCGCGATGCTGGCGGCGCAGCAAGTAATAGGCGCTGATTCCCATTACGAACATGGCGCCGGTGACGAAACCCGCGATCGAGGTGTGGACGAATTTCGCCTGCGCGTCCGGGCTGAATACCAATGCCCCAAAATCAGTGAACTGCATGCGCATGGTGTCGGGGTTGAATCTGGCGCCGACTGGCTCCTGCATGAAGCCGTTCGCGATCAGGATCCAGAGCGCCGACAGGTTCGAACCAAGAGCGACGAGATAGGTCACGGCAAGATGCGCCGGCCTGCTCAGACGATCCCAGCCGAAGAACATCAGGCCAACGAAAGTCGACTCCATGAAGAAGGCCATTAGCCCTTCGATGGCAAGCGGCGTTCCGAAGACATCGCCGACGAAATGGGAATACATCGACCAATTGGTGCCGAACTCGAATTCCATGGTGAGGCCGGTGGCCACACCGATGGCGAAGTTGATGGCAAAGAGCTTGCCCCAGAACTGTGTCATCTCCCTGTAGACCGGCTTCCCGGTGATGACATAGACCGTTTCCATTGCGGCGAGCAGAAACGATAGGCCGAGAGTGAGCGGCACGAACAAGAAGTGATAGAGCGCGGTCAGTGCGAACTGTAGACGGGAGAGCTCGACCACGGTCGGGTTGATCATCAGCATGCTCCTCGCGCGGCGGGCGGGCCAATGAGGTAGCCGCGCCGCCATTCATGGGCGTGCTATCGATAAGAGAATACTGAAGTCGAATAATTGATCTGAGTCAAACCGCGACGCTTCGGATAATGCCTTGCGGCACTATGTTGGCCGGCCGACCTCGGTCATAGGCGGGCCAGATCATCCTGAAGCGCAACAAGGCGCGGTACGATGCAGCCAAGCCGTTTCAACTCGGCATAGGTTCCCGATTCGGCCACGCGTCCGGCCACAAGAACCACGATGCGATCCTGCTCGCCAATGCCGATGAGACGATGCGTCACCGTCAGCACCGTGCGGCCTACGGTGATCCGCGCGAGATCGACGCGAAAGGCCGCCTCCGTCAAGGGGTCCAGCCCTTCTGTCGGCTCGTCGAGAATGAGAAACGGCGTTGCCCGCAAGGCAGCGCGGGCGAGCGCGAGGCGGCGGGCTTCCCCGCCAGAAAGCCGCGCCCCCGCCTCGCCGACGAGCGAGTCGAGGCCATCAGTTCGAGTACGCACGAAATCGCCAAGTTGGGCGGTCTCGAGCGCTCGCCAAAGGGCCGCTTCGTCCGCATCGGGTTTGGCAATCAGAAGATTGTCGCGAATCGTGCCGGCAAAGACTTGCGTTCGTTGAGAGACCACGGTGAAGACACTCCGGACATCGTCGCCTCGGACCGTCTTAAGCTCAACCCCGCCAAGCGTCGCGGAGCCCGCCTGATATTCGGCAAAGCGTAGGAGGAGATTAATGAGCGAGGTTTTACCGGCGCCGCTCGGTCCGAGAATAGTGACCTGCTCGCCTTCACCGATCGCGAGATCGAGCCCGTCTAACGCCCAAGGGCCTTCATCCCGATAACGCAGGCGTATCCCGGCAAGCACCAAATTCAGCCGTGCGGGACGCTTCGGGCTCGCCGCCGGATCGACGATCGGCGGTGGGCGGTCGATGATATCGAAAATTCGCCGCGCCGATTCACCCATCCCACCGAGCATTTCGAAGGCCTGCGGCAGCGGCGCCACCGCCTCGAAGGCCGCGAGCGCCCCCAATGCCAAAAGCGGCAAATCGGGACCCGCCAGCCGGCCTTGACGGATTAAGTCGCCGCCGATCACGAGCATCACCATAACGGTGACGTTCGCGATCAGCGATAAGCCGGCACCGCCTAGCCCTGCGAAACTTGCGAGTCGCCTCTGGTCTACAATCAACGCCTCGCTCGCGATATCGATGCGTTGTAACATCGCTGGGGCCGCGCCATAGGTAAGCAGTTCGGCCATCCCCTGTACCACGTCGACAACGTCGGCGCGCATTGCGGTTTCTCGCGCCACGGTATCGCGGCTTGAACGGCGACCAAGAATGGCACTCGCCGCTGGTATCGCGAATCCGGCAAGGCCAAGTCCGAGAAGAAGCCCAATACCGGCAAGCGATGAATAGAAGCCGAACACCGCCGCCATGACGAGACCCGCCGCGAGCGCCACGACGAAGGGCGAGAAGACGCGAAGGTGCAGATCGCCCAGCCGATCGACGTCGGCAACCAAACGGGCGAGGAGATCTCCGCCGCGATCCTCCATCAAGCCAGCGGGGGCGAGCGGCTCGATCCGTTCGTAGAGAAAGGCGCGGAGACCGGCAAGTTCGCGGAACGTCGCCTCGTGATCGACGACCCGGCCAAGATAGCGACATAGGACGCGCACTGTCGCGAAGAAGCGTACGCCGGCAGCCGGTGTGAAGAAGTTGAAGGCGTTTTGCGCCGCATAGGAGGCGAGGCCGACCAAGCCGGTGCTGGCGAGAAACCAGCCGGCGAGCGCGAGCAGGCCAAAGTTGGCGAGAACGGTGATGAACGCCAATGCGATCCCGCCGGCAAGCCACCAGCGATAAGGCCCGTAAAGGCGAAGCAGGCGCGTCAGGTCGCGCATGATTGAGCCTTCATTGCTCCGACGTCGAGAAGTGCGGCGTAAGCCCCCCTCCGCGCAAGCAACGCATCATGGGTGCCGGCCTCTGCCACGCGCCCCTCCGCCAGCACGATGATGTGATCTGCGCGACGTACCGTCTTCAAACGATGCGCAATCACGATCGCAGTGCGATTGCGCGCAAGATCCAAAATCGCCTCTACGATGTCGGCTTCGGTTTCGAGATCGAGATGCGCGGTCGCCTCATCGAGAAGTAGAATCGGCGCGTCTTTGAGAAAGGCGCGAGCAAGAGCAAGGCGCTGGGCCTGTCCGCCGGAAAGGCCGAGGCCGCCCTCGCCGACGCGAGTCGCAAGCCCATCGGGCAGCCTCTCGATGTGATCGAGAAGCCTCGCGCGCGCGAGCGCCACGCGGAGCGCCTGATCCCCCGCTGCCGGTTGTGCGAGGCGCAGATTTTCCGCGATGGTGCCGGCGAAAATACGCGGTGATTGTGGCACGTAGGCAAGCTGCCGCCACCACGCCGCGCTATCCAGCGCATCGAGCGGACTCGTCCCGTCGATCAGGACGGCACCAGATTCGGGGGCAATAAGGCCAAGAATTGCCATGGCCAGAGTCGATTTTCCGGCGCCGGAACGTCCGACAATGGCGGTCATCTTGCCTGCGGAAAAGACGCAATCGACGTCCTGCAACGCGCGCCGCCCTTCGCCATAGGCAACCGAAAGGCCATCGCAGGCGATCGAGATGGCACCCGATGGCGGCTGTCCCTGTCCGCCGTGCCGGCACGGCTGAATGTCGAGGATATCGAAAATCCGCCCCGCCGCGGCGAGCGCACTCATCCTTGCATGGTAATGGGTAGCAAGACCACGCAAGGGCGAGAAGAACTCCGGCACCAGCAAAAGGACAAGAAAGGCGGGCAAGAAGCCGAAGTGGCCATGCAGCAACCGGGCTCCGAAAATCACGGCGACGAGTGCAATCGAGAGCGAGGCAAAAAATTCAAGCACGGCTGAGGTTAGAAAAGCGACCCGCAGTCCGGCCATCGTTGTGCGACGGTAATCGTCCGAAATGCGACCGATCAAGGCCACCTCGTCCCGCGCACGGCCAAACACTTTCAACGTCGCGATCCCTTGCACCGCGTCGAGAAAATGCGCGCTCATGGATAGAAGCTGGGACCACTGCCGCCGGTTGATCGCCTCTGCCCGATAACCGACGAAGACCATGAAGACGGGAATGATTGGACCGGTTACCAGCAGGGTCACACCGCTGATCCAATCGAGCGGGAAGACGACGGCAAGGATCGCCAAAGGAATCAGAACGACCAGTGCCATCTGTGGCAAATAGCGGGCGAGATAGGGCTCAAGGGCCTCAATGCCATCAATCGCCGTGGCCGCAAGATCGGCGCTCTTCTCTCCCGCGGCGTAGGACGGACCAAGGCGGCAGAGATGATCAAGAAGCCTGCGGCGAACGTCGCGCTTGACAGAGGCGGCGGCGTGGAAGGCCGCGATCTCGCTCAGCCAGGTCAGCACCGATCGCATCACGAAGAGTGCCGCCAAGACACCGAAGCGGGGGGTCAAGGCAGTGAGTGAAAGGCCGTGGAACACGATGGCCGCGACGATGCCGGCCAGTAGCACGGCCTGGGCAATGACCACAAGGCCGGCGATAAAGCCAAGCCCAACCGCCACAAAGAGGCTATGTCTCGCGGAACGACCGGCGGCAATCAGGCGCGCATCGATCCCACGGCGAGACTCTGAAGCGCTAGCCGCCACCATCACTCCAGTCCGTAGACATCGCGTCTATCAGCGCATGATCCCTAGCCATGCTCCGCCTTGCCAACAAGAAAAGGTCTAAGATTGTCATCGTTGTCGGCCTCTGATGGCCATAATGTTGGGTGGAAGGCGGCCCAAGCGCCAGTCTCGACCATCCCAGCGCCCCTATTTACGGTGGCGAATATTTCCGTCTGGACGTTCAAAACCTCTTCGCACAGAGATTCGCGGGATGCCCCGAGCGAACAAAAACATAGATCGCCGGGGCTACGACCTGAGATGGTTGCACAATTGTCGCATACCTTAACGAATTCTTAACTGCCAGCCGGAAAAGTGAAGGACTTTGTCGCAACACCTACCTTCGCTATGGTTGCCGTGCAAAAGACGACCGCTGTTACAGACGCGAGAGCCGCACCAACGGGCGACGCGGCGGCACAGATTGTCGCGCCTTCGCGGATGCTGGATGACGCTCTTGAAAGCGCCGGCGCTTGGATGTGGGAGACCGATTCCACCCATCGCTTCAGCGTGATCGTCGGTCCGATCGAGCAGATATCGAGCCTCCGCGCCGCCGCACTGGTCGGCAAACCGATCAAGAGTGTAGTTGACCAGTCTGACGATTCCCACACGCCCCATTATCTCGAGCTCATGGAAGCGCGCAAGCCGTTTCGCGACGTCATCACGACGATCAGGACACCAACCGCTCGCCGCTGGCTCAAAGCCAGCGGCAAGCCGCTCAACGACGCGGCAGGCACATTTCAAGGTTATCGTGGGGTCGCCGTTGACATAACTGAGCAGATCACGCACGAGTGCTCCACCCTGGCGGCGGAGCGTTATCTTTTGGATGCGATCGAGCTTCTTCCGTCAAGTATCGTCCTATGCGACGCCGAAGACCGCATTGTTCTCTACAACGGCTCGACCAAGCAGATCGTCCCGAGTGGCGGCCAGATGCCAGTGATCGGCATGCGGTTCGAGGATCTCCTGCGCGCCCATGTCGGGAGCGGTCTCTTGCCCGCCGCCAATGCAGATCCCGAAAGATGGATTACGGAA
This sequence comes from Ferrovibrionaceae bacterium, assembly GCA_046705265.1. GTDB lineage: Bacteria > Pseudomonadota > Alphaproteobacteria > Ferrovibrionales > Ferrovibrionaceae > JAJYTL01. Next base: position 22,185 of record JBJKQL010000011.1, read on the forward strand.
CGAATGGCCGAGCACCGATCCGGCAACACCAATAATATCTACAACTACAGCGACGGCCGCTGGGTTCAGATTATCGAACGACGCACCTCGAACCATGGCATTATCGGCATCCGCCATGACATTACAGAACAAAAAAGACGCGAACTGGAGCTGGAGGAACTCAGCGAAACGCTACGCCAGAGCGAGGAGCATCTTAAGCATGCGCAACACATCTCTGGCGTCGGCAGCGTGGAGCGTGACCTCAACACGGGTATCATCAAATGGTCCGAAGAATGTTGCCGCATCTTTTCCTATGATCCGGGGCAGCGGCCCCCGAAACCCCACGAATTTCTTGCCCTGATCCACCCTGCCGATCGCAACAAATATAAAGCCAGCATGCTCGCGTCGGAACGAGGCTCTGCTTCAGAGCCGCTCGAGTTCCGAGTTCCTCAGACCGATGGCTCAGTGCGATGGATTTATTGCGAATCCTCCGTCCGTCTCGACGCAAATGGGAAGCCAACCAAACGCATCGCCGCGTATCGCGACGTGACCGAAGAACGGAAGACCCGCGAAGCGCTGAAGTCCATGGCCGAGAACCTACGTCACGGGCAGGAGGTTCTCGCGCTAGCGCAGCGTGCCGCCCGCATGGGGAGCATCGAACGCGACATCCTGTCCGGAGAGGTCACTTGGTCCGAGGAGACCTACCGCATCTTCGGCCGCGATCGAAACCTGCACGCGCCGCGGCGGGCCGAGATGCTGACGCTGTTCCATCCCGAAGATGCCGCAAAGTACGAAAGGGTCATGGCGGCCTCCGAAAATGGCGCACCGGTATCCAATGTCCTCCTTCGGATTATCCGCCCGGACGGCGCCCTTCGGCTTCTCGAGCTCAACGCTATCGTCCTTTTCGACGACGACGGGATAGCACGCCGGCGCATCAGCGCCTATCGCGATGTCACCGAGGAACACGAATCGCGCAAGGCCCTCCAATCGATGACAGAAAATTTACGCCGCAGCCGCGAGATCCTGGCACAAGCTCAGCGGCTCGCGCGAATGGGCAGCGACTACCGAGATTTACGCGACGTCGGCTTCTCGCTTGGTGATGCGATCGAGTGGTCCGACATGAATTATGAAATCTTCGGCGTTGATAAAGAGACTTTCGTTGCGACGAACGAGAACTTTCTTGAGCTGGTTCATCCCGACGACCGCGACCTTATCATCCGGAATTGGGCCGATGTCATCGAAGGAAAGGTTCCGAAGCCTTTCGAATATCGTGTCATTCGCCCCGATGGCGCGCTCCGCTACATTTATCGCGAGACGGCGACGACATGCGATGAAAGCGGCAAGTCACTCCATATGATCGGCATCATCCACGACATCACGGAACAGCGGGCGGCAGCGGCGGAGTTGAGGCGAAAGACGCTCGAACTTGAGGAAATAAACAAAGAGCTGCATCGCTCCAACGCCGAACTCGAACAGTTTGCGTACGTAGCGTCGCACGATCTTCAGGAGCCGCTACGCATGGTGGCGAGCTATTGTCAGCTTCTGCAGCGCCGCTACAAGGAAAAGCTCGGTGCCGACGCTGACGAATTTATCGGCTACGCCATCGACGGCTCGCGCCGCATGCAACAGCTGATCAACGACCTCCTGAGCTATTCTCGAGTCGGCCGCAAGGGTAGTGATTTCGAGACCTTGGACTTCTCGGAAGTGATCAACGAGGCACTCAGAAACCTTCGTGTCGCAATCGCCGAGAGCGGCGCCACGATCGAGATCGCCAACATGCCAAAAATCGTCGGCGCCCGTCTCCTGCTTACACAGCTCATTCAGAATTTAGTCGGCAATGCAATTAAGTTCCACCGCGACGGCGTTTCTCCCATCGTGCACGTCACTGCCTCGCGGGAGGAGGCGTCGTGGCACATCGCCGTCGAGGACAATGGCATCGGAATCGAACAAAACTATCTCGACCGGGTATTCCTAATCTTTCAACGCTTGCATGAACGCGACAAATACGCCGGCACGGGAATCGGCCTTGCGATCGCTAAAAAGGTGATCGAATATCACAATGGACGAATTTGGATCGAATCGACACCAGGCCAGGGCAGCCGGTTCCACTTTACTTTGCCCGCCGCGGCCGAAAACGGAGCTTGACCATGATCCTACGTCGCCCGATTGAAATCCTTCTTGTAGAAGACAACCCCGGAGATGCCCGGTTGACGCGGGAGGCGCTGCACGAAGGTCGTCTTCTGAACAATCTGCATCACGTGAGGGATGGCGTCGAAGCGCTGGCCTTTCTCAAACGCGAAGCAGCACACGAAAATGCGCCGCTCCCGGATCTAATGCTTCTCGATCTGAACCTACCACGCAAGGACGGGCGCGAGGTCTTGGCCGAGATCAAGCAAGATCCCCGATTCCAGAAAATTCCGGTCGTCGTTCTTACCTCCTCTGAAGCCGAGCAGGATATCCTACGAAGCTATGAACTACACGCGAACTGCTACATCACGAAGCCGGTCGAGTTTGAAAAGTTTCTGTCGATCGTTCGCGTAATCGAGGACTTTTGGCTGCAGGTGGTGACCCTTCCCGGGCACAGCCAGCCGGCGACAATCTAAATCCGGGTCGGGACGAAGGATGCGACCTTGAACAACCTCGCCGCACATACGGTACCGCGCGGCGCCTTGCGCATTCTTCTGGTCGAAGACAACCCTGGCGATGCCCGCCTGACGCACGAATTGCTACGTGACGTACACGATTTTGCCTTCGAGATGGTACATGTTTCGAACTTCGAGCGCGCGCTCGCGGCTTTGGCGGAAGGTCAGTTTGACATAGTGCTTCTCGATCTCTCGCTTGGCGATTCGAGCGGAATCGAGACGGTCAAGCGCCTCTACGCCTCCGAGCCGACGGTGCCGATGATCGTATTGAGCGGCATGGAAAACGATGGTGTCGCGATGAGTGCCCTGCAAGAGGGTGCCCAGGACTATCTGGTTAAAGGACAAGGCGACGGCGATCTGATCAAGCGCGCTATCCACTACGCGATAGAGCGCAAGAGCGTCGAGGTCCAGCTGCTTGCCGCGAAGAATAGCGCCGAGGCCGCGAGTCGCGCCAAGTCGGAATTCCTCGCCAATGTCAGTCATGAATTGCGCACGCCGCTGAATGCGATCATCGGCTTTTCCGAAATCCTGAAACAGGAGTTGCGCGGCCCCTTAGGCCACCCGGCCTATCTTGATTATGTCCAGGACATTCACGAAAGCGGTACGCATCTTCTCAACGTCATCAATGATATTCTCGATCTTTCGAAGATCGAGATCGGCCACCTTACCTTGAAGGAGGTTTCCACCAATCTTCGCCAAGTCATCGAATCGTGCCTCCGCATCATGCAGGCGCGCGCGGTTCAGGCCAATATCGAGCTGACGGCGAAGATTTCACCTAATTTGCCGATGTTGAACGCCGACGACTGCATGCTGAAGCAGGTAATTTTGAATTTGTTGTCGAATGCGGTCAAATTTACCCCGGAGGGGGGCGTCGTGACGGTCACATGCGGCGTCAATAAAGATGCCGCGATTTTCGTTCATATCGCAGACACAGGAATCGGTATCGCACCCGAGGATATTGACAGGGCCATGTTACCCTTCGTGCAGATCGATAGTTCTCTGCAACGGAGATACCCGGGCACGGGTCTTGGCCTGCCGCTTGCCCGCTCGATGATCGAACTTCATGGGGGCCATCTCGAAATAAAGAGCACCGCCGGCGCCGGCACGACGGTGACCGTCAACTTCCCGGCTAGCCGCAACGTCGCGGACGTGCCCGTCTGCGCATCCTCCGGCTAAAGTTCGGCGGTTCCACCTCCGCCTTAACCTACTGGTCGGCGAGATGGGTCGTTTCGCGGTGAACCTTCAGCTGCCGGTATTCGGCACTAAAGACGGTCACAAGCATTCCGCATACATCGAAGCACGCGCCGATCGGATCAGCGGCGCAAGCAAGCCATTAGCGGACCGCCAATCGTGCCCAATGCGGCGCCCCGAAGACGATATGATTGCTAGGGCGCCTTACGCGAAAACGCAAAACACCCCCCAGAAGTTCGAGCCGAGACGGCACCCTTAGCGGCTATAGCGAGATTACTAAAGACGAAGCAGCTCGCTTATCGCACCGCAGTTTTGACCGAACCGCCCGGTCCCGGCCGTTCGGTGAC
>JBJKQL010000012.1:0-3663 GCA_046705265.1 Ferrovibrionaceae bacterium
TGCTGGCCGCACCGCCTGCGCCGGGAGATTTGCAGGCCGCCTTGAGCGAGCTTGCCCGGCGCACCTGGCGCCATCCGCTCACGGGGCTCGAGGTGCGCTTTGGCGCCTCCACCATCGAGCGCTGGTATTCAGCAGAGCATATTGTTTTGCGGAGTGAGACGACAAAAGCACAGACTTCCTGGCCAATTTCGACTTACCACTCCGCATAACATTGTCGGGCTATTGACCGCCTTTCAGCAGCGCGATGAGCTGATCAGGTGGACGAAAATGCCCTTTGCGCAGCGACGGTGGCGGCGTCTCGTTCATGACCTCCAGCAGCGTTGTGGTGTCGGCTCGCAGGTACATCTCCGTCGTCTGAGTACTGGCATGCCCGAGCCACAGCGCCACTTTGCGAATGTCTCTGGTCGATCGCAGGATGAGAAGAGCACACGAGTGTCGAAGGCAATGCGGCGAGACGCGCTTCGATAGCAGGCTCGGGCATCGCTTTGCCGCGGTGTGGACGTGCTTGTCCAAGATGTACTCGAATCCGGAGCGCGTGAGCGCATGGCCCTGGGAGTTGAGGAAGACCTCGGTCGCGTGACTCGGCGGGCGCTGCGCGAGCCAGGCACGCAGGGCCGCCGCGGTTTCCCGCCGCAAGGGTAGGGCCCGTTCCCGGCGACCCTTGCCGAGGACGTAAACACTGGCGTGTGGACTGAAGGTGAGATTTTCCATGCGCAGTCCGACCAGCTCCGAGACGCGCAGGCCGGCCGAGTATCCGAGGTACAACATTGCGCAATCACGAATACCGTCGCGTGTGTCCGGCGATGGTGCGTCCAGAAGCGCCTGCATCTCGCCGGGGTCGAGGTGGTTGACCAAGCGGGACTCGGTGCGCTTCATCGGAATGGCTCGAATGCGCTGGATCTGCTCCAGTGCGGCCGGTTCGCGATGTTCGATGAAGCGCATGAACGTGCGGATCGCGGCCAGCCGCACGTTGCGCGTGGCCGGACTGTTGTATCGTTGCTTCTCCAGGTGTTCGAGAAACGACTGCACGCGCGGCGCGTCGAGGTGTTCGAGACGCAGCGACGATGGTCGCGTCTTCAACTCCTGTGCCGTGAACTCGAAGAACAAGCGCAATGCGAGGGCGTACGTCTCGCAGGTCCGCTCGCTCGCCCGCTGCTCCACCGGCAGCCGCTCGCGTAGGAAGACATTGACATGGGTAGCGAGCGAGGTCATGGCCCGACCCCCCGTGCGACTTGCTCGCAGCGCGCGGCGATATCGCTGAGCAGCTGCGATGTGGTGTGCAGGTACACGTACGTGCTGACCAGCTTGGCGTGACCGAGATAGGTAGAGACGGCAAGGACGTGTTGGTTTACCTGGTCGTAGCCGTAGGGAGAGGCTTCCAGGGCAGCCACGGCCCAGCTGTGCCTCAGGTCGTGTAGCCGCGGACCGCGTTGGCCGGGACCGGGATGCAGACCGAGAATGCGAACGGTTTGCAAAAAAGTCGCTACTACGGTCGGATACCGCAAGGGCCCGCCCCGCAGCGATATGAAGACATGATCGTTGGCAGCACCAAAACGTCGTCGCCGCTGCAGATACCTTTCCAAGCCCGCTTGGGCGGTCGGGTGAAGGGGCAGAATCCGACTTTTCTGGAACTTTGTCTTGCGGATCACCAGGCCATCTGGCGTGAGATCCTCGAGACGCAGAGCCAGAGCCTCCGAAATCCTCATCCCCGTGATCGCAAGCAGCGAGAACAGCGTGCAATAGGTCCACGGCCGCAACGACTGCCGGGGCGGCAACACTGCGGCGTATTCCAGAACTCGCCGGATCTGCTCGCCCGTGAAGATGAAGGGGCGGTACGGTAACCGGCGACTGGTGAACACTCCGACAGGCGGCACTTCGTGACGCGAGTCTTCGAGCGCTGCGTGACGCGCGAAGATGCGGACGACATCGAGGCGGTGACCGCGTTGGCTGGGCGACGGTGCCCCGGCGGCCCACTCGACCGCGGTCTGTGCTCGCACGAACGCTTCGCCGCGTTCCGCCGCGAACTTCACGAAGTTGCGCAGGTGAACCTCCTGGACTCGAAGCTGAAATCCGGCCGCCCGGCGAAGCGCCAAGTAGTCGTCAACGAGGGGCGTCATCATGGCGACACCTCCGGCCACGGCCGGGCGAGTGTGCTCAGGACCTTGAAATCGACCTTCGCGTAGGTTGTCGTCGTCTCAAGCAGACGATGGCGCAGCAGGACGCCGATGCTCTGCAAGGAGGCGCCGTCCGCCAGCAGCGACGTGGCGGCCGAATGCCTGAGGACATGCGCGCCACGAGCGGGCGCTTGTACTCCAGCACGCAGGATCGCGCGGCTGACGATACACGAGATGCCGCTTGATCTCAGTGATCGGCCCAAAGGTGGCGCCGAGTTTAGAAAGATCGGATCGGATGGCGCGGCGCCGGGTGCATTGGTCAAGTGATGAAGAAGCGCAACGCCAACCTCTTGCGGCAGCGGCAGTCGCGCGGCGCGTTGTGACTTGCCCACGACCTGCACCGTGGCTTGGAGCCAGTCAACGTCGCACCATCGCATATGAGCGACATCGCCAGCCCGCAAGCCCAGCCGGGACAGGAGGAGCAAGACTGCTCGATCGCGTGCGCCGATTGCGGTGGTTGGATCACAGGCGGCCAGCACGCGTTCGACGTCTGCCGCCGGCAAATAGCGAGGCAGGGAGGCTAGCTTCCACCCCGCAATGATCGGGATGGCCGCATCGAGTCCCACGGGACACAGTCCCTGCGCGATGAGGTAGCGGAGAAAGGCACGCAGGGCGGTGGTCAGTTGCTTCGCTTTGCTCCGACCGCAGCACGGCGCACGATCCAGAATGAACGTACGAAGCTTACGCGCCTCGTATCGGCTCGGGTCCTCGCCAAGCGACTGCAGCACGTCTACTATGACCCGCCCGTATACGTTGAGCGTCGCCTCTTTGGCACCCCGATGCTGTCGCATCCACTGACAAAAACCCAGGAGTAGCGCCGGCTGCTGGGATGGCGGCGCGGCAGGCTGTGTGACGATGCCGATATCCCGCAGATGCTGCACAAATAGATCGGCGCCACGACCATCTTCCCTGGCTCTACGCTTGAAGCCAACGCATTGACAGCTCTCGATATGTCGTCTGAACCCCTGGGCTTCGCTGCCGTCGAGATCTGTCCATGATCGTCTACGATGTGCCAACCAGCGGCTCAGATGCGCCGCAGCCCGCACATGCTCTTGGATCGTTTGTGCGCGATAGCCCGCCTTCGCCAACGTGACGATGAAATCATCGAGAAACGGACATGCCAGCGTGGACCTTATCAGCGATAACCAGGCCGGACGCGAAAACACGGTCGTCAACATGAGCTCTCCTCCTGGCGTCGGGGATCGACGCGTTCGGAGAGAGCATCAACTATTATGCGGAGATCATGTACCTCCTCAAGGCAGCCATGTCATTGATCGTCATGGGGCCGTCGACGCTGCTCTTGCCCTGACTCCGCAAAACAATATGCTCTGCTGAATACCAGTTATGCGGTGCACCGCATAACTGGTACTACGCCGCCAGAGGCGCTACCGACCCGTTGGCGGTGCTGCGCAACCAAATCCGCAGCGACGTCGGTTCGTTCCCGAGCGTCTCGGCCGCGGCCGCCGAGGCGCTGCGCGCTCAGTATGCC
>JBJKQL010000013.1:0-10759 GCA_046705265.1 Ferrovibrionaceae bacterium
GGCTCGCCGACCACCAATGTCAGCCGTCCCTCGCCTTCCCGCGCCCGCTCCCAACGCCGCATCAGCAAGGCCATTTCCTCGTCGCGCCCGACCAGCGGGGCGAGAAGGCGTGCGACGCTGCGATGGCCGCCACCGCTCGCTCGAACCAGGCGGAATACCCCCACAGGCTCCGGCACCCCCTTCAATGTGTGGGTGCCGCGTTCTTCAGCGATGAAACGTCCAGCGACCTGTCGCTGCAGCCGTGTGGTCCCCAGCACCAATCCCGGCTCGGCGAGAGCTTGCACCCGCGCGGCGACATTCGGCGCATCACCAAAGACCTCTCCCGTCGCATCCACAACCACTGGGCCCCAATCTATACCGACGCGCACCGCGAGCACCGGCTTGCCGGACCCACCATTCTTCTGATTCAATTCGACCAGTGCTTGTTGAATTGCCAGCGCCGCCCGCACCGCGCGCTCGGCATCGTTTTCCTGCGCCACCGGATATCCGAACAGCGCCATTATCCCGTCCCCGAGCTTCTTGGCGACGTGCCCTCCCATTTCAGTCACAGCCTGGGAGGCAACTCGAAGATAGCCCTCTACGAGATCGCGCCATTCCTCCGCATCGAGGTTCGCGGCAATAGCCGTCGAACCCACAAGATCGCAAAACATCACCGTGAGGTGCCGGCGCTCACCCCCCGCCTCTGCCGATTCGCCAATCGGCATTGGCACAGCCGCGCGAGAAGGCGGCATAGCTGTTTCTGCTCCTTCCACGGGTGCCGCGGCAAGTGCCGCAATGGCCTTTAGCAGCCGCTTGCGGTGCCCAAGAGGGATCCCGAGCTTTTCAAAATCTGTCTCGGTCAGGTCCGCCAGAATATCTGCATCGATCGCGTTAGCGCGAAATAGGGCCTCGTACTGCCCGAGGCCAAGGTTGCGCAGCCACCCGGCCACATCCATAGCGTGCCCCCGGCTCGCTCAGCGTTCATTATTATACAAGCCAGTTGCTCCGGCTATGCAAGTGGAACAGCACTGCAGATTAAGGGCATTCCTCGAACCGCAAGTAAACGGACGAACAAAAGCTATTTCGACGCTGGCGATGGCAATGTATCCGAGTGCGCCTTTTTCGCACTGCGGGCGATCATGGCCGGAAGCGGACATCTTTCACCGTAGCCCTACCGACTTCGCCTTAATTCCTGCGCTGCGCTCGATTGAGGTGGACATGGTCCGGATTACCACCGTGCCAAGAGTTGGGCTGACCAAAAGCCGGTCCTTGGTGGCAAGGTTGATGCGCTGTATTACGGTCTTGGCGGTGAGAATGTCGTCACTATCGCCGATGCATCGAACATCGAGACTATCGCGGCCGCGTCAAACACGGCGAGTTCCAGCGGCCTTCTTTGAAACCGAATGACCCTGCTCATGGCTGTCAAAAAGGGCAATCTAACAATTTCGATGAGTAAAGCGGCAATGTCGATCTGGTCGTAAGGCGAGAGGCCGTGGCTACGCCCTGGCTACTGCACGGACCTATGGTTTATCGTTGCACGGGGTCAGTGTGCAGCGAGTGCTCTAGGTAGATTCCAGTTACACATCACGACATCGCGAGCAGGACCTTAGCAGTGTCGACGTAATCTTGGAAGAACACGAGCTTACCGGCATCGCTGTATTTCGCGACGTGCACCCAGTCACTGTCTACTCTCTTGCCTGTGGCCCTTATGTGACCCGCAAAGGTTCCGAGCGTAATGACGGTATTGCCTTTCTCAATCATGTCGTGCGGTACAAAATCAGTGAACTCGACAGTTTGCGCCAATGTGGTGAAGAATTCGGCGACACCCTTTTTTCCCTTGTAAGTCCCTGCCCACGGAAGCTTCCCTTCAGGGCCTGGAATTAGCCAACGGCAGTCTTCGTCGATCAGCTCATTGATAAATGTGTCGATCTCGCCACGCCCGAAAAGCTCATAACCCTTTTTTGAAGATTCAATGTTGGATGCCATTGGAGCCCCCTGGATTATGGAGTTGGAATTGATCGTGCCCCTTTTTGGGGGCCGAGGGTTGGCACGCACCTTGAGGCCATTCGTCTCGGCGGAAAGAAGTACAGTCGGGATCAGAGCGCCGCGCCTATCCAAGCCGCAGAATAGAATCGAGCCGTCCATCCCGCATCATTCATTTGAATGAGAGCAGGAAAAAAAGAGCTGCGGCGAGGGGGCGTCTGTCCAGGGAAGATCAATGGGCAACCACGCCTCCAAGACGTTTCGAATTGGCTCGGCAGTCATCACGTTGATCGGGCTGTATATCCCTCTACGAACTCTCCTTTATCAAATATCCGCGTTCGGCATAGGGAAATCCTGGTAACTCGCAGTCACGTCTCTCGTCATACTGGTAGTAGGCCCGCACTTCGGCGATAAGGCTCGACTTAAATAGATACCATTCGGTGCCACGGAACATCATTCGATGCTGTCCTCCGCGAGGGGTATAAGCGCAGCTCCATTCACTAACAACCTCATCCCCCTGCGCAATCGCATGGTCGATCCTCCAAACTGGGCGATAAACCTGCGCATATTTTCGCCAGTATCTCGCCAGATGTTCTGCGCCGCGGATCGGCGTATTGGCCGGATGAAGAAAGTAGTGAACGACATCGGGTACAAAGGAGCTTTTTAGGGCGTCGAGGTCGCCTGACGTGCATGCCGCGAAATATCGCAAAACTGTTTGAATATTGGGGTCAGTGGCCATTGAGCCGTTTCCTTTCGTGCAAGTAGAAAAGATTTTTTGAGAGCTTAGTGCGACATGTTTTGGGTCATCTCAAGACACTGGCAGGAGGACCGCGTTACTCCGACAGAGGAACATGGTTCCCTCTCTTCGGTCAGCGGTCAGATTTTTTTCTCGGGTACCGGCAGGAGCCGCTGCGCAGTTAGATTCTCAGGGCAGGTACGGCATCGTTTCCTTAATTGCTTCAGGGACACGCGATCCAACCCGCACTTCGACAGTGCCGCCAGAAATGCGACTCGCGAAAAAATAAGGCTCATTGGGATGAAGCTGATGTCTGTTGGGCCGAAATTCGTGGCATTTACCAGCCAGCCGCATCCCATAACCGGACAATACTCAGTGGGAGAGCGAATTTCTGGCGTTTCGAATGGCCGGTCATCCGTGTTTGAAACTCGGCGCGCTTCATGATCAGAGTCACGGCCCCACGTTAAAACGAAGCAATTAGGCGCCGCCGTGATCGGGCGGTGGCGCGCTCATCCTTCCGGCACCCCCGCCTTGAGCATTCCCTCTATCACCCGTTCGCGTTGGGCCAGAAAGGTCGAGTTGTCGCTCTGTGCGCCAAGGCGAAACTTGGCGATCGTGAAACTTGGATCAAGCAATAGCCCTGCCCGCGCGGCAACCCGTGCCTCTCCCAGTCGGTTGGCATGAGCCAGAGCGGCAGCGAGGTAGAAATGCGTCAGGGGAAAATTTGGATTGATCTCGATAGAGCGGCGAAAACGCGCTATGGCCTCCTCTTCGGCGTCAAGGTGAAGCTTGGCGGCGCCGGCGATTTCTATCCAGCTAAACGCGAAAGTGTCGCGAGGCGAAAGGCGCAGCGCTTCTTGCACATGGGCCTCGGTCTCTTCGCCGTACCCCATAAATAGCTTGGCGAGGCCGATATGCGCATGTGCGACGGCGAGATTTCGGTTTATTGCCAGTGCTCGTTCGTATTCGGCAATGCCTTCAACGGCACGATTTGTATAAATCCGGACCATGCCCATCGCGAAATGCGCCAAGGCATGCTCGGAAGTCAAGAATAGCACTTTCGTCAACGCCGCTTCGGCAGCAGCCAATCGCGCCGCCCGGTCGTCGCTGTAAAGAGGTCCCGCGACAACCCAGTCGACCAAGGCGGTGCCGACCAGCGCATCGACATTGGCGGGATCAAGCGCCAGGCCGCGCTCGAAGAAGCCTCGGGCTTGCGCAAGATACTTGGGCGTTAAGCCCCAATTGAGCCAGGCCACGCCCTGAAAGTAGAGGTCCATCGAATCGGGATTCGGTGCCTGCTCCGCCCGCCGCGCCTCGGCCGCGATCAGCTGCGCATCGAGCGCACCGGCGAGACGCGACACGATCTCGTCCTGCATGTCGAAGAGGTCAGCGATGGGCTTGTCGAAACGCTCGGCCCAGAGATGATTGCCGCTCCCGGCATCGATGAGCTGGACATTGACCCGCATGCGGTTGCCGCCCCGCTGCACGCTGCCCTCCAGGATGTAGCGCACGTTCAGCTCACGACCGATTTTCTTGAGGTCGATCGGCTTGCCCTTGTAGGTAAAGGCCGTGTTGCGCCCGATGACGAAGGAGCCGCTGATGCGCGAGAGATCGGTGGTCAGGCTCTCGGTCACGCCGTCAACGAAATAGTCCTGCTCGGGATCGCCCCCCAGGTTCGCAAACGGCAGAACGACAAGGGAGAGGTGCGGCGGTCCCGATCTTTCCGGCACCAGGGCACGGAGCGGCGCCGCTCCCTCGTCGCTCAATCGGACGCGGTAGGTGCGGACCGGCCGAGGGATGTTCTTGACCGACTGCTCACCGAGGTCGTCAAAGCCGAAGCTGAGCTTGTCGAGAACCTGCTCCCGCACCACGTTCGCCACCAGGATGCCGCCCGGCTCCGCCATGCCCTCCAGCCGCGCCGCAACGTTGACGCCATCGCCATATTAATCAGTACATTAATAAACCGACATTAAGCAGCATACCGTAGCGAAGGCTTCTGAAAGAAGGCGCGGATTTTCTCCGGGTTCTTTTGCAGGCTGCGCATGGAGGAAACCACCTTGCTCTTGAAGCCGGCTTTGCCGGTCGTAACCATGCGGCCAACGGTGTCAGCCTTCAAATGCTTCCAGACGAGTTCATCCGGATTGCGATCGGGTGAGTAAGGCGGCAGGTAAAACACTTTGAGTTTGCCGCCCAACGTATCGATAAACGCTTTCGTTTTCTTTGAACGGTGCGCCGGGCCTCGATCCAAAATCAAGAAGATCGTCCGTTTGGCGCCAACCAACAGGCGCTTCAGAAACTCGATGAAGACGGCCGAATTGACGCCGCCTTTCTCCTTGATCATAAACCGCATGTGGCCTTTGGAGGTGATCGCTGAGATCAAGCTGATGCCATGGCGCGCTCCGGTTGCCTTAACAACGGGCGTCTCACCTTTCTTGCCCCAGGTGCGTCCGGCATGATGGTCAGACCGTATGTGCGCCGCATCGCCAAAATAGATGTCGGCACCCTGTAACTGCGCCATTTTCTTGATCTTCGGATATTCCGTTTTCAGCCATTTCTTCACCAGAGCCTCATCACGCTCTATGGCTTGATGCAAGGGTTTTTGCGCCGTGATGCCCAACTGAGCAAGTAACCGGCCGACGGATACCGGGCTTAGTTTGATGCCGAATTGATCCCGGATGATCGTCGCGATGATCTCCCGCGTCCACAAAGCAAACTCGAACTTAAGCTGCAGGGGATTCTTTTGTGTGACCGTATCGTAAATCCATTTCATTTGCTTGCCGCTTAACTTCGGCGGGCGGCCGGGAACCGGTTTTGCCTTTAAGGCACCCCATCCACCACGGCGGTACCTTGCCAGCCAATCGTAGATCGTTGTGCGATTGAGCCCAAGGGCTTTGCCAACGATTTCTGGACTTTCGCCTTCCTGCACACGCCGCACCGCGCGCTCCCGCAGCGCTTCTAATGTCGTGTGATCAAGTTTACGAGCGTCATCATGTCTCATGACCCCAGAGAATCAGCGGTGTTTCGCCGTGTCAAGAAAATTATGTAGGGTTATTTATGAACTGATTAATAGATATCGTCGCCATCGACGATCACGTCGCCGATATTGACCCCGATGCGGAAATCGATGCGCCGCTCCGCCGGGATGTCGGCGTTCCGCTCCAGCATCCCCCGCTGCACCTCGACGACGCAGCGGAGAGCATCCACGACCGAGACGAACTCGACCAGCAAGCCGTCGCCGGTGGTCTTGATGATGCGGCCGTGATGCTCGGTAATCTTGGGGTCGATCAAGGCCTTGCGGTGGGCCTTCAGGCGGGCGAGCGTGCCTTCCTCGTCGGCGGCCATGAGCCGCGAGTACCCGGCAATGTCGGCTGCGACGATCGCCGTCAGCCTGCGTTCGACACGCTCTGTTGCCATCCGGCTCACCCTCGCGCCCTCACTCTATCACCCCCATCCGTTGGCGTCTGCCCGGATTACCCTTACCGGCTTCGAGTGCACGAGGTGACCGGCCCCGAACAGTTCCGGCCTCGTCATGGCCAACGGCACAACCTTCAGCTTAGGCCGGGCAAGCCGTTCCCGCTCATAGGATGACAGCGCCCGCTTCACCCAACCTGTCGTTCCCTGTTCTCCCAAAATGGACGTCTCAGTTCCCGTTTTAGAATTTTTCCGGCGCCTGTCATCGGCAGGGGATCTGTCCGAACTTCGACGCTGCGCGGGCATTTGTAGGCGGCGATCCGCGCCTTGCAGAAGGCGGTCAGGTCTCCAGCATCGAGTGCGGTTTCGGGTGCCACAACGACCACGGCATGCACTGCCTCGCCCCACCTTGGATCTGGGATACCTATGACCGCGCACTGCAGGATGCCGGGATACTGTGCAACCACGTTCTCGACTTCAATTGAGTAGACGTTTTCGCCGCCTGTGATGATCATATCCTTCATGCGATCCACCACGTAGACGAAGCCATCCACGTCCATGTAACCCCCGTCGCCCGTGTGCATCCAGCCGCCGGCTAGCGCTTTTGCCGTTTCATCGGGCCGATTCCAATAGCCCATCATCACGTTGTCGCCACGAACGACAATTTCGCCGACGTTTCCATAGGGAACGGCTCGGTCATTCTCATCGACAATTCGCACTTCGACGCCGACTGCGGCACGTCCCGCGGAGCGGCATCGCCCTTTCTCACGGCTGGTTCCGACGTGCTCTTCTGCGGGTAAGATCGTAGCGATCGGTGCAAGCTCCGTCATGCCGTAAGCCTGTACGAAAAGGACCCCGGGCAGGCGCGCAATTGCACGGTCAAGCACCGCTTCGGAAATCGGTGACCCGCCGTAAGCGATCTGCTGCAGGCTCGAGAGATCGCGTTCGGCGATTGCCGGATGATCGACAAACATCTGGATCATTGTCGGGACAAGTAGCGTATGAGTAACGCGGAAGCGCTCAATTGCAGCCGCCAAGGCTTCCGGAGCGAATGCCTTGATCGTGACGTTCGTTCCCGCGCCTAGAAAAGTGCTGTACATGCCCGCGCAATTTGCAATGTGAAACATGGGGGCGGCATGAAGGTAAGTCGCCTCCCGACTTGATAATTCGGCAATGCCAACCAAGGCATTGAACATCAGGTTGTCATGGCTCAACATGACGCCTTTCGGAAACCCGGTTGTCCCGCCGGTATAAAATATGCCGGCAAGATCACTTCGGTCCGCCATAACGTCAGGAATCGGCTCGGCGGATGTGAGCAATGTTTCATAGCCGACAATGCCGTCGGGAGGGTCTCCGTCATCGGCATGAAGGAGCGCGAGCGCGGGAATTGCCGCGGCGAGTGCTTTACCCGCTCCGATGAAAGCGTCGTCTGCCACTAACACCTTGGCGCCGCAGTCTTCCAGGGCATACCGGTTTTCCGCCACGCTCCAGCGGATGTTGAGCGGCACGATAACAAATCCCGCCCATGCCGTTGCGAGATAGAGTTCGAGGTAACGGCGACCGTTTAGCATAAGAACGGCAACCCTATCGCCTTTCTCTAGGCCGAGTTTTTGCAGTGCGCCCGCGACGCACCCGGTCCTCTCCGCAAGATCGGCCCATGTCCATTGCCGCTCGGCTTCAAGTATCGCGATACCACGAGGGTTGACTTGAATAGCCCGTCTGAGCCCCAGAGTGATGTTCATCGCTGTTCGTCTCCCTCGGCACGGCTATTAGCTTAGTGGGCCGGAATGCGCTTTTGAGCATCGGGCAGCGGCGCGCCCTATTTAGGCCGATCAGTCGGGCAAAAAGGGGCGCACGCCGTGCCTCTACTCCTTCAGAAACGAGGCCAAGGCAATTTCATAATCCGCGTGCACAAACTGGTACCTTCGTCCCGTCACACCTGGATCTGTGACCCAAGTGCCGGCGGGGGACTGCGCCGCTGCTGGATTCCTAGGGCAGGAGCGGCATCGTTTCCTTAATGGCTTCAGGGACGCTCAATCCGACCTGCACTTCGACAGTGCCCCCGGAAATTCGGCTCGTGAAAAATGCGCTGCGGTGCGCTTGACGTTGGAGGCACTCACCGACCTTGTCATCCGGTACGTCGAACAGGGAGAGCACATTCAGGCCAGTTGCATCGTGGTATGCAATTGAGCCTAGTTCCTTCATGTAGTCCGGCCGCTTAGGCATCTGAGGAGAGGTGTAAACCTCAGTCGCCTGCTTAATGACATGACCGGGATATCGAACGTGCAACATGAGCCTCATATCATCCTCCTTCTGGAATTATAGATTGCTACGATATTGAGAATGCAGCCTCCGATACGGGTTAAATTGGCGGCAACCGACGAAGCGGCGAGGAGGGAGGTGCCAAAGCGGCCATTGCCCGATACACGGCCGCGACCACCGCGACTGGAGAATCTCCGGAAAGATCGCAAGCCCTCAGCGTCATAAGCCCGGCCTCCAGCATCGCGGGTGTTACCACGGCGTCAGCACGGGCGGAGGCCAGTTCTTCGAGAGCCTGCGCCGAGGTCTTTTGTACGCTTGCCTCCGTCAAGGCACCGTTCCTCGAATGAAATAGAGTGTGGTGTAACTGCACGTATCCGGCCGGTCCTGATATGCCAAGAACGCGTCCGCGAGCGTGTCAGCTGCCGCCTGGCTGCCAAGGATTTTGGCGCCGTATGGCCTCCCGGCCGTGAACTGGTGCACCCAGTTTTCACGGCGCGCGGGATCGATGGAGCCTACGACGGTGAACACACGATCGGATTCGCAATCCACCTCGATATTCCAGAGCCCGTTTTCCCTGAACATTTCCGGTGTCTTGCGTCCCGAGAACGGGTCGACCAGTAGAGGAAATACTTTTTCCAGTGCAGGCTGAAGAGCCGGATCGACAGGCCAATGAGTCACGGCAAATCCGTCGACGTTCGCGCAAACGACCTGACCGCCGGGCTTGGTCACACGGCGGAACTCGGCAACCGCCAATTTTGGTTCCTTTAGCCAATGGAGGAGGTATTTTGACCAGACGAGGTCGAAGTGGGAATCGGGAAAAGGCAGGTCGAAAATATCGCCGATTCGGAATTCGACATTGACCAAGTTTTCCTGTGCTGCGCGCTCACGCGCATAAGCGATATAGTCAGCGTTGATGTCGACACCCACAACGGTAGCATCCGAGTGCGTGGAGGCGAGGAGGCGCGCCATCGATCCGGAACCGCACCCGGCGTCAAGGATATGCGCCTTCACCGGGACGGAAAAATAATTCAGGTGTCGTGGCAGATCGGCGAGGGAAGCCTGTTTCTCCAAGCGATCGCATTCAGTCGAGCTGTGAATTACGTAGGGACGAGAATGCCGGCCGAGAGGCTGTCCGTTGCCATTCTCTGTCGTCATGTTGGAACCTCCTCGTCCTGTGGGGGCTTTAGGCCGAACTCCGGAAAGGGCTGAATTGGCCGACAAAAAGAGGGTGGCGGAGGGCAACTACGCTGCGCTGAGCGAGTATCCAATCCAATGGCTCTCGATTGCCTCTGAGCCGGACGGTTGCCTGCATCGCAACGGTTAGCCAGTGTGGCGCGATGAAGATGCCGGGTGCGTTCGATTTGCTGCAGGCATTGTGCCCCCTGGTCCTCAGGTTCAGATAACTCAGAGATTCCGAACCACCGCGCGATGTCCTCGCTTTAGGCGGAGCGGGGCCATCATGTGGAGCCTCTAATCTTGGTGCCAAGGTTGAGTGCCTCCCATTTCGGTCATCAACCCTTGGGGAGATACAACTCGAAGGTCCTTCTCGTCGGCGGCGCCTTCAGCAAGGTGCCCGCTTCCCGTTGTAAGAGCGGCACGATGCTGTTTGCGGCGGCATCCGCGTCCGCTCGCGTCCGCCATACGTAAAAGGCGCCGTACTGGCCGGTGTCGAAATCACCAAAGAAGGATACAGAATGAAACCCCTGCAAAGACGGGCAAAGCCGATTGACCTGGTCGGCAAGACGCTCTGCCGTTTCACGCGTGCCGGGACCCAAGGTGAACTCGACAATTCGCACATACATTGGCGTTTCCTTTGTTTCATTCACGAGCGCAGGAGTGCTCGACGGTGCGAGGAGGCCAAGCTCGAAACAAATCGTGGAAAAGCTTTGCATAGGTGTGATACCCAGCGTCGATCGCGGTCCTCTTTCTGATTTCAGCGAAAATGCCCGCCTCGGGATCGGTGCCAAAGCCCCGACGATCCGGTCGGATCGATGGTCACCTTATGCGTGGGATTGGTCATCATTCAAATGAATGATGGGCCAAAATTTTGGGGAAGCGGCCTGAGACGGATCGCATAGGTTAACCCAACTTGCGCAGAATCGGCTATCGGCTTTAGACGAATCAAAGCCTTAGCCGAAAAGTCGGCACTACATTTTTGAGGAGTTCGCTTCAGGCGCTGATCGCGAGAGCTGGCGGTTGGCATTCTTGGAGACGCATTCGCTTTGGCAAGACGATGCCGAGGCGATCGAGGAGCGCGGGCTGAGCGGCGTCGGGCTGAGTGACGCAGCGCAAGCGAATCTGGCCATGTGTTGCGGTCGGCAAAACGACGTCGTGCGACTGAATGCAGGCCAGCTCTTCGAGAACCGTCCGTGGCGAGTTTCCGAGGCC
>JBJKQL010000014.1:0-54297 GCA_046705265.1 Ferrovibrionaceae bacterium
GCAGCAACGCTATAACTTCGCTTATGAGCAATGCATGTATGCCAAGGGTAATCGCGTGCCGGCGTATTCCGGCTATACCGGGGGCTCCAACTACCAGCAGTACAACGAACCCGCTCCGCCACCGCCGGCACCCGGGGCACCGCCCCCGCCGCCGCCAAGCCATTGAGGCTTCGGCGCAAAGCGCGACCGGAAACCCCATCTGATTTGTCGATGTGACGTTGGTTCCCTTTTTCCCTCACCCTGATGGGAGAGGAGCGGCGGAAATGTCGCCCCTTCGTCCTCGGCGTCAGGCGTCCGACGGGTGGTGCTTCTGCCAATCAGTCGCCTGTTCGAAGGCCCAGCCGATGCGAAGCGCCATGGCTTCGTCGTAGCCGCGGCAGACGACGTGCAGCGAGGTTGGCAGCCCGCCCGCGGTCATGCCGTTCGGGAGGGCAAGCGCGCAAAGATCGAGGAAATTGACGGCGCGGGTAAACACCGCCGGTGTTCCTGACTGATCGACGTCGGGAAGGGGGATCGCCGCCGTGGCCGTGGTCGGCGTCAACAGCGCATCGACCTCCGTCCAGAGTGGCTCGAAGCTCGCCTTGATCGCCTCCCGCTCACGTAGAGTATCGAGGTAGTCCCGCGCCGACACCGTCTTGCCCGCCAGAATCCGCGGCCGCACGGCTTCGTCCAGCGGAAGCTCGGGACGATCCGCCAAATCGCCCTCGAAATGATAGGCTTCGCTGCTCATGATACGCCCCGTGAGCGACGCAAAATCGGCGAGCTTGCGCGGCAAGGCGACGTCCACGATGCGGCCCCCCAAACTTTCGAGCACGTTGAGGGACTGGTCATAAGCGGCGAGCACTTCGGGGGCGACGCCGGCCCGATCGGCCGCCGCGAGACGGCCGAGGCGAAGCCCGGCGATCCCGCGTTTTAGGCCGGGCAACGGGTCTTCGACGGGCCGCAACAGGGTCTTTGGATCTTGTTCATCGGGCCCACCGAGAAGGCGGTAGAGCAGCGCCGCGTCCTCGACCGACCGGGTCATCGGACCCGGGGTGTCGAGCGTCGAGGAAAGCGGCAGCACGCCATGGGTGCTGATGCGGCCGATCGTGGTCTTGAGACCCGTGATACCGCACCAGGACGCGGGCAGGCGCACCGAGCCGCCGGTGTCGGTGCCGATCGCCCACGGCACGAGGCCAGCCGCGACCGCGACGCCGGAGCCGCTGCTCGATCCGCCCGGCGTGCGGTGGATCGCGCGGTCCCATGGGTTCCACGGCGTTCCCATGTGCTGGTTGGTGCCCCAGCCGCCCATGGCGAACTCGACCGTATGGGTCTTGCCGATGATGATGGCGCCGGCTGCGATCAGACGCGCGGCTAAGGTCGCGGTCAACGGCGAGACTCGTCTTTCCCAAACCTTGCAGCCGCCGGTCGTGACGCGGCCCTCGATCTCGACCAAGTCCTTTAGCGCGATCGGGATCCCGTGAAAGGGACCGACGCGATGGCCGGCCTTGATCGCCTTGTGCGCCGCTTCGGCGGCAAGGCGCGCGTCCTCGGCATACAACGCGACGAAGGCTTGAAGCTTCGTCTCCTGCCTTTCGATGCGGTGGAGCAGCGCTTCGACCAAGTCGACGGGCGACAGCCGCCTCGCGACGATTTCCGGGCTCAAGACATGGACGGGGGCAAAGACAAGATCGGCGATCGCGGACATAAACGCCTCGTAATGGAAGGATACATCGGGGCAAACGGCGGAGCGATGGGCCAGCACGTATGGGCTGGGTTGACGGACAAGCCGCAATGAGCCCTCGAGGCAAAGTTTCCGCCGCACCTTCGCTGGCGTCAACCGGACGATGAGCGCGGCGTCGATTTATTCCGAGCGAAGGTAGGGAAAGTTGATGGCTTGGCCGTTGATGCCGCGGACCGGCGGCGCGATCCAGCCGGCAAATTTGCCGGGCTCCGTCACCGGCGTCATCAGCGAGACAACGAAAGCGCGGTCGGCATCGGTCGGCAGCCACTCGCTCTCGCGCTGCCGCCATTCCTCGGCGCTTATGATCTTTCCTTCGGGCGTAACCGAGGCGCCGGCGAAACTGCCGATCTGGCGATGGAAACCCCGATGCGGAAGTTTGAATTCGAAGTCGATCCCGGCGTCTTGCAAGACCCGGTTCCAACGCCGGATGCCCTTGCCGCAATCGGCGACGTAATCGTCTTGAAGTCGCGCGTTCAGCGCGAGCAGCGCCGGCGCCTCGCGCTGCTTGATTTCGGCGTCGACGAATTCGGTCACCGCGTAAGTCGCGTCCTGAAGCTTGTGGTCGTCGTCGAGTTCCTCTTCCTTGTAACGCCCCTTGATTCCGGAAGTGTAGGCAGAAGCCGCATTCGTGGAAATTTCCGCGCCGAAGAGATCGAGCGAGACCGAGAAATGAAAATTGAGATAGCGCTGCATGAGATCGAGGTCCATGCCGCCATAAGGACCGACGCGATCGGTATCATGCTGTTTCATCAGTTCGGCGGTGCGACGCGCAATGCGCGCAATGCCGGTGTCCCCGACGAACATGTGATGCGCTTCTTCGGTCAGCATGAAGCGGCAGGTGCGGGCCAAAGGATCGAAACCCGATTCCGCGAGGCTTGCAAGCTGGTACTTGCCGTCGCGATCAGTAAAGAACGTGAACATGAAGAGAGACAACCAGTCCGGCGTCTTCTCGTTGAAGGCGGTGAGGATGCGCGGCCGGTCGCTGTCGCCCGATCGACGCTCAAGAAGCTGTTCCGCCTCCTCGCGGCCGTCGCGGCCGAAATAGGCGTCGAGCAGATAAACCATGGCCCAGAGATGCCGGCCCTCCTCGACGTTGACCTGAAACAGGTTGCGGAGATCATAGAGCGAGGGTGCGGTACGGCCGAGAAAACGTTGTTGCTCGACTGACGCCGGTTCGGTATCGCCTTGGGTCACGATCAAGCGGCGCAGCATGCCACGATGCTCGCCCGGCACTTCTTGCCAGGCCGGTGCGCCCTTGCTGTCACCAAAGGCCACTTTGCGTTCGGCTTCGGGCTCGGCGAGAAAGATGCCCCAGCGGTATTCCGGCATTTTCACATGGTCAAAATGCGCCCAGCCCTTGGCGCCGACTGCGACCGCCGTGCGCAAGTAGACGTTGCGGCTCTGGAATCCGGCGGGTCCCATGTCGCCCCACCATTCGAGGAATTTCGGTTGCCATTCGCCAAGCGCCCGCAACAGGCGCGGATTGTCGGCAAGATCGACGTTGTTCGGGATTCGCGCCAAGTAATCAACGACCATTATGCCCTCCGCTTATCGAAATCTGGGCGGCGACCGGTACCGTAGACCGTGAGCGCTCCGTCTTCGCCCATCGCGTTGGGACGCTGGAAGATCCAGTTCTGCCATGCCGACAGCCGGGCGAATATTTTGCTTTCCATGGTTTCGGGTCCCGCAAACCGGAGGGAGGCCTCAAGCCCGGTCAAGGCATCCGGCGAGTAGGCCGCCCGTGTCTCGAAGGCGAGCCGCACCTCGTCCTCCCAATCGATGTCGTCAGGAGTGAAGGTGACGAGACCACGCTCCGCCGCAGCCGCCGCATCGAACGCCGCGCCGATTTCGGCCCGTAGGGCCCTAACGTGCTCCGGGGCGCTGAGGAAACGGCTTTCCAACCGGCTCAAACCGTTGGCCATGGGGAAGGTGCCGAAGTTCCGCTCGCTCAGGCGCACCACGGCGGACGGGCGGTTATTACCGGCCATTGCTCCGTCAAGCATGAAGGAGCGGTCGGCGGCAAGGACGATTTCCATAAGCGTGCCGGCAAAGCAGGAACCCGGCTCGATCAAGGCGAAGATCGACCGCGCGCTGAGATCGAGGCGTTTCAAAACTCGCTTGACGAAAAGCGTGATCTCGCGGGAGAGCCAGTTCGATGCCGTCTCATGCAGCAGCCGGTCGTAGGCGAGCACGCTTTCGCCGTCGCCTTGCGTCCGGAAGGCCCAGCTGCCGATCGTGGGCTCATTGAAGCGGAGATGGAGGAGCGCATCGTCCACCTCGCGCGCCAAGGCGAGGGGCCAGAACGCCGTGCCTTGCGTCTGTATGCCGGCGATATCACGAGGCGGCGGCGCGGCCGGCCCGGAAAGCGTGAAGGCCGCGAGCGAAAGGGTGCGATCGATCTCGACGCTCACGTTGGAATAGGTCAACCGATTGCCCTCGATATTGCGCGCAAGGGGCGTCCAGGCGATGCCCTTTGCTGCCGACGGCCGGTCCGACGCCGCGGCGCGTTCATTCGCGCGGCGAAGCGCAACATCCTGCAACTGGGTCCGAGGCACGACTTCGTCCACGAGGCCCCATTCGACCGCGCGCTTGCCCTTGATCCCTTCTTCGGTGGTGCAGAAAAAGTCGGCGCGGTCACGGCGCACCTTGCGCTTGTCGACAAGCCGCGTCAGCCCGCCAGTGCCGGGCAAGACGCCGAGAAGCGGCACCTCCGGCAGTGACACCGCCGTCGCACCGTCATCGGCCATGAGAATATAGTCGGTCGCGAGCGCAAGTTCATAGCCGCCGCCAGCACATGGCCCATTGACGGCGGTGATATAGACTTGGCCTGATTCTGCCGTGCTTTCCTCGATCGCGTTCCGAGTCTCGTTGGTGAACTTGCAAAAGTTCACCTTCTCCACATGGCTGGACTGGCTCAGCATGCGGATATTGGCGCCCGCCGAGAAGACTCGTTCCTTCCCCGAGGTCACGATCACCGCTTTTACCTCGGGATGTTCGAAGCGAAGCCGCTGCATGGCATCGAACAGCTCGATATCGACACTGAGATCATAGGAATTGAGCTTGAGCTCGTAGCCCGGCTTGAGGCCGCCGTCCTCGGCAACGTCGAGAAGGAGTCTTGCCACCGGTCCCTCGATCTCGAGCTTCCAATGACGATAGCATTGCGGGTCGGTGGTGAAGTCGATCACGCTGTCCACCTTTTGCCTTTGTCTTGGCGCATCCCGGTCATGCCTTCGCCTGATTTCCGGCCGCCCCGGGGTCGACGGTGTTGGAAATTGGTATTCGAAGGCGTATATCTTCGCTAACTTGACCGGTTCCAAATCAAAAGGCAAGCGAAAGCAACGCCCGGCAAACGAAAGTTCGAGTGTCGAACCGATAGGGAGGAAACTCATGCCTCAAACCTCAGCCCCAACCGGCCACCAGGAGCCAGTCCGTCTGCCCCGGCATTACAATGCGGCCAGTCATTTTATCGATCGGCACCTCGCTGCGGGCCGTGGCGACAAGATCGCGATCATCGATGATCGCGGGGGCTACAGCTATCGCGATTTGGCGACGCGCGTGAATCGTGCCGGCAACATGCTGAAAACTTTGGGCGTAACGCAGGAACAACGCGTTGCGGTCTGCCTTCTTGATAGCATCGACTTTCCGGCCGTCTTCTGGGGCACGATCAAGATCGGCGCGGTGCCGATCGCGATCAACACGCTGCTGACCCCCGCCGACTACGATTTCATGCTGCGCGATAGCCGCGCGCACGTTCTCGTGGTCTCGTCGGAACTCGAGGAAAAGTTCCGCCCGATCCTTCGCGGTCAACCCTATCTCAAGGCGGTGATCGTTTCAGGCACGAAAGCCGAAACACTGCGCCCGCAAGCGAGCCTCACCCATCTTTGCGACGTCGCCAGTGATCGACTTGATCCTGCGTCAACGGTCGTGGATGAGCCCGCCTTCTGGCTTTATTCCTCGGGCTCGACCGGTGCGCCGAAGGGAGCCGTGCATCTCCATGGTGATCTGGTCCAGACGGCTGTGCTTTATGGCGAGAACGTTCTCGGCATCCGCGAAGACGACATCGTGTTCTCCGCCGCGAAACTCTTTTTCGCATACGGCCTCGGAAACAACTCGACCTTTCCGCTGCATGTCGGAGCGACTGCGGTGCTGATGGCGGAGCGGCCGACGCCCGCCGCGGTCATGCGGGTCATGAAAGCCCATCGGCCGAGCATCTTCTATGGCGTCCCAACGCTCTATGCCGCGATCCTCGCCGATCGCGCTCTCGGCCCGGCGGGCGGCCTGAGGATCTGCGTCTCGGCCGGCGAGGCGCTTCCGGAAGACATCTCCCGGCGCTGGAAAGAGCGTTTCGGGGTCGAGATTCTCGATGGTATCGGCTCCACCGAAATGCTGCATATCTTCGTCTCTAACCGACCGGATGAGATCCGCTACGGCACCACCGGCAAACCGGTGCCAGGCTACGAAGCGAAAATCGTGACCGAGAACGGCACCGAAGCCGCAGTTGACGAGATCGGCGAGCTTCTGGTGCACGGACCGTCCTGCTCGCCTTATTACTGGAACAATCGCGAAACATCCTTGAACACTTTCCATGGCCCTTGGACCCGGACCGGCGACAAGTACAGCCGCGATAGGGATGGCTTTTTCCGTTATGCCGGCCGCACCGACGACATGATGAAAGTGAGCGGCATTTGGGTTTCCCCCTTCGAAGTTGAATCGGCATTGATGGCGCATCCGAAGATTCTCGAAGCCGCCGTCGTCGGCGTCGCCGACAGCGATGACCTGATCAAGCCGAAGGCCTTCGTCGTCCTAAGCGAAGGCGAGGCCGGATCCGACGAACTGGCGGAGGAGATCAAGGCCTTCGTCAAGGACCGGCTCGCACCCTATAAGTACCCCCGCTGGATCGAGTTCCGGAGCGAATTACCGAAGACCGCGACGGGCAAGATTCAGCGCTTCAAGTTCCGCGAAGCCGAAGCCAAAGTCGGCTCCCGCTAAGCCACGACCCTGCCATCCTGGTCAGAGGATTTCGAGCGGCGTAGGCCGCGTCGGCGGTGGAAAGGCATGATCGAGCGCCGCGTATTCTTCCGCTGAAAGCGCGAGATGAGCGGCGGTGAAATTGTCCCGCACATGATCGGGCGACATGGCCTTGACCACCGTAAAGACGGCCTTTTCACGGAGCACCCATGCAAGCGCGAACGCGGCCGGCGAAACGCCGCGTTCGCGGGCAAGGTCGACCAGCGTGCGATCCTTCAAGATCCGGCCCTGGTCGAGAGGCGAATAGGCCATCAGCGGAATTTTCCGCTTACGCTGCCAAGGCAGAAGTTCCTTTTCAACGCCACGGCGCGCGAGGTTGTAGAGCACCTGGTTGGTGGCAATTCCATCGCCTCCCGTGAGCGCCAACGCCCGCGCCATGTCGGCGGTGTCGAAGTTGCTGACGCCGAAGGCGTGAATCTTTCCCGCCTTTTCGAGCGCAAGAAAAGCCTCGATGGTCTCGGCAAGTGGCACCGAACCCTGCCAATGGAGAAGAAAAAGATCGAGGTGGTCGGTTTTCAGCCGTTTCAAACTCTGTTCACAAGCGGCAACCGTACCGCGCCGGCTCGCATTCTGCGGCATGACTTTGCTCACGAGATAAACGTCGTCTCGACGGCCGGCGATAGCCTCTGCGACAATGGTCTCCGCCTCGCCCGAGCCATAAAGTTCGGCGGTATCAATCAGCCTAAAACCAAGATCGAGACCGAGGCGAAGCGCCGCGATCTCGTTGTCCCGATCACGCTTCCGCTCACCCATGCGCCAAGTGCCGAGACCGAGAACCGGCACCCGTTCACCGCCGCTAAGTTCAACCGTTCGCATGCGCTCTCCCTTGTTGCCGCTCGCACCGCTCAAGAGGCGCTCGCAACGCGGTAAGGTTCGATCTTGTCGTAGTCGAAGGTAAAGCCGATGCCCGGCCGGTCCGGCACCGAAATCATGCCGTCCTGATCGGGCGTCATCGCCTCCTTGAACAGCTGGCCGAACCACGGCATGTGCTCGACATAAGTGGCATTCGGTGCCGAAGCCACGACATGCAGGCAATGCTCAGTGAAGAGGTGCGGCGAGACGCGCAAATTATGCACCGCCGCGAGGGCAACCGCCTTGCGCATCTCGGTAAAACCTCCCATACGTTGCAGATCGGGCATCAGAATGTCGGCGGCCTTGGCGGCGATAAAGGACTGCATGCCGAGGCTGGTGTAGTCCGTCTCGGCGCTCGCGACCGGCATATCGAGCGCCGCCGCGACCTGAGCCGAGCCGGAAAAATCTTCCGTCGGCACCGGCTCCTCGAACCACGTGAGATCGAATCGTTCGAGCTTCCGCCCAAGCCTGATGGCATGATCGGCGGCAAAGGCCTGATTGGCGTCGACCAAGAGGCGGATATCTGGCCCGATGGCCTCGCGCACTGCGGCGACGCGCTCGATATCCTGTGCCACCTCGGGCTTGCCGATGCGAAGCTTGACGGCGCGAAAGCCTTGCGCGACGAAGCGCTTCGCCTCGGCCGCAAGCGCGTCCGGCGGGGAATTCAGCCAAAGCCCCCCACTCGCGTAGGTCGGCACGCTGTCGCGGCAGCCGCCAAAGAGCTTATAGAGCGGAAGGTTGGCATGCTTGCCGATGATGTCCCAAAGGGCGACATCGATCGCGGTCATGACGATGATGGAAATGCCCCTCTGGCCGAAGAAGTTGAGCCGGCGGAAGAGATCGGCCCAAATGCGCTCGACCATATGTGGATCCTGGCCGATTACCTCGGGCATCAGGCTTCGCGTCAGCGCTTCGAGAGCCTTGAGTTTGTCGATGCCGAAACAGAACACATAGCCTTCACCGCGCAAACCTTCGTCGGTGGTGAGCGTCAGTAACAAGCACGCGACTGTGCGGATATCGTGAATCGACGTCTGCACGGGCGTCGCCAGCGGCAAATCAACAAGTGCGGTCTCAAAACCGGAAATTTTCATTTTTCCTCCCCCACGATTTCGCCGATGCCGCCGCTTGGCAAGACCTGGCGCCATTTTGCTGACGCGGGTGCGTTCAGCCAAGTCCCGCGCGACCCGCGTAAAGATACGTCATCACCTTCGGTCCTCGCAGATATTCGGCACTGAAATCCTTAAGCCTGAAGCCGCCGGCGCGGATCAGATCAGTGATCGGGCGGTCAAGACGACAGCCGCCCGAGATCGGTCGCCAGAGCGGCGTCAGACGGCGCTGCCAGCGCTGCACGTGAGGCTCCGGCGCCAAGCCGTGCTCAGCGAAAAGAAGCTGGCCGCCCGGCCGCAGCACCCGGCGCATCTCACGAAGAGCATGGGCCGCGTCATCGATGGAGCATAGAGCCCAGGTCATGAGAACCGTATCGACACTTGCGTCAGGAAGCGGAATGGCCTCGGCCGATCCGGCGAGAATTTCGATTTCACGTCCGACCCGCGCCGCCCGCGCGCGCGCCATCCGAATGAACTCGGGTTGGAGATCGAGACCGATGATTCGCTCAACTGAAGCTTGGTAGAACCGGAGATTGAGGCCGGAACCGATGCCGACTTCGAGGACCTCGCCTCGTGCCTCACCAACGATACGGCGGCGATAGGGCACGAGTTCTCGGTTGTTCATCGCGAAATTGAGAAGATGGGGAAGAATTCGTCCGCTGTAGAAACCCATGCACCCCCCTTGCCCGGCAACCTCCGGCTCGGCGTCTTGCGCACAACGGCTGGCGCCGGTCTCGCGCCCAGGCTCAATCCAGGGCGAAAAACCGCGCTGGCACAGCGGCCTCCGCCTTGTTCAGGAGGTTCGCCTTAAGGGGCGCGCTGCCCGCCGGCAGATAATGTTTCAGCCAATCGACAATGGCCGGCCGGTCCCATTCGGCCGGGCCGACGATCTTGCCGATTTCCTTGCCCTTGGCGTTCACCAGAAAGGAGGTGGGAATGCCAAAGACGTCAAGCTTCTCGGGCACGCTGAGCGAAGGGTCGACGTAGATTTTCAGGGCGTCGGCGCCAACTTCGGAAAGGAAACTTTTCACGGCAGGCACGCCTCCCTGGTCGACGGCAATCGCAACCACCTGGAATTTCGCCCCGCCGAGCTTCGCCTCCAAGCGATTTAACGCACCGACCTCCTCGCGGCAACCGACACACCACGTAGCCCAAATGTTAAGAAGCACGAGTTTGCCGCGGAAGTCCGCGAGGCTAAGTGGATGGCCCTCGCTGTCGGTGAAATGCAAGGGCGGGAGCGCTTTCGGCCGAGGCATGGCGATAAAATTCAAGCCCGCGGGCGGCGTCGCGCCTTCCGCCTCCCCAGGCCGCAGGGTGAAAGCCATTAAGGCGCCAAGGCTCAACGCCAAAATTGCGCCCAACGCAACAAATGACCGTCGCATCATGTCATCCTTTGGTCATCGATCACAACAATCCGGCATGCCGGAAACAAGGCCGCGGCCGAAAATCAGGCCCCAAATTCTCGGCATTATCGCAAATCCTGGCCGGTTAGGCGGTAAATTTCCGGTGATCCACCCGTGTTTCGAAACCCCGGCCGGACCGAGCGGAAGCCCGCCGCGCCGGGCATGGCCGGCTTGCTCTTCCACTGATCTGGAAAATGCGCGATAGTCCATCATATTCAAGATGCCAATTGGGATTGCCCGGATCACATCCTGTCCATGAACGTCCCGCAACGAAAGCCGGCTGACGCCCTCATCGAGGAAATGCGGACCCTTGGGCTTGCGGCGCGGACCGCCGCAGCCGAGCTCGCGCTCGCGCCAAGCAAACAGAAGAACCAGGCCCTGATCGGCGCGGCCGAGGCGCTGCGCCGCGCGGCGCCGGAAATCCTCGCCGCCAATACGCGCGACATGCAAGCGGCAGAGGCCAAGCATCTTTCCGGCGCCATGATGGATCGTCTGATGCTGGACCGGGCACGGATCGAGGCCATGGCCGCCGGCGTGCTAGCGATTGCCAATCTCCCCGATCCGATCGGCAGCGTGGAAAAGGAATGGACACGGCCGAACGGGCTTCGCATCTCGCGTGTTCGCGTACCTCTCGGCGTCATCGGCATAATTTACGAAAGCCGGCCAAACGTCACGGCGGATGCGGGCATGCTTTGCGTCAAATCCGGCAATGCTTGCATCCTTCGCGGCGGTTCGGAAAGCTTTCGTTCGGCACAGGCGATCCATGCCGCGCTGACGGCGGGGCTCGAGGTTGCTGGCCTTCCCCAGGCTGCGATCTCGCTTGTCCCGACGGTCGAGCGTGACGCCGTCGGTATTCTCCTCGGCATGAACGATATCGTCGATATCATCGTGCCGCGCGGCGGCAAGTCGCTGATCGAGCGGGTACAGCACGAGAGCCGTATCCCGGTCATCGCGCATCTCGAGGGCAATTGCCATGTCTACGTTCATCGCGCGGCCGACGTGGCGAAGGCCCGCGCAGTGGTGCTGAACGCGAAGATGCGCCGGACAGGCGTTTGTGGCGCCGCCGAAACCCTTCTCGTCGACGAGGCGGCGGCGTTGAGCCACTTGAAGCCGATCCTTGACGATCTCATTGCCGCCGGTTGCGAGATCCGGGGCGATGCCGAGACCCAGGCGCTTGACCCCCGAGTCAAAAAGGCGAACGAGCTCGATTTCCACACCGAATTTCTCGACGCCGTCATCGCGGTGAAGCAAGTTGCCGGCGTGGATGAGGCCATCGGCCATATCGGCTATTACGGCTCGCACCACACAGATGCGATCCTGACCGAGGATGAGGCGGTGGCGGAGCGCTTTCTTGCCCGCGTCGACAGCGCCATCGTGTTGCATAACGCCTCGACCCAGTTCGCCGATGGCGGCGAGTTCGGCATGGGAGCGGAAATCGGTATCTCGACCGGCCGACTACCGCCGCGCGGGCCGGTTGGCGTCGCCGAGCTTACGAGTTACAAGTACGTCGTTCATGGTAATGGCCAGGTGCGTCCCTGACCCGTCGCCTTCCTCATGCGTCCGACATCGGACGCCGGGTCGGGCTCCTCGGCGGCTCGTTCAACCCGGCCCACGCCGGTCATCGGTATATCAGCGAGCAGGCGCTGAAGCGGCTGGGCCTCGACGAGGTCTGGTGGCTGGTTTCGCCGCAGAACCCGCTCAAACCGGCGCGGGACATGGCTCCTATGGTGACCCGGATCGCGCTCGCGCGGAAGGTTGCCCACCATCCTCGGATCGTGGTCACCGGTGTCGAGCGGCGGCTTGGTACGCGCTACACGATCGATACGATCAAGGCTTTACGGCGGCGCTATTCGCGCTGTCGTTTCGTGCTTCTTATCGGTGCCGACCTAATGACGGAACTGCCACGCTGGCGCCGCTGGCAGCAACTTCTCTCCGTCGTCCCGGTCGCGGTCTTCGACCGCCCGGGTTATACCCGGCACGCGCTCGCGAGCAAGGCCGCGCTCCGCTTTCACCGCGGCCGGCGACGGTCGGAGGAAGCGAGAACGCTGGTGAATCAGACGCCACCAGCCTGGACCTTCGTCCGTATCGCCCCCCATGCTGCTTCGGCCACGGCCTTGCGCGCGAGGGCCGCCCGAAAGGTCAAATCGCGCATCCCACGAAGGAGGATTCCCCATAGCCCGCAAACCTCGTCGCCCCGCCGCGCTGTCGCGGCTCTTGAGACTGGTCGAGCGTAGCCTCGACGACGATAAAGCCGAAAACATCGTCACTCTGGATCTCGCCGGCAAAACCTCGATCGCGGACTACATGGTGGTCGCGAACGGACGCTCGGCGCGTCAGGTCGGCGCCATCGCCGATCACCTTGTCGAGCGCCTGAAGGATGGCGTGCCGGGAATTGCCGTTCGCGTCGAAGGCATGCCCCAGAACGATTGGGTTCTGATCGACGCTGGCGACATCATCATCCACATTTTCCGGCCCGAAATACGCGCTTTCTACAATCTGGAAAAGATTTGGTCGATGGCGATGCCGGAGCAGGCTGCGGTCTGAGCTTGGTATCGCCATGCGGATCACGGTTCTGGCCGTGGGCAAGATGCGAGGACCGCTCGTCGATCTTTGCGACGATTACGTCCGCCGCCTGCCTTGGCCGGTGAGGGTAGATGAGCTTGCAGAAAGCCGCCCGCTTAAACCGCAGGAGCGAATCAGCCGCGAAGCGGGGCTCCTTCGCAAGGCTTTGCCCAAGGGCTCAACCGTGATCGCGCTGGACGAGCGCGGCGCGACAACATCAAGCGCCGAATTCGCGAAACGTCTGGGCGCTTGGCAGGACCGCGGGATTGAGGACGTCGCTTTTCTCATCGGCGGCGCCGAGGGACTGGATCCGACGCTCCGCGACAACGCCGATTTCGTACTTGCCTTCGGGCGCATGACCTGGCCGCATCTTCTCACTCGCCTTCTTTTGTTCGAGCAGCTTTATCGCGCGAGCACGATCCTTTCAGGCCATCCTTATCACCGCGCCTGACCGGTGACTGGCTAACCGGCGCGCTCCCGCGCCGCCATCAACTGGGCGACCGCGGCGGCCGACGGATCACCACCCTCCTCGAGTGCCGTGATGATGCGCGGCCGGTCCGTGGCCGGGCGATTCTGGCTCAGCTTCGCCTTCCCTTCGAGCCGATCAATCGGCATTTCGAAGGCGGTAATACCCCGCATCATGCGATCGAGAAAACCGGGATCGGCGTCGGCCATGCGCCAAGGATTTGGCCCGGACGGCTCGAAGCTTTCCACCATCATTGCGAGCAAGGCATGGACGGCGGCCTCGTCGGCGACAAGCCGCGGCACGCCATAGGCGTGCACCGCGACATAGTTCCAGGTCGGGACCGAAGTTCTCGGCGTCTCGTACCACGCGGGTGAGATATAGGCGTGCGGCCCCTGAAAAATCGCGAGCGCGGGCCGGGCGCCAAGCGCCGAGCCTTGCGGATTGGCGCGCGCCACATGGCCGATGAGCATGCCGTTCTCGCCTCGCGCGGGATCGAGTATGAGCGGAAGGTGCGTCGCGAACGGAACACCGGCCTGATCTGCCGTTACCAGGAGGGCAAATCCGTGCTGCCGGATCAGGGCGTGACAGACGTCCCGGTCGGCAAGCGCAAAATCCGCTGGAACATACATCGCCCGCCTCCGCCCAGGCCGCGCCACGCGCCCAGCCTGTTTTGACCCCGTCAGAAGCGCCGTTCCACCATGCGCCGCTTGATCTCGCCGATCGCCTTCGCCGGGTTCAGGCCTTTCGGGCAAGTAGCGGCGCAGTTCATGATCGTGTGACAGCGGTAGAGGCGGAACGGATCTTCGAGCTGATCGAGCCGCTCCCCGGTCATCTCGTCGCGGCTATCGACGATCCAACGCCAGGCGTGGAGAAGCACCGCCGGGCCAAGATAACGATCGGAGTTCCACCAGTAGCTTGGACAGGCAGTGGAACAGCAAGCGCAAAGAATGCATTCATAGAGACCATCGAGCTTGGCGCGATCCTCGGCCGATTGCAGCCGCTCCACGCCGGTCGGATCGGGTGACTGCGTCTGCAGCCAAGGTTGAATCAGCGCATATTGGGCGAAGAAGTCATTGAGATCCGACACCAGATCCTTGATCACCGGCAGATGCGGCAAGGGAAAAACTTTTACCTCACCCGAGACGTCATCGCTATGGCAGGTGCAGGCAAGGGTGTTTGTGCCGTTGATGTTCATGGCGCAGGAGCCGCACACGCCCTCGCGGCAGGAACGGCGGAAGGTCAAGGTGGGATCGATCTCGTTCTTGATCTTGATCAAGACGTCGAGAACCATCGGCCCGCATTCCGCCATGTCGACTTCGTAGGTATCAAGGCGCGGGTTTTCGCCGTCGTCCCGATTCCAGCGATAGACCGCAAATCGCCGCGGCTTCTTTGCATCGAGCTTCGCCGGCCAAGTCCTGCCGGTGCCGACCCTGGAGTTCGCAGGCAAAGAGAATTCTACCATCACTTGGTCCTCGTTTCTAAAGAACGCACGACCTCAATAGACGCGCTTCTTCGGCGCGATATAAGCCACTTCATTGGTAAGGGTGTGGCTGTGGACCGGGCGGTAGCCGATATCGACCGCACCCTTGTCATCCAGCCAGACCGAGGTGTGCTTCATCCAATTCTGATCGTCGCGCTCGGGATAATCCTCACGCGCGTGCGCGCCGCGGCTCTCAGCGCGATTGCCTGCCGCGTACATCGCAACCACCGCCTGCGAGACTAAGTTTTCAAGTTCGAGAGTCTCCATGAGATCACTGTTGAAGACCAGAGAACGGTCGCCGACGGCGATGTCCTGCATGCCTGAAAAAATCTCGCTGATGCGCTTTTTGCCTTCGTTCAGGAGTTCGGCGGTTCGGAACACGGCGCAGTATTCCTGCATGGTGCGCTGCATATGATCGCGGAGCACGGCCGTCGGCGTACCGCCCTTGGCATTACGAAGCTTGTCGAAACGGGCGAGCGCGGCATCCGATGCCGAAGCCGGAAGGCTTTTGTGCGGCTGGCCCGGTTTCACGATCGTGGCCGCCCGCAACGCCGCGGCGCGGCCGAAGACCACGAGATCAATCAGCGAATTCGAGCCGAGACGATTGGCGCCATGGACCGAGACGCACGCCGCCTCACCTACCGCCATCAGGCCCGGCACCGCAACTTCCGTGTCTTCGCCGCGACGGGTCATCACTTCGCCGTGGTAGTTAGTCGGGATGCCGCCCATGTTGTAATGCACGGTCGGCAACACCGGGATCGGCTCCTTGAAGACGTCGACGCCAGCAAAGATGCGCGAGCTTTCGGCGATACCGGGAAGCCGTTCGTGAATGACCCTAGGATCGAGGTGCGAGAGAACGAGGAAGATATGATCCTTGCGCGGCCCAACGCCACGGCCCTCGCGCATCTCGATGGTCATGGCACGGGACACCACGTCGCGGCTGGCGAGGTCCTTAGCATGCGGGGCATAGCGCTCCATGAAGCGTTCACCCTCGGAATTGATGAGATAACCGCCTTCGCCGCGCACCCCCTCGGTGATCAGGCAGCCGGCACCATAGATGCCGGTGGGATGGAACTGGACGAACTCCATGTCCTGCAGCGGCAAGCCGGCGCGCAACACCATGCCGTTGCCGTCGCCTGTGCAGATATGGGCCGAGGTGCAGGAGAAATAAGCGCGGCCGTAGCCTCCCGTCGCCAGCACCACCACATGGCCGCGAAAACGATGGATGGTGCCGTCCTGCAGTGACCAGGCGGTGACGCCGCGGCAAGCGCCTTCGTCCATGATCAGGTCGAGAACAAAGTACTCGTTGAAGAACTCGACCTGATGTTTGAGGCACTGAGTATAGAGCGTGTGGAGGATGGCATGGCCGGTGCGATCGGCGGCAGCGCAGGTGCGCTGGGCGATACCTTCGCCGTAATTCGTGGTCATGCCGCCGAAGGGACGCTGATAGATGCGCCCGTCCTCGGTGCGTGAGAACGGCACGCCGAAATGCTCGAGTTCAAGCACCGCTGGCACCGCCTCGCGGCACATGTATTCGATCGCATCCTGATCGCCAAGCCAATCCGACCCCTTTACGGTGTCGT
Source organism: Ferrovibrionaceae bacterium (assembly GCA_046705265.1). GTDB lineage: Bacteria > Pseudomonadota > Alphaproteobacteria > Ferrovibrionales > Ferrovibrionaceae > JAJYTL01. The sequence goes on from JBJKQL010000014.1 coordinate 16,204, forward strand.
ACATGTGCCAGCGCCAGTCGTCCTCACCCATGTTGCCGAGCGCGGCCGATATGCCGCCCTGCGCGGCGACAGTATGACTGCGCGTCGGATAGACCTTGGAAATGCAGGCGGTTCTCAGTCCGGCGGCAGCCATCCCAAGGGTTGCCCGGAGACCGGCACCGCCCGCGCCCACCACCAGCACGTCGTAGAGGTGCTCCTCGACCGGATAAGCTTGCGACATGATCGGTTAGCCTCCGAAAAACAAACGCAGCACCGCCAATGCCGAGGCTAGACCAACGACAACGCAAGCGAAATCCAATGCGATGATGGCGACGATTTTCGCCCCGCGCGCGTGCACGTAATCTTCAATGATGACCTGGCCACCAAGCTTGAGGTGCCAGAACGCCGCAATGATCAGGAGCAGGGTGACGACGGTCACGAACGGCTCTCGCAAGGTGGCGATGACAGTCGCCCGGTCGGCGCCGATCAGCGAAAGAATGTAACCCGTCACGATCAAGCTGAGCGGGATCAGCGCGACCGCCGTCAGGCGCTGGCGCCACCAATGGCTGACGCCTTCCTTGGCGGAACCAAGGCCGCGGGCCCGCGCCAGCGGTGAGCGAAGGTTGGTCTGCATCTCAGCCCCTCACCGCGTAGCCAATAAACCAGCTGCCAAGAGTGAAAACCACAGCCGCGATGACTACAACCCAACCGGACCGGCGCATTGCCGGCAAGCTAAATCCGCAGCCGATGTCCCAGCCGAGATGCCGGATGCCATTCAGAAGATGGTAGAAGAACGACCATGTGAAGCCGAGGAGAATCAATCGCCCAATCCATGAATAAATGAAACTCTCGATCGCCATATAGGCTTTGGGTCCGGCCGCCGCAGCGATCAGCCATGACGCAAAAAGAAGCGAGCCGATTCCAAGCATCGCGCCGGTCAGGCGATGAAGGATCGATAGCACACTGCTGATTTGCGGTTTGTAGATTTGGAGATGCGGGGCGATCGGTCTTTGCACTTGAGTCATAATCCATATCCACTCCAAGCCCGAAAGCGCCGCCAGATTACTAGACCCGACCAGCGGGTGCCAAGGAAATCAGTAATTTTTTGCTGTGTTCCGTTCGCGTAAGAGAATCCAGATCACGCCTTGCGGACGCCTTTGTACACCCAATACCAAACCCCGTCGGCACAATACTTCGGCGGCACCACATCACGTATTATCGTATCGAGCCGCGGCAAAGAGCATTGTTCAGACATCTCCTGTCAAGATCGCCTCAGCCAGCGCTACGGTGCGCCTGGCCTCGACGACGTGAAGATTTTCGATCAATCGTCCGTCCACCACGACCACGCCCTTGCCTTCGGCCTTGGCCGCCTCGAATGCCGCTATGATCTTACGCGCGTCCGCGACTTCATGTTCGGAAGGCGCGAACGCGGCGTTGCAGGGCGCGATCTGTTTTGGATGGATCAGCGTCTTGCCGTCGAAGCCAAGTTCCAAGCCCTGGCGGCAGGCCGCGATGAAGCCTTCTTCGTCGGCAAGGTCGAGATGAACGCCGTCGAGAATGACAAGGCCGGCAGCCCGCGCCGCGAGCAGGCAACGCGACAGCGCCGTCAGCATCGGCAACCGGCCTGACACATGGCGGGCGCGAAGTTCCGTGGCGAGATCGGATGTCCCCATCACCAGACAAGCGACGCGGGGGGAGGCAAAGGCAACATCCTCCACATGCAGGATACCGCGCGGCGTTTCCATCATGCACCAGAGCGCCGGCGCGGCGCCGACGGTGCGGCTGTCGATGAGCGCCAAGGCGGCCGCGACTTCAGCGGCGGTCTCGACTTTAGGCAATAAGATCGCGTCCGGACCGGCAGAGGCCGCGGCTGCGATGTCGGCTTCACCCCAAGGGGTTGTCAGCCCGTTGACCCGGATGACGAGCTGGCGTCGTCCATAGCTGCCTGACTTGACGGCCATGACCGCCTGTTCGCGGGCGAGCGGCTTCGCATCCGGCGCTACGGCGTCCTCAAGATCAAAGATAAAGCCATCGGCCTTAAGCTCCTTGGCCTTTTCAAGGGCACGGGAATTGGCGGCCGGCATGTACAAGACGCTGCGCAGCGGACGAAGCTTGCTCATGGTGGGCGAGAAAATGGCAGTGGTTGGCGGCACGTTAACGGGCCTTCAATTGGGAACACCGACAAAAATGTTAAGAAACGGGCAAGATGCCCAGCTTCTCGGCCGCAGTATTGCGAAAAACCGCGAGGAAGCGAAGAACATTTAACGCAATAGCATCACAACACCCTGGTATTAGCGCGACAAAATCCAATATCGCCGGGCTTCCCTACGGCTTCCATAAATAATACGCATTGTCCTCCCTCGCAATTTTGCTACGATCCGCCGCCAGAATTTCTGATCGCAGTGGCCCGAAGATTGGGCAATGAGCGGCATGGGACAAGCGCATGACGATGGCGGCGCAAGTTTGTCGGCCCGAATTTTCGTTTTTCGCGGATCACCTGAGCAACCCCTCGCTGCATCTGATCATCGCCTATATGATGCGGAAGACCGATGCGAAGCGACTGCCGCGCCGGAGCGACATCGATCCGGCCGAAATCCCCGCACTTCTGCCGCACATCATGCTGATTGACGTCCTCGGCTCACGGGAGAGGTTTCGCTTCCGGCTCATCGGCACGCACATCACCCGGGCAATCGGCGAAGACAACACCGGCCGTGACTTCCAAGACCTGCCGCGCGGCACGTTCCTTCCCTGGCTGCCCGCGATCTGCGAGCGCTGCGTCACCGAGCGGCAATTGCAGGAAGTTTGGGGCGATCTTCATTGGGCCGGACAGCGCCAGGCCCTTGTGGAGGCCTTTTACATGCCGATGTCGAGCGATGGCGAGACTGTCGACATGATCTGCGGTGGCGTTGACTTGCGCCGCGTCGAAGGGTAGCCGGGACCGTGGCCGCCCGCCTCTTGATCTTGCGGCAAGGCGGGAGACAGAGGCTTCAGGCGGCCTTCTGCATGTAGCGGGCGATCAGAACTTCAGCGATCTGCACCGCATTCAGCGCCGCCCCCTTGCGCAGATTGTCGGAGACGACCCAGAGCGCAAGACCGTTTTCCACCGTTACGTCCTCTCGAATGCGGCTCACGAATGTGGCGTAGTCGCCGACGCAGTCGATCGGCGTGACGTAGCCCCCAGGCTCGCGCCGGTCCACCACCATGATGCCGGGTGCGTTGCGCAGAATCTCGCGGGCCTCGTCGGCGGAAAGCGGCTTCTCGAACTCGATATTGATGGCTTCCGCGTGGCCAACGAAAACCGGCACACGGACACAGGTCGCCGTGAGCTTGATCTTGGGGTCGAGAATCTTCTTGGTCTCGACCACCATCTTCCATTCTTCGCGGGTATAGCCATCGTCAAGGAAGACATCAATCTGCGGCACCACGTTAAAGGCGATCTGCTTCGGAAAGTTTTTCGGCTCAATCGGATCGTTCACATAGATCGCGCGGGTCTGGTTGAAAAGCTCGTCCATCGCCGCATTGCCGGCGCCAGACGTCGACTGATACGTGGAGACCACGACGCGGCGGATGGCCGCACGATCATGCAACGGCTTCAACGCCACGACGAGCTGCGCGGTTGAGCAGTTGGGGTTGGCGATGATGCCGCGCTTGCGATAGCCGGACATGGCATCGCCGTTGCACTCCGGTACGATCAGCGGAACGTCCGGGTCCATGCGAAAACAGCGGCTATTATCGATGACAACGGCCCCCTGTGCAGCCGCCTTCGGAGCCCATTCCCGCGCGGCTTCGGTGCCGGCAGAAAAGAGCGCGATATCGGTGCCGGCGAAATCGAAATCCTTCAGCGCCGAGACCTTGAGGCGACGCTCGCCGAGCGCTACCTCCTTACCGATCGACGCCGGCGACGCCAGGGCGATCACCTCCGCGGCCGGAAACTGGCGCTCGTGGAGGATGTTCAGCATTTCCCTGCCGACATTGCCGGTAGCGCCGACAACCGCGATCCGATAGCCCATCTACGACCCCTTTCGATTTTCGCACGCTAAATACTGCGCCGCGCTCCGCCAATCAAGGGGCTCGACGGCAAGAACGAACTCTTGTGGCGAAGAATCAGCCCAAAATCGGCGCCCTATGATACGACAAAAGGGCGCGCGCCGAGCTGCGTCGCGCCCCTGATGTCGGCACCCCGGCGACCACTCGGGTCCTCCGGGACCAGCCACCCGCTGGGAGCAGGCGGTCTAACGCCCGATGCATAAGGCAGAGCGGGGCATTGCAAATATGGGGAGCCGGCAGAGCAGTGTCAATTGGTGGTTTCCCCTACCTCGCGCAGGACCGCGGTGGTAGACTTGTGTCCTACGCCGCTCCGCCGCCACGGCCCGAAAATTTCAGATCCGCCATCGCCGGGTCCCGTCCGTCGTATTTCATGAGGAGGCCAAGCGACATGCCAAGGATCGAGTTCTTTTTCGATTGTTCGAGTCCTTGGACCTATCTCGCCTTTCATCGCATCCAGCCCCTTGCAGCCGAGTTCGGCGTCCCGATTGAGTGGAAACCGATCCTGGTCGGCGGGGTATTCAATGCCATCAACCCAAGCGTCTATCAGAGCCGCGACAATCCCGTCGCCGCGAAAGCCGCCTATACGGAAAAAGACCTGCAGGACTGGGCGCGGCATACCGGTCTTCGAATCAGATGGAAGCCGACGGTGTTTCCGGTCAATAGCGTCAAGGCCATGCGCGGCTGCTTGGTCGCGGGCGAGAAAGGGACCACGGTCCTCTTCGCTCGTGCCGTCTTCGAGGCCTATTGGAGCGATGATCAGGACATCTCTCAAGATGACGTGCTGACCAAAATTTGCGAGCGTGTCGGAATTGACCCCAAACTTTTTTTCACGCGCATCAATGATCAGACTATCAAGGATCAACTCCACGCCAATACCGACGAGCTGATCCGCCGTGGCGGTTTCGGCTCACCAACGATCTTCATCGGCGACGACATGTATTTCGGCAACGATCGCCTGCCGCTGGTGCGGGATGCTCTGGCTAAGAACCAGGCCGGGGCCCGTTGAAGACGATCGGCGGACAGGTTAAGGCAGGAACCGCCGGGGCGCTGTTTGAGAACGATACCTTTTCGGACTTGCGCGCTTCGTCCCTGCCGCATCGAGCTTGGCTTCGGGCCCTTGCGCCTCGGAGTAATGTCGCTTCGGATTGAGCCGGTCCAGCCCGCGGACTCTGCCTCGCCCCAAGCGAATAGAGCGCGTTTCGTGTTTCATAGCAAACCGACTTGCGCCGCCCGCCGCTCTAGAACGCTTTACGCTCCCTTTCGCTCACGGAAACCACTTCGTTTCTTTGTGGAAGGAGCCCCTTTGCCCGGCGAGATTATTCCGCCTGGCCGAATGTTACTCTAGGCGGCCAGCCGATCGAGCGCCAGAAGGATTGAATCGCCCATCACGCTGGTCGAAACCCGAGCGGTGCCCTTTTGCATGATGTCGGCTGTACGAAGACCGTCGGCAAGCACCTTTTTCACGCCCGCCTCGACGAGATCGGCCTCTTCCGGCATATCGAAACTGTAGCGAAGTGCCATCGCGAAGCTCAGCATCATCGCGATCGGGTTGGCGACGTCTTGTCCGGTGATGTCCGGTGCCGAGCCATGCACAGGCTCATAAAGCGCGCGACGGTGGCCACTCTCATCGGCACCACCGAGGGAAGCCGACGGCAGCATGCCGAGCGAGCCGGTCAGCATCGCCGCTTCGTCGGAAAGGATGTCGCCGAATAGGTTATCCGTGACGATGACGTCGAACTGCTTCGGGTTGCGGACGAGTTGCATGGCGCAGTTGTCAGCGTAGATGTGATCGAGTTTGACATCGGGAAACGCCTCGTCATGCACTTTCTGCACCTCCTCGCGCCAAAGGATGCCGGATTCCATGACATTCGCCTTCTCCGCTGAGGTGACGTGGCCGCGGCGTTTGCGCGCGAGTTCGAAGGCGACGCGCGCGACGCGCTGGATCTCCGGCGTGGTATAGACTTGGGTGTTGATGCCGCGGCGAGTGCCGTCCGGTAAAACCGTGATGCCGCGCGGTTCGCCAAAATAGACGCCGCCCGTGAGCTCACGCAAGATCAGGATATCGAGGCCCTCCACCACTTCGCGCTTCAGCGTGGAGGCTTCGGCCAGCGCCTCGAAGCAAATCGCGGGCCTGAGATTGGCGAAAAGGCCGAGCTCCTTGCGCAGCCGCAGCAGGCCGCGCTCAGGCTTGCGCTCGAAGTCGACATCGTCCCACTTCGGCCCGCCAACGGCGCCGAGCAGCACGGCATCGACGGAAAGCGCCTTTTCCAGCGTGGCCTCGGCAAGCGGTACGCCATGAACGTCAATCGCAGCCCCGCCAACCAAGTCTTCGTCGATATCGAAATGAACGGCACGCCGGCGATCCATCCAATCGACTACCCGTTTTACCTGGTTCATCACCTCGGGCCCGATTCCATCGCCCGGAAGGAGCAAAAGAGATTTATTGGCGGCCATGGTCCGCAATCCTTCTTCTATCTATCACCAACTTGAAAGGCTCAACGATACAGCCAGGGCTGCTCGGCTCGCTGCCGACGCTCGAAATCATCGATCACGGCCGCCTTCTGCAACGTCCGGCCAATGTCGTCGAGGCCGTTCAGCAGGCTCTGCTTGCGAACGGGGTCGATGTCGAACGTTGTCGTCTTGCCGTCCGGCCCGATGATCTCCTGGCGGTCAAGGTCTATCGTAAAGATTGCGTTGGCGCCAAGCTCGGCCTCCGCCATCAGACGTTCCACGTCCTGTTTTGGTAGCTTGATTGGCAGAATGCCGTTCTTGAAGCAGTTGTTGTAGAAGATATCCGCGAACGACGACGAAATCACGCAGCGGATGCCATAATCGAGCAGCGCCCATGGCGCGTGCTCGCGGCTCGAGCCACAGCCGAAGTTATCGCCGGCAATGATGATCTTAGCGTTGCGATAAGCCGGCTTGTTCAGCACGAAGCTCGGGATCTCGGCACCGTCCGGGGTGTAGCGCAACTCGTCGAAGAGATGCTTTCCAAGCCCGGTGCGGGTAATGGTTTTGAGGAACTGTTTCGGAATCAGCTTATCGGTATCGATATTGACCATCGGCATCGGGGCCGCCGTTCCGGTCAGGGTGCTAAATTTCTCCATATCCGCGAACCTCCACACGTCCGAATTCGCTTCCCCGGCCAGCGGCGATGATGGTCCGGCCGAGATTTGACGCGACAGCACGGGCCAAGGTGTGCCCCACTACGGGCCAAGTCTTAGAGCAGATCACGCACATCGGCGAGATGACCCGAAATCGCCGCCGCCGCCGCCATGGCCGGGCTCACGAGGTGGGTACGCCCGCCGCGCCCCTGCCGGCCTTCGAAATTGCGGTTCGAGGTCGAGGCGCAACGCTCGCCCGGCATCAGCTTGTCGGCATTCATTGCAAGACACATCGAACAACCCGCGTCGCGCCATTCGAACCCGGCTTCGAGGAAAATCTTGTCGAGCCCTTCCTCCTCCGCCTGATGTTTCACCAAGCCCGAGCCCGGAACCACCATGGCCCCAACGTGGGACGCCACCTTGCGGCCTCTGGCGATCACCGCGGCGGCGCGCAGGTCTTCGATCCGGCTGTTGGTGCAGGAGCCAATAAAGACTCGGTCGATGCCAATATCCTGAAGCCTGGTTCCGGATTTGAGGCCCATGTACTCAAGAGAGCGCTCGAGTGCGGCCCGCCGCGCCGCGTCTGGCTCATTGGCGGGATCGGGAACAATACCGGTAATCGGCAGCGCATCCTGCGGGCTGGTGCCCCAGGTGACCTGAGGCGCGATCTGCGCGCCATCGATCGCCACCGTCATGTCGTAGACGGCGCCGGGATCACTCACCAATGTCCGCCAATAGGCCACTGCCTGCTCAAACGCACCCGCCTTCGGGGCCATCGGGCGGCCCTTGAGATAGTCGAAAGTGGTTTCGTCAGGCGCGATCAGGCCGGCACGGGCGCCCGCCTCGATCGACATGTTGCAGACGGTCATACGGCCTTCCATCGACAGGCTCCGGATCGCTTCACCGGTATATTCGATGACGTGCCCTGTGCCGCCTGCCGTGCCGATGTGGCCGATCACGGCGAGGATCAGATCCTTCGCACCGACGCCAGGCTGCAACGAGCCGGAGACGTCGATTTTCAAGTTCTTCGCCCGCGACTGCGCCAGCGTCTGAGTGGCAAGCACGTGTTCGACCTCGGAGGTGCCGATGCCAAATGCAAGGGCCCCGAACGCCCCATGGGTCGCGGTGTGGGAATCGCCACACACAATTGTCATGCCGGGTTGCGTCAGCCCCTGCTCCGGCCCAATGACATGCACGATGCCTTGGCGGATGTCATTCATGCTGAAATAGGGAATGCCGAACTCGGCACAGTTCAGGGTCAGGGTTTCGACTTGACGCAGACTCTCCGGATCAGTGATGCCCTTGGCGCGATCGGCGGTTGGCACGTTGTGATCGGCAACGGCCAGGGTCGCGTCAGGGCGATGGACGCGGCGACCGGCGGTGCGCAGGCCATCGAACGCCTGCGGGCTTGTGACTTCGTGCACCAGATGGCAATCGATATAGATCAGCGCATCGCCGCCGTCCTTCTCGTTCGCCACCAGGTGGGAACCCCAAATCTTGTCATAAAGGGTACGAGGCTTGGACATCTCAACCAATCCTAACAGTTAGCCGCCGGCGCGCTCCGGCAAACGTGCGCGCGGGATTACGCCTCCGCGGGCGCCTTGCCGCCGCTCCGCCGATCATCGCGCTTTTCGGTGATGCGGGCCGCCTTGCCACTCAAGCCGCGAAGATAATAAAGCTTGGCGCGGCGGACCGCGCCGCGGCGAACCACGGTGATCGATTCGATGCGCGGCGAATAGAGCGGAAAGATGCGCTCGACGCCTTCACCGTAGGAAATCTTGCGCACCGTGAAGGAGGAATTAAGGCCGCGATTCGAACGCGCGATGCACACGCCTTCGAAAGCCTGAAGCCGCTCGCGGCTACCCTCTACCACGCGCACGTTGATTTTCAGCGTATCGCCAGGCGCGAAGACCGGTATAGAACGCTTTGCGGTCAACGCCGCGATTTGTTTGCTCTCGATTTCGCTGATGATCGTCATGGCTTTACCTTGGCCTTCCCGGGCGCCTTCATCTCGGAGCCCTGTCTTTCGTTGATCTCGACCGACGTTTGTGTTCCGCCCGATGGCTTCGATCCGTTTTCATCCCGACCGGCGCTCATCCTGACGCCCGCGATAGCGGCGCCAAAGGTCGGGCCGCCGCTTACGCGTCAGTGTTTCTGCCGCCGCTTGTCGCCACGCGGCGACAAGCGCGTGATCGCCCTCAAGCAACACTTCCGGTACCGCGCGGCCTTCCCACGTCCTCGGCCGCGTGTACTGGGGATATTCGAGAAGCCCGGCCGCGAAACTTTCCTCGGCAAGCGAGCCTGGTTCGCCGACCACCCCCGGCAAGAGCCGCACCGCCGCCTCGAGAAGCGCCATCGCCGCGACCTCGCCGCCCGAGAGAACCACATCGCCGATGCTGACCTCGGTCAGGCCGCGTGCTTCAAGAACGCGTTCATCCACTCCTTCAAACCGTCCGCACACCAAAAGGACACCCGGTCCTCCCGCCAATTCGCGCGCAAACCCCTGGTCGAAAGGTCTGCCCCGCGGGCTCATATAAAGCCGCGGCCCGACCGCCCCCGCTGCATCGATGGCCCGGGCCAACACATCGGCGCGCATCACCATGCCTGGACCGCCGCCGAAAGGACTACCGTCAACGGTCCGGTGTTTATCGCCCGCGAAGGCCCGAATGTCCACTGTTTCCAACGTCCACAAGCCTTTGGCGAGCGCCTTGCCGATCAGGCTCGCGCCAAGCGGCCCGGGGAACACCTCGGGAAAAAGGCTCAATACAGTGGCATGCCACGGGACCCCGCTCACGGCGCCGCCTCGTCTTTTCCCTGATCCTCGACATCGTCCAGTTCGCGCCGCGCTTCGACTTCAGCCGGCGGCACGGCCACCAATCGGCCGCCTGCGATATCCACCACCGGCACGGCTTCCCGGGTGAAGGGAAGCATCAGGCTGGGCCCTTTTTGGGAGCGTATGTCCAAAACGTCATTGGCACCGAATTGATGCACCGCCACAACTGTTCCAAGCTCTTCGCCTGTTTCCCGTTCAACCCTAAGGCCGATCAGGTCGACGTGATAAAATTCATCGCCTTCGGCGGCCGGCAGCGCCGCGCGCGCCACGTAAAGTTCGACCCCGCGCAAGGCCTCCGCCGCGGTGCGACCCCCGACACCCTCGATCGCCGCAACCACGCTGTCCTCAAGCCGCCGCACGACGCGAAGCATGAAGTGCCGCTCCCCTGTCTTGTCCTCAAGGGCACCGTAGGCCGCGATATTCTCCGGCGCGGCCGTGAAGCATTTCACCTTCACCTCGCCCTTCAGCCCGTGCGCCGCGACAATGGCGCCAAGAAGAATGCGGCTTTGCGGCACGTCGGACAAACCCGAACATCTCAGGATGCAGCCGGCGTATCGCCTGCCGCGGCCTTCGCCGCCTCCTCGGCCGCCTTCATCCGTTCAAGCGTTTTCGGCCGCGGGCTGCTCTTCTTCGGCGTCTCGCGCGGCTCCCAATTCATCAGGCCGGCCTGACTGAAGAAGCGCGCGACACGATCGGTCGGCTGCGCGCCTTTCGCTAGCCAGTAGCGCGCGCGCTCCGCGTCGAGGGTCACGCGGTTCTCGGCTTCCTTCTTCAGCATCGGATCGTAGCTGCCAATTTTCTCGATGAAACGACCGTCGCGCGGGCTACGGCTGTCGGCAATGACGATGCGGTAGAAGGGACGCTTCTTGGCGCCGGCGCGGCTTAAGCGAATTTTCAATGCCATATCGGTTCGGTTCCTCTTCGTTACCCGGTTTCCGTTTCTTCGATTCGCCAACCATGGCGGCAGGCTTCAACGGCGCGGCATCAGACCAGGGGGAAAGCCTTGCGGCGGCATCAAGCCGGCTTTGCCCATCTTCTTGACCCGCTTCATCATATCGGCCATCTGGCGGTGCTGTTTCAAGAGCCGGTTGATTTCCGGCACGGTGGTACCCGAACCACGCGCGATGCGCTGCTTGCGCGAGGCATGGATCAGCTTCGGGTTCCGCCGCTCCCACGGCGTCATGGAGGAAATGATCGCCTCCTGGCGCGCGAGCTGCTGGTCGGCGACGCCGCTTTCGGCAAGCTGCTTCTTGACCTTGGCAACGCCGGGAAGCAGCGAGAGCACGCCGTGCATCCCGCCAAGCTTTCGCATTTGCTTCAGCTGGCTCGCCAAGTCCTCGAGATCGAAGGTGCCCTTTTCCAGTTTGGCCGCGAGTTTTTCCGCGCTTTCCTTCTCCAGCGTCTCGGCGGCCTTCTCAACCAGGCTCACCACGTCACCCATGCCGAGAATACGCGATGCGATGCGATCGGGATGGAAAGGCTCGATCTGATCAAGCTTCTCGCCGACGCCGACAAGCTTGATCGGCTGCCCGGTCACGGCACGCATGCTGAGCGCGGCGCCGCCGCGGCCATCGCCATCCATGCGCGTCAACACGATGCCGGTAACGCCGATCCTCTTGTGAAACTGTTCGGCGAGACGGACGGCGTCCTGACCCGTCAACGCATCGGCGACGAGAAGCGTTTCATGCGGCCCCACCGCATCACGCACGGCAAGCGCTTCGGCCATCAGCGCTTCGTCGATATGAATACGGCCGGCGGTATCAAGAAGCACGACGTCGACGCTCTGAAGCTTCGCCGCCTGGATCGCGCGCTTTGCGATATCGACCGGCATCTGGCCAGCGATGACGGGAAGCGTCGGCACCCCCGCTTGCTCACCAAGGACGCGAAGCTGTTCTTGGGCCGCCGGCCGCGCCACGTCGAGGGAAGCCATCAGCACCTTTTTCTTCTGGCGCTCCTTGAGAAAACGGCCGATCTTGGCGCAGCTCGTCGTCTTGCCCGAGCCCTGCAGACCGAGGAGCAGGATCGGCACCGGCGCCGGCGCCAAAAGATCGATTTCAGCCGAAGTCTCCCCCAGCATCTCGACCAAGTGGTCGTGAACCACCTTGATTACCATCTGACCCGGGGTGACCGAGCGCAGCACGTCGGTCCCGACCGCCTTCGACCTGACTTGGTCGACAAAGCGCTTGACCACCGGGAGCGCCACGTCGGCCTCGAGCAAGGCGAGCCTGACCTCGCGCAAGGCTTCGTTGACGTCGCCTTCGCTCAAAGTCCCGCGTTTCGTGAGCCGGCCAAGAACGTCACCAAGCCGCCCGGTCAGCGTTTCAAACATGAAATCCGATCCTTGGCCTTCGGCCCCTGATCCTTGCCTGTCGCCCAAGGCAAAAACGCCGGTGCGCGAAACTCGCGGACCGGCGGGCGCCTTGCACGCGCAGTTAAGCCGCAACTTAACTCCGAAGTCAAGCGGCGCGCTTGCCCGCTGGATCGGCCGGATTCGCCCCCGGGCAGGCAGGCCAACGGCGTTGTCAAATCCCTTGGACGACTGGCGCCGGCACTCTATATAACGGCCTCATGCGGCGCTCTTTCATCAAAATGAACGGCCTCGGCAACGATTTCGTGATTTTCGACGCGCGCGAGGCCCTCCTGACCTTGAGTGCGACGCAGATCAGCCGTATCGCCGATCGCCGACATGGCGTCGGCTGCGATCAACTCGTCATTATCGAGCCTTCGGGCACGGCGGATGCCCGCATGCGCATCTACAACGCCGATGGCAGCGAGGCCGAGGCCTGCGGCAACGCTACCCGCTGTGTGGCCGACATCCTTCTGGCTGAGAAGAAATCCGACCGTATCCGCATCGAGACGGTGGCCGGGGTGCTTGAATCCCGCGCCGCAGCAAACGGCCTGATCACCGCCGATATGGGCGCGCCGCATTTCGAATGGGCCGAGATTCCGCTGCACCATGCGGTCGACCCCGGCCATTTGCCGCTGACGCTTCGGGCCCACGACGGCACCACTTTGCAGGACGGCATCGCCGTCAATGTCGGCAATCCGCACGCGGTGTTTTTCGTCGCCGACGCGGAAGCGGTGCCGCTTGACGAAATCGGGCCCGTGGCCGAACACGACCCGCTGTTTCCGAAGCGGGTAAACCTCGAAGTTGCGACCATCGAGACGCCAGACCGTATCCGCGTCCGTGTCTTCGAGCGCGGCGCCGGCATCACGCCGGCCTGCGGCTCGGGCGCCTGCGCCGTGCTTGCCGCCGCCGTGCGACGGAAGCTGCTGCCAACGCCCGAGGCCGAAATCCGCCTCGACGGCGGCAGCCTTCACATCGCCTGGCGCGACGATCGGTTGTGGATGACGGGGCCGGTCGCGGAAAGTTTTCGCGGCTCGGTCACGCTTGACGATACCATCGGACCGGCGGCATGACTCGGGCGACGAACGCCCCTCCCGACATGATCGAGGTCGTCACCTTCGGTTGCCGCCTCAACGCCTATGAGTCCGAGGTCATCGCGAAAACGGCCCGGGCAGCCGGGCTCGAGAACGCGGTCATCGTCAACACCTGCGCGGTGACGACAGAGGCCGAACGCCAAGCCCGCCAAGCGATCCGCAAGGCACGCCGCCAGCGCCCCGACGCCCGCATCATCGTCACCGGCTGTGCCGCCGAGATCGCGCGCGAGCGTTTCGCTGCGCTGCCCGAAGTGGATGCCGTGCTCGGCAACGAGGCCAAGCTTCTCTCGCAAAGCTACGGCGGAATGGCGGCATCGGAACTCCGGATCGCCAGCGGCAAGGCTTTGCTGGAGACAGCCGGCCATCTCGATACCGGCAACGCCGATCCCGGCACGGCGGCCGCGAGCGGCGGCCGCGCCCGTGCCTTTTTGCAAATTCAGCAGGGTTGCGATCACCGCTGCACCTTCTGCATCATTCCTTATGCCCGCGGCGCAAGTCGGTCGGTGCCGCTTGGCCAAGTGGCCGAAGAGGCGCGGCGCCTTGTCGCCGAAGGCTATAACGAAATCGTGCTAACCGGGGTCGACCTCACCGCTTATGGCGCCGACCTGCCCGGAGCACCGGACCTCGGCCGCATGGTGGAGCGGCTTTTGCGTAGCGTGCCGGAATTGCCGCGGCTTCGTCTTTCGTCGCTCGATCCGGCCGAGATTGACGCCACGCTGCTGCGCCTGATCGGCGACGAGCCGCGGCTCATGCCGCATATCCATTTGTCGCTCCAGGCCGGCGACGACCTCATCCTGAAGCGCATGAAGCGACGCCATCTTCGCGGACAAGCCATCGCGCTCTGCGGCGAAATGCGCCGGTTACGGCCCGATATCGTCTTCGGCGCCGATCTCATCGCCGGCTTCCCGACTGAAAGCGAGGCAATGTTCCGGAACTCGCTCGCCATCATCGAAGACTGTGCCTTGACGTGGCTCCATGTTTTCCCCTATTCGCCGCGGCCCGGCACGCCGGCCGCGCGCATGCCCCAGGCAAAGGCGGGTACGCCGAAGGAACGGGCGGAACAGCTGCGCCGCGCCGGCGCCAAGGCGCTGCAAGGCTGGCTGAAATCCCGCATCGGCACTTCGGCCGAGCTCGTGATCGAGACCGAGACGCTCGGCCGGAGCGAGCATTACGCGCCGGTCGCGCTTCGTCATCCGAGAACGCCCGGCAGCGTGGTGCGCGCGCGCATTGTCGATGCCACAGCGGACAAGCTTATCGGCGAACCCGTGGCATGCTGACAAGAACGCGCCCGAAGCGGAACGCCTGCGTTATGGACGAGACACCGTGAGCGAGACGGAACAAACAGCGGAAAAGGTCGGCTGGCTTCGTCGCCTTCGCCAAGGCCTGCGGCGCTCGAGCGGCGCCTTCAGCGATGGCATCGCCGGCATCTTCACCAAGCGGCGGCTTGACGAGGCGGCGCTTTCCGACCTCGAGGACCTGCTCATCAACGCCGATCTCGGCCCCCTCGCCGCGGCGGAAGTCGTGGAAAACTTCCGCCGCACCCGTTTTGGCAAGGAAGTGACGCCGGAAGAGGTACGCAATGCGCTCGCCACGGAAATCGCCGCTCTCTTGGCCCCGGTCGCGGCGCCGCTTCCGCTTTTGCCCGAAGCCAAGCCGCAGGTGATCCTGGTGGTCGGCGTCAATGGCACCGGCAAGACCACCACCATCGGCAAACTCGCGCAAAACCTCCGGAAGCAGGGCAAACGGGTCATGCTCGCCGCCTGCGATACCTTCCGCGCCGCCGCCATCGAGCAGCTGCAGATTTGGGGCGAGCGGGTTGGTGCGCCAGTCGTCGCCGGCGCCGTCGGCGGGGACGCCGCAGGGCTTGCCTTCGACGCCCTGAAGCAGGCCGAGGCGGAAGGCTTCGATCTTCTTTTGATCGACACCGCCGGCCGCCTGCACAACAAGGCCCATCTGATGGCGGAACTCGAGAAGATCAGCCGCGTCCTGAAGAAGCTCGATCCGGAGGCACCGCAGACGACGCTTCTTGTCCTCGATGCCACCACCGGCCAGAACGCCTTGAGCCAGGTCGAGGCCTTTCTTGGCGTCTGCAATATCACCGGACTTATCATGACCAAGCTCGACGGCACCGCACGCGGCGGCATTCTGGTTGCTCTCGCGAAAAAGTACCGACTCCCCGTTCACGCCATCGGCGTCGGCGAATCGGCGGCGGATCTGCAACCCTTCGATCCAGAGGCCTTCGCGCACGCCCTGACCGGAGCAGCCTGAAGCTCGACAAAGCTTGCATGAAATGCGTCTTGTGTGGCCGCATGCGCTTCCCCCAGCCTGTTGTGTTTTTGACAACATGTTGCGGAAAGCGCAAAAAACTTTACGTGATATTGTGATTTTTCCTTGACAGAAATTTTCCACTACTGAAAGTTGCTACCTTAGCTGTTGTTGTCAACAGCGCGGGGTGTCGCCATGGAAGAATTCGTGCAGGCATCCTGACTCCCTAACGCAACGCCAAGGAGCGACGTTATGGCCACCAAAACTGCAGCTAAGTCCAAGGTGACGAAGAAGGCCGCCAAGAAGGCGCCGGCGAAGAAGGCGAAGACCGCCAAGAAGTCGGCAAAGAAGTAGTTCGTCCCCTCAGTTCCTGCTCCGTCTCGGCGGAGCAACTTTATTGGCGCCGGTCGGATCATGCGACCGGCGCCTTCCGTCTCGAAAGAGGCTCATCGCCCGAAAGCAGAAGCTGCAAGCTCTGGCAGTGTCTTCAGAGCGAGGTCCCATGCCGCCCGGATGGATTGGTGCGGGGCGCGAAGCTCGACGCGGTGCCGATCTCCTGATGGTGCTCGAGAGCCCAGCGCACCGTGGGAAACGCGAGATCAGGCCATGGGATATCCGTCCAGTCATAAAGGCCGACCGCTAGGCTTTCCTGGCCGGGCGCGATATCCGGCGAAAGCAATCTCGCCCGGTAGATCAATTGCACCTGGCTGATGCTCGGAATGCTGTAGACGCCAAGGAGGCCGGAAAGGGCGACATCAGCGCCGGCTTCCTCCTTCACCTCACGCATCGCGCCGGCCTCGGCCGTTTCCTCCTGTTCAAGATAGCCGGCCGGGATCGTCCAATAGCCTTGCCGGGGTTCGATCGCCCGTCGGCAAAGCAGGACCTTGTTCGCCCACACGCAGACAGCGCCGACCACGATCTTCGGATTGACATAATGGATCCAACCGCAGGAGTCGCAAACCAGCCGCTCCCGCGTGTCGCCATCGGGCACTTGCAAACGAAATCGGAAATCTTCGGGCGAAGGCACCGACATCGCGCCTAATCTGCCTCTTGCGGACCGGGCTGTCCAGACACAGAGGCCGAATCATCTTGGCCAACAAGGCAAAGGCCGGATTTGCTTAGACGCGAATATCGATATAACGGCCAAGCGGCGAAGACTGCCCGTTACGCTGTGGCGTCGTAGGTGCGCTGACGGTCCCCTGGTTCGGCACCGGCATCGGCTTGATCGACGCGGCGCTTGCCGTGCCCACACCACCAGCCGCAACGCTTGCCGTCACCACATTGGCGTCAGGCGCTTGCGATGCGGCTACCGGCGAACTGGCGCGCGGCGCGGGACGGGGCGGTGGCGCAGGCTGGCTTCGGCCGAGGGCCGAAAGCGCGGCGATGACATTCGATGAGGGGGTAATGGACATCACAAATCACGGCAAATTTTGCCTTCTCATAAACGCCGTGCCCCCCTAACGAACGGTTAACGCCTGGGGGCTGGATCCGTCGCCGCGGGTGATCCCGCCGGAGCCGATGCTTTCGACGCCGGAGCCGTCTCGGCCAGCGCCTTTTTCAGATCGATGTGAAGCATGGCGGCAGCCGTTTGGAGCTGACCTTTGACCATCGGCATCCACGGCGCGTCTTTTGGCCCCGCCTTTACCATCGCGACCCAATCGTAGAAGGCGCCCTCAAGATTCCCAGTCTGCGCCTTTTGTAGCCCGAGATAATAGCGCGCTCCGGGCTGCTTCGGATCGAGGGCGAGAGCATCCGAAAACGCAGTGGCCGCCCGGGGCGTCACCGCGCCATTGGCAGCAATCATCTCGGCCTCGCCAAGATTGGTTATCACGTTGGCATTCTTCGGCGCCAGCTGCCGGGCGTGATAGAAGGCGACGATGGCATCCTGATAGCGCTTGAGCACGACGTCGGAGCGTCCAAGCAGAAGCCACCCCTGTAGATTGTCGGGCTGCTTTTTCATCTCTGCCTGCAGCTTGTCAACCATGGCAATGACGCGCTTTTTAGCCGCGCGCTCTGCCGCGCTTGGCGCGGTCGAGCGTCGCGGCAGATCGGCAAGCTTGGGATCACCGAAATGGAGATATAGCGGAAACGAGATCAAGGGCACGGCCACGATCAGGGCGACCGCCGTCCAGCGGAGGCTTTTCCGCTTTGGGCCGGCGGTAGTGGCGCTGATTTCGGCGTCGGCGCGCAGCAAACGCCGCGCGATCTCGAGTTCAGCCGCCTTGGCTTCGTCTTCGCCGAGCAGGCCACGATCCTTCTCCGCCGCGACCTCGCGCAGCTGATCGCGATAGACCGCGATATCGTGCTCGGCACGGCTGAAACCGCCGTCCTTCGCCCTCAGCATCGGCACGAGGAGGATGCCAAGCGCGACCGCAATCATAAGGGCGAAGGTCAGCCACAGCATCGCGAATTCCGTTGCTCAGATATCTTTCGAATTCTGCACCTGCCACCGCGCAAGGCGCCGCTTTTCATCGGTGGTCAGGGGCTTCGGCGCGATCTCGTTCGCGCTGCGGCGCAGCCCCCGGAAATAGAACCCGATGCCGACAAGCGCAAGCCCGAGAAATCCGGCTGGCGCCAGCCACAGCGCGTAGGTACTGAGTTCAAAACGAGGCTTCAGCAGAATCCATTGTCCATAGCGGGCGACGATATAGTGACGAATCTGCGCGTCGCTGTCGCCGGCGGCCACCATCTTGCGGATCAGCTGGCGCAGGTCAGCGGCCAGATCGGCATCAGACTGGGCGATCGACTCGTCCTGGCATACGGGGCAGCGCAGATCCTGCATGATCCGCTCGGCGCGGGCTTCCTCGCGCGGATTGGCGAGCCGATGATCGGCATAGAACGCAAATGCGGGTACCGCGCGGAAGCCGACCGCCGCCACCACGACGACGAGAGCCAGTGCCAGCATCGCGGCCAAGCCTGGGCGGGGGTTCATGGCTCGGCCTCGAGCTTATGCACGAGCGGCAAAACCTTCTCGCGCAGGATCGCCACAGTCATTGGCCCAACCACCTTGTAGGCGATTTTTCCGGTTTTGGTGATGACATAGGTCTCGGGAACGCCGTAAACCCCCCAGTTGATGCCGACGCGCCCGCTTTCGTCCTCGCCGATGCGCTGATAGGGATCGCCGTTTTCGGCGAGATAGGCAGCGGTGGCCTTCGGCGTGTCCTTATAGGCGATGCCGTAAAGCGGCACTAGGTGACGCTTGGCGAGAGCCATCAGGACGGGGTGCTCCTCGCGACAGGAGACGCACCACGAGGCAAAGATATTGACCAGAACCACTTTGCCATCCTTCAGATCAGTCGAGGAAAGCGCCGGACGCACGCCCGGTACCGGCGGCAGAGCGAAGGTCGGCACCGATCGGCCGATCAATGCCGACGGCAGAAGCCGCATGTTCAACGTCAGCCCGACGCCGAGCGCGACGGCGAGCGCGAGGAACGCCCCAAGCGGAATGTAGTAGCCGGCGCGCACGGTTCAGGCGCCCGTCACAATCGAACCGGGCACGGGATACGCCTTCGATTTTCGCGCCGGAGCCCCGATCCGCAGTCGCCGATCGCTCAGCGAAAGCCCGCCGCCCACCACCATGATCAGGGCGCCGAGCCAGATCCAGGAAATCAGGGGCTTGTGGTAAAGCCGCACCGCGTAGCCACCGCTGCCATCCGGCGAGCCGATCGCAGCGTAAAGATCGGCGACAAGTGAAGGCCGCAGGGCAACGCGGTTCACCGACATTGGCGGAATCGAATACTGCCGCACCTCGGGTTTCATGGTGGTAACGTACCGTCCGCCCTCGGTGACGGTGAAGAGACCTTGACGTGCCGTGTAGTTGGGGCCAGGCACTTCCCTCACGCCTCTCAGGGTGAACTCGTAGGGGCCCACTTTCGCGCTCTGGCCCGGCCGCATGTCGCGAAGCACCGCGCTGTGCCAGGTCAGCGAGGCCGTGATTCCGAGCACCACAACGCCAAGCCCGGCATGAGCCACCACCATGCCGTAGACCGAGCGCGGCAGATGGCGGGCGCGGCTCCACGACTGGCGCGGCGAACTGCCGAATAGCCGCAGACGCTCAATCAGCTCAACCACGGAGCCCACGATCAACCAGGCGGCAAGCGCCATGCCCAGAACCGGAAGCCACGAGCCCCGCGTCACAAAATGCCAAGTCACGAGCGCAATCACCGCCGCGGCCGCGAATGCCGCCTTGAGTCGACTAAGGGCGCCGCCAAGATCGCCACGTTTCCAAGCCAGCATGGGGCCGATCGCCATCAACGCGATCAGCGGCACCATGATCGGAACAAAAACAGCGTTGAAATAGGGCGGCCCCACTGAAACCATCTGCCCCGTGAGGCTCGCGAGCAAAAGCGGATAGAGCGTGCCGAGAAGAATCGTGCCGCAGGCGGTGACGAGCAAAAGGTTGTTCAGCACCAGCGCGCCCTCGCGGCTGATCGGCGCGAACAGGCCGCTGATCTTCAGGCTCGGCGCCCGCAGCGCGTAAAG
The DNA here is from genome assembly GCA_046705265.1 of Ferrovibrionaceae bacterium. Classification (GTDB taxonomy): domain Bacteria; phylum Pseudomonadota; class Alphaproteobacteria; order Ferrovibrionales; family Ferrovibrionaceae; genus JAJYTL01. Next base: position 36,355 of record JBJKQL010000014.1, read on the forward strand.
GCCAAGCGAGCCGCCAATGGTAACGACGAGCAGGATCAGAATAAAGCTGCCCTGCCGCGGATCCACAGCAAAGGCGTGGACCGAGGTCAGAACACCAGAGCGCACCAAGAAGGTGCCGATCAGGCTGAGCGAAAAGGTGAGGATGGCAAGCAAGATGGTCCAGCTCTTCAGCGCCTCACGCCGCTCGACCACGATCGCCGAATGCAGGAGCGCGGTGCCGGCGAGCCAGGGCATGAAGGAGGCGTTCTCCACTGGGTCCCAGAACCACCAGCCGCCCCAGCCGAGAACGTAGTAGGACCAATGCGAGCCGAGCGCGATGCCAAGAGTGAGAAAGCACCAAGCGACAAGGACCCACGGCCGCACCCAGCGCGCCCAGGCAGGATCGACACGGCCCTCGATCAATGCCGCGATCGCAAAGGAGAAAGCCATGGAAAAGCCGACATACCCCATGTAGAGCGCCGGCGGGTGGGTCGCGAGACCCGGATCCTGCAACAGCGGATTGAGGCCGTTGCCGTTTGCGGGCGGCGGAAACACACGCACGAACGGATTGGAAACAAGCAAGATGAAAAGCAGGAACCCGACCGCGATCCAGGCCTGCACCGAAAGCACCCGGGCGCGCAGCGGCCGCGGCAGATGCCCGCTGAAGATCGCGACTGCCCCGCCGTAGATGGCGAGGATCAGGACCCACAGCATCATTGAGCCTTTGTGATTGCCCCAAACGCCGGTGATCTTGTAGAGCAGTGGCCGCGCCAAGCTTGAATTGTCCGCCACCGTAAGGACCGAGAAATCCGAGACCACGAAAGACCAGGTCAAGGCAAAAAACGCGAGCGCGATGAAGAAGAGCTGGGCGAGCGCCGCCGGGCGCGCCACCGCCATCCACGCCTCATTGTTCCGCGCCGCTCCAATCACAGGCAGCGTGCCTTGAACGAGCGCCATAACGAAGGCAAGGATAAGTGCAAATTGGCCGATCTCTGGAATCATCTCGGAACTCGCTGCGGATGCCACTCTCCGGCCTTCTTCAAGGCCGCTACCACCTCGGGCGGCATGTAGCGGGCATCGTGCTTGGCGAGCACCTGATCGGCGACGAAAACGCCTTTCCGGTTCAGCGCCCCCTGCACGACCACGCCGCCGCCCTGGCGAAACAGATTCGGCAAAATGCCGTGGTAATTTACCTTGACCGACGTGCGTTTGTCGGTAACGACGAAGGTGATGTGATCTCCGTCACGGACAATGCTGTGCATGGCAACCAACCCGCCGATCCTGACGCGCCGGCCCGGCGGAATGTGATCCTTAATCAGAGCCGTCGGGCCGTAGAAAAAGACGAGATCGCTGCGAAAAGCGGAGAGCATTAAGGCAGTCGCGATGCCGACCGTTGTCATCCCGGCGAGAACGATGTAAAGCCGCCGACGTTTACGCGTCATTCCCGACCGATCCTGATTGCGATGCCAGCGAACCCGCGCTCCGCTGCTCCGCTGCCGCTGCCTGCGCGGCGGAGCTTGCGGCCCGCCGCGCGCGCCGGTCACGGCGCCGATCATCGCTCGCCTCAAAGGCGCGGAGCTGCCTTTCCGTGCGGCGCAGCCGATAGAGCGACGCCACGACAAGCCCGATCATCACCAAGGCCGCCACCCCATAGGCCGGCCAGACATAAACGCCCTCACCGCCCATGGACAAAAACGCATGGAAAGAATGCCACACCATCACGTGCCTTCCGTCTGTCCGCCGTCGGTCTTGTCGTCGCCGTGAGGCCAATCACTGGCGACTCGGCGGCGGCCTTGAACCCTACGGACCGCTCGCGCTCCGGCATTGACCATGATCAAAACCGACCTCGATCGAATCGTCTGCCCGCCAGCCCTCTTGCTGGTTCTTCAGCAGGCCATGCCCCGCAAGGGTCCAGCCGAAGCCGCTAGCCGCGCGTCCGCGCGAGCTGCAAGACCTGGAGCCGACGCGCCAAAATTTCCGCCCGCACCCGATAGATGAGGACACTGACAAAATATGCTGTAAAGCCGCCCGCCATCAAAAGCAGCGGCCGCAACATCGAAAAGGCGATCTTATCGTGCGTGAAGGAGAGGCTCGCACCTTGATGCAGCGTGTTCCACCAATCGACCGAGAACTTGATGATCGGGATGTTAACGAAACCAACCAGAGCGAGGATCGCCGCCGCGCGTGCCGCGCGGTTGGGATCATCGAAGGCCTCCCACAGAGCCATGTAGCCGAGATAAAGGAAGAAGAGTACCAACACCGAGGTCAGCCGCGCGTCCCACACCCAATAGGTTCCCCAGGTCGGCCGGCCCCAGAGCGAACCCGAAACCAGGCACACGAACGTAAAACCGGCGCCGATCGGCGCCGCTGCCTTGGCCGCAATATCGGCAAGCGGGTGGCGCCAGATCAGCCCCACGGCACTTGCCGCAGCGATGAAGGTATAAATGAACAAGGCCATCCATGCAGAAGGCACATGGACGTACATGATCCGCACCGAATTCTTCTGCAAGTAATCCATCGGCGAATCGTAGAGACCGTAAAAGAGTCCGAGTACGATCAAAATCCCAGCCGCCGCCGTACTCCAGGGCAAAACCCGGTCGGCGATCTTCAGGGCACGAGTCGGATTGGCAAAGCGATGCATTGCCTTAATCCTTTAGCGCCGGAGTGTGGCCAAGGCAAGGCATTCGCCGTGCGACGCTTTGCCTCTCGGCTTGCGGCCATCCGCCATCGGGCGCTAATCCAGCGCCGCCCGAAGGCCGGCCGCAGCGGCGAGTGGCGCGAAGCCCAGCGCCGCGACGAAAAATGCCAATAATACCAATAGATAAGATAACACCGGCGTGCCCGCCTCGGCGGCGGAGACCGTGGCGACGCCAAAGATCAGAACCGGAATATAGAGCGGCAGCACAAGCAGCGAGAGCAATACGCCGCCGCGTCGGACGCTGACGGTGAGCGCCGCGCCGATCGCGCCGATAAGGCTCATTACGGCGGTCCCAAGCCCCATCGCGATAAGGAGAACCGGAATCCCGCGAGTCGGCATCTCGAGAAGAAGCGACAAGACCGGCGAGATCACGACGAGCGGCAGCCCGGCCGTAAGCCAATGCGAAAGCGTCTTGCCGAGGACGGCAAGCTCAAGCGGCATTGGCGCCAGCGCCACGAGATCGAGCGAGCCGTCGTCGTAATCGGCTTGGAAGAGGCGGTCGAGCGAAAGAACGGCCGAAAGCAGCGCCGCCGCCCAAAGCACGCCCGGGCCGATGCGCGCGAGGAGCTTGACCTCGGGCCCAACGCCTAAGGGAAATAGCGTCACCATGATGATGAAGAAGCTGACGGCGAGTGTCGCCGCGCTTCCCTGGCGAAGGGCGAGCTTGAGGTCATGGCTCACCAATGCCGAAAAGCCCTTCATGCCGCACCCGGCGAAAATTTGAGAAGAACCGGGTTTTTCAGCCCGAGATCGCCATGCGTGGAAACGAGGACGATGCCGCCCGATGCACAGTGCTCGGCGATGATCTCGGCAACGACCTTCGCCACCGCCCGGTCGAGAGTGCTGGTCGGCTCGTCAAGCAACCAAAGCTTGGCCGGCTGCAACAGAAGCCGGGCAAGATTGAGCCGCCGGCGCTGTCCGGCGGAAAGAAATCGCGCCGGAACCGGACCAAGATGTCTAATGCCGAGGCGATCGAGCGCAGGCTGGACGGCATCGCCGCGTCCTCCCCGCAACCGGCCCCAGAAGGCAAGGTTCTCGCGTACCGTCAGCACCGGCTTTACCGGATCGGCGTGGCCGACATAGACAAGGCGCGAGCGATGCGCGTCAGGATCCTCGGCGATATTCGCGGTATTCCAGGTAAGGTTACCAGCAGCCGGACGGAGAAGCCCAGCCGCGAGGCGCAGCAGACTCGACTTGCCGCTGCCATTCGGCCCTTCGATCTGCAAGGCGACGCCGGGCGCGGCGCTAAAGGACAGATTGTCGAATACCTGCCGATAGCCCCGGACGCAAACCAATCCCTCGGCAGCGAAGGTCATGCGTCCCCCCTGTGCCTCCGGCTTTCAACCGGGCGCCGCCGAGGCAAGGTCAATCCAGCCATTCCGGATCGGACATCCGATTGAGCTCGACAGTCGTCTTGCCGCTTTCGATCGCTGCCACCGTCAGCGTCTCGCGTTCCATCAAGGCGAGCGCCGCGGCCTTGACGCGGTCGAGGTCGGCGGCCGGAACCACAACGACCCCGTCGTCATCGCCGAGGATGAGGTCGCCGGGGTGCACCGCGACGCCGCCAACCGCGACCGGACCGTCGAGCGTGCCACCCCAACCCTTCTGCGGACCGCGCGGCACCACGCCGCGGCAGAAGACGGGAAGCCCGAGCGCCCGAAGCGGCGCGCTGTCGCGCACCGCGCCATCGACAACGACACCTGCAACTTCTTTTACAATCGCGGCCCGCGCCATCACTTCGCCGAAGACCGCGACGTCGACAACGCCCGCGGCGTCAATGACAAGCACATCGCCCGGCTGGGCCGTCGCAATCGCGTGGTGAACCATGCCGTTGTCGCCGACCATGGCGGCGACCGTGCGGGCCGGGCCCGCAAGCCGAGTGCCGATGGCCAGAGGCTTGATCGCGCCGGCCATGCTTTGAGCGCGATTCAGGCAGTCAGAGGCCATGCTGGTCGCAAGCTCGCGCCACCACGCAAGATCGGCCGAACTGAGACGCGGGAAGTCCGCGCGGTAGCGCTGGTAAGCCATGTTGCTTCCACTCCTTGTCTTCTAGAATTCCGCCCGGCCGAAAGCGGCGGGCTGAACTGGGAACCGACCCTACACCGGGAATTTTCGTGGGGGCAAGAACGGCGCGCAACAACCCGACCGCCGCGCCGCTTTCCCGCTTTGATTGCTTCGGCGCGGGCAATGGGATAGCCTCCCTCAACCCTGGCATTTATCGGCAGCAGCGAGCGTGCAGCCCTCGACGGCCTTCAGCGAGATCGACCCCTTTCCCGGCCAGTTGGAAGCCGCGATTGGGCGCGCCAGGGACGCACTTGTCACCCTTCAACGGCCAGACGGCCATTGGCTTTTTCCACTCGAGGCCGACGCGACGATTCCGGCCGAATTTATTCTCCTGCAGCATTATCTCGACGAAATCGATCGCGACGTCGAGGCACGACTTGCGGCCTATTTGCGCCGCCGTCAAGCGGCGCATGGCGGTTGGCCGCTTTTCTTCGGCGGCGACTTCGACATAAGTGCCACGGTTAAGGCCTATTTTGCCCTCAAAGCCGCCGGCGACCCGCCCGATGCGCCACACATGGAACGCGCGCGCAAGGCGATTCTTGCCCGCGGCGGTGCCGCGAAGACCAATGTGTTTACACGCGTGCTGCTCGCCCTTTTTGGCGAGGTGCCATGGCGCGCGGTGCCGGTGATGCCGGTCGAAATTATGAATTTGCCAAAGTGGTTCCCGTTTCACCTCGACAAGGTTTCCTATTGGTCGCGGACGGTGATCGTTCCACTTCTCATCCTGATGGCTTTGAAGCCGAAGGCACGGAACCCGCGCGATATCCATATCCGGGAGCTGTTCGTCACGCCGCCCGAGCGTCAACGCCGATGGCTCAACCGGCCTGGCCTTTCGCTTTGGGCCCGGGCACTGATCGGATTCGACCACGTGCTCCGGCTTGTCGAACCATTCTTCCCCTCCCGCGGCCGCAAGCGCGCCATTACCCGCGCCGTGAAATTCGTGCGCGAACGCCTGAACGGCGAGGATGGCCTCGGCGCCATCTATCCAGCCATGGCGAACGTGGTGATGATGTTTGACGCGCTGCGTGTGCCGAAGGACCATCCGGATGTCGTGACCGCCAAGGCTGCCTTACGCAAGCTCCTGATTCTCGACGGCGAGCATCCCGGCGAGGGCTATTGCCAGCCTTGTCTGTCGCCGGTGTGGGACACCGCCCTTGTCTGCCACGCGTTGCTCGAGGCCGGCGAGGCCGGCACGCTGGCGGCGATTCGCGGCCTCGACTGGCTGATCCAGCGTCAGGTCTGGGACGTGGCCGGCGATTGGCGGGCACGGCGGCCGAAGGTGCGCCCCGGCGGTTGGGCCTTTCAATACGCCAACCCCCATTATCCCGATCTGGACGACACCGCCGTCGTGGTCATGGCCTTGCACCGCGCCGACCGTGAGCGCTATGCGGCACCGATCTCGCGCGCCGTCGAATGGATTCTCGGGCTGCAGAGTGAGAACGGCGGGTTTGCTTCCTTCGATGCCGATAACACGTACTATTACCTGAACGCCATCCCCTTCGCCGACCATGGCGCCCTCCTCGATCCGCCAACCGCGGACGTCACCGGCCGTTGCCTCGGCATGCTGGGCCAGCTCAGCTTCGCGCCGGACCATCCAGCGCCGGAAGCGGCGATCAATTTCCTCCGCCGCGAACAGGAGGCGGACGGCTCCTGGTTCGGCCGTTGGGGCACCAACTATATCTACGGGACCTGGTCGGTACTGGCCGGCTTGCGCGCCCTCGGCTTCGATCGCAAGACGCCCGAAGTAGCGCGGGCAACGGAATGGCTGGTCGGCCGCCAGCGGGCCGACGGCGGTTGGGGCGAAGACGGGCGGAGCTATTGGCCGGGCACGGCACACGGCGACGGCATGACCTCCACGGCATCGCAAACTGCGTGGGCGCTCCTCGCGCTGATGGCGGCCGGGCTCGACGACCATCCTGCCGTCCGCCGCGGCATCGACTATCTCGTGAGCACGCAGACCGCAGACGGCCTGTGGAGCGAGGAGTTTTATACGGCGGTCGGCTTCCCTCGGGTCTTCTATCTCCGCTATCACGGCTATCGCGGCTATTTCCCGCTTTGGGCGCTCGCCCGCTACCGTAACCGCAAGGCGAACCCAACCGCGCCCGTCTTCGGCATCTGAGATCCTCACGATGACGATCGGCATCGTCACCGGGTTCAAGGCCGAAGCCCGTATCGCGCGCCGCTTCGCGGGCACGCGTGTCACGACCGGCGCCATGCCGGAAGCGGCGGCAAAGCGGTTGATCGCGGAAGGCGTGGAAGGGCTCTTGAGCTTTGGTATCGCGGGCGGCCTCAAGCCTGGCCTTGGTCCCGGCACAATGATCGTCGCGACCGAAGTGATCGACGAAACCGGACGCTTCGAAACCGCCAAGACGTGGCGCGCAGCGCTTATCGCGCGACTGCCCGGAGCACGGGCCGGCGGTCTTCTCGGCAGCAATCGCGTGGTTGCCACGGCAGCGGATAAAGCCCGGCTCTACGAGCGAAGCGGCGCCCTCGCCCTTGACATGGAAAGCCATGCGGTGGCCCGCGTCGCAACCACCGCGGGACTCCCTTTCGCGGCGTTGCGCGTCATTGCCGACGACGCCTCGGCAAGCCTGCCGACGGTTGCCCGCAGCGCGCTTACTGCCCAAGGATCGATCGCGGTAGGCCGGCTGTTGTTTGGACTTTTGCGCCGACCGTCGGACCTGCCGGGACTCTTGCGTCTCGGCCGTGACAGCGGCACCGCCCTCCGGGCGCTGGCCGCAGGCGGCGCCGCGCTATCGAGCGGAAATCACGGCCTGCTGCGGTTTTAGGCGCTTTCTTTCAGCCGCTCCACCGCCTGCTCGACATGGCTCGAAAAGACATATTGTGCCGGCCTCTGGCGATCGAGCGAAATCTCCGGCGCCATTTCACCCGCGGTCTTTATACCGCGAAGACGAACGCCAAGCGCCTTCCAAGGCCGGTGCACGGCATCGGTGACGGCAGAGGCCTCGTAGCCGCTATGCACCATGCAGTCCGCGCATTTTTCGTAGTTCCCGGTGCCGTAAGCCTCCCAGTCGGTCTCTTGCATCAATTCCTTGAAGCTCCTGGCATAACCCTCACCCAAGAGATAACAAGGACGCTGCCAACCAAAGTAATTGCGCGTCGGATTGCCCCAGGGCGTGCAGCGGTAACTCTGGTTGCCGGCGAGGAAATCAAGAAATAACGACGACTGGCTGAATGCCCAACGCTCGCGTCCGCGGCGGAAAATCTCGCGGAACAGCGTCTTCGTCTTGTGCCGATTGAGGAAATGAGCCTGATCGGGGGCGCGTTCGTAGGCATAGCCAGGGGAAACGGTGATGCCGTCGACCCCAAGCGCCATGACATCGTCAAAAAAGCGCGCGACGCGCTGAGGTTCCGCGCCGTCGAACAGCGTGCAGTTGATGTTGGTGCGAAAGCCCCGCCCCTTGGCGAGACGGAGCGCCCCTACGGCACGATCAAAAACCCCATCCAGACAGACGGAGTGGTCGTGCATCCCGCGATCGCCATCGAGATGCACCGACCATGTGAAATAGGGATTGGGTCGGAATTGGTCGATCTTTTTCTCGAGGAGCAGCGCGTTGGTGCAAAGATAGACGAACTTGCGCCGGCCGATGATCCCCTCGGCGATTTCGGTGATCTCGCGATGGAGCAAGGGCTCGCCACCGGCGATCGAGACCACCGGCGCGCCACACTCATCCACCGCCTCAAGGCATGCGCCGACGCTTAAGCGTTGATTCAGAATCTCGTCCGGATAATCGATCTTGCCGCAACCGGCGCAGGCGAGATTGCAGCGGAACAGGGGTTCGAGCATCAAGACCAGGGGATAGCGCTTCACGCCCTTGAGGTGCTGGTGAAGAACATAAGCGCCGACGCGAATCTGTTGGCGAAGCGGAACGGCCACGACAAACTCCGGTACGATTAGACAATCTCGGGTGAACTCGGTCGCTCATCGACCGAGGCGAGTTCGGCTGGGAGACGAAAATGGACATTTTCGTCCGCGCCGGCAAGCACGGAAACATCCACCGGCTGGACGGCGCGAATCGCCGTCACCAGATCCTGTACCAGATCTTCGGGAGCGGAGGCGCCGGCGGTAATACCAACCGCGTTGGCGCCGCGGATCCATTCGGGATTGAATTCGCTCGCATCCTCAATCAGGTAAGCGTTCACGTTCTGCTCCGTGCCGATCTCACGCAGCCGGTTGGAATTGGAGCTGTTGCGGGCGCCGACGACAAGCACCACGTCAACAACCTTAGCGAGTTCGCGCACCACTTGCTGGCGGTGCTGCGTCGCATAGCAGATATCCTTGGTATCTGGCCCGATGATGGAGGGAAAGCGCGCTTTCAGGGCGTCGATCACGGCGCGGGTATCGTCGACGCTCAAGGTGGTCTGGGTGACGTAGGCCAACCGGTCGGGATCACCGACCAAGAGTTCCGGCACCTCGGCCGCGGTCGAAATCAGATGGACCTTGCCGGGGATACGGCCCAAAGTCCCTTGAACCTCGGGATGGCCGGCGTGACCGATCAGAACCACCTCCCGGCCCTGCTCCGCATAACGTCGCCCCTCGTTATGGACCTTGGAAACCAGAGGGCAGGTGGCATCGATCACCGGCAGGTCACGAAGAACGGCCTCGTCCTCAACCGCGCTGGCAACACCATGGGCGCTGAAAATCGTGATGCTACCGGGTGGAATCTCATCCAGTTCTTCGACGAAGCGGGCTCCCTTGGCTCTAAGGCGGGCTACTACATGGGGATTGTGGACAATCTGATGACGCACGTATACTGGAGGGCCGAATTTCTCGATGGCCCGCTCGACGATGTCAATCGCCCGCTGAACGCCCGCACAAAAGCCGCGCGGCTCTGCCAAAATCACCCGCATTCGAATTTTTCCGTGATTCCCCGAGCGGTTGCTTCGTCGTTTATCATATAGTTTCGAAACCGATTCCGCCAATCCGCTTTCGCTGTTGAATTTTTCGGGAATTTTGTCCCCGCCGGCGGCCCGCCGCCCCCCTCACGCCCGGACGAGCGATTGCAGGTGACGGCGGGACGGAATTTACATAGTCTCCGGTTTCCGCGATACCACCCAAAGAGAGAGCAGCCCGATCGAGGGCGGCCCGAAAAATTACGGGAAGACATTCCGTGCCGTTGACTGGTTTTCAGGCCCTGAGCCGCACCCTGGATCGGCTGGGGCGGAGTTATATCCGCTTTGTCGCCGCGATGGTGCGTCTTTCCGCCCGCCACGCCGCATGGGCTCTTGCCTTCCTCGTCGCATTGAGTGCCATTTCAGCGGCCTATACCGCCGTGCATTTCTCCATCACCACCGACGTGCGCGCCCTACTCTCGCCGAAACTGCCTTTTCAGCAAAACGAAGCGGCTTTTCGTAAGGCCTTTCCCGAACTCTCCGATACTATCGTCGTGGTGATCGACGGGGCCGAATCGGGGCTTGCTCGGCAAGCCGCCGATGCCCTCGACGCTTGGCTCGCGAAACAACCGAACACCATCGCCGACGTCTATCAGCCGGGCGGCGGCGCCTTTTTCGAAGAGAACGGTCTGCTCTATCTCAGCCGCGCCAAGCTCTGGGCACTGTCCAATCGCGTTGCCACTGCCGAGCCGATGCTTATCGGTATCGCGCGTCAGCCGAACCTGCCGCAACTCCTCCATCTCCTCGGTCAAGCCTTCACCGAACAAGGCCAGCATGCTGTACCGCTCGGCAACCTCGAAACGATTCTCGCAGGAATGCAAAAGACGGTCGCGGCGAGCGCCGCCGGCGAAGCCGCCTGGATGCCATGGTCGGGACTGATCCAGGGCAAGACCGAAAGCTTGGAGGACAAGCGGAGTTTCCTCATCGTCAGCCCCAAGCTCGATTACGGTTCGCTTGAGCCGGCCGCGCGTAGCCTCGCCACTATCCGGGCCGGCATCAAGGCGCTTGGTCTCGGACCGGCCAAGGGGGTTGAGGTTCGCATCACCGGTTCCGCCGCCCTTGACAATGATCAGTTCCAATCAGTCTCGCGCGGGGCCGGGATCGCCACCGCTCTTTCGATTTCACTCGTGCTTCTGCTTCTTTTTGTCGCCTTTCGCAGTATCCGTTTCGTGCTCGCCAGCCTGCTCACGCTCTTCATGGGCCTCGCCTGGACGGCTGCCTTTGCGCTCGCGGCGCTTGGCCCTCTAAATCTGATTTCGATTGCCTTCGCGGTTTTGTTCGTTGGGCTCGGTGTCGATTTCGGCATCCAATTCTGCGTCCGCTTCCGCGAAGAATGGCAGGGCAACGAATCGATTCCGGCCGGCTTGCAAGGCACGGCCGGCCGCATCGGCGGGCCCTTGACCCTCGCCGCAGTGGCCGCTGCCTGCAGCTTTTATTCCTTCGTCCCAACCAGCTATTCCGGCATCGTCGACCTCGGCGTTATTTCCGGCACCAGCATGTTCTTCGCGCTGTTTGCGAGCCTGACCGCGCTGCCGGCATTCTTGACCTTGTTCCGGGTGCGCCCACGACCAATCGGTCACGCCGTCGAAACCACGATCGCGAACGTGGTCGGACGGCGAACTGCGATTGGCGTCGTCGTCGTCTCGGCGCTCGTCGCGGTCGTGGCGATGCCACTCGCGCTTACCAGCCATTTCGACTTCAACCCGATGAATCTGCAAAATCCGAAGGGCGAGGCGGTCGCGACCTTCCGGAACCTGCTTGAGCAAAGCAAGACGTCGCCCTATACCATCGATATCCTGGAACCGGACCTCGCGGCGGCGGAAAAGCTCGCCACACGGCTCGCCGCACTGCCGAGCGTCTCGCGGGCCGTTACCCTCGCGAGCTACATCCCGGGCGATCAGACGGCAAAGCTCAACATCATCGAGCAGATGGGCGTGCTCATACCGCCGCTTGACGCCGCACCGCCGCAGCCAAGCGCTCCGTCCAACATCGCCGCATCGCTCCGCGCATTCGCCGGCACACTTAACGCCTACGACAAGCGCCCGGATGCCGACCCGAAGATTCTTCCAGAGACGAGAATCCTGGCGGCGACAATCTCCCGGTTCCTCGCGAACAAAGGCAATATACCCGGCGCGCTCAGCGGCCTTGAGCGCCATATGATCGGTAGTCTGCCTTACCTCGTGCGCACGCTAATGCGGGAGCTTGGCGCGGAGCCGGTGACGCTCGCTTCGCTCCCCGCGAATCTCAGACAGCGCTATGTGGACGCGGCGGGCCAGGCGCGGGTCGAGCTTTTCTCGCATCTCGATCTCAACAAGGAGGCCAATCTTCGCCGTTTCGTCTCTGATGTGCGTCGTGTCGCGCCGAACGCGACCGGCGCGCCAGTGATGCTTGTCGACGGAGGCGATGCGGTGGTCGACGCGTTCCTTCAGGCGACCGCGATTTCTATCGCGCTCATCGTGATTCTGTTACTGATCGTGCTCAGGAACGCGCTCGATGCCCTCCTGGCTGTACTGCCGCTCGGCTTCGCCGCCCTTCTGACGGTAGCTACGATGCGGCTCTTCGGTCTCAGCTTCGATCTCGCCAACATCATCGCGCTGCCGCTCCTGATCGGACTCGCCGTTGCCTTCAGTATTTATCTTATCATGCGCTGGCGACGCGGAATGAGCATGACGGAAGTGCTGAAGACCAGCACGCCGAAGGCTGTTCTGTTCAGCGCCCTCACCACCATGAGCTCATTCGGCAGCTTGGCAATTTCGAGCGACCCCGGCATGGCGCGGCTGGGCGAAACCTTGACCATCGCGCTTTGCGCCGTGATCGTCGCGATTCTCGTGCTGCAGCCGGCGCTGCTGTTTCTGCGCCGTCCGACATCTCAGGCGGGCAACTCCGTCGGTCCCGTCTCGTGAGCGCACCGGCCACCGCCCGCGCTCGCGGCCACTTGCGCCTGACGATATTTGTCGCCGGTCTCGCCGGGATTGCGCTCGCGGTCTATCTGGTGCTGCGGAGTGGCATCCACGACATCCTGCATATCCTCGATGTCGCTGGTTGGAGCCTCGCGCTTTTGCTGCCGGCCCATATGGCGATACTCGCGATCGATTCCACGGGCTGGAAGGCCCTGCTCGGCCGCCGGCCGCGGGCCGGCACGCTGGTTCTCACTTGGTTTGCGGTGATTCGCGATTCGGTGAACGGGCTTTTGCCGGTAGCCCGGGTCGGTGGCGAACTGGTCGCTGTCCGTCTTCTCATGGCGCGCGGCATCGCCGGCAGCGAATCCGGCGCCAGCGTCATTGTCGAAGTCACCATAACCCTGATCCTGCAGTTTTTGTTTACGCTGATCGGGGTCTTCCTTCTGCTCTATGAACTGCACGACATCGCGGCGGCGCGGGCCGCGCTGATCGGACTCGGAGTGAGCCTGCCGGCGCTGGGTGTTTTCTTCCTATTGCAACACAAGTGGGGTTTGAGCCAGACCATCGAGCGGGTGCTCGTCGCCGTTACGAACCGCGAAGTGCTGGCGCTGGTGGGCGATCCCGCTCGCCTCGACCACGCCGTCCGGGAGCTTTACGCCAATCGGCGCGCCATCTGGTCCTGCCTTGCCTGGCAGCTTGCTGCGCTGGTCGCCGGCGCCGGCGAGGCATGGTTCACGCTCTTCCTGCTCGGCCGCCCGATCGGCTTCCTTGGCGCCATCCTTTTGGAAAGCCTCGGCCAGGCGCTCCGCAGCGTTTCCTTCATCGTGCCCGCCAGCCTTGGCATCCAGGAAGGGGGTTTTCTGCTCTTCGGTGCCGCGATCGGCCTCGCGCCCGACATGGCGATTGCCTTTTCCCTCGCGCGGCGGTTGCGCGAGCTAGGCCTCGGCATCCCGGCGTTGCTCTCTTGGCAGTGGGAAGAGGGGCGGCTGCTCAATCGCCACTTGCGATGGGGACGAAAAAAAGACGAAATCAATGGCCGATCCAAGGGCCATTGAGGAATGCCGTGCGTACGACCACGCTCAAAGTCGGCTCTGCCGAACATCGGGAACTCTACTGCCGAACCTTCGTCGAGAGCCACGTTCCGTTCGATCCGGCGGCCATTGCCTGGCCAGACCTTGAGGGCGCCGAACGCACGCGATTGACCGCGCTCCCCTTCTGGGCTGAGGCCGTTGCTACCGAACGGGTCACCGCCAGAACGGTGCAGCGCGCGGCTTTACGCGAGAAAGATCCGCTCCTGCGCCAAGCGATCGCTCTGCAAGGCGAAGAGGAAGGCCGGCATGCCGCGTTGCTCGGCGCGCTGACCCGCTGCTATGGGATCGCGCTGCCTCCCGAGTCGCCCCTGCCCGAGGAACGGCGGAGCGACTGGGACTTCCTTTATGCCGGCTATGGTGAATGCTTCGATTCGTTCTTCGCTTTCGGCTTGTTCGAAATCGCCCGCGGCTCCGGTTATTTCCCGCCCGCGCTGATCGATATTTTCGATCCGATCATGCAGGAAGAGGCACGCCACGTGCTATTTTTCGTCAATTGGCTGGCTGATCGACGGGCTCGTCTGCCGCTGTGGCAGCGGCCCTTCGATCGGTTGCGCCTCACGCTGATACTCTGCTTGCAAGTTTGGAGCCGCGTCAAGACGGCAGCCGGCATGGGTCAAAATCAGGAAAACTTTACCTTGCGGGGCCACCAAACGATTGACATGGCGCTGACGCCGGCCCGTTTTCTTAAAACGTGCCTGGAACAAAACCAGCGCCGCTTCGCCATCTATGATCCTAGGCTGCGGCGGCCAAACCTGCTGCCGCGGATGGCGAAACTCCTGCTCTCTTGTTTGCCTAGAGACCGCACCTCGCAGCCAAAGGGCTGAAGCGGGCGCAACCCGCGCATGTTTTCTTTGTCACAGGGGTGAAAAAGCAGCTGATGGCTTCTTACATTAGCTGGACAGCCGCTTGCGGGCTTACTAATTTCCGTTCCTATTCTGTGTGAAGACCTGCGATTCGGAGCGGGAATTTTTTTATTGTTCACGAAACGAGGGCGACCAACGGCATGTTGAGCCGAGCATTCACGCTTAATACCTTGAAAATCCTTGTAGCTGGGTTCGTACTGCTCTTTGCCGGGATCGGCCCGGCGCAGGCGAGTAAATCGCCCGTGCAGGTGGTCAGAACCCTCAACCAGACCTTACTGACGTCGATGAAGCATGCCCAGCGCCTCGGCTTCAGCGGACGCTACAACCTTCTCGCGCCGGTGCTTGAAGACAGCTTCAACTACCCGCTGATGGCCGAAGTGGTCGCTGGTGGCTATTGGGAACAGCTGACGCCAGCCGAGCGCGACAAGCTGATCACGGCCTTTACCAAGATGAGCATCGCGACCTTTGCCGCGCGTTTTGACGGCTATTCCGGCGAGCAATTCATCGCTGGCGACGCGAAGCCATGGCTCAGAGGGGCTATTCTGGTCAAGAACAAGCTCGTCGAACACTCGGGCAAGGCGGTGCCGATCGATTACCTGTTACGGCGATTTCCGGACGGCTGGCGTATCATCGATGTATTTCTCGACGCCAATTACAGCGAACTCGCTGTCAAACGTTCGGAATATAGCTCCATTCTCGAGCGCGAGGGTTTCAACGGCCTGATGAAGGCAATCAAGGCGAAGATAGCCGAACTTCAGGCGGGAACCTAGAGAACGGGCTTGAGATTGCCCGCCAGCTCAATGTAAACCGATCGGGATCGAGACGGATCAACCCACCCTGAGTTCTGATCAGACAACCAGGACGTGCAGCTCAGGTTCCTCTAGGCAAGCAAGCCAATCTGGATACAATCGGCAGAATCATGGACGCCCTCCCGCAACCGCACGTCCGTTCCGCCCAGTATCGGCCGCGGGCCAAGGTTGCGCCAAGGCGCATCACGATCTTGGGCTCGACCGGTTCGGTCGGGCTCAACACTCTTGATCTTATCGGCCGCAATCCGGCCGACTATCGACTCGAAGCCTTGACCGCGGGGCGCAACGTCGCCGGGTTGATCGAACAGGCTCTGCGTTTTCGCCCACGGATCGCGGTCATCGCTGAGGCCGAACGCTATGCCGAGCTTCAGGCCGGTCTCGCCGGCAGTGGCGTCGAAGCGGCTGCCGGTGCGGAAGCGGTGGTCGAGGCCGCAGCCCGGCCAGCGGAATGGGTGATGGCAGCGATCGTTGGAGCCGCTGGCTTGCGATCGACCTTGGCGGCGCTTCGTCGTGGTGCAACGGTTGCACTTGCCAACAAGGAAACCCTGGTCTGCGCCGGCGATCTTGTCACCACGGAAATCGCGCGCCACGGCGCTACCCTGTTGCCGGTCGATTCCGAGCATAACGCGATCTTCCAGGTAATCAGCGTCGATCGGCCGGAGACGGTGGAACGAATCATTCTCACCGCGTCCGGAGGGCCGTTCCGCAACTTG
Organism: Ferrovibrionaceae bacterium; assembly: GCA_046705265.1. Lineage (GTDB taxonomy): Bacteria > Pseudomonadota > Alphaproteobacteria > Ferrovibrionales > Ferrovibrionaceae > JAJYTL01. Next base: position 52,386 of record JBJKQL010000014.1, read on the forward strand.
GACCGCGCGGCCATGAAACACGTGACCCCGGCACAGGCCGTCGCCCATCCGGTGTGGAACATGGGCGCCAAAATTTCCGTGGACTCCGCCACGATGATGAACAAGGGCCTCGAGATCATCGAGGCCCATCATCTTTTCAAACAGCCCGAGCATCGGATCGAGGTGCTCATTCATCCGCAATCGGTGGTGCACAGCATGGTCGCCTACCTCGATGGCTCGGTGCTGGCACAACTCGGCTCGCCTGACATGCGCGTACCGATCGCGCATGCGCTGGCCTGGCCCTCACGCATGGCAGCGCCCGTCACGCGGTTGGACCTGGCCAAGATCGGCGCCCTTACGTTCGAACCGCCCGATGTCGAGCGCTTCCCGGCTCTGAAACTCGCGCGCCAGGCGCTGATCGCAGGCGGCGCTGCGCCCACGATCCTAAACGCCGCAAACGAGGTGGCAGTCGCAGGCTTCCTCGCAGGAGCGACTGGCTTCCTCGCCATTCCCGAAGTCGTCGCCGAAACTCTCGCCCGGGTGCCGAATCGGCCGCTCGATTCGCTCGAGACCGTGGACGAGGTTGACCGTGCCGCCCGCGAAGTCGCGTCGCGCCTTGTCGGTCATAACGCATGACCAGCGTACAACCACACCGTGAAGGCGGCAGCCAAGTTCGCGTTTTACCTCCCTTCCCGCTCCCGCACCTTGCCGCTGCGTCGAGGAACGCCTAATCTGCGGCAAAATCGACAAGGGAAGATATGCGCCGTTTCTCGCGCGATTGATAATTCCTAAGGTTGAGCGATGGATTGGCAGACTTCCCCTTCTGATAACCGCGCCGCCTCCGCGCCTCGCGCGACGGTCGAAACGCTTCTCGATGCCTCCTCTCTTTCGGCCGCCATGCGGGCGGCGGCCGAGCTTACGGAAGGCACGCTCGATCAGTTATTGCCGCTGCCGGCCGGGCCTGAAGCCAAGTTGTATGAGGCCATGCGTTATGCTTCGCTCGGCGGCGGCAAACGTCTCAGGCCGTTTCTTGTCCTCGCTTCAGGCGCGCTCTTCGCGGCAGAGGAAATCGGCACTCGGCGCGCTGCCGCGGCGATTGAGCTGATTCACTGCTATTCGCTGATCCATGACGATCTTCCCTGCATGGACGATGACGACCTGCGCCGAGGCCGGCCGACAGCGCATAAAGCCTTCGACGAGGCAACTGCCGTGCTCGCCGGCGATGGCCTCCTTACTCTTGCCTTCGATGTTCTGGCGGCGCCGGAGACCGATGCCGATCCCGCCATTCGCGTCGCACTCGTTGCCGAACTGGCGCGCGCCGCCGGAGCACACGGTATGGTCGGCGGCCAAGCCCTCGATCTCGCCGCCGAAAACGGAGTTGAGCCCTTCGCCCTATCGGAAGTGACGCGGCTCCAGCAATGGAAGACCGGCGCGTTGATCGCTGCCGCCTGCCAAATGGGCGCCGTTCTGGGCCGAGCCGATGAGGCGGCGCGTCGCGCCCTCAAGGCCTATGGCCAGGATCTCGGGCTCGCCTTCCAGATTGCCGACGATCTCCTGGACGTCGAAGGCGAAACCGCGACCGTCGGCAAGGCGGTGGGCAAGGATGCTGCCCAGGGTAAGGCGACCTTCGTCAGCCTGCTCGGCGTCGAGGAGGCGCGGCGCAAGGCGAACGCGTTGGTCGGCCAGGCCGAGCGCCACCTTGCCCCGTTCGGCGCCAAGGCGCGGATGCTTGGCGAACTCGCCGCTTTCGTCGTCTACCGCAGCTCTTGAGAGAACCCAGCTTAAGGAAAGCAACATGACCGACCACGCGGCGACGAGGGCAGGGGAAGGATTATTGGCTCGGGTTCGGGGGCCTGGGGACCTTCGGCAGATGGGGTTGGAGGATCTGAAGGAGGTTGCGTCGGCGCTTCGGCAGGAGACGATAGAGGCGGTT
>JBJKQL010000015.1:0-3700 GCA_046705265.1 Ferrovibrionaceae bacterium
ATCGCGCGCTCGACAACTACACCGCCGTGCGGTTGCGCCGGTGGTTGCGCTTCAAGTACAAGGTCAGGCGGAAAAGGGGCGGGACCTATCCACTCCCGCATCTCTACGGGTACTTCGGGCTCGTACGTCTAGCCGCGCGGGGGCGCAGCGACCCCCTGGGCGAAGGCGTGATGTCTTGTCCGAGAGCCAGATGCAGAAAATCTGCCTATCCGGTTCGATGAGCGGGATGTGGAGACCGAACCATGGTTGAACTCGTGAGGCACCGCCAGACGAAAGAGGCGGAAACAGATAGGTCCAGCCTACGGCCACCGTGCCACGTCTCGACTCTATCTGATCGTGCCGTCGACTCCTCGGCGAGGAGACGCGTTGGCCGCCGTTTGCAAGCAGGCGACATTCCAACGTCACCTCCGCACCTGCGAATTCAGAATTCGCGGCTGAATCGTGCGCCTTTCCGGAACCGAGCCGTGGTCGGTGTGTCTGAGAGGCGAAGGGGATAGACTGCTATACCGTAGCCGAATAACCCGGCTCCAGGCTCGGCAGGGTGAAGCGAAAGGTTGTACCGCCGCCAGGGTTGTCCTCTACAGAGATCCGACCGCCATGAGCCTCGACGATGGAGCGGCTTATCGAAAGACCTAAGCCGATCCCGTCGGACTTCGATGTGACGAAGGGCTCAAAGAGCCGATCGCGAATCTCGGGGTCAAGACCGAGGCCAGTGTCGGATACAGCAATTTCGATCGCTTTATCAGCCGCGAGCTTCGTCGTGATCTCAATCTCGCGTCTGGCACTTCCGGCCATCGCTTGAAGGGCGTTGCGGATCAGGTTGATGATCACCTGTTCTACCTGGACGCGATCAATCAGCGCCAGTGATACCCTGGGATCCAAATGCTTTCGAAATTTGACTCCTCGGCCTTTCTCGCCGGTGAGCGCCAAAGCGACTGCCTCATCGATAATCTCGGACAAAACTTCCGCCCGCTGGTCCGTTTCACCCTTCTTGAGGATCTTGCGGATATGGCTAAACACTGCTCCGGCGCGAGACACCTGCTGTGCCGCTTTCTCCAGGATTGGCCGCACCTTGGGGGTATGCCCAGTGTCCATCATTCTGACGGCCGCGGAGAGATAGCTGCCAGCTGCGGTCAGCGGTTGGCCCACTTCATGGCCCAGCCCCGACGCCATATGTCCGAACTCGCTGAGCCGCGTGACACGCAGGAGTTCCAATTCAATCTCCTCCAGGCGCTTCTGCCGCGCCGTAAGTTCGGCCTCGTATGTCTTGGCAGCGCGAGCGTAGAGCATAACCGTATCGGTCATAAGTACGATCAGAACGAAACTTCCCGCGACGACGCCGAAGAGCCTGCTGACGTAAAAGCCGAGGTCGAAGCGGCCGCCGCTTATTATCATCCCCAACGCGATATCCATCAGCCACGCGCAAAGAACAACGACAAGCCAAAGGTCGAGGACCGAGTGCGAGCGTCTGACCCAGACCGCGGCAAGTGCCGCTAGCGGCAACATCCAGACTACCGACGCTACCCCGGTGGTGATGGGAGAGTAGCTATGACCCAGTATTAGAACGGGTAGATGGACATACTTGGAGGTAGCAATCAGGGTCAGTCCCGCGACAACGCCGATAACGACAACGGTGGCCGACGCGACCGGCGCCAAGGACGGTTGCGTGTCCAGGGAGCTAGCCACTGTGCTATCCCGTTCAAGTAGGGTGTAGGAGATCACCGCGAAAGGGAAACCCGCGTTCCAGAATATCTCGAGCCACGCCGTCGTCTGCCCGTTTCCAGTGAGCAAGCCGCCTGATGCGAAGAGTCCCGGAAAGCTGAGCATGTGCACGACCACCATAAGCGACGTGAAGATATATCCGCTTGCGAGCGCGAGCAGCCCGCGCCGCTTTAGGAACGCAAACAGGCTGAAGAGCAGAACGCCGGTAATTAGATCAGTTACTGAAAGCGCGGATTCATACGCCGAGATGAGTCCGTATGCTCGCCCCAACGGCAGGCGGGCAAACGGCAGGATCGAGACGAATACCAAAAGAAGAGCCAGCACAACAGAGAGGGCGATCCGACGTTCGGCAGGCTTCGGTGGTGCCGTGACGAAGAGGCCTCTTAGCCGCAAGCCGTCGATAGACTTCATCGCAGTGCATCACTATTCATATTGGGGATATCTCAAGACAAGCCCCGGGGATACCGGAACATGAATTTCACTACCTTCACACGCAGCAAAATGGTCGCACTCGAGCAAAATTTGCAGCTTCTCTGCGAATCTAACGAATTGAAGTAACTTTCAACGGGGTCAAGATTCCGAACCTCTTCACAATTTAGGGTCTTCCGGAAATAGTGTGGGTAAATTTAGGGATTAGAGCAGCGCGGAAGCCGCGCCGTTGTTGGGTTTTGAGGATTTTGCGGGGGCGTGGAATTTGGCATGGTTTTCCCATGGCCATTTCATCGAAGCGACAGCGTCTGTTGGACGCATACCGGTTTACGGGGTTTCGTCCGCTCGAACGGCTTGACGGTGTCTTCGGTGATCCGAAGGCACGAGTCGTTACCCTCGTGCGGCGCTCAAAAAAACGGCCTGCGGTACCTGCGGGCGAGTGCACAGGGGGTGGTACGACCGCAGCCGCCGGCGCGTACGGGATCTTTGCTGTGGCGGGTACCGAATCTACCTCGAGTTCGAGGCTCGGCGGGTGTGGTGCCGAAGTTGCCGGGCAGTGAAGCGCGAGCGGCTTTCGTTTCTCGCCGATAGCGCACGGCATACCAAGCGGTTTGCCTACTACGTAGGCCGGCGCTGTCGCAGTGCGACGATCAAGGACGTCGCCGAGGAATTGCACCTGGGTTGGGACAGCGTCAAGGAGCTCGACAAGCAGTACATGCGCGCTCAACTCGCCAAGGCAGGGGCTCCTGATCCCAAGGCAATCGGCATCGACGAGATTTCGATCAGGAAGGGTCACACCTATCGGATTGTGGTGAGCGATCTGATCCGCGGCCGTCCGATATGGTTCGGCGGTGAGGATCGTTCCGAGGCGAGCATGGCGAAGTTCTACGAGTGGCTGGGCGGCAATAAGACTGCCCAGATTCGGCTGGCCGTGATGGATATGTGGAAGCCGTTTCGCAACGCGACCACCGCCGCGGCGCCGCAGGCGGCGATCCTGTTTGACAAGTTCCACATCATGCGCCACCTGGGCGAGGCGCTCGATAGGGTGCGCAAGAGAGAATACGCGCGGCTTTCGGGCAAACAGCGCCGCTTCATCAAGGGGCAGAAGTACACCCTGCTCTCGCGCAAGGAAAACCTCACCCTGGAAGGCCGTCAGGCCTTGAAGACGCTGCTTGCCGCCAACAAGCGCTTGAACACCGCCTATCTGCTCAAGGAATCCTTCGGCCAACTCTGGACCTATGAGCGCGAGGGGTGGGCACGGCGCTTCTTCGACAACTGGCGAGCCGCCCTCAAATGGCAGCGCCTTGAGCCCTACGAAAAATTCGCCGAGATGATCGAGCGCCATTGGGATGGAATCGCCGCCTATTGCAAACCCGAGAATAAGGTCTCGCTCGGATTCGTCGAAGGGCTGAACAACAAGATCCGTGTCTTCCAACGCCGGGCATACGGACTGCGCGACGAGGATTATTTCCGGCTCAAGATCCTCACCTGCATGCTCCCACCCCTCTAAAATGACCCCAAATCGCCCACACTATTTCCGGAAGACCCT
>JBJKQL010000016.1:0-9157 GCA_046705265.1 Ferrovibrionaceae bacterium
GAGGTTCACGGAGCGCCCGATGCAGACAGAGTGTACTCCGCGATTGTTTGAGTTTGAAGCGGTAGAACGCCGCGCCGTTGTCGCCGGGTTTGATGGCGGCGCCATCACCTCGAATGCCGGCGCCCTCCTTCTGGGGCAGGTGGACCGGGGCCTTGGGCTGGTGCGCCGGTTTGCGCAATGCTTTACCGACCGGCGTGATCCTCGCTACACCGAACATCGGGTTGAGACGTTGGTTGGGCAACGGATCTTCGGGCTGGTATTGGGGTACGAGGACCTCAATGATCACGACGAGCTGCGCAAGGATCCGGCGTTTATGGTGCTGGCCGGGAAGTTGCGGCCTGTGCTGCGATCGGATTGCGCGGCATTGGCCGGCAAGAGCACGCTCAATCGGGTTGAGCACAGGCCGAAGCGGAACGGGGCGAAGTATCACAAAATCGATTGCGAGGGGTCGGCGGTCGACGCGCTGCTGGTCGATCTCTTTCTCGAGGCGTATGAGCGACCGCCGCGCGAGATCGTGCTCGATTTGGACAACACCGACATTCCGCTCTTTGGCGAGCAGGAAGGGCGGTTCTTTCACGGACATTATGGTCACTATTGTTACCTTCCGCTCTACGTGTTCTGCGGCCGGCATCTGTTGCTGGCGCGGCAACGGCGGGCGAATGTCGCCGGCAGCGATGGGGCAATTGAGGAAATCGCCCGAATCGTGGCGCAAATCCGCCGGCGCTGGCCGAAGGTGCGCATCATCCTGCGGGCCGACTCTGGCTTTTCCAACGATCCGCTGATGTCCTGGTGCGAGAAGAACCGCGTCCATTACGTCTTTGGCCTGGCGCGCAATGACCGGCTGGAGGCGGCTTTGGCCAAGTCGCTCGCCGCCGCCAAACGGTTGTGCCTCGCCTCGGGCAAGCCGGCCCGCGTGTTCCGCGACTTCCGCTATCGCACGCTCAAGAGCTGGAGCCGCACTCGCCGGGTCATCGGCAAGGCCGAGCACACCTTGCAAGGAGCCAACCCCCGCTTCATCGTCACTTCGCTCAAACGCCGCCACCTCGCCGATGCCCGCGCCCTCTATGAAGATCTCTATTGCGCCCGGGGCGAGGCCGAGAACCGCATTGGCGAACAGTTCGAACTCTTCGCCGATCGCGCCTCTTCCGCGACCATGGCGGCCAACCAGATGCGCCTGTGGTTCTCCGCCATGGCCTATGTGCTCGTCGACACCTTGCGCCGCGTCGGCCTGCGTCGTACCCAGTTCGCCGATGCCGCTGTCGCCACCATCCGCCTCAAGCTCTTGAAGCTCGCCGCCCAAGTGCGGACCAGCGTTCGCCGCATCCACTTCGCCATAGCCTCGGGATGTCCGAACAAGGTCGAATTCGAGCTCGCTTATCTCTATCTCCGGCGGGCCTTCAGCTCCGCCTGAACTTCACCGCGTCGCGAAAACCAGAGACCGCCTCGCCGAGCCTCGAGGCGCGCGCATCGGGACTCTCATAGCGGGAGGGCACGAGACTGCGGACTCGCGTTTCGCGAACCCCTCACCGGAGCCCTCCAATTCCTTCTTGTCCGACTCCGAAACCCCGCAAAATCGACCGCAACAAGCCCAAAACTACACGCTAAACTGCTCGCGTTTGAGATATCCAGGTTAGGCTTCCGGCGCCCATGCGCCGACGTTTGCGTCATCGAAACGGAACAGACGCCCCGGTCCCAAGGCACCGCTTCTCGATCACACTCAAGATCATCATGAACGCGGGATTGCCTGCGCCTTCTCGAACCATTCAAAGCGGTCAAAACAATTCCCGCGTCACGTACACGACCAAGAAAAGACCCATCAAGAAAACCACGCCGGCCAATACCAAATTCAGCCCTGCGCCGCGATAAAGCACTTTGTCGGGGCTATCGATCAGGCGTCTGTCGCGCAGGAAACCCCAAGTGGCGAGGCCGATCACCATAAGGCCGGTGGCGATCAAAATCAGGCCGGCGTCGGTGGCGTGCAGTCCCGGCGCCGGGACGTGCGCCGGCATGTCGGCGGCCAAGTAGCGCAGAAAAAGATCGAACTTCTCGATCACGAAACCGAAGGCCATCAACGCGATGCCTGTGCGTATCCAGGCGAGATACGTGCGTTCGTTCGCCGCGTGGTCGCGGAAATTCTCGATCATCTGTTCGGTGTCTCCTGTCTCCGGGAAGATTATCATAGCGCCGCGCCGCCCGTGGTCGCCGCCCGATTCGCTTGCCTCGCTTGACTTACTCCGCCGCGCCCAGTGAAGTGGCCGGGCTTTCGCTGTTCTCGCCGTCGTCCTTTTCAAGGCAAATCCGTGGCCGCGCCTGAATCTGCCGAAGACACCTTCCGCTTTCGCCTGAACGCCCAGCACGTCGCCATTCCGGGGCCGGGCGGCCGGCCGCTCGGGCCCGTGTTGCGCGAGGAGCACGGCCTCGTCAGTATCAAGCTCGCCTGCGACGATGGCTCTTGCAGGCTCTGCTCGGTCCTGGTCGATGGCGAGGCGGTGCGCTCATGCCTCTATCCCTTGGGCCACGCGGCGGGCCATGTCGTGGTCACCGCCGAGGGGCTGCACACGCCGGCGACGCTGAACCGCATCCAGCGTGCTTTCTTGAAATGGGGCGTGCCGCAATGCGGCTTTTGCGCGCCCGCCATGCTGATCGTCGCCACCGAGCTTCTCGGCACCCGGGCGCGGCCGAGCGACAATGAAATCCGCGCCGCGCTTTCCGGCATCCTCTGCCGCTGCACCGGCTATCGCCGCATCGTCGCCGCGGTGGCCGAGGCGGTGGGCGAGGTCGAGATGCCGCTCGCGCCGGCCGCGGGCGAAGCAGTTGGCCATGACGTGCCGGCGATCGATGGCCGCGCCAAGGTGACGGGGAGCCTTCGCTTCGCCGCCGACGCTATTCCCGAGGATGCGCTCTGGCTCCGCCTGGTTCCGGCGCATCGCGCGCCTGCGCGGATTTCCGTCGGCGGTTTCGAGCCGCTTCTCGCCGCGCATCCGGAACTCGCCACGGTGCTGACGGCGAACGACCTGCCACCAGCATTGAAAACCGGCGCACCGCCGCTCGCCGATGGCCGGGTTGCCTATCGCGGCGAGCCGGTCGCCGCGCTGATCGGCCGCCGTGACGCGCTTACCATGATTTCCGATGCCGCGCTTGCGATCCATTACGAACCGCTGGCGCAAGCGCCCGGCGCGGGCGCGACGCCGTTTGCGACGGCGGTTGTTCGCCGCGGCGAGCCGGAGCAGGATTTCGCCGCGGCGGCCTGTGTCGCAGAGGCGCCTTTCGCGTTTGATCCCCTGGCCCCGGCACCGATCGCGGTCGAAGCCGGCTGGGCGGAGAAGCGGGACGGCGGGCTCGATCTTCACCTGCCCCCCGGTGACGGTCACGGCGAGGCCTGGCTTTTGGCCGAAGCGCTTGGCCTGGCGCCGGAAAAGGTGCGGGTCGTGGCGGCGACCGCCGGCGGCTGTTTCGGCGTGCGGGACCGGTCGGCTTCGGTGCTCCTGCTTGGCCTCGCGGCATGGAAACTTGGCCGGCCGGTGGCGCTGATGGCGAAGCCGCTCGCGCCCGCGGCGGAAACTCCGGCCTCGCTTCGCGTCAAGGCGCGCCTCGCCGCCGATCGCGAAGGCCGGCTGCTCGCGGCCGAAAGCGACAGCCATCTTGCCGCCGCCGCGTCGGATCTGGCGTCGAGCTTCGTTGCCGGTCTTGCCTCGCAGGGCGCGGCTGGCCCTTATGCTTTTGCTTCCGCTTCCGCCAAGGCCCGCGCGTTTGCCGAGACGGCGCCGATGCTCCGCGCGAGCCGCGGTCTCGGCGCCGTTGAGGCCACCCTTTGGCGCGAGGCCCTAATGGACGATCTGGCCGGGCGCCTCGGTCTCGACCGGCTCCAAATCCGGTGCCGCAACGCAGCGGCGGGTCTCGCTGCCTGCTTCGACGCCCTTGCGCCCCATTGGCAGCGGGCGGTGGATCACGTTGCGGCCTTCAATGCCGCAGGCCGCCCGCGCCACGGGGCGATCCAGGGCCTCGGCCTTGGCGTCGCCGGCGGTGCTCTCGATTGCGGCGTCGAACCGCCCGAGGCTTGGGTGCGGATTGCTCTCGATCGCGATGGCCGCCTTCGCTTAACGACGAATGGCGAGGAGACCGGGCAGGGCCTTGCCACCATGCTCGTGCAAATCGCCGCCGATGCCCTTGGCCTTGCCATGAGCCATGTCATCGTCGAGCTAGGCGCGAGCCTGACGGGTGAGGCTGCGGTCGCGCCGCAGGCGCACGGATTCTCCCTCGCGCCGCCGCAGGCGCGTCAAATCCCGGTTACGCCGCAGGCGCGCGGCGTCGCGGCATGTTACGCCGTTGCCGAAGCGGCTGCGGCGCTGCGGCATCAACTGCTTGACCTTGCGAAGAGCGGCGCCGAGGCGAGGCTCGAGCTTACGGGCGGTATGCTGCGCGCGGTCGCGGCGGCCGGCGCCGCGACAGAGATCGCGCTCGCCTCTCTTCCGGCGGATGGCTCGGGCGTCATTGCCGCGGCTGAGGCGTGCAAGGCCGTGGGCGAGCTTCCGCCTGCCTTTGCCGTCCACCTTGCCGTGGTCGAAGTCGATCCATCGCTTGGTGCGGCACGGGTCATGCGGGTCGTCGCGGCACAGGATTTTGGCGGTGCCATCCATCCCGCGCAGGTGGCCGGTCAAATCGAAGGAGCGGTAGCGCAGGCGGTTGGCTATGCACTTATGGCACCGCTCGCGGCGCCGATCGACGGCGGTCAGGCGAGAAGTGGCGCGATGTCTCCCATCCCGCCGCTTGGCGCGGTGCCTGTGGTCGAACTCGTACCGATCGCCCCCGTCTGGCGCGACCAGCCGAAGGCATCCGCCGCCGCGTTGCTCGCTCCCAAAATCATTGGTCCCAAGATCATTGGTCCCAAGATCATTGGTCCTTGGGCGGTCGCGGCTTCCGCCGCCGCGATCCTGAGTGCGCTCCGCCACGCGACGGGCTTGCCGATCTGGGAACTGCCGGCGACGCCGGACCGGCTGCGCGCCCAGCTGGGGCGAGGAGACGCCACGTCCTGAGCGGCGCTTGATGGCGTAAGGCGGCCTTTGAACCGCAGCCGGGAGACGTCACGGCCGGCGCCCGGGAGCGGTTGGCAATTCGCTGTTTAAACAAAGAATTTTGTCTTCGGCCGCCGCCGCAGCGGAACGCGTCCTCGGGCTGCGGCCGCGCTGTCCGTAAATGGTTGCGTAATGATTGTGACGTAAACCGTATTAACCCAACTTGCGCAGAATCGGCTATCGGCTTTAGACGAATCAAAGCCTTAGCCGAAAAGTCGGCACTACATTTTTGAGGAGTCTGCTTCAGGTGCTGATCTCGAGAGCTAGTGGTTGGCATTCCTGGAGACGCATTCGCTTTGGCAGGACGATGCCGAGGCGATCAAGGAGCGCGGCCTGAGCGACGTCGGGCTGAGTGACGCAGCGCAAGCGAATCTGGCCATGTGTTGCGGTCGGCAAAACGACGTCGTGCGACTGAATGCAGGCCAGCTCTTCGAGAACCGTCCGTGGCGAGTTTCCGAGGCCCGCGCGGCTCTGCCACATCTCGAGGCTTTTCCACAGCACGAAGGCAAGGAAGCAGACGAGGATGTGAGCCTGAACCCGGTCCTCGCGCTGGTGCCAGATCGGACGCACGTTCAGCTGATCTTTCTGGATCCGGAAGGCGGCTTCGGCTTGGGTAAGTTGGATATAGGCCTTCCAGAGCTGGCGATTGTCCCAATCGGTGATGTTCGAACGCAGGAGATAGGCGCCTTCGGAGAGCGCGGCCCAGTCATCGAAGGAAGCATTGAAAGCGACGTGCAGACGAAACCCTGCCGGGCAGCCGTCCGGCTCCAGCTCTACAGCGAAGCGGGCGGCGGCACGTTGGTTTTGCTGCAGGATGCGGCCGATCTGCCGGTTCACCGGGGCCGCGTCGAGGCGTTTCTTTGAGCGGGCGATGCGCGCGGCCAGGCGTGTGAGCGCGTCTTCGATCCGGCGGCTGAACTTGTCGTGCATGGCCCGTTCTTTACTGCGGCGATCGGCGGAGCGGCACAGGATCGCGGTCTCCCCCGTCTCGGGATAGCGCGTGAGCTTGACCTCGACACCTTCATGGACCGTGCGCCAGCCGTCCGCGGTGGCGAGCGCGGAAGCGAACTTCCTCAGCTCCGCCTTCGGCGCGCCGATGATGTAGCGCCGGCCGGTCTGGCGCAGCCAGGCCAGATTGGCGGCACTGGCCATGCCGCGATCGCTGATCCAGACGCGCCCCAGCATGCCATGCCGGGCTTCCATGGTGGCGACGATCATCTGCAAGGTCCGCGAACATGGGTGTTGCCGGCAAACACCTCGTAGCCCAAGGGAAAGCCGTCGAAGGTCACCACCAGGGCGATGCACACTTGCTTGCAGTCGGGCCGATGATCCCGGGAATAGCCGCGCCGCGCCTGCGGGTTCGCCGCCGCCTGGCCTTCGAAGTACGTGCTCGTCACATCGTAGAGCAGCACGTCGTTCTGAACGGAAAACAGCTCGCCGCACCGCCGGGACAAATGTGTCTCAAGCGCGGCCTTGTGTTCAAGCAGGTGATCGAGGCCGCGATAGAGGCGATCCTTGTTGACCTCCTCATCGCCGAGCTGCAGTAGATCGCAAAGCACCGTCCGGCGATACCAGTCCTCGGCAATGTGCAACTCGCTCGACGGCTCGCAGAACCGCGCCGCCACAAGAACGGCCGCCATCTTTGCCCAGCTGATGCGCTCCTTGCCCGCCGGCAGCAGCCGCTCGCACAGCTCCTCAAGACCCGTCCCGCGCCACAACGCCAGCGCCAGATATACATCGCCGAACCGGCGCGAGCGCTCGATGCGGATGCCCTTCAGACGCACCGCCACCGTCAAATGTTCGCCGCCGTCGTCGAACAGTCGCGCTTGTTCAGGGGTGCCGATCAGCCGGTGAGCCAGCGCTCGCGCCTCTATGCGACCGTGCTCATCGAGCTCCCCAAGATGGGCTACCGTTTGCTGAATCACCCGCCGCCCGATACGAACGCTTCGCACCAGACGCCAATAGCGGTGGACCTTACCGTCCTTCTTGCGAATCGTGTGCCGCAGGTACATGCACCATCACAAGCAGATTGGGCAGTGAAAGAAAATACCCAAGGTCGGCACTACACGCTCAAATCAGCACCGCGCGCCCGCTAACCGCTTGATCCGATTCGCGCCACATTCGCCAAAACCACAAAAACCGTCCCCCAACTGCGCAAGTCGGGCTAGTAGAGCGGCTCCTTGAAACGAATCATTACGAGTGATTTTCCAACAGCCTCAACAACGTGCATTTAACGAGGAAAAACTGCTTGTCCATTGTGCCCCCCATAGGATTCGGATCAAGGAAGCGGTCTACTAGACCCAACTTCCGCAGTTTGGGTGTTTGCGGAGGGAAAAACTGGCGGAAACGCTAGGGTTTTTAGCGGGACCGCCGATTTGTGGTGCTAAATATATGGAATTTTGATTCGAGTTTTGTTGACTCGAATGACGAATGTGTGGTGTCTTCGCTGTAACGAAGGTGCCGCGCGATGTTTGTCCGTGTCAAGAAAATCGGTGGTTACGAGTACCTCTACCTGGTGGAGAACGCACGCGAGGGCGGCCGTCACGTGCAGCGGGTGGTCAAGTCACTCGGCCGCAAGGACGAGGTCGAGGGCTCCGGTCTTCTGGATTCGTTGATCGCCTCCGCGGCGCGCCATTCCCGGCGCTCCATCGTGCTGTCGAGTTTTTACCGAGGCGAGTTGCCGGAACTGACGCGAACCAGCATCGGGCCGGATCTCCTGTTCGGCCGGCTGTGGCAGGAAAGCGGCTGCCGGGAGGTGCTTCTCGCCATGCTCGAAGGCCGGCAGTTCGGCTTCGACGTCGAGCGGGCGATTTACATGACGGTGCTGCACCGGCTGATGGTCTCCGGTTCCGACCGGCATGCCAGCACTTGGCGGGAGGATTTCTGGATTCCCGGCGCCGAGGGGTTGACCCTGGATCATGCCTACAAGGCGATGGCCTGGCTCGGCGAGGAGACCGAGCCGGGACGCACCCTGACGGACGCCATCGAGGAAGCGCTTTATCGGCATCGCCAACCGCTGCTCGGCGAGGTGTCGGTGGCTTTCTTCGACACCACGAGCCTTTACTTCGAGGGCCGGGGCGGAGAGACGCTGGGGCGGCGGGGCCATTCCAAGGATTACCGGCCCCACCTCAACCAAGTCGTGCTCGGCATCGTGCTGGATGGCTCGGATCGGCCGATCGCCTCCTTTCTTCTGCCTGGCAATACGGCGGATGTGACCACGCTGTTGCCGGTGGTGCGCCGGCTGAAGGAGCGTTTTGACATCGGTCGGGCCTGCGTCGTTGCCGATCGCGGCATGATCAGCACGGCGACCATCGCCGGTCTGGAGGCCGCAGGCGTCGACTACATTCTCGGTGTCCGAGAGCGCTCCACGCGCGAGGTCTTCAGCGAGGTGATCGAGGATGACGGCGCCACCGTGCCGCTGGTCATTCCGCGCCAGAAGGGGCAGACCGAGCTCGCCGTCAAGGACATGACGCTTGGCTCTCGCCGCTATGTGATTTGCCGCAACGAGGAAGAGGCCGGAAAGGATGCCGAAAGCCGGGCCCGGATCCTCGCCAGCCTGGAAGCCAAGCTGGCGGGCGGCGACAAGAACCTGGTTGCCAATGCCGGCTATCGCCGCTTTCTCAAGACCCCCATGGGCGACGGCTTCACGATCGATCCCGCCCGGGTCGAGGCCGACGCCAGGTTCGATGGTTTGTTCGTGCTCCGGACCAACACCAGAATGTCGGCCCTCCAGGTCGTCCTCCGCTATCGCAATTTGCTCGCGGTGGAGGAGACCTTCAAAACCGCCAAGGCGCTTCTCACCACCCGGCCGATCTATCACAAGACCGATCGCGGAATTCGCGGTCATGTGTTTTGCACGTTCCTGGCCCTCGTGCTGCGCACCGAACTGATGGTCAGGCTCGCCGCCCGGCGCACCAGGACCGTCGAATGGAATTGCCTCATCGATGATCTCGCCGACCTCAGCCGGATCGAGGTCGAGCAAGACGGACGCCGCGCTCTGCTCAGAACCGCGCCCGGGGCCACCATCGATCCTGTTTGCCGGGCCATCGGCATTGCCCTTCCCCCTGTCTACCAGGAGATGCCAC
>JBJKQL010000017.1:0-23052 GCA_046705265.1 Ferrovibrionaceae bacterium
ACGCGGATCGAGGATATCGAGCTTCGTCAGACGGCGAGTCAATTCATCGATCAGTCGGTCTTTTCTCTCGATCGTCGCATCGCGCTGCTCGATCTGCTTGCGGAGATACTGGCGCTCCTCGGCAAGCGTATTCGCAAGAGGCGACAGAGTGGGGCGGAACCTCGGCACGGCATCGTCATGAGGCAGCTTGGCAGCTGATTCGCCGGCCGCCCGACGACTGCGAATGGCGTCTCCGCCTTGTCCCGCGCTTTGACCTGAGCCAAGGCCAGGACTCGCCTCGCTCCTCGCGATGGTAGGTTCTACCTCGGAGCTTGGCGATGCGGCTCCCGGTTGGGGCGCATCGCCACCGGCCGACATGTCCGCGGAGAACTGGGGATCCAAATAGATCCGCCATTGCCCCTCCGCGTTTTGACGCGCTTTGAGAAAACCGTGCTCCAGAATCACCTTCAGGCTCTGCTCGCTAACCCCAAGCCGGGCAGCCGCCTCAGCGAAACTGATGGTGTGCTGTCTCTCTTCACCCTCGTTCGGCACAGCAGTCCCTGCGTGATGGCCCCGTTTCCGACACTGTCAGCGACAGGCTGAGCCTCAAGCTCGAGGTCAACGCAATGGTCTGCGCGACCGAGCATTCGGCGCCCAGCAGAATCGCCGACTTCGAGTCCCGACAAATGACCACCCTCAGGCGCAGCCGCGTTCGGAATTTGAGGCCCACGATGGCCTTAAAGATCCCCGACGACGCGAGCAGCCCACCAAGAAATTCGGCGAAAGCGGGACGATGCTTTTTCCAAGACGAAGCAAAAGTCGCGCCACAGAATTAAGTCATTGAAACGGCGACATTTCATCGGCCATACACTTGACGCGTGTAAAGTCTATTTTACGTCTTCACCTGATTTCCAGGGATGCTGAAAGCTGCGGTCGAGCCAACTCGGGATAGAGCATCCTTGTCGATACCGCGAAGCTCCGGAACGACAGATTTTCAGCGTGCAAATTCGCGCCCAACTGCACCCCGTTGGTCAGGCCTGGGGGCAAATTCTGAGCAGTGGCGCAGGAAGGTGGTATGCTGATAGGCGATCGACAATGAATGACTTCAGCGGGCTTCGCCGCCCTTCATCCGATGATCGCCATCGCAGATGGACGGGTCGCTCTGGCAATCCCGCGCGGCTCAGGTCGTGCGACGTCGGCGAACCGCTCCAAAGCCAATGAGCGCGCTTAGCAGGAGCAATAATGACGCCGGTTCCGGCACCGTCGCCTGTCCTTGATTCGAGTTGTTCGCTCCTTGATACTGAATCACGTGCGAATCAAACGGAAAGGTCGTTCCAGCGTCGGCGACATACTCATTCGTCAAGGTGTTCATCTTCGACGTCAGGTACGAATTGTCCGGCGTGACCGTGATTGCGGAGCCATACTCGATCTCCCAAATCGCTGTCTGAACAGCCGCCGATGCTTCAGAAAGACTATAATTAGCCGGGGCTATGCCGTTCGCGATGAGAGAGTCTCCAAAATCGATTAACGAGCCAATCTTACCGACCTGTTCGTAGGTAAGCGGCACACCATTTGAATTTTGCGTGGTGGTGAGTTGCGCCGAGCTGAATGTGCCGGTGCCTAGATCGTCGAAGATGTCGGTGCACCAAGTCAGGACCTCGGAGGTCTTGCCGGATGACGTGACCTGCAAGTCGATCTGGCCCACCTGAGCGTTCACTGTTTTGAAGGATTGGCCCGTCGAGGGAACCTTACCGGAATAGGAGACGTATTCGTCGAGGCCGTATTTCACGGAGAAGCCGGTGACATTGATGGTGTCGGCATAAGCGGCTGACGATACCGACATTGCGATCGCGGCCAGCGATACCAACACGAGACCGCGCACCGGAAATCCACTCATGGGATCTGTCCCTTCTTCGCACTCCAAAGAACCAGCCCTCTTTCCTTGCAAGCTCCAGGCCACGACTAATTGTGTAAGGAATATAAAAAGGTTACGCCAAGCGATGGAAATATGTGTAAGGTTTTCCGACGCGAAACTCCGGCGCGAATCAGATGCTGGAAGAGCGCATTAACCTTGGGGAAGCGCAAGCCTGCTCGGATGCGTTGGTTAACCGGCTCGGTCCGGCCTCCGACGCCGAGCTGTAAAGAAATAATGCCGCCTTCGCTCCGCCGTGGCCTTTGCCATTCGTCTGCAGCTTCACGCTCAGAAGGTTAATTCTTTGCACAGCTCGCAAGAGCTGTACGGGATACGGCATCGGTGATTCTAATCCTTGCCGAGAAAAGATCAGGCACGTAGGAAGGCCGGCGCTTTCCGATTGAGATTACGCCGATCCTCTACACGCGTTCACGATACGGCTTGAAGGGCCAAACTTTCCGGAGAACGGCGAAGCTGCGGGTAGGCACGCGCGACAGACGACTTCGGGAAGTCCGCTCACCTGCCGGCCGCAGCCCGACTGCCGCTCGACGCCCAACTCCGTCACTCGACGCCCTCAATCCATCGTTCCGGCGGCGAAATATTGTTCTGATTATCTTCGATTCATGGCGCGCCGCGCGGCGCACGACATGACTGGCGACACTCGGGCTGTTCCGAGTTCATGTTCTACGGAAAAGAGCTGCCGTCCCACGTCGCCATAGCGAAGCGGACAACGCCCCGGCAGCCTTGTTGTCAGGCAGCTTTGGTCCCTATTGCCACCGCCTCGTTGCCGTGAGCAAAGAGATGGACCTCGCACACGAGGCCGGCAGCCTCGAAGGCAGCCTCGATTTCGTCAGGCCGTAGAAGACGATTTCCCTGCACATGCTCCGTCAAATTTTGGAAGGCCATGCCGCGCCGAGACGGATCGCGAAGATCGGCGCGCTCACGAGGCCAGTTCGGTTCCCAGATCACCACCGATCCACCTTTCTCGAGATTCGCGGCGAGGATGCCGAACACGCTTTCCTTCTTGGCCCAGACATGATGCAGCGCACGATTCATCGCAATCACGGCCGCTGGTTCCCCGAGCTTGAATTGATGAATATCGCCGAGTTCGAACCTCAGCCGATCCCCGAGGCCCTGCTCCTGTGCCCGCGTCTCCGCCTGCCGGATGTTTTCCGCCATGCCATCGAGCCCCACCCCGCGAATGTGGGAGAAACGGCGGGCAAGCTTTCGAAGGTACCAACCATTGCCGCAGCCAAGATCGACAATCAGTCCAGCCCTCTCGTCAGCCCTCTTATAGGCTCCAACTTTCGGAAGAATGTGGTGTTCGAAGAACGAGGCGAAATTCGCTTCCAGCATCGGGCCGAAAAGAGGTGAGATCGTGCTCGACTCTTCCAGTGCGTCGCTGACCGCATGGCTTCCCGTTTTCATCAGCTCGGCAGCGCGCTCCGCCATATGGGCGGAAAGCACCGACCGCACGGCAAACGGCATCAGCGTCCCGGACACCTCCGGCCGGTAAGCGTTGCCGAGAGCGGTCAAAACGAAGCCTTGGGGTCCCTCGTCAATGTAGCCGAACGCGAAGGCGGCGTCGCACCAGCGTCTGAGATACCCCTGATCAAGGCCGGTAGCGTCCGCGAGTTGCACAACACCGGCTTGACCACACTTTGCCAGCTCCGAGAAGAGTCCGTCGGCCACACCGACAAACGCCACGTTCAGAGACGTCGCCGATTGAAGGTCCCGGACCGCCTGCTTACGCAATTCCTCATCAACACTCATGCTCTTCCTCACCATCTGATTTCCGCCTTTAGGCGTCTAGCCAGCACTCACTGGCCCGAAAGCATTCTCGCTGCTCATGGCTCACTCGACCTTTAGGTCTCCAATTGGCCCACTTACCTTCTTGCAGAATACGCCGCAATTCCGAACGGGAACAAGGGCGCCCCCACTGGCCAAGGTGCTACGATTTTCCGTCCTGGTTCCACTGACACCTCGCGCCCCTAGCCTGATGCCGAGGCCCCTAGTCTTCAGTGCTGACCACGGACGGAAGCATGATCCGGGCGGCGCGATAATCACTCGGACGGACTTGACGAACAAAGGCCCATTACGGAAGCATCACTCATCCAGAATCAATTGCCGACCACGATCAAACCGGAGAGCAGACAAGACATCCTGCATCCAGCGATGCCGTCGCCACCACCATGCGCGCCGTTCCGTCCTGCGCCGCGTTCGTGAAAGGGCGAACGCGACTCTTCCGGAAGCGAGACCGTACCTAGCCCCACAAGCAAGATCTCAAGGGCCGGTGCCTGAGATAGCATCGATTATCGGACGGATTGGAAGAGCGGAAATGAAAAGGCGATGCCTCCCCATCGCGCCTTCCGATCGTCGGCGAAGGCGGCCTGCTCTCAACGATGTTGTCGAGGTGCCGACATTCATCTCACCAATACTCTGCGTCTGTCCTTCTCAATCTTAGCTGGCGGCCCTGATCGTGTTCAGTATCTTTGTGACGCGAAAAATCTGGTTGTCCTCGACGTCCGCGGCAATCTCAAAGCCGAGTGTGCGGCACAGGTCGATCATCGGCTTGTTGTCCCGCTCAACATAACCGAATATCTCGCCGATACCTCGTTGCCCTGCAATATCCAGCAGCCGGGTGAGCAGCAAGTAGCCCAATCCCCGCCCCTTCCAATCGCTGCGGATGGCGATGGCATATTCGGCTTGGCGATTGTCGGGATCGGCGGAAAATCGCACCACCCCGAGGGCCGTCTGGCCATCGCCGGAAAAGGCGATGAGAGCCATTTCGCGATCGTAATCAATCTGCGAGAGGCGCGCCGCCAGCGCGTGCGGTAGCTCTTTCATGGGCGACAAGAAGCGCAATCTGACATCGTCCGCCGTCATATGGGCGACGATTTCCCTGAGCCGAGGTTCGTCTTCTGGGCGCACCGGGCGCAGGCGGATCGCCGAGCCGTCCCGCAGCCGGCAGAAGCTCGCGAGTTCGCTGGGATAGGGTGAAATGGCGAGCCGCCGGGCTCTCCCGCCGGCGGCCTCTCCCACGCCAATGCGGGCATCCAAGGCGACCACTCCCTCCGAATTCGCGAGCAGGGGGTTGATGTCCACTTCGGTAATCTCAGCATGGGCGGCGGCGAGTTGTCCGATGCGGATCAACACGTCGGCGATGGCGTCGATCTTTGCCGGCGGTTGCCCGCGATAGCCTTGAAGGAGTCGCCACACCCGGGTGCGGGCCATGGCCGTGCGGGCCAGCGCCGTGTTAAGTGGCGGCAGCTCCAGCGTATGATCTTGCAGGACCTCGACCGCCGTCCCTCCCTGGCCGAACAGAACGACCGGCCCGAATACGGGGTCGTCCGCCAACCCAACGATCAATTCCAGGGCGCCGTGGCGCTTTGCCATCCCCTGAACCAGAAAGCCCTCGATCCGTGCGTCGGGACGCGTGGCTCGAATCCGCTCAAGCATCGTGACGGCTGCGTCCCGCACGGCGTCGGGTCCTTCGAGATTGAGTACCACACCGCCCACATCACTTTTATGGGTGAGATCGGGCGAGCGAATCTTCAGCGCGACCGGCCCGCCGATCCGTTCGGCGGCGGCGGCAGCGGCCTCCGCGTTGGCCGCTATCCGGCCCACGATCGCCGGTATGCCGTAGGTGGCGAGCACATCCGCGACCTCTCCTACATCAAGCCAGTGCCGCCCCGCGGCGAGCGCTCCGGCTATGACCTTGCCCGCGGCCGCCGCATCAGGTTCAAAGTCATCCGGTTGGGCAGATGGTGTCTCGAGAAGGAGTTCCTGGTTCCGGTGATAACGCACGCCGTGCATGAAGCCCCGCACCGCATCGTCCGGCGTTTCATAGGTCGCGATCCGCGCTTTGGTAAAAAGCTCGCGCGCCGACGCGACGGAACGCCCGCCGAGCCAGGCGGTAAACACATTGCGGCTGCGACTTGCGGCTGCAGCGCGCTCATCGGCAAGCGTATCGATAACAGCCTGTGCCGCATCCGTCGGCGCCGCAAGCGCCGTCGGAGAGTTCAACACCAGCACCGCATCGACACTGGCATCACCGAGCAGTGCCGCGAGTGCGCCGGCATAACGCGGCCCCGGCGCATCGCCGATAATATCCACCGGATTCCCCCGACTCCAGGTCGGCGGCAAGAGCCGGTCAAGCTTGGCGACGGTGGCCTCGGATAATTCGGCGAGCTTTCCGCTCAGACTTGCAAGAGAATCCGTCGCAAGAACCCCCGGGCCGCCGCCATTGGTCAAGATGGCCAAACGTTCTCCCTGCTGCGGGTTGCTCAATGCAAGCGTTTCGACGGCATCAAATAGCTCGGCCAAGGTGTCGACCCGCAGCATTCCGGCGCGCCGGAAGGCCGCTTCATAGACGACATCCGCCCCGGCCAAGGCACCCGTGTGAGAGCGGGCGGCACGCGCGGCCTCGGCAAAGCGTCCCGCCTTCACCGCAAGAACCGGTTTGGCACGCGCGGCCGCGCGGGTCGCCGACATGAACTTCCGCGCCTGGGTGATGCCCTCGATATAAAGCAGGATGGCCCGGGTGCTGGGGTCGGCAGCGAGATAATCAATCGTGTCGCCGAAATCCACATCCGCCATATCGCCGAGCGAGACGACATGAGAGAAGCCGATCCCCCTCGGTTCGGCCCAGTCCAATACTGCCGTAATCAGTGCACCGGACTGGCTGACGAAGGCGAGGTCACCTGTCGTCGGTGGGAGATGCGAGAAACTCGCATCAATGCCGCTCGCGGGGACCATGATCCCGACGCAGTTCGGCCCGACAAGCCGGAGAAGGTGGGGCTGCGCGGCTTCCAAGACTTCGCGTTGCAGCTCTCGTCCGCGCTCGCCAAGCTCGCCAAATCCGGCGGTGATCACAACCGCTCCCTTGGTGCCCCGCGCCCCGAGCGCAGCGATCAAACCAGGGACCGTCTTCGGCGGCGTCACGATGACCGCGAGATCGGGAGGGCTCGGCAGTGCGTCGATATTGCGATAGACCGGCAGTCCATTCAGGGTCGTGTATTTCGGGTTGACGAGATAGAGCGGGCCGGGAAAGCCGGCCCTCAGCATGTTACGAAGCGTGACGGCGCCAACGCTTCCCTCGCGCGCCGAGGCGCCTATCAGTGCGATCGAGCCAGGCCTGAATATCTTGTCGAGGTTGCGAACCGACATGACGGGACATTCCTATGACACGCGACAGGGAAGAAAAGGCCACCGGCCCCGAGTCAAGCGTAGGATCCAGTCGTCCTTCTCGTCGGGGCAAAATCTTTTGACCCCGCTCTCTCCTCGCCGCATGGTGTCGCCTATCGCATCAACAACACGTCCGCGCGTGTTTCGGCGAGAAGGTTTTTTATCGTCAACCCGTCGATACCGCGAGAGTCCGCGACAATAAGTGCGGGATTGACCCGTTTTATGGATCGCAAAAGAGCCGCGCTTTCGGAGCTGACCGACTCCAATTGAAGCCTTCGCGGACCGGCAAGGCGTGTCGCCAGGTCTCGCACTGCATCAATGTCGAGTTGCGCGTTCTCCAAGGCAATAATCGCGATCTTTTCCTCGGCCGTGGCCATTACGAAGGCCACGCCAAGGGTCTTCTCCCAATCCGTGGCCTTTGCAAGGAGAACCAGAACAATACCCGTATCCGTCCGCAGACGGCGCCGAAGCAGGATCGGCCGTTCAGGCTGCTCGACAAGCTGGTCCCAGGCCGAGGGGGGGCGCCATGTCCCCGAAAACGGCCGTGCCGCACCCTCGACGATCAACAGATCACCCTCGACGCCCGCGAGCGCCGAAAGGGCAGGAAGATTTCGGATTCTGCCGAATGACCAGGCGAGACCGAGCCGCGTGGAAGTCTCCGCCAGTCTATGCCGCATGGCACTCCCAAGCGCTGATGAAAGGCGTTCGAGAGCGGCGGGGGAAAGCGTTTCCGCCTCGCCAAGTGCCGACAGGCTGATCTGCCGCCCAAACGGGAGCTCTGCGAGGCGAAAGAGATTTTCATCCTCGAAAAAGATCCCATGCAGAGCCGCGTGCCAACGCGCAGCGACGGCGGCCGCCTCTTCGATCGCAAGGCGAACGTCGCATGCCGCGTCGCACGCGACGATTACACGGCGGACCATGAGTTCAGTCACTGTCGTGTCCGCGTTTGCCGTGCTTCCCATGGATCTGCTTCAGCTCCTGCGGCCGGCCGCGCTTGGCAAGAATCGCGAGACGTCGAGCGACACCCCGGTTCACCGTTCCCTCGGGATATTCGCCGATTAAATTGGGTTCGCCGCTCGGTATTCCGGTCAAGCACTCCATGCCTTGATCGACGCTCTCGATCGGGATCACACGGAATCGCCCGGATGCCGCGGCCTCCACGATGTCGTGACGCAACATCAAATGCTGCACATTGGCTGCGGGAATGAGAACCCCCTGATCACCTGTTAGGCCCCGCGCTTGGCAAACGTCGAAGAAGCCCTCTATTTTCTCGTTCACGCCACCGATCGCTTGAATCCGACCGAACTGGTCGATCGACCCTGTTACCGCGAAGCACTGCCGGATCGGTGTTTCGGACAGGGCGGAGAGCAGCGCAAACAGCTCCGCGGCGGAGGCGCTGTCACCCTCGACGCCGCCATAGGTCTGCTCGAAGACGAGGCTCGCAGTCAAAGACAGAGGACCGATCTGGCCGAACCGGCCGCCAAGAAAGCCCGCCAGAATCAGGACGCCCTTCGAGTGAATCGGCCCGCCCAGCGCTACCTCACGCTCGATATCAATCACTTCCCCCTTGCCGAAACGGACCTGCGCGCTGATCCGGCTTGGATGGCCGAAGCTCACTCGGCCAAGCGTAACGACCGAAAGGCCGTTGACCTGCCCGACCCGCTCCCCCTCCGTCTCGATACGGAGCGTGTTGCGGCCGATCTCCTCCTGCAGGCGGCGATAAACCCTGTCGGAGCGCCGGCGACGGGCTTTCGCCGCTTCTTCAACATCGGCGGCGGTCATGGCCCCGTTGCCATGGCTCGCCGCGACGTGATCCGATTCCTGCAGCAGATCGGTGACTCCGCGGATCTGCGCCGAAAGCTTCGCCGCGTCGCCGCTCAGGCGTGCCGCCTCCTCGATAACGCGAGCCACGGCGCCCCGGTCGAGCGGGCGCAATTTTTCGCGCCGTGCCGCCGATGCAATCAGCTGAGCATAAAGGCCGATATTCTCGCTCGTGCGATCGATCCGATCGTCGAACTCGGCGGCGATCTTAAATAGCTCGGGAAAATCCGGATCGAGCTCGGAAAGCAGGTAGTACAGCATCGGCGGCCCGATCAGAACCACCTTGACCTCGAGCGGGACAGGTTCCGGGTCCAGCGAAACGGTACTGGCGAGACTCAAGAGCTGCTCGAGAGAGACCGTCCGGATTTCCTCCGCGCGCAAGGCGCGTTTCAAGGATTCCCAGCCGAAATTGGCGGACAAAAGGCGACGTGCATCGAGCACGAGATAGCCCCCGTTTGCCTTATGCAGTGCGCCGGCAACCACCAGATTGAAGTCGGTCATTAATGCCCCAAAGCGGGCAAAATGCTCGATCCGCCCAACCAAGCTCTGGTGGTTTGGGTTGTCTTCATCGATGATCGGGGCACCCTCTCGTCCGGAATTGTCGACCAGCACATTCACTTGATAACGGCGAAACGACGGTGCGTCGCCGTCCGGCCCCGCGGCCGGCGGAGTACCACCGATCGCACCCTCCGTGCCCCGGCCATCGGTGATGAAATCGTCCGCGTGCTCGAGAATATCCCGCTCCACCTCTTGCAGATGCGCGACCACCTCGGGGAGATCGGAAAAGGCGGTGCGAATCTCGGTCAGGAGATGGCCGACGACTGTCGCCGTCGTATCGCGATTGAGCTGACGCACCGCTTCCCGGTGCTCGCGCTCCCAGTCGGGGATGCGGCGAACCACGGCTTCGAGTTCCTTCTGCAGCGTTTCGATGTCGCTCGTGAGCCGCTGCCGTTCGTCCGCGGGAAGGTTTTTGAAGACCTCGGGGGGGATGACTTCGCCATTTCGGATGGGTGCCAGCGCTAAACCCATCGGTGTGCGAAGAAGCCCAATACCCTTCTCCTCCGCCTTGCGCTGCAAGGCCCCGAAGGATTCCTCGTGCCGCTGCTTGAATTGCTGTTCGATGACCTCGCGACGCGCACGATATTCCTCGCGCTCGAATGCCGCGGGCAGCGCGATTCGCAAATCGTCGACCAGGCGCCTCATGCCGTCACGAAGCGGGATCGCCCGCCCCGTCGGCAGTTTGAGGCATCGCGGCCGGCGTGCATCGGCGAAGTTATTGACGTAGCACCAATCAGGCGGTGTTGGCTCCGTCGCCGCTTGCTGCTTTAACAGCTCGCGAATCAGCGTGTGCTTTCCGGTTCCGCTTGGACCGAGGGCGAAGACGTTGAAACCGCGGCGCCGCATGGCGATTCCAAGCCGCACCGCGTCGACAGCACGACCCTGACCGACCAGACCATCGATTTCTCTCAGCTCATCGGTGGTCTCGAATGCAAGCTGGCCAGGATCGCAGCAGTGGCGCAAAACCGCGGCCGGCAGCGGCTCGCTCGCGATCCAATCCGATTCCTCGGCCGGGGCCCGGGTATCCAGAGAAAATGATGACTCGGCAACGAAACGTTCCACATCTGCGGTCACGGGGTACACCTCAACGGCAGCGTTGCGAACACGCTCCCCCGTCTTGTCGCACCATGCCTTGAGTTAGATCAAAGGACCGAAGAACCAGGATCCGTGAACGGAATCCAACGTCCCCTGGATCTCGGGATCGTAGGGTCAATTAGCCCGAGCCGAATTGGAAGGATCACCGCCCGTCTGTCAGCGCTCAGACATCGCGTCTTCCGAAAACACATTCCAGAGCAAACTTCTACGGCTCTGCGTCGGCACGTCAATCCTCTCCTAGGGCTCTCATAGGTGCGGAAGCCGCTCGTCGGCCGCTTCGCGATCGTAGCCCCCCTTTCGCAGTAACCCGCGCACCGGCTCATTCGGCGATTCCGCCATTCCGGCCAGATCACTGCCGGAATGTTCTTCGAAATTATGCCAACCCCGGAAACGGCGAAAGGTTTCAAAGGGCTTGGAACCGATTCCCGGGCATCGGTTCGGACTGTGAGTGGGCGCAATCGCGGCTCTGACGCAAATCAGCCGGTCGTAAGCCCGTTTCACCCCCTCCTGCCATCATCGCTCCTCCCGCCAGCACAGTTAACCAGATCAGATTTTCGTGCGAGTATGTACAGATGACTGGTTAATACGTATAGTAAACAAAATGTCACACACGGATTTGTTGACGGAGAAATATTTAATGATAAATTTACTACAGATCGTGCGAGAGCGTTTCTCAAATAACGGTGCGGGTTGGTGTTCTGCGAGCAAGCCGTCGGGTAGATCAACTGGTTTTACTGGGTGTGCTTGGACAGCGGGACGGAGAGATCGTAACGCAGTACTAAACTGCAAAGCCCGAAACAGCGGGCCAAACACACATTGACAATCAGGCCGGTCGCAGGGCCGCGGACGTGGCTCCGCGGTGTCGTGATAGGAGGACGCGATGAAGCATACGAAACGGATATTCGGTCAGGTCGAGCGCCTCAGCTCCAAGCAACTCTTCTGGTGCATCGAGCACATTCCTGGCTTTCGGGAGGCGGTGAATGATGTCGCCCGCGTGCGCGCCGATGAGCGGCAGGCAGCGGAGAGAGTGAAGAAAGAGATGGAGGCCGCGTAGAAGGAGCTTACCGCCAAACAACTTGAGCAAAGGGGCGGAAAGATTCCTTTTTCGTGATCGACTTCTGCGCTCGGCGCGAGAGAGAATTGACCGCCATCGGAAAGGGAGCGGCCGTTGGTTGAATCAACAATTCATCAAACGGAACGTCGAGAGCATCCCACGAGCGGTCACTAATTTTGTTGGATTTGGATGCGCACATAGGACTGATTCTAGCCGTTCGCGGGAAGGAGACCGATCGGTTCAGCCCGGCCCAACCCCGTTCCCGACGTGCTACGGGACGGACTTCGACTTCCCCGAGCGAAATGAAAAACGCCACGCCCGTTCCTTACGGCGAGCATTGATTTACGTCAGGCTCCGATCGGCGCAATAACCGCGATTACGTCGATAGCCGTACCCAGCCGCAAAATCCACATGCCGACCGCGGCCAGCCCGGCTTGATCCAGGTCAAAGCGCCCACCAGAATAACAAGCGTAGCCTAACCCATCTTCAAATCGCTGGAATGCTTCATGAGGTAATCCGCTCCTGGATGCAAAACGCCGTCGCTCAACCGCCAATTAAACTAATACGACTTGCTTCTGACGGTGCCGGCCTATCAGAATTGGGAGGGTGGAGTTGGTGATGCGAAGCCACAAAAGGACTGCGAGAGTGATCATCTCGCTGCTGGTGGCCTTACTCATGACGCTGGGTCCTTTCGCAGCCTCCAGTTCGGCATCCGCGCAGACCCCTCCGAGCTGCCAGCAGGGGTATTATTACGCGAGCGACGGGTATTGCTATCCGATGCAACCCCCGGTTTACGCCTATCCTCCGCCCGCCTACGACGTCGCACCACCGGTCTATCAACCACCGCCGATCGCGGATGGTGTAGGGATCGGTATCGGTCTTGGATTGCTCTTTGGTGCGTTGACGCATAGGGAGGCAGAACACCGAGGATATCGATATCCCCGCGGCGGCGGTCGGCGCGGTCATGAGCGCTACTGAATCGAATGCACGATACAGCCAACAATAGGAAACCATGGAGAGGGCCAACATGCTCATGTCATTGACTCGTCGCGCTGTAGCGATCACGGCCGCGGCGATAATTGTTGGTGCAATGTCGTCGGTTCATCCAGCGACCGCCGTTGCTGGCGACCCCCAGTTAGCTCAAGGGGCCCCACCTTCGTCGAGCGCGAAAGCCCCGGCGGCAACCAAGTCAGCTGGAGAACGGCGCACACCAGCGGAATTCATCGATGCACGCATCAAAGCGCTGCATGAGCGGCTCAAGATTACACCAGCCGAGGAACCACAGTGGAGGGTCGTTGCCCAGGTGATGCGCGATAATGCGAAAACGATCAGAGCTCTTATCGTTGAGCGGATAAAGACCGAAAAGACAATGAGCGCGCCCGATAACCTTCTCTCATATCGCGCGATTGCAAAAGCGCATTTAGATGGCATCGAGAAGCTTATCCCGGCGTTCGAGGCGCTTTACGCCAAGATGCCCGAGGCACAAAAGAAAATCGCTGATTCGGTATTTGACCGCAGGCCAATGCGGCCGAGGCACGGGAAACGCGGCTGAACGTTGGCCCCTATGCGTGCGGTCCGTACGGTCGCTCATACCACGACTGGCCGCCCGCGGAAATGCGATATCCTCGACGGGTTCAGCATGATCTGCGGGTGGCCGGCCACCTCGAGGGGAGGATCGTCACAGACCGTTATCGATTGGCCTAGGACGGAGAGAGGTGCTCCTTCCGGCCGCCAGTTTTGCGATCGGTTCGACCCTCACTATTCGCCGGATAGGCTGCTTTCGACCTCCGACAGGACATCAATAACATCAGCATTTTGATAATGATGAATCTTTCGATCAGCAGTTTGAAAAGGTCCGCTTGAAGCTTATCGCGGCATTGAGGGAATCGTTCTACCCCTTGAGGTTAAGCCTTCAATCGCCCGTTTCGCAACCGCGGGTACCCTCTTCTCGGCAACGTCAGCATGATTCGGGACGCAGGTTATAACTCGGGCGGCAGCGTAATCTTGAGCGCAGGGGCGGCCGGAATCGCTGGGGCCAGTTTGGTCCCTTTCCGAGAGGACCAGGGCCGTTCCGACATAGAAACCGGTGTCGTTGGCCGTTACATCTTCTGATGTCTTTCAATCGGCAGACGCGGAGCACCTCATGCTGATAGGCGTTCCTAAGGAAATCAAAAACCATGAATACCGGGTGGGTCTCACGCCAGGTTCGGTGCGGGAGCTGGTCGCGCGCAGCCATCGGGTTCTGATTCAGTCTGGCGCAGGTGTTGGCGCCGGCATGGCAGACGAAGCCTACCGCAATGCCGGTGGAGAAATCGTCCCTTGCCCTGATGAAATCTTCGAGCGGACCGAGATGATCATCAAGGTGAAGGAGCCGCAGCCATCCGAGTGCCGCAAACTCCGCCCGGGACAGATCTTGTTCGCCTACCTGCATCTCGCGCCGGACCCCGAACAGGCGCGACTACTGATGAAATCGGGAGCCGTCGCAATTGCCTATGAGACGGTGACGGATGAACGGAACGGATTGCCCCTTTTGGCTCCCATGAGCGAGGTCGCCGGCCGCATGGCGGTTCAAGTTGGTGCCGTATGTCTGCAGAAGGCGCAGGGCGGCCTCGGCGTGCTGCTCGCCGGCGTACCCGGCGTGCCGCCGGGGCGTGTGGCCGTGCTGGGTGGCGGAGTGGTTGGAACCCATGCCGCCCGCGTGGCGCTCGGCCTTGGCGCCGACGTGACCATCTTCGACAAGTCGATCTCGCGCCTCGCCGAACTCGACGCGCTTTACGGACCCCGGCTCAAGACGGCGTTCGCCACCGCCGAAACGGTCGAGGAGGCTGTGCTCGATGCGGATCTCGTCATCGGCGCAGTGCTGGTGCCTGGGGATTCGGCGCCAAAACTGGTAAGCCGCGACATGGTGGGCCGCATGCGCAAAGGCGCCGTTCTCGTCGATGTCTCCATCGATCAAGGGGGATGTTTCGAAACCAGCCGACCCACCACGCATGACGATCCAACCTATATGGTGGACGGCGTCGTGCATTACTGCGTCGCCAATATGCCGGGCGCCGTGCCTCGGACATCGACGCTCGCCCTCACTCAGGTCACACTTCCCTACGCGCTCCGGATCGCGGATCGCGGCTGGAAGGCCGCGCTCGCAGACGATTCTCATTTCCGCGCCGGCTTGAACGTAGCGGAAGGCCGGATCGTCCATTCGGCGGTGGCGAAAGCACTTGGCGAGACCCCGCTTCGGCTCGAAGATGCACTTGCGGCACATGGCTAGCTTTGCAGCGCCGAAGCGGGCCTGAACCGGGCCGTCAACACAACGGGAAGCCTTGATGCCATGACCAGGACTGTTGTTTTCCGCGCCCGCAAGATCCTGACCATGAATCCGACGCAGCCCACAGCTACCCACGTCACGGTGCGCGATGGCCGCGTGCTTTCGGTCGGCGACGAGAACCGGATGCGCATGTGGGGGAATTCGATCTCGACAACCGGTTCGAGAATTTCGTGCTGATGCTAGGCCTCGTCGAAGGGCACTTCCATATGATGGCTGGTGGGTTATGGCAGTTTCCTTCGTTGGCTATCACGACCGCGTCGCGCCCGACGGCACGCGATGGCCTGGCTGCCAAGACTTCGATTCACTCATTCGGCGGCTTTCCGAAATCGAAAAGATGCTTCCAGGTCCGACCGACCCGCTGATCGCTTGGGGCTTCGACCCGATCTTCTTCGGAACCGAGCGAATGACCGTACAGCATCTCGACCGGGTCTCCACCACGCGGCCGATCGTCATCATGCATGCGAGCCTGCATCTGATGAATGTCAACTCGGCAACGCTGGCCAAAGTCGGCATTAGCCGGGACACTGAGGTCCAGGGAATCGCCCGTTTCCCCGATGGCGAGCCGAGCGGTGAGTTGAAGGAACCGGCGGCGATGTTTCCCGTGATGCGGCTGATCGGCAACGTGTTTCAGCTTGCAGGCACGGGCGAGACCAGCCTCCGCCTTTTTGGCCGTGTCGCCGAGCTCGCGGGCGTCACCACCGCGACCGATCTCGTCAACGATCTTGCCGACGAAGACGCTGAAACCATGCGCCGCGTGACCGCGAAAGACGATTTCCCGGTGCGGCTCGTGCCTGCCTTTCTGTCAATTGATGGCTCCTTGACGAATGAGGCAGGCGCCGCGCGCGTTCGCCAGCGGATGGCGCAAGGCCATGCCAAGCTGCATTACGGGCTGATCAAGATTATCGTCGACGGATCGATTCAGGGCTTCTCGGACAGGCTGCGCTGGCCCGGATATTTCAACGGCGCGCCGAATGGCATCTGGCTCCGCCATCCCGCGGAGCTCATCGCGACCGTCGCCCATTTTCACGCCGCGGGATTTCGGATTCACATCCACGCCAACGGCGATGAGGCAATAGAGCTTGCACTCGACGGCCTTGAAGCAGCGCTCGAGAAGCATCCACGCCTTGATCACCGTCACACGTTGCAGCACTGCCAGATGGCCGATGGGACGCAATTCCGTCGTATGGCGCGACTTGGCGTCTGCGCCAACCTTTTCGCCAACCACATCTATTATTGGGGCGACATCCATCACGATACGACGATGGGGCCGGATCGGGCGGCCAGAATCAATGGCTGCGCCACGGCATTGAACCACGGCGTGCCGCTCGCGATCCACTCGGATGCACCAATTACGCCGCTTGGCCCGCTTTTTACCGCGTGGTGCGCGGTCAACCGCGTTACGGCATCGGGTCGGATTCTTGGCGCGGCTGAAAGCCTCACCGTGCCGCAGGCGCTCCACGCGATCACGCTCGGCGCCGCCTTTACGCTCGGGCTCGACGACCGGGTTGGCTCGATAGAGAGCGGAAAATTTGCCGATTTCTGCGTGCTCCAAGAGAATCCTTTGGCCGTGCCGCCCATGGCATTAAAGGACGTTCCGATCGCGGCGACAGTGCTTGGCGGCCGCGTACTCACGCGGCCCCGAGAATGAACGGGGCGCGACTACCGCTCTACGTCATTGGTGGCTTTCTCGGCGCCGGAAAGACGACGCTCCTGAACCACTGGCTGCGACACGCCAGCGGCAGGCGTATCGCGGTGTTGGTCAACGACTTCGGCAGCATCAGCATCGACGCTCGGCTCGTCGCCTCCCATGCAGGCGATACCATCGCGCTGAGCAACGGATGCGTTTGCTGCACAATCGGCAACGATCTTACGAGTGCGCTCACTCGGATCATCGAATCCGGGCGCCCGTTTGATGCCATCCTCATCGAGGCAAGCGGCGTTTCGGACCCCTGGCGAATCGCCGAGATCGCGCTAGCCGACCCCGCCTTGACGCTCGGCGGCGTCAGCATTCTCATCGACGCTGCA
This sequence comes from Ferrovibrionaceae bacterium, assembly GCA_046705265.1. Classification (GTDB taxonomy): domain Bacteria; phylum Pseudomonadota; class Alphaproteobacteria; order Ferrovibrionales; family Ferrovibrionaceae; genus JAJYTL01. The sequence continues at coordinate 16,957 of JBJKQL010000017.1, forward strand.
GCCGTGATCGAGCACCATGCCGATCCGCTTTTGGCGGATACTCTGGTCCGCCAACTGCAAGCCGCGGATCTTCTGGTCATCAACAAGAGCGACTGCATTGATCAAACTCGGCTCGCGCGTGTTCGCAGCTGGGCCAGGGAGAACGCTCCGGCGGCACCGCAGTTTGAGACCGTGCAGGCGGAGGTTCCGGAAGTCCTTCTCTTCGGACCGGCATTGCCGTCGGAATGCGGCTTCACCGTCTCGCATTCGGGTGCACCGAATACTCGCCCCTCAGACGGCAGCGGGCACGTCGGGATGTTCGAAACCTGGACCTGGACAAGCCCGCGCGTGCTCCAGAGCGCCGCGCTCCGCGCGCTCCTCCGCGACATGCCGCCGGGCGTCCTGCGGCTCAAAGGCCTGGTACGCACCGAACGGCCGGGCTGGTCCGAAATCGCCTTCGCCGGGAGGCACGGCGTTCTCCATGCCCACGCTGGCCAGCGATCGAACGAAGGACGCTCAGCTGTCGTCGCGGTCGGGTTGAGGGGCGCGCTACCCGACGTGGCGCTCCGCACCGCATTTCGAGGCGCCGAGATCCGACAGGCGTAGTGCACTCCGGACACTGCGCATGGGCCGGATTGGGCTCGCACCACTCGAACGCAGTCTCAGCTCTAAACAGAATCTCGAATGACGCGCCGAAACTGGCGCGAATTGTCGCATCGTAAATATTTCCGCGCCATCAAATCACTTGCGATGGAGAGAGCCTGAACATCGGCGGCAATAATTGGAAGCTCTTGCGGCTCTTGTCGGTCGACGAAATTTCGGAAAATCTCGGTGCCCGTTCCGGCGACCGCATACTCGCCAGAAAATTCCGATTGTGCGCGCCCCACCGACTCGGCGGTATAAAACCATGCGGCATCGTCCGGCGCGATGATCGCGAAAAAATGTTAACGGGCTCACGATAATCGGCATGCACAACTGCCAAAATTGCCTCTTCGGCGTCTACCTCGTAACGTTCGCGATGGCGATACTTGCCCGCTCAGAAAATTTCCGCGCAGCGACGTAATCACCCGCCCAGAGAGCAACGAGGTTTGGAGTGATTTCGATGACTTTCCGGCGCAGGGCTGCTGGCCTTAATGGCAGAAGTCTTAGCTGTTCCGGCGCTATATATTTCCGCGAAGGGAGGGTCACATCTCGTTGTACCGGTTCTTCAGACGAAACTAACACGTCCGCGAACAACGTGCGGCATCCTTGAGGGTGAAGACATGCAATAAGCGTCATCGTCTATTATAGCATTCGTTGTGCGCGCCCGTGCATAATGGCAATTCTGGCGCAAAGAGTGGCGCGGTGAGCAAGGGCGGGCAACCATTGGAGCGGTAGATCGATTGGACCGGACCCAATGGGTCGACGGCTTTAAGGTGTCATTGCGTGAGTTGAATTGCCGTGCGACTGCCGTGGGCGCACGTCTTCGGTAATTTTAGCACCTGATTCCATATTGACCTTCGTCAACTCGTGCATGGTTTGCAGATTGAGCCAAAATTCGGCCGAGGTGCCGAAGTATCGGCCAAGCCGCATAGCCGTGTCGGCCGATACCGCGCGTTTGCCATGCACGATTTCATGGATGCGAGTAGTCGGCACGCGCAACTCGGTCGCCAGAGCGTTAACTGACAGGTTCAACGGGGCAAGAAATTCATCCTTCAGAATCTTGCCCGGATGCGCAGTGATGCGATGCTTTGGCGTCATTGTCGTAACCCTCTAGTCTTATTGGTTCGTGATCTCAACGTCCCGAGGCCCGTTATTCGTCCACCTAAGGCACACCCGCCATTTGTCATTGATGCGGATGCTGTACTGGCAGGCCCGATCCCCTTTCAAAGCCTCTAGACGGTTCCCAGGGGGCGATTTGAGGTCCTTGAGCGAGACGGCAGCATTCAGCAGATCAAGCTTACTCTGTGCCTGTTTCCCGGCGCCCGTGAGCCGCTTGACCCTCTTGCCGTCATAAAAATTCCTCGTATCGGCATTTTTGAAGCTTTGGATCACAACTTCATATATTACGGGGGGCGTATAACGTCAAGCGTAAATACCCACTATCATATGGCTACCACGACTGGCCTTTCCCTTGCGCGCTGGGTCACATCGGTACGCTCGAAAATGAAGTGGCAGCATGCATGGACGTCCTAGATGCGCCTGCGGCTGTAAACGAGCCCTCAAGATACCGTGGCTAATTTCCGAGTGTCCCATTATTGAAACACCCGGTGTGGTTGCTCGAATACGCAGAACCATGATACCTGCACCAAAAGTTAGAAAGGCAAATGAGACAATTCGGCGCTAAACGTGTGCGCCTTAACTTAGGGAAGATAGGCGATGGAACCGAACGGCCTAGCGCTTGAATACCAAGCTGAATATGGGAGTGCCGGCGGGGACCTGAATGTCGCGAACCTCGTCAACAATCCCAACGCTTCTGGCATAGTCCGCGTCTTTGGTCCTGGCCTCCTTGAACAGTCCCTTGATTTGGACGCCCTTCAGGTTCGTGTGCTGCTCGATGATGAAACCGATGCGCTTCTGGTCTGCCAGAAGCGAATTGAGCCGTTCTCTTAGAATCTTCTCTTCCAAGCGTCCCAGCCCCTGCCCGTCAAATCCAACCCCGTGGAACATGAAAGTCGAATGGGGACACGCGTAGCGCTCTTCGCCCGCGAGAAAGACCGCGTTCGCAATTGAGTCGACGTTTCCGACATTGTGAGTGATCAGCTTTGTAGGCATGCCGCTCAATACGTTGTACAGATTGAGGCCGTTCATAACTGAGCCACCTGGCGACGAAAGCATTAGAAACACCTCTTTCACCCTCTGATTCACCTGTTGGGCTAGAAGCGCAATCAGCGCCTCGGTGGTGTTCGGATTAATCTCGGCCGAAAAGGATACGTAAATTTTGTCTGCTTGGGCTGGCGCGGGTCGACTCCCTGACAACAGAGCCGCGACGGCCGCAGGAGGAAGTTGAATCGGAGCGGCTACGGGCGCGCCGGCAGCTTGCACTTGGGCGGGCTGCGGCGCTCCACCACGAGGTGCCAACGGAGTACTTGGCGCTGAAGGACTAGAAGGGGGCGATGCGGCGAGCGGTGTGGCCTGATTATCAGTTTTCTTGGTCTTCTAAACCGATCGCTTCCGTCGGCGGAAGACATTGATGGCTTCATCGTTTTGGCTGGGCCGAAGCGCTCACTTGACGGTCCGCGAAGGACTGCTGTCTCCCTGGCAGAGACAGTGATCGCGCCATCCTAGGTATCGGGGCGAAGCGTTCAACGGACTACGTCGCCAACAGCGGTGTTTGCGTGGCGGGAAAAGAACATCATGCGGGGCGCATCGTGGTTGGTTGAGGGATAGCCGTCAACCGGAATTTGATTGCGCCCGGACCGCATGGAGGGGACCGCATCGATGCCCAAGGCCTCAAGCGACCGGCTAAAATCGATGCTCCTATACTGGGCGAAATTCGAAGCAGTTTCTGAACGGCCGGCTTCCCTTCGGTCACGACGATTCTTGGAACGTTAATGACAATCTCGTGCATCGAAACGAGCAGTACCATCGCCGATTGATCAAAGCAAGGGTGCTGGTGACGCGATGCACATCGCCGCCGAAAAGACCTCACAAAGGGAGCGGGCGTCTATTCCGAGAAATAGCCGCCGAAGAAAAAAGAGCCGTTGATGCTGTTCTGGCTCGTGACGGGCGCCAGAAGTGTCACCAGGGCTTGGTCCATCATATGGTGGAACACTGGATCCTGCGGGCTCGAGGCCGGCGGACCAATGAGCGCAAGGTGCGCGATATAGCGGCCGCCCAGGCATAATGTCGCCTGCAGCCGGATCGGTCCGCCGCCAGGGAGAAGCGGCTGGGCCCAAGGGGCTTGGCAGACTTCGTTGCCGCCTGAGGTTCGGTCAACCGGATTAAAAAGCAACACCAGAAACGCCGCACTGGACTGCCCCGGCTCAGGCCGAGTGTCGAAGCGGAAGGGCGGATACCAAGCCGGCGACTGTAGGCTTGCGGCAATCGCCTCGGCATCGGTTGGTCCCTGACCAAACGGGTTTCCATGGATTACGGTGGGCATCTCGCCGGTGCGGGTCACATAGGAGACAAGCGATGGAGAAAACGGCGACGTGTGATCCTCGCCATAGATCGTAGTCACGCCATTGGCGCATGCGCCAAGCATCGTCACCGCGATGAGGCCGACAAGGCATAGAGAGCGCTGCAGTATTTTACTCTCTATCATGCAACACACCATTTCGATCCGGCAGCAGAGGCCGGCAACTGGTAACTGCGGAAAATCAAACAAATGGGCTTAATGCGGTGCATTGTGGATGCTTCCTTGAATTCTCCGGCATAGATAGGGACAAGTGCTTCCCCGCCGGCGATTCCAGGAGAACTCGAGTTTGAAAAATCCATCTGTCGGCGTGTTTAATTACGACACGACACTCGATCAATTCCCACGTCTCATGACAATGGGCATTGATTTAGGTCATCTGGCTAAGTGGCGGATTAGCTACTCGACCGCTGTCACACTCGACAGGAGGACTTCGCTGATTCCATTTTACCGCCTATGATTTTCCTGAACGGCATCGCCGTACTTTCGGCGCATGATCAGGGTTGCGAAGACGGTAGCTGGCAGGGCTATCTCCGATCTAAGAATGAGAGCTTCGCGCCGAGGCCGATCGCGGGTACAAGATCGATCGGCTCAAGTTGACCCAGCGCGCTCGTGGCGCCGCCGATTCAATGATCCCGAATGCAGTCATTCGCTGGCGTAGGCCGATAGCCGCTCGATCACGATTCATTAACCGTCCCGAACCCATGATCTCCGAGGCGGATTTTCGATCAGGATGCCAGGAGTGGACAGACAAGATTTTCCCCAAGAGGGACAGAGCGAGCGGCGTCGCGACCCGCGTCGGCGCGTGGTGAAAGGCGCACAAATCCTCTTTAACGACGGTCATTGCACAATGGATTGTCACATCCTCGACATTACCGAGACAGGCGCTCTGCTGATGCCGAGACACGCGATGTCCTGCCCGAATACATTCATCCTTAAACCGCGCATCGGTCCCGAACACCAATGCAAGGTGATTTGGCGGAGAGCGACGAAAATCGGCGTTCGATTTTTGTAAGGCCGCGCAGAGACTGCTAGATCACCGAATCCCGCGACCGCGCTTGACGCCTAGCGCACAGTCGCTTTCGGGAGCGCCTCGCTTCCTGTCGCCTGAACGGAACACGCGGCTTCGTAACGGGCGTCGCCGGCGAGCATAACCCAGGCGATACGAGCATTCTTCTTCGCGAGCGCCACGACCGCGACATTCAGACGCCGCCGCTGGCGAGGGCGCACAAGCCAGCGGCTTCGCGGATCCTGTCTGTCTCCGGCTTCGCCGGGAGAAGCGCGAGCGCCGTGCATCATCAAGGTACGCAAATAGCGATCGCCGCGTTTCCTGGCGCCGAGCAATCGAGTTCGCCCGCACCTGCGCCTTTGGCTGGAAGACACTGAGGCTCCCGGGCTTTCAGTTTCCCGCCACCAAATCTGCGTCACGTCTCGCATTTTGTTTCCGCCACCCGGTCATGGCGGGCACACCGCCGCCTCCTGGAGATTTGCCTCAAGTGAGGCAAAGAACGGAGGCCGCTAAAATCCGGCCCCCCGCACGGACGATCACGATTATTCGCCGGGAAATCCGCCTGCCGCGCATAAGAAGGCAGCGGCTCAATTGGTCTCTCATCGACGTTTCACGTAGATTCCCGCAAGTTCACCGGGCTGGGGTTCTGGCTTGAGCTCGCCGGAGCCGTGGCCCTTCCCGCCGCGGGTCGGCGGCACCGCCGAACGGCCGCCGCCGGTGTCGGGCGGCGTAACGGGCTCGCTCGGCCGGGTGATGGTCTCACCACGCAAGAGCGCCTTGATCTCGTCCCCGCTCAGCGTCTCGTTCTCCAGGAGCGCCTTGGCAAGAAGGTGCAACTCGTCGATCTTCTCGCCCAACACCCGCCGCGCCATCGCCTCCGCCTCCTCCACCAGGCGGCGGATCTCGGCGTCGATCAGTTCCGCCGTCGCCTCCGACACGTTCTGCTGCTGCGCCACCGAATGGCCGAGGAAGATCTCCTGCTCGTTGCCGT
>JBJKQL010000018.1:0-4499 GCA_046705265.1 Ferrovibrionaceae bacterium
TTATTACAGGCACCTTCTCAAGCCGAACATCCCGAGAATCCACCACGGCCATTTCGCGGCACGAAGGCCAGTTTCCGGCCCGACTGACACACCACGGAGGGCCGAATTATCCGTGAGCCGAGTTAAGGCGTGGGATAGGACGACGAAGCGCGTGTCCTCGCCGGCGGCCAGTCCCTCATTTCCATTTTGAATTTTCGTCTGGTGGCTATGGTTCCTCTTGAGGTCGAGCAGTCAGTTACGGTATCAGCCCTGCCGATGCCGTGACGCGTTCGACTTGTCGTCCGCCAATTGCGGTGATCAGAAGCTGATCGACGCCACTGCCATCAAGCCGCACGTGCCAGGCCGCCGCCCCGGAGGCTCTGCCTCTACGTCCGCCAAAACACAGCGCTGCCGCTTCCGCTGACGCGCTTTTCAACGGCCTCGGGCGGGAGATCTCATTCACGGCATCACGCTCGCACCGATTGCCGCATCGCGATCCGCATACCATCTGCGAATGGTCGCAAACTGAGGACGGAGACATTTACGGCATCTCTCAACCTGCAGGGGCGAAGCCTTCTACCGAATGGATCGTGGATGACGGCTATCCATCCTGCCGGTTCCGTTGCCGTCTTAGCGAATTTTTGGCCATCAGCGGCGTAAACCTATCATTCCTGGATCGGGCTCGGGTTGCACGTTCCATTCTACAGGGGCCGACGCCTCCGGATGGAAAACCGCCTTAGCCGCGATCTTGAGGCTGGATTTAAGCTCTGGTCGAGTCGCGGGAAAACGGCGAAGAGAACCATGGCAGAGCATGCGGGATACATCGAAGACCTGAAGATTGGTGATAGGGCCGAGCGAGCGACACTGATCATCGCCGAGATGGTGCGGCAGTTTGCCGTCTTTTCGGGAACTCCCCCTATCCCTGGCGGTTCTATTCTACCGGTTGCCTTTCTTGCGCGCACGGATGCGGCCGGGTGGGCTTTCATCGCCACGACAATCCTGCGTCCGATCTTGTCCGAAGTCTAGCGCATCAGACCTTACGCGGCGCGTACGACCATGAGGAGCCGAAACCGGCAACCGATGCCAATGATCCCATTCGGATGTTCAAGGCTAAAGCAAGATCCGCCGCGCCCAACGGCTCATATGGGACCGAGCGGTCATTCAGGGCATCACCTTTGGCACCGCATCGAGGCGTTCCACTGGCGGTTCGCCAACGGCGCCTTCCTCCCTGTTTTCACCGTTGGTTCCTTCAGCAAGGAACGGCGTCGGCCACGATTAATACAATTTCGTCATCGCGTTATCGGAGAGCCAACTCGCGCATCCGGGGGTAAGCATTATCGGTTTGGTCCGTGCGTGATCGGCTATTTGCCTTCCATTCATGATGGAAACATCTGTCCGCGGTCCTGATCAGAGGTTTCACCGCCGATTCTATTCTCTTCTGAAGACTTGAGCATGCAAAGCGTTCGGTCGCAGGGACATAGGGTACCGTGGCCAATCTCGCGATAAGCGGCTCAACGCTGCCGCCGAGATTACCGCTGTCAAGGTAAAGGGCAGTACAACTCTAAGAGGGAACCACCCACCTGGATGCAAAAGGCCGGGATACATCGCGAGCGCTATTCCTGGCGGATGGAAGGTCCGTAACAATGGTAATACGATCAGCGCAACGACTGCCGCCACCATTGCAGTGCCGGGACCGAAGCCGATGATCCTGGCCAGGATCGTGCCGATTGCTGCGCCGACAGTAGAGCCAAAAACAACGGCGACTGGCTGCGCTATAGAAACCTCGGGGAGGTACAATAAAATTGTCATCGTCGCAGCAAACGGAGGAACTAAGAAAATGCCGGCCTTTTGGCGGTCCAAGAAAAGCAGCGTTCCGAGCAGAGCAGCCATCCACGCGATACCGGCTATGGAAGGGCGATGCCGCGAACCCCAACGCGCCATCATTCGGGTCACCATATCACGCATTTCTTCACGTTTTTCCTTGGCCCTTTCTCGCACCATAGGCCTCACATCGAGCTCTTCTTTCACATACCACCTACGGCCTTGAAGCCGACCAAGGTAAGGCAAGCTCCTCGAGGGTGCGTACGCTCACTGGCCCGCCATGTAAGCAAAAGGCTGCACACAGGACAGGTGGCGCCGATGAATATCCAATTCTGAGCCGGTGACTTCATCGGTTTCGCATATTTTTGGGATTTCCGACCCCATTGTTATCGCACGTTATCTGGGTAGTCCTCGCTCCACCATGGTAGACGCTCTCGTCGTAACCGCTTCGATCACTATAAAAGAGCAAAGCCATCAATCCGATTGCCAGCGCGACAGTCAGGCTTATTCCAAGCACCATGGCGACGAGCGCACCTAAGGGCAGACCAGGTCCAATGAATCCGTGCAGTGCCCAGATCATAACGAAGACGGCGGCAATCACGCCGGCACACCAAGAAGAATAAACTACCAGCCGTTTCATGGTGGTGTCCTCTTTATCTTGAAGTCCTCACCTGCTTGCGTCTTTGGTCGCGCACTGTCCGTGAATGGGCCCAGGGCGTTGATTGGCCCCTATAGCCACGCTTCCTGCGGCACTAGGGGGGACTCGTCATCAAGCACCCCTGCCTTTAGCCAAACGGTCCGACACCTTTTGAAGCGTGTCCGGTTATTCGTCCTGCCTTCAGCGTCAGTTAGATTGCGGCGTCAGTATTCAGCGAATATCATGTTCCATTCCTTCCAGCATATACAGCTATCGGAAAAATAGGCGGAGCATTGATTTAAGGATATGCCTCCACGGCTCAGTTCCATGGCCCAACGGCTCAATCTCTAGGTTGACGTATGGCGACCGTGCCGCGATTCGTCGATACCCTGAGCGCTTTGGCGCCGCTGCTCCGCGTGCGGCCCGAGCTGCAGCAATTGTGCCGCTTCGGCACGCAATGGGCCTCCGATCATCCGGCCGAGTCCGGCCGCTGGGCACCGTTTCACCTGGTCACGAAGGGCTCGTGTGTGATTGATCTAGCTAACGGAGACCGCTCACTTTCGCTCACTGCGGGTGACATCGCTCTGCTGCCACACGGGACGCGTCATACCCTACGGGGACCAACGACACCGGTACTTGCGCCTGGGCCGTTTGGTATTCGCACGCAACCGCTGGGCCCCGTTTCTCTCAAATCCAACACGAATCGCAAACCCGATACACAGCTGATATGTGGCCGCCTGCGTTTCGAATCCGCACAGGACAATCTTGTGCTGGTGGCGCTGCCCGACGCGATCGTGGTTTCCGCTGCTTCTAGCGGAGCGGCGTCATCGCGCCTCCGAATGCTCGTGGCTGCTATCAAACAGGAGCTTGAAGACGCAGAAGCGGGTGCCGAGGCGATCGCGACCGACCTTGCGAGCGCACTTTTCGTCATGGTTGTGCGCATCCACCTCGATCGGGAGACCACGAACAGCGGACTGTTGAGGTTACTCGCCCATCGGCAGGCGGGCCGAGCAGTCGCTGCGATGTTGAGCGATCCCGCCAATTCATGGACGTTGGACCAACTTGCCGCGCATGCAAACGCGTCACGCGCCAGCCTCGTGCGTATGTTTCAGAAAACTGTGCACCGACCTCCGCTGGCGTTCCTCACAGATTTGAGGCTTGAGCTTGCCCGGTTTAAGTTGTCCGCAGCCACCCTGCCAGTTGCTGCAGTCGCGGACGAGGTTGGCTATCGATCTGAAAGTGCATTCAGTCGCGCCTTCTACCGCCGCTTCGGTCAGCGACCAGGCGAGGTGCGGGCTGGAGCTGCTTATTCGGCACATTGCTAGCCTTCGAAGTAAGGCGATGGAGGCCGGAAACATCAGAGACGGAGACGTCTCCCGACCGACCTCAGGTATCAACATGCGAATCAATGCGATCGTTCCAGCCAACGAAGCAGACCTCGTTGCCGCTTTAGCCGCTCGTATAAAAACGTAGACATAGTCGGATGCCGTTAGGCGAGAATCTTCACTGCGACGAATATGAATTCCCCACAGGATACGCGCTGAGAACGTGATGGCGTTAACTAGTGCCGGCAACGCCGCGTTATTCCACCCTCGTCCAAGAAGGTTTGAGGAATTCGCGCAATTCATCGCTCTTTGACCCCCTCATTCCGAAAAGGAGCGAGCGGGATCTAACAGCAACGAGAAACCCCTGTTGGTATCTCTGCTGGTCGTGTGAATGGTGACGCAAAAACTCTGAGCAAGAGCAGAGCAATGGAATGCGGTTATGGTGCCGCCCGTGGGTGTCAAATTCGCAAATTCCTTTTGATGCGAAGACTAATCTTTTCTCCGCTCTCACGAATGACTGCCATCAGCAGAAGATCTCATTCATGGCATAACATTCGCACGGCTCGCTGCGCCGCATTGCAGTTGTGGTTCACGAATGGCCGCAAACTGAATTTGCGGTGCCTTGATCGCCGCCGTCGTGGACCATATCCGTGAAGTCCACTCCATGCTTCACCTCCCAATCCAGCTACATTAGAAGGTGTTGCACCGATCTATTGAACCCGCACCCCATCGCGACC
>JBJKQL010000019.1:0-19755 GCA_046705265.1 Ferrovibrionaceae bacterium
GCAGAATGTGGAACGTAAGATGCGCAATTTTCTCGGGCACAAATTCTGGGCTCGAGGTTATTTCGTGACGACCGTGGGCCGGGACGAAGAAATGATCCGAGCCTATATCAAAAGTCAGGAACTGGCCAACCGGCAGCTCGACCAATTGCAGATGAAGCTCTCGGCCTCGTAAAGTCCTCTTTGTTGTATCAAGTCGCTTCTAACCGCCTTTGGCGGTTCCCATTCAAACTCCCGGCTCTGCCGGGAGTTACTGGCTCGGATACGGCACCATGGGGCTTATGAGGTAACCGGCAACTGAACGGCACCCCCCGCGACAGATGATGGACTGCGGAGCTTTGCCCAGCGCCAGGGCGATTGGGTATGCGCCGGCCAAGTCCCGCTAGAATCCATTTTTAACAATCACGCAACGATTTGGTGGTATCGCTGCCGCTGCAGGAGTTTTGACCCTTGAGTGTAACGCATTCGCCGGTAAAGGGAGGGCAAGCCCCGGGTGGTTAAGATTCTGTTAGTCGAAGACAACGAAGCAAATCGTGACATGCTTGGCCGGCGTCTGACGCGAAAAGGCTTCACGGTGTGTTTCGCTATCGATGGTCAGAGCGGCATCAAAATGGCGGCCCAGGAATCACCCGACGTGATCCTGATGGATATTGCGTTGGGCGAAGACATGGATGGCTGGGAAGCGACGCGGCGAATCCGGAGAGACAACAAGACGGCGACGATTCCTGTCATTGCTCTTACCGCGCATGCACTAGCGACGGATCGCGCCAAGAGCATCGAAGTGGGCTGCTCGGAATACGATACGAAGCCGGTCGATTTGCCGCGGTTATTGCGAAAGATCGCCTCGTGCCTTCCGACGTCAATGCCTGTGGCCTGAAAGGCGCCTTGGAAAAATCTACTTCGGCTGATCTTCGCCATAGGCGGGCTGGGTTACCCATGCCGGGTTGGTCTGCTTGCCGGTTGACTGGCCGAATTACCTTGCGGGAATTCCGGCTACACGGCCCTCGGCGCCGATTCAAGAATAGGCGTCCTCGCCGTTCGTGATGGCATGAGAAGGCGTTCCTTTGGAAGCCGGACGGTTACGAGCGTCCCTTTGCCGGGCTCGCTTTCAAGTTTCATCGTGCCGCCGTGCAGCGCGACAAGACGTCTGGTTATTGGCAAACCGAGCCCAACGCCGCCATACTGTCTCGAGAAGGCGCTGTCCACCTGTCCGAATGGTTCAAGCACCAACGCGATTTTATCGGCGGGAATGCCGATTCCCGTATCCTTAACGCTGATATCGAGACCACCGTCGGCGTCGCGATGAATGGACAGGCAGACGCTACCGCCCGGCATTGTGAACTTGACGGCATTGGCCAATAAATTGATGAGGATTTGACGAACTTTCGCCACATCTCCCATCAATGCCGGGAGACGGTCGTCCATCTCGATCGAGCATTGGATCCCGGCATTGCGAGCCATCTCTTGAATGATGCCCATGCTGAGTTCGACGGTATCCGCAAGCTCGATCTCCTGCTCAGCCAGCACCAGCTGGTTTGATTCCGCCTTAGCCAAGTCAAGGATGTCGTTAATAATTGAGAGCAGATGGCCGCCACTGTCTGCAATCATCGTTGCGTAGTCTCGGTACTTTTTGTTCAGCGTTCCGAAGGTGCCGTCGCGCATGACGCTGGAAAATCCAATGATAGCGTTAAGCGGTGTTCGTAACTCGTGGCTCATATTGGCGAGAAACTCAGTCTTGGCCCGGTTGGCCGCCTCCGCCGCTTCTTTCGCCGCGATAAGCTGCTCACGTTGTTGGCGCAGCTCTGTAAAGGCCGTTGCCGCGCGCAAGACGTAGCGGACGCGATGGCCGAGAACGATCAAGTTGATAGGCTTAGAGATAAAATCGGTGGCGCCCGCATCGTACGCCTTAGCGATCGACGTGACATCATCAAGACCGGTCGCCATCAGGATCGGAATATGTGCCGATTGCTCCTTCTGGCGTAATTCCCGGCAAAGCGCGAAACCATCCATTTCTGGCATTACGACATCAGAAATCAGTAAATCCGGCGGTGCCTCGTCGCACTGCCGACAAGCATCGGAGCCGTCAGTCGCCTCCGAGACGGTAAATCCGCTGTCTTCCAGGGCGCTGCGTATGACCGCCCGCGACACAGGATCATCATCGACGACCAGGATGGAAGACGGATGCACTGAAGGCGGGTCACTCATGGTAATGTTTCAATTAGAGTTCGAAGAGCGAGGGTTACCTTGGAAAGTTCAGTTTCGAGGCAATCGAGCAACCCGTCCGTTGGAATGGTCTTCGAATCGCGTGCCGCCCGTTCGATCTCATGGCAGAGCTTCGCTAATTCGGCCGCTCCCAGCGCAGAAACGCTCGACTTCAAGCTGTGAATTGATCGCCAAAGCGCCTCAGTATTGCCGGTTTCGGCATTTGCCCGGATTGTCTCAAGCAGCGGTGGTGTTGTGGCTTCCAGCTTGCCGACGGCATGAACGAGGACCGAATCACCACCTTTTCGGCCAATTGCGCGAATATAGTCGATTTGGCGCATATCAATAATTGCCGAGGCCCGACCAGCACTCACTTGCGGTGAGGGATCCGATTCGTGGCCTGGGAGGCAGGGCTGCAGGGCAGTGGCTATCTGCTGTTTGTCGAGCGGTTTATGTAAAATGAAATCCATACCCGCTGCCATGCATTTCTGACGCACTTCCGAAACGTCATGAGCAGTAAGGGCGAAGATGCGCGCGCGCTGGCCGCTGCTCGCACTTGCGGAGGCTTCGATTTCACGAATGCGCCGCGTCGCTGAAAAGCCATCCATGACCGGGAGCTCACAGTCCATCAGGATGAAGTCGAACTGTTCGCTTGTCGCAAGTTCAACGGCTGTCGCGCCATCGGTTGCTTGGGTGACTCTGATCCCCATACGCTGCAGAAGACGAGTCATCAGGTCAAGATTTACCTCATTATCCTCCACTAAAAGAACATTCGCGGACGATCGGTGTGGCGTCGTGGCCAAGCCTGAGCCTGACGGCTCAGGCACGGACCGCGCAGGCGTATTGATGACCTCCGATACAACGTCGCCTCGTTCAGCGCGGGCAACATTCATGCGGCTTACTCCTGTCCTAACGCGACCTTGATCTTGGCGAAGTACTGTTTAATTTTCTGTTGAGACAGGAAGCGGCGCTACCGGTGGCGGCCGGTTTAACGTCACAGAGGCAGCTAATTTCTTTCGGTTTACGATGCTAATAGCCTCGCGAATGGGCGACGTAACAAGAAAATTGCTACGGGTATACAATCCATTAAGTTTCATCTCATATCATCCATGGCACCTCTTTTAGCGTAGCTGAGTGAGCATTGGTTCGTAGGGAAGGGTGCCATGGGGAACAACAATTACGCACGCGTCAATCAAACAGACGCATCGGCCAGCGAGCCCGGATTCGAGGGGCCAGAAGACACAAGCGGAATCGATCCTCATGAAGCCTTGACCGGGAGTGTGCGTGATTTTCGTGACTTGCACGGGGCCGATCTTATGAACCGCGTGGAATCGTTTTTTCGCTGGCAGGACCTACGCCGGCGCCGCCGATTGTGGCCATATGCCAAGTCTATCGAGACAGCGCCACTTCCTGTCTGCACGGCGCGTGACGAACTGGGAAAAAGATACGTCGGGATCAATTTTGCGTCGCAGGATTATCTCGGACTTTCTTCCGATCCGGAGATAAAGGAAGCTGCGAAAGCGGTAATTGATGAGTATGGAGTTCATAGTGCCGGGTCGTCCGCTCTAGCCGGAAACACCAAGTATTCATTGGCTCTTGAACGAGAGATTTCGCAATTTTTGCAGCTAGAGCATACCGTCCTTTATCCCACAGGCTGGGCCGCGGGCTACGGCGTCATAAAAGGATTGATCGGCCCCAATGACCATATCGTGATGGACGGGTTGTCGCACGCGTGCCTGCAGGAAGGTGCGTACTCGGCCACCGGCAACGTACATTTGCATGGTCATCTCAATCTTCGTTCTGCTCGCCGGCATTTGCAGCGTATCCGCGACAGGGATACCCAAAACGCGATTCTCCTTGTTACCGAGAGCCTGTTTTCCATGGATTCCGATACGCCAGATTTGGCGGCGCTGCAGGAGCTTGGTCGTGAATTCAAGGCGACGCTCCTCGTTGACGTCGCGCACGACCTCGGATGTATGGGAGATGATGGCAGAGGATTTATCGGTCTGCAAGGCATGTTGGGCAAGATCGATATCGTCATGGGAAGCTTTTCGAAGACCTTCGCGTCAAATGGAGGCTTCGTTGCCTGCAACTCTTCGGCTGTGGGGCAGTACTTGAGGTACTATGGCTGCTCGGCAACATTCTCAAATGCCCTCTCACCGGCGCAAGCCGCAACCGTTACCAAGGCTTTTCACATCGTTCAGTCCGAGAAAGGACGACTGTTGCGCCAACGTTTGATGGAGCGCGTGCTTTACCTGCGTTCGAAGTTCCAGGCGGCAAACCTGGAGCTGATCGGGGGACCTTCCGCTCTGGTACCGGTTGTGGTTGGCGACGAAGCCTTCGCGCGCATGGTCAGTCGCCAGTTACCGTATGTGGGCGTGGTTGCCAATCTGGTCGAATTTCCTGCAGTGGCAAAAGGAAATGCCCGATTCCGCTTCCAGGTGATGCCTGGACACAGCAAACGAAATGTAGAGGATTTGGTACAACGTTTTTGCACCGCCGTGACGGCTGCAACTGTGCAATATCAGCGCTACCGGACTGAACTCGACGTAGCAGAAGCCTCAAAAAGGCTTGCAAAGGTGGGCTAATGGCGACGCTCACAATGCTGGAAAATCACGAAGCCAAAGCCAAGACGGCCGTCCTTCGGGCGATTGATTGGTTCGTACCAGAGAGGCTCCGAACCGATACAGCATCTCTGTGGAAGGCGCGAATCTTCACCATCAGCCATCTGCTCGGACCTTGCCTTGGCGTTGTCATCCTAATCTATCTCTATTTGGCAGATCCCAGACCGACTTGGCCGTACTGGACGCTTTGCGTCCTTGCCTCGGCGTTTTGGCTCTTGCCGCTGGCGATGAAAGTGACGGGGAATTTGTGGAGAGTAGCACTGTTCTCTGTTTGCGATCTTACCTTTGTTAGCGTCTTCGGTTCATACTTCTACGGCGGGGTGAGCTCGCCACTTCTTCCATGGTTTCTGACGGCTCTTCTTCTTGGATTTTTCTATCTCGGCGACAGTCCGATTCTCGTTCTTGCAATCTTTTCCATACATTTGATCGGTTTTGGTGCAGCATGGGCCATCTTCGGAGGCTTTCCAAATTTAATTCCAGTAGCGGCGCTTTCTACTGTGGGGGTCGTTTCGGTATGTGCAGCGACCCTCTATACATCGATGATGGCGATCTATTACGCGAGCGTTATGATTCAGCAGTCCGATATGAGACGGGAGGTGGATCGACATGCGATAACGACACGGCAAGCGCGTGCGGCCAAAGAAAGGGCCGACCGGGCAGATCACGAAAAATCGGTCTTTCTAGCCAAGATGAGCCATCATCTAAGGACGCCACTCAACGCTATTATCGGCTATAGCGAACTGTTGCTGGAAGAGGCGGAACCTGTCGAGGACGACGCATGGGCTAAAGATCTCAAACGGATTCATAGCGCCGGCCAGCATCTTCTCGCCTTGGTGACGGATGTCCTCGACTTATCGAAAATTGGATCGAACGACATCTATCTAACGATCAGAAAATTCAAACTTGATGAATTAATTGATGATGTAGCTGCGACCTGCCGACGGTTGGTTGAGCGCAACGGCAACGTATTTGTCGTTCAAAAAGATGGCGTGCTTGGTCACGCGGTTTCGGACGACACGCGCTGGCGCCAGATCATAATCAATTTACTAAGCAATGCCGGAAAGTTCACGCATGGCGGCCGCGTCACGCTTCATGTCAAGCGAAGAATCTCCAATCTCGGCGATGTGATTATCATAACCGTGCGGGATACGGGTATCGGGATTTCGACGGAAAATCTTGCGAAGCTCTTTCGTGACTTTAATCAAGCCGACGCATCAACTTCCGGCAAATATGGGGGCACGGGCCTTGGGCTCGCGCTTAGCAGACAGTTGTGCCACCAAATGGGCGGCGAAATCGATGTTACTAGTGAAATTGGCAAGGGCTCGAGCTTCGTCATTAGACTTCCGGCCGCAGACATCTCTTCTCTTTCCAGTGAAGTGCGGGTTCTTGGATCGGCGGCATAACATTTCTGCTGAGGAGCGAGTGGAGAACAACGAGCCTCTGGGCGATAGCTGCAGCCGGAAAGCCAAGATGGGTTCGCGTTAAACTTGGCGCCGATCTTCTATTCGGAATTCTAAGCTCACGAACGCGAGGTCGTCGGTGACTAAGATTCAGAAGCAGATCTCTATGAAAATGTTTCTTTTGGTCGACTGGTTCATTCCCGCTAGCCTGAAGGCGGATGGCGACACCCTTCAAGGGGTTCGGATGTTTTTGTTCAGCCATTTATTTGGGCCATTTCTCGGAAATACCATAACGCTCTATATTCTTTACGTTGAGGGCGCACCGAATCTCTCCTGGTGGATATTATTCGGCGCGATCACGGCATTTTGGGTTTTCCCGTTTTTGCTGCGCGCGACGGGATGGTACGTCGTGTTGGCATTTGTCTCGATCCAGAACCTAATTTTTTGCATCCTATGGGGTTGCTACCAGTACGGTGGCGTGAATTCTCCAATCTTGCCATGGATGGTAACAATACCGTTGTTGGCGTTCTTCTATCTGCCAAGGCGCGGGACGCGAATCATCGTGTCCGTGCAAATTGTCATCAATTTGGCGGCGTTTTATCTCATATACCAACAATACGGATTTGCAGACAGAATACCATTAAGCGATCTTACGGGCCTAGGGATCTTGTCGACGTTCTGTGCCGGCCTATACGTCTCCATGATGGCGCTCTATTATGGCAACGTCGTTTCATCGCAATCGGAGTTAGAGCGGGAAATCCAAAACCATCTCGCCACAACACAGCTTTTGAGAGAGCAGACCGAAAAGGCTGAGCGTGCCACAACGGCGAAGTCGGTATTTCTGGCAAAAATGAGCCATGAATTACGCACGCCTTTGAATGCTATTATCGGTTACAGCGATATGTTGATTGACGAAGCGGGAGATAGTAATGATCGCATTCTAGACGTGCAGAAGATCAACGATGCGGGCAAGAGACTTCTCGAGCTAATCAACGATCTATTGGAGCTTTCACGGCTAGACGCGCGTAAGGCTGAGGTTTATGTGGAGGAAATCACCCTTGCCTCGCTTGTTGATGAAATTGCGGCGGAATCGAGGGCGAAAATCATCGTAAGTGGCAACGACTTTGTAGTGGAATGCCAAGCCGATAATGAGACGATTGTGAGCGATGTATCAAAGCTGAAGCGAGCGGTAGGTAATTTACTTAAGAACGCCGCAAAGTTCACCAGGAATGGGACGGTAACTCTGAGTGCTACCTGTAAAGATAATGAAGTCTCGATATCCGTACGTGACACAGGGATAGGCATCAGCGCAGAACGAATGGACAATCTTTACGAAACCTTCAGCAGTCGTGAATACGAGACGTCGAGCAAATATGACGAACACCCAAGGCTTGGCCTGCCGATTAGTCGGCGCCTGTGCCTGCTATTGCATGGCAGCCTAACGGTAGATAGTGAGGTGGGAAAAGGTTCGTGCTTCACCGTCCGTCTTCCGTCTCGCGTTACCGCCGAAACCATCGCGCAGGAAGTGAATGAGGCTGTGAGCGCCCTTGATGCTGAAAACATGGATTTAACGAAGGTGGCCCTGGCCGCGGGCTGACGATCGGGGATTTTATGCGTTCCAGTCCGCCGTTCTCAGGGGGATAAGCCGGCAGCGGGGCATGACATGCCCTAGCTCGGATGCGGAAGTTTACCCTGCGGCTGGGGTGGCATGAGAGTCCATTCCGGCGCTTGATACTCTTTCCTTAGGAGATGCTTTAGCGTAGTGGCATGGGCATGACTCTCATTCCCGTGACACGTTTCGCGCCGAGCCCGACAGGCCTTCTGCACCTAGGTCATGCCTATGCCGCTCTGTTTGCCTGGCACGCGGCAAGGGCTGGTGGCGGTAATTTTTTTCTACGCATAGAGGACATCGACGCCACGCGCTGCCGGCCGGAATTCGAGACTGGGATCATTAGCGATTTGGCGTGGCTCGGCTTGGCCTGGGACCAACGCGCGCGCCGGCAATCCGAACATATGGCCGACTATGAAGCTGCATTGGCGAATCTTGACGACATGGGTGTTCTCTACCCCTGTTTTTGCAGCCGCAGTGAGATCAGAGCTGAAGTGGCGCGGGCAGGGGCGGCACCTCATGGGGTGGAGGGTTCAATCTATCCCGGCATCTGCCGCAACCTCTCGGTGGCCGAGCGGGCATCGCGCATCGACGAGGGTCGGCCTTATGCGCTTCGCCTTGACATGGCGGCAGCGACGGCCCGCGCCGGCCGTTTGACATGGCACGATCGCGTCCGCGGCGAGCAGACGGCCGAACCGGAACGCTTCGGCGACGTCGTGCTTGCACGAAAAGAGATGCCGGCGAGCTATCACCTCGCGGTCACCATCGATGATCACCTACAAGGTGTCACGCTGGTCACCCGGGGCGAGGATTTGCTTGCGGCGACGCACGTCCATCGCTTGCTTCAGGCTTTGCTCGGGCTCGACACGCCCGAGTATCACCATCATCCGCTTCGCACCGACGAAAACGGTCGCCGCCTCGCGAAGCGCGACCGGGCCGCCACCATAGCGGCTTTACGTAACCAGGGAAAAAGACCGGATGAGGTCCGGTTGCTTGCAGGCTTTGCCGATTGATGGCTTCGCCGGTGCAGACCGCGCCATCGGTCAGACGCCCTCAACGATCCGGATATCGCGGTCTGCCGCGTCGCCGAGCACCTTGACCGCGGCTTGATAGGCCGCGCTTTCGAAGGTGGCGATGGCCTGCTCAACGCTGTCAAACTCGGTCACGACAACGCGTTGTCGGATTCCGGACTCGTAAGTTTTGGCCGCCGTCCCGCGGGCAAGAAAGCGACCGCCACCGGCGATTATGGCCGGGCCCGCGAGTTTCGCATATTCCGCGAGCCGCGTTGGATCCTTCACTGAACGATAGCACGCAACCAAATATCCCTTCGCCATGTTGCCTCCGGTATGTGCCATTGAAGTTGCTGAAGATTGCAAGCAAGGTGCATCGGAAATTATTCTAGCGAGTGTCCGTCCGTCCGTCGATGCGCGGGCTATTCCTTCGGCTAGGCATCGCAGAAGCGGACGGCTTTGTAATCAATTTCACCGCTAGGCATGTGTGGTGCTGCGTGCCCCGGGGGCCAAGATCGAAACCGTAACATCCGCCGTCACCCCCGATCGGCGAGAGACATTTTGGATGGGGAGGGGGTAAAGTGCCAGTCATCTCAGGAAAACGGGCATTTCTCGAGCTTCTCGTCCAAGAGGGCGTAGAAGTCATTTTTGGCAACCCGGGCACGACGGAACTGCCTCTCATGGACGCGCTCGCGGCCGAAAATCGGATCCGCTATGTGCTCGGGCTGCAGGAAGCAGCCGTTATGGCCATGGCCGACGGCTATGCCCAAGCCACAGGCTCTCTGACAGTGGTCAATTTCCATGTTGCCCCCGGTCTTGGCAACGCACTCGGCATGCTTTATGACGCCCAAAAAGCGGGCTCGCCGGTCCTTATTACCGCCGGCCAGCACGACCAGACGTTCAGCTTCACCGAACCGATCCTATGGGCCGATTTGGCCACAATCGCGCGCCCTTTTGTGAAATGGTCGATCGAAGTCCATCGCCTGGCCGATTTGCCCCGCGCCGTCCATCGTGCGGCCAAAACGGCACTGGCCCCCCCAACCGGCCCGGTTTTCCTCTCCCTGCCAAGCGATATTTTAAATGCCGAGGCCCAGCTTGATCTCGGCACACCAACGCGGGTCGCCACCGAATATCGTGGCGATCCGGCCGCGATCGCGACCGCGGCCGGGCTCTTGGCACGGGCTGAACGTCCGCTGATAATCGCTGGCGATGCGGTGGCTCGAAGTGGTGCGCACAGGGAGCTTGTCACCATTGCCGAAATGCTGGGCGCGCCGGTCTATGCCGAGGGGGTTGCCAATACGGCGTCGTTTCCCTCCACGCATCCACTTTTTCGCGGCACTATGGGGCGTCTCGCGCCGGGTATTCGTAAGGTGCTGAAAAATCATGATCTTTTGTTTTCAGTTGGGGGCGATCTCTTTACGCTATCGTTGCCCTCGATCAGCGATCCGGTGCCACCCGGTCTCCATATTGTTCATCTCGATACCGACCCGTGGGAACTCGGCAAGAACTGCGCAGCTACGGTCGCGATCCTTGGCGAGCCCAAGACCTCGCTTCCCGATCTTGCAGCCACGCTTGAGCGCGAGATGACGCCGGCGCAAAAGCGCCGTGGCGAAGAACGTCGCGAAGCGATGATCGCTACGATCGCGGGTGAGTGCCGGGCGCTTCACGATCGGGCTCGAGCGGAGGCATCGAAAGAACCCATCCGGCCGCTTGCGCTGCTACAGGCTATCGGTGAAGTCTTACCTGAAAATGTCGTGGTCGTGGAGGAGACGCTTTCTTCTGGGGAGGGCATCCGGCAGCTCATCAAAAGCAGCGACCCACAGAGCTTTTATGGGCTTCGCGGTGGTGGTATAGGTTGGGGCCTGCCGGCTGCGATCGGAATCAAGCTCGCGTTTCCGGACCGGCCGGTGGTCGCCCTGATCGGCGACGGTAGCGCCATGTATACGTGTCAGGCGCTATGGACGGCCGCGCACGATCGCTTGGCCGTTGTCTTCGTCATTCTGAATAACGCTTCATATCGCATTCTGAAACAGCGTATTTTTGCTATGAAGGGCCATGCCGCTCAGACTGATACTTATGTCGGCATGGAGCTGGATGATCCGGCGGTCGATTTCGTCGGTCTGGCCCGGTCGCTCGGCGTCGCGGGCGAACGAGCGAAGACGTTGAAGGAAGTCGTTTCCGCACTTGGACGCGGTATAGCGTCAGGACAACCATCACTGATCGATGTTGAGGTCGACCGTGCCTTCAAGCCAGTGGCCTGAAAAGGATCAAAGGCCATAAAGCTTCCCCGGATCGACGAGGACCTCGGCTATGGTTTCAAGTTTGCCGTCGCGCAGCGCGGTAAAAAAGCAACTGCGCCGGCCGGTATGGCAGGCAACCCCGGTTTGATCGACCTGAACGAGAAGCACGTCGCCGTCGCAATCGAGCCGGAGTTCGATCAGGCGTTGCACTTGGCCGGAGGTCTCGCCCTTCCGCCATAAAGCTTGACGCGTGCGCGACCAGTAACAGACGTGACCGGTGTCTATCGTTTCGGAAAGGGCAGCGCGGTTCATCCACGCGAACATGAGCACCTCTCCGGTGTCGTGCTGTTGGGCGATGACCGGGATGAGTCCCTTCGGGTCAAAAACCAGGCGATCGAGCAGGGCAGAAGGGACGTCGGCGGTCATCGGTAAGCTCCTGGCAACCCGGTTAAAGCAACAACAACGAGATGGCGGATAATGGGATAATGGATTGAGCAACCTTTAGCTTACATGGCATTCCTTCGAATTGAAAACCACCAGGCGCGAGCCTCGTGAGAAGGGCTGCAGGTGGACGGCGGTCCCGGATTCTGGTCATGGTGCCAGGACGGGATCGGGAAAATGCATAATCCTAGGGCGGGCAAGGGAATGCCGTCACAAGACCGTCTGTTGACTCTCTGCGATGACACGGTAAGACGTGCCGCAAAGCGGTAATGATCGTCGGCGTCAGGAGGGGGAGATTGGCGGAGTATAACGCGGCGGGCGCAAGAGGCGCCTTTTGGTTCCGACGAATACCGGGGGCCCGTGACGCCATCGCCGTGTTTTTGGTACTTGCGGTGGTCATTCTCCTCGGTCTCGGCGCGCGCCGCATGCTTGGGCCATTCGTTCTCGCCGAGCCGACGCCGATCTCGCTTTCGCCCTGGGAGCTTCCCGATTACGCCCTCCGCACCGTCGTGCGCATGCTGGCGGCGCTCGCAGCCTCTCTCGTCTTCACCTTTGGCTATGCAACTCTGGCCGCAAAAAGCAGGCGGGCCGAGATGATTCTCTTGCCGCTTCTCGACGTGCTGCAATCGGTGCCGATCCTCGGCTATCTGTCATTTACTGCCGTATTTTTCGTCTCCCTTTTTCCAGGCCGTGCCTTAGGCCCAGAGCTGGCTGCAATCTTTGCTATCTTTACGAGCCAGGCGTGGAACATGACATTCAGCTTTTATCAAGCGTTAAAGTCCATTCCGAAGGATTTGGATGAAGTAAGCCGGAGCTTCCGCGCATCTGCTTGGCAACGGTTCTGGCGCCTCGAGGTTCCTTACGCGCTTCCGGGGCTTATCTGGAACATGATGGTTTCGATGTCGGGCGGTTGGTTTTTCGTTGTCGCCTCGGAGGCAATCGCAGTCGGCGCCCTTCACGTAGCGCTGCCAGGCATCGGGTCCTATCTCGCGCTCGCGATCGAAAAAAGAAATCTTGCGGCCGTGGGCTGGGCGATCGTGGCCATGCTGATTGTGATCCTACTTTACGATCAGATCCTCTTTCGGCCCTTGACCGCCTGGGCAGAGAAGTTCCGCGTCGAACAAGCCGCTGGGGAGCCGAGTTCGCGGAGCCTTGTGCTGGACCTGTTTCGCCAGTCGCCATTGCTAGGCCGCCTTGTGCAACCCGCGAGCAATGCTCTCCATGGAGTGATGCGGGCGCGATTCGCGTTACCGCAGCCGGCCGTGGCGCGTGTCGATCGCTCCTTACCGGCGCCCTGGCCGGACGTGATCTGGTCGAGCGCGGTCATTGCCGTCGTCGGCTATTTGGGGTGGAGGTTGTTCCTCTTCGCAAGCCCTGGGTTGACCTGGAAGGACGTTGGGACGGTTTTGGAAAACGGGCTGCTGACGCTGATCCGGGTGGCAGTATTGATCGCGCTGGCCTCCTTGGTCTGGGTTCCGATTGGGATTGCCGTCGGCTTGAGGCCAAAACTTGCCGCGACGGTACGGCCGCTCGCGCAATTTCTCGCCGCCTTTCCGGCAAATCTTCTTTATCCGGTTGCGGTCTTTATCATTATCCGCTTCTCACTTAGCCCGGTGATCTGGCTGAGCCCGCTGATGATTCTCGGTACGCAATGGTACATCCTTTTCAACGTGATTGCTGGTGCCAGCGTCTTTCCTGGCGATCTCCGGGAGGCGGCGGCAAGCCTTCGCGTCCGGCGCTGGCGCTGGTGGCGCGATGTTATGCTTCCCGGAATCCTGCCCTATTATGTGACTGGCGCCATCACAGCCACGGGCGGCGCCTGGAACGCCAGTATTATCTCCGAGGCAGTGAGTTGGGGACCGGTACATCTCAGCGCGTCCGGCCTTGGCGCTTATATCGCGCAGCAAACGACGGCGGGGGACTATCCCCGGATCGCGCTTGGCATTGCCGTGATGTCTGTGCTTGTCGTCGCGACAAACCGGCTGGTCTGGCAGCCGCTCTACGCGTTTGCCGAGCGGCGAACCCGGATAGATTGAGAGAGAGCGTCATATGACCGATGTCATACAAAACTTGGTTCTCGATATGCGCAAGGTCTGTATGGCCTTTGCCAAGCGTTCGGGTGAGTCGCTAACCGTTTTGGACGACGTGACGCTGACGCTGAAAGAGGGCGCGATCTGTGGCTTGCTCGGGCGTTCAGGATCGGGCAAGTCCACTTTGATGCGGATTGCGAGTGGTCTGATCAAACCCAGCGCGGGTGAGGTTCTCTATTGCGGTAACCTGCTCCGCGGCCCGAGCGAGGGCATCGCCATGGTATTCCAGACCTTCGCGCTCTACCCTTGGCTTACCGTGCTGGAAAACGTGGAGCTCGGCTTGGACGCGCTTGAGCTGCCGCGCACTGAGTCTCGTCGACGAGCCCTGGCGGCCATCGATCTGATCGGCCTTGACGGATTTGAATCCGCTTATCCTCGCGAACTCTCGGGCGGCATGCGCCAGCGTGTGGGATTCGCGCGCGCAATCGTGTGCAATCCGACGCTTCTTTTGATGGATGAGGCGTTTTCGGCACTCGACGTACTTACTGCTGAAACCTTGCGTACCGACTTCCTCGATCTTTGGACCGAGGGGCAGCTGCCGATCAAATCGGTATTGATCGTCACCCATAACATAGAAGAAGCGGTGCTGATGTGTGACCGCATACTCGTTCTCTCGTCCAATCCCGGCCGTATCACGGCCGATATTCCGGTGCCGATTCGTCATCCGCGCAATCGCTTGGATCCTGCTTTTCGCGACATTGTGGACAACATTTACAGCATCCTGACGTCACGTCTTACGGAATCGATCGGCGCCCGGAACAAGGTTCCGGGGGGGCTGATGCAGACCGTGATTCATGCGTCGGTCAACCGCATCGGCGGTTTAATCGAGGCGCTGGTGGCGGAGCCATATAACGGTGAAGCCGAAATGGCCGAGCTCGCGGACGAGCTTTCTTATGAAGTCGACGATTTGTTTCCTATAGCAGAAGCGCTGCACATCTTGGAGTTTGCCGAGCTTAAGGACGGAACGATCAAGATTACGTCGGCCGGCAGGGTCTATGCGCTAAGTGGGACCGAGGATCGAAAACGGCTTTTCCGAGAGCATTTGTTGCGCTTTGTGCCGCTTGCCGCGCACATACGCCAAGTGCTGGATCAACGTGAGGAACATACGGCACCACGTGCTCGCTTTGAATACGAGCTCGAAGATCACATGACCGAGAACTATGCCGAGAAGACTCTGCAGGCGATCATCGACTGGGGCCGCTACGCGGAACTCTTCGACTACGACGACACAACCAAGCGGTTCCGTCTGGAGGTGCAGGGGGAATAGACGACCCGGAATGAAGCTGATTCGGCCAAGTTTGTGGGTTTTGACGGAGCGCAAGAAAAGCGCATGGACTGTCGTGTTTCGTCCAGGGCACATTTGCCAACGACTGTCGAGATTTTATTTCCCGGGCAGGGTGAAACGGGGAGTGATGTATTCAAGCAGTTGGTTCAGGCTGTCTTCCACGTCGGTATTGGCCGTATCAATTTCAAGCTCTGGCGTTTCCGGCGGCTCGTAGGGTGCGCTAATTCCCGTAAAATTCGAGATTTCGCCCGCACGGGCCCGCTTGTAGAGGCCTTTCGGATCACGCTGCTCGCAGACCGCAAGTTCCGCGTCAAGATAGATTTCATGAAAATTCTCGCTCGCCGCACGGCGTGCCCGCGCCCGATCGGAGCGATAAGGTGAGATGAAGGCTGTGATGACGACGAATCCGGCGCGTGCGAATAGAGCGGCTACTTCCCCCGCCCGGCGGATATTTTCCGCCCGGTCTTCAGGGCTAAAGCCAAGATCGGCGTTAAGGCCGAAACGGAGATTGTCGCCGTCCAGCACGTAAACAAGAAAGCCGAGCGAAAATAGCCGCCGTTCAAGCTCACGCGCGAGCGTCGACTTGCCGGAACCGGAAAGGCCCGTAAGCCAGAGAACGCCGCCCTTATGACCGCTTCGGCGTGCCCGCTCATCGGCAGAAACCTGATGCGCTTCGCGCTTGATGTTGGTGGCCTTGACGGTGAACAGGCCGCCCTGATTGGGATCGTTTTTCATTGGGACCACGTTATCGCAGAGAATTGAGCTCAGTTTCCCGCCGAAGATCACGTGATCTTCGACCAATACAGAGATCCCGGCCCGCCCACAATCGGCGAGCCGAACACGTGAAGGAGCCGGCAATGGCTGCACAGCGGCGGCCGTTGAGGGCCGCCATACCCTTGGCTTTAGGCGTTGTGCTTACCGATAACACGTTGCTCGTCACGCGGCGCTCACTTCTTGGGCAGGCATCAGGCGATAAGGTTGGTTTCTTTGCCCCTGTCGCCTTGAGATCTGTCCTCTTGACGCCCCTGAAGTAGTCGTGGGCATTAAGATTGTAGTATGGCCGGCAGTCCTTTTCGATCGGCTTATTTCCGGAAAAAGTTTAATGACTAGTTGGTTACGAAAGCGTCTCCAAAGCGGAGAGGTTTCGTAGCATCCGGTATAGTTGTCAAGAAGCACTCCCGGAAGGGGTAACCGGGTGAACAGGACATTCGACGCTGGAGAAAATAGCGATGGCAGACCATATTCCCGTTGACCGAAAAATGGCAAGGTCGCCGAGGTTGATCGAGGCCCTGCACGGGATATCGGAACCGCGCTGGTCATCCGCCGCGATTGAGTTCATAAGACTTTGAAACGGTATCAGTTAATGACGTCGCTACATTACTGTCGGCAATGCCCTTGTCAACGGCGGGCTGGCGGTGAATTTTCGTCGTGCTGCCCTAAGTCATGATGGGCTTGCGGCGCGGACTGCCGATGGCCGTGCTTTCTTTTGCCACTGGTTGCCGCGAGTGAGCTATCGGACATATCTCACTCTTGGGTATCGGCCGGAACATCCGGGCCCCCTACCAGGTGGGATGGCGGTTACTGTCGGGTTCGCCTAGTCCCCCGGTCCCGAGGCCCTGACGTATGGGCGCCTTGCCGACGGCCCGGCGCTGACCGCGAAGCTAAGCGGAGGCAAGTTCAGCGCCGAGACATCTGACGTGTTAGGAGGGGTGAATTTCCGGCATATTTTTGCTGCAGAAACCGGAAATTACATGGTTTTCACGTTGCCGAAACGCGAGTTTTCCCGGCACGGACCGAATGGTCTGGCAGCGCGTTTCTTACGTCGTCTGCCACCTTGATCGTTAGAGCCCAGTATGGGAAAAGAAGCCGGGACAGATGTCTCGCCCGCTTTTCCGTCCTCGCGGAGACTTTGATGGCGTCGCGCCAGAGCTATTACCTTACGACCCCGATTTACTACGTGAACGACCGACCGCATATCGGGCATGCGTATACGACGCTCGCCTGCGATGTGCTTGCGCGGTTCAAACGCCTTGACGGCTTCGAGGTGCGATTCCTTACTGGCACCGACGAGCACGGTCAGAAAGTCGAGAAATCGGCTGCGGCTGCCGGCAAGGAACCGCAGGTATTCACCGATGAGATGTCGGAAAACTTCCGTCATCTGGCCGAAGTGATGAATTTCTCATACGACGATTTCATCCGCACAACGGAAGTGCGCCATACCCGCGCCTGCCAAGCCCTCTGGCAGAAGCTCGTGGACGAGGGTGAGATCTATCTCGGGTCCTATAGCGGTTGGTACGCGATCCGTGACGAAGCCTTCTACGCTGAAGACGAACTGACCGAAGCGGGAGGCGGCCAGCGGCTCGCACCCTCAGGGGCGCCGGTCGAGTGGGTCGAGGAGCCGAGCTATTTCTTTCGCCTTTCGAACTGGGCAGAAAGACTCCTTGCCTTCTACGATGCAAACCCGGATTTCATTCTTCCCGAAAGCCGCCGCAACGAGGTGGTGAGCTTCGTCAAAGGCGGGCTAAAGGACCTTTCGATTTCACGCACCAGTTTCCGTTGGGGCATTCCAGTGCCGACCGACCAGCATCACATCATGTACGTTTGGCTCGATGCGCTTACCAATTATATCACCGCGCTCGGCTATCCCGATACGGGCGATGCGCTTTTTCAGACTTTCTGGCCTGCCGACCTCCATATGGTCGGGAAGGACATCCTGCGCTTTCATGCGGTCTATTGGCCGGCCTTTCTGATGGCGGGCGGCGTTCAGCCGCCGAAACGCGTCTTTGCCCATGGTTGGTGGACCAATGAGGGACAGAAGATATCGAAGTCGCTCGGCAATATAATCGATCCGTTCGTCCTGGTGGAACGATATGGGCTCGACCAGACGCGCTATTTTTTGCTCCGGGAAGTGCCCTTTGGCAACGACGGCGACTTCTCCGATCGTGCCATGCTGCAGAGGATCAATGCTGATCTTGCCAACGATTTTGGGAACTTAGCGCAACGGACTCTGTCGTTGATTCAACAGAACTGCGAGGGCCGCGTGCCGGCGCCCAGTGCTTTCAATGCGGAAGACTCGCGTCTTATGGAGCGGGCAGCGGGGTTACTCGAAGAGGTGCGAAACGATCTTAACCGCCAGCAGTTTCACTTGGCGTTAGCGAGCATCTGGGAGGTGGTCGGTGCCGCGAACCGCTATATCGACGAACAGGCCCCGTGGAAACTGAAAAAGACCGACAGAGCGCGTATGGAAACGGTGCTTTATGTTCTGGCGGAGGTGATACGGCAGCTGGCGCTTTTAATTTTGCCGGTAATGCCAGATTCGGCCGCCCGCCTTCTAGACCAGCTCGCGATCCCGGCCGGGCGGCGGAGCTTCGCCAATCTCGGCACGGACCCGACGTCCGAACTGGTGCCGGGCCAAAAATTACCGAAACCCGAGCCACTCTTTCCACGCCTGCGCGAGGCGGAAGGAGCCAGCGCGTAACCATGCTGGTCGACAGCCATTGCCATCTTGACTTTCCCGACTTTCAGGGTGAGGTAGAGGCTGTCGTCGCGCGAGCGTGCGAGGCTGGAATCGGCGCCGTACTCACGATCTCGACGCGGCTCGACCAAGTTGCTCGCGTGATAGCCGTGGCCGAAGCCTTTCCCAATGTTTGGTGCTCGGTCGGTACTCATCCACACGAATCGGCGGCGGAGACGGTAACGGTGGAACTGCTGCTTCGCCTGACGCGGCACCCGAAAGTAATTGGGATTGGAGAGACGGGGCTTGATTATCACTATGATCACAGCCCCCGCGTCAGACAGAGCGAAAGTTTTCGAATCCATGTCGAGGCGGCGAAGGCGAGTGGGCTACCGCTCATCGTCCATACCCGCGGAGCCGATAATGAGACCATCGCGGCGCTCAAGGCCTACGGTAAGGGCGTCACCGGTGTCATTCATTGCTTCAGCACGAGCCGCACTTTGGCGGAGGAAGCTCTAGCCCTGGGCTTTTTTATTTCCTTAAGCGGCATCGTGACCTTCAAGAAGGCGGAGGCGCTTCGAGAAGTCGTTCGCGATCTTCCCCTTGATCGGCTGCTGGTCGAAACCGACGCCCCCTATCTCGCACCAGTACCGATGCGGGGTAAGCGAAATGAGCCTTTATTCGTCACCTATACCGCGGCACTTGTCGCCGAGCTCAAGGGCGTTTCACCCGAAGTCCTGGCTGCGGCAACGACACGCAACTTTTTCCGCTTGTTTGCCAAGGCAACGCCGCCCGAAGGAAGGTTTTGATGCGAATCACGATTCTTGGCTGCGGCACCTCAGGCGGAGTGCCGCGGATCGGCGGCGACTGGGGTGCTTGCGATCCGCATGAACCGAAGAACCGTCGACGGCGGTGTTCCATTCTTATAGAGGGCAAAGAATCCAGTGTTCTGATCGATACCGCTCCGGATCTACGCGAGCAACTCCTCGATGCTGGGGTCACCAAGCTGGACGCTGTGATTTGGACTCACGAGCATGCGGATCAACTTCATGGAATCGACGATCTGCGCGGCTTTTACATCCGCACCGGCAGGCCGCTGCGAGGTTACGCTGCGCCTTTCACCTTACCCACCCTGAAACGGCGCTTTGGCTATTGTTTTGCGGCAAGCGAAGGAACTGGCTATCCAGCTATCGTCGATCTTGCGGCGATTTCCGGCCCTCTCACGGCGGGCGATATCCATTTCCAACCCTTCGAGCAGGATCATGGATTTGGTGCACGCACGCTTGGTTTCCGTTTTGGCGATGCCGCTTATTCGAACGACGTTGTAAAGCTGCCAGAGGCAGCATTCGATGTTTTGCAGGGTGTGAAGCTCTGGATCGTCGATGCCATGCGCTATAAGCCTC
>JBJKQL010000020.1:0-15192 GCA_046705265.1 Ferrovibrionaceae bacterium
CGGTAGAGCAGTGGACAATCTGCCACCCAGGCATCGAACAATCCCGCCACCTTCAGGTATTCGACGAAAAACGGCAGCTGTCCCAACGCCGTCGAGGCGCCTTCCGTATCCCATTCAACCTGCACCCGGCCAGCATATGTGTCGACCTGCACCGCCGCCGGACGCACCCACGGGTCAACCGATGGTTGATCACCCGAAAGGTTCGCGATCGCTCGCTCGAGTTTCGTTGCCATACCCTACGGAATCCGCCATTCCGTCCCTTATGGCAAGGCCTCAACTCACGAATTTAGGATTATTGAAATGAATGGTGCCCAGGGGCGGAATTGAACCACCGACACGCGGATTTTCAGTCCGCTGCTCTACCAACTGAGCTACCTGGGCACGGCCGGCCGCACGCCAACGCCGCCGGTATATAGAAGAATTGCCTTGCGCTTGTCCAGCGCAAGATCGGCGCTCATCCGACCGATCATAGCCGCGAATCTCGCCTACCGGCCAAGGGGATAGGGCGGCGCCGGCAAGACCCGGCGTGAATTCGCGCAATGCGCCGCACCGGCCAAGGCAAAAGCCTGGTCAGCCGTCGTCATCCGGAGACGAAACCGGTCGTTCGGCCTCGTCGTCGTCCCCGGGCCGCGCCGGAATCGCGTAGCCGCCGGAAAGCCAACGGTGCAAATCCACATCCTGGCAGCGGGCGGAACAGAAAGGCCGGTAGGCCGGGATCATCGTGGCGCCGCAGATCGGACACAGCGGGCTTCCATCGGCCATGGCCGCGGCCTTAGCCCGCACCGGCGATTTGAGCTCGTTGTCGTTCATCGCCCTCACCCTGAACTCACGTCGAAGTGGGATCGCGGCGCCGCCGGATCAACCTTGAGAACGACCTGAACGCCGAAATGCCGAATGAGAGCCGCCGCGCCGCCCGCGGCCTCGATCACCGTCATGACTTCAGGCGGGGCGCTCAGCGCCAAGGGCCGGCCCGGATTCGCCCGCGCCTCCGCCTCCGCCCGGCGCAGCAGCGCCGCGGCAATCGTCGCCGCCTTCGGCAAGACTCCAACGCCCGAGCAGGCATTGCAAACCTCGGTCAGAATCTCGGCCAAGGGCGGCCCCTGGCGCCGGCGCGTAAACTCGACAAGGCCGAGCGCCGAATAGCCGAAAAACCGTATCGCCGCGCTATCCGCCGCAAAGGCTGTCCGCAGCGCAGCGAAAAGTCGCTCGCGGTGCACGGCTTCCTTGAGCGGGATGAAGTCGATGGCGACAATCCCGCCAAGGTTGCGCAGGCGAATCTGGCGGGCGATTTCGGCCCCCGCCTCGAGATTGACGCGCAGCGCCGTCGCTTCAAGATCGCCGCCGGTATGACCAGCAGAATCGACGTCGATCGCGGTCAACGCCCGCGTCGCTTCGATGATGATGCGCCCGCCGGAAGGCAGGACAACCTCAGAGGCCAATGCGCGTTCGATCTCGGCTTCGACGCCGTGATGCTCGAACAGGGCCGTCGACGCTTCGTGAAGCGCCAAGCGATCGAGACCGCCGAGCCCCGCCGCTTCCATGAAGCCGCGCGCTTGGCCAAGGGCGGCGCGGGTGCTGAACCAGACGGCGGCAGTATCGGCCGTCAAGTAATCGCGTAGGCTCCGCACAATCAGCGGCGCGTCGCGCCACAGTTCGGCCGGTGCCGTGCGGGCTTTGGCATCGTGCAGGATTGCCTGCCATTGCCGCATCAGTACCTCGGCTTCGGCTTTGATGTCGTCGCTCGGCGCGCCTGCGGCCTGGGTGCGGGCGATGAAACCGCCGGCGCCCAAATCGCCAAGCGTCGCGGCAAGCCGCGCCCGTTCCGCCGCGTCCGCGATGCGGCCGGATATTTTGATGCCGGCGCTTCGCGGCATATGGACGAGAAGCCGCCCCGGCAGAGCGACGTCGGTGGTAAGCTTGACTCCCTTCTCGCCCTGCGGCGCCTTGCGTCCCTGCACGATCAGAGCGTCGCCTTCGCGCACCTGTCTGACGATCGCGGCCGGCCCCGCCGCCTTCTCGCCCAGCGCTTTCGCATCGCGCGCGCCGAGGAAACCGGCCATTGGCATGCCGAGCGCGACAAAGGCGCCATTGATGCCCGGCACCACCCGCAGCACGCGGCCGAGCCAGATGGTTCCGCTCACTTCCGGCGACGCGTGCTCTTCCACCGCAAGCGCGCTGAGACGGCCGTCGTCAAGAACGGCGACGCGGGTTTCGACCAGACCGCCGTCGATCAGGATGTCGCGACGCATCGCCACACCGGATAGCCGAGGCCGGAAAGGATTGCCGCGGTTTCCGCAAGCGGCAGGCCGACGACATTCGAGGGTGACCCATTGATGGTGCGGATCAACGCCCCGGCCATGCCTTGGATCGCGTAACCGCCAGCCTTGCCCGCCCATTCGCCGCTTCGCAAGTAGGCGGCGATTTCGGCCTCGCTAAGGCGCTTGAAGATAACCGCGGTGGTGACGAGCCTGTGCACCGTGCGGCCATCCGGCGCGATGACCGCAATCCCGGTATGGACGCGGTGGCGGCGGCCCGAAAGAAGGGCGAGGCAGCGCTTCGCCTCCACTTCGCTTTCCGCCTTGGGCAGAGCGCGGCGGCCGCAGGCGACCACCGAATCGGCGGCAAGAACGAAGGCCCCGGTATGGCGCGCCAGGACGGCGCTCGCCTTTTCTGCCGCGAGGCGAAGCGCTAAAGCCCGCGGCAACTCACCCGGTTTGGCGGCCTCGTCGATGTCCGGCGGATCAATCGAGTCGGGAACGACACCGATGCGGCGAAGGAGTTCAAGGCGGCGGGGGCTCGCCGAAGCCAGGACCAGCGCCGGCATCCGCTCAAGGCCCACGGCAACCTTACTTATAACGAAATGTGATCCGCCCCTTGGACAGGTCGTAAGGGGTCATCTCGACCATCACCTTGTCGCCGGCCAGGACGCGAATGCGGTTCTTGCGCATCTTGCCCGAGGTGTGGGCGAGGACTTCGCGGTCGTTTTCAAGTCTGACGCGAAACATTGCGTTCGGCAGAAGTTCGATCACGGTACCGGGGAACTCGATGAGCTCTTCTTTGGCCATTCACCTTCTTTCGCCAAGTTGCGTCGCGCCCTGGAAGATGTGGCGCAGGAGCCCTAAGGTCAAGGAATTTCGCGGCTTGGCGGCGGAGAGTGCCGGCGGCCTCTAGTATCCACTATCGCTGATGGGTGATTCGTGATTCAATGAGGCGAGGGGATCGCGCGGTGCTTGAAGCTCGGGTCCGTGCTTACACTACGGCGCAACGAGATGTGTTGCGCGCCCGTATCGTGCTGTTGGCGGCGGCCGGGCACAGCACCCGGTCGATCGCAGCGGAAGTGTAGGCGATGCCGAGGATCGTCAGCCTTTGGCGCGGCCGGTATGCGCGGGAGGGCCTAGCTGGCCTGGTGACGCACCGGCAGCCGGCCCGGCAGCGGAAGTACACGGCGTAGACCGGCCAGCGCATTCTCTACGTTCTCGACCGGCCGCCACCGGCCGGCTATGGGCGCTGGACCAGGAAGCTGATCGCTGCCGAACTGGGAGATGTTCATGAGGAGCGGGTATGGTGGTTCCTGCGCGCTCAGAAGATCGACTTGAGCGGCCGCACGTCGTGGCGCCAAAACAAGGCCCCGGCGTTCGCGGCCAAAGCGGCGGACATCATCGGGCTCTGCCGCGCGCCGCTGGAGCAGGCGATCGTCCTCTCGGTGGACGAGAAGCCGCATATTCAAGCTCTTGAGCGCGCGCAAGGCTACCTCAAGATGCCCAACGGCCGCACCCTGACCGGACACAGCCACGACTACGCCCGGCACGGCACCTCGACCCTCTTCGCCGCGCTGGACGTTGCCTCCGGTGAGATCACGGCGAGCCACTGTCGCAGGCGTCGCCGGGTCGAGTTCCTCAGCTTCATGAACAAGATCGTTGCGGCCTATCCCGACCGGGAAATTCACGTCGTCCTGGACAACCTGGGCACCCACAAGCCCAAGCGGCATCAGTGGCTCGAGCGGCATCGCAACGTGCATTTCCACTTCACTCCGACCCACGCAAGCTGGCTCAACCAGATCGAAGTCTGGTTCTCGATCCTGACCGGAAAGTCCCTTCGGGATGCCAACTTCACCAGCGTCCGGCAGATCAAAGATCACATCGATGCCTTCATCAACAGCTACAACGCTCACGCCAAGCCTTTCGTCTGGACCAAGACGCGCGTCAGCCAGAAATCACTCAAACCCCGTATAAGCCATGTCTGATTCCGAGTACTAGACGCTTCCCTGGGGCCCGGTACCGAAGCGCGCCTTGATGCGGCGCGTCAGGACATCCCGAACGTCGCGAAAGGCATCGAGCATCACCTCGCGCGATCCTTGCACCAGCGAGGGATCGAAGATGGGCCAGAACTCGACCTCGGCGGCAATCGTGCGGGTGAGCTCGATCGCCCGATGGTGCGCCTCGGGACTCAAGGTCACGATCAGGTCAAAAGAGTAATCCTCAAGCTCGTCGAAAGACTTGTCGTGGTGGCGGGTGAGGTCGATGCCGATCTCGTCCATGACCTGGAGGACGAACGGATTGATCGGCTGCGACCATACACCGACCGAGTCGAAATAAATGCGGTGGCCGTAAAGATGCTTGCCAATCGCCTCCGCCATGGGCGAGCGGATGCTGTTCGAGGTACAAGCAAAAAGCGCGCTCCGAGGCGATCGGCCCATGTGCTGGCTCCCTGCCGGCCCTAGCGCCGCTGATGCATGGCGCAGAGCAGAGTGAAGAGACGCCGCGCGGTTTCGTCGTCGACCTCGATCTTGCCTTTGAGACGCGTGCGAAGAAGCGCCGAACCCTCGTCGTGTATGACGCGGCGGCCCATGTCGATCGCCTCGATGCGGGACAGGGGCGCAGTCTTGATTGCCTGGTAATAGGTGTCGCAGACCTGCGAATAGTCCTTGATGACGCGGCGAAAGGTGGAAAAGCCGAGGCCGATACGGCGCACGGCTTCGCCTTGCACATTGCGAATGTCGAAGACGAGCCGGTTCTCCTCGATCAGAAGCTTGAGGTGATACGGCCCGCCGGTGACGCCGACGGGGGCAAAAAAATTCTGCTCCAAAAGATCGAAGATCGCGATGCGTCGCTCGTGCTCGACATCGGGGCCGCGCCGCGCGATCGAGGCCTCGTCGAGAACGATTTCTGCGATGCGGTCCGTTTCGGCCAGGGCGGGCCTCGCGGTCAGACTTGGTTGCTGCGGATCGTGACCGAGCGGGCATGGGCGCCGAGACCCTCGGCCTCGGCCAGAGCGACCGCCGCCGGCCCGATGCGGCCGAGGCTTTCCGCGCTGCACTTCACCAGCGTCGTCCGCTTGAGGAAGTCGAGCAGCGAAAGACCGGAGGAGAAACGCGCCGCGCCCGATGTCGGCAACACGTGATTCGGCCCGGCGACGTAATCGCCGATCGCTTCCGGCGTATGGCGCCCGAGGAAGATGGCGCCGGCATGCCGTACCTTGGCGGCGAGGCGCTCTGGATCGGCGACCGCGAGCTCAAGATGCTCGGGCGCGATGTGATCGACAAGTGCCGGCGCCTGGTCGAGATCGCGGACCACGATGATGGCGCCGTGGCGTTGCCAGCTTGATCCCGCAATGGCACCACGCGGAAGCTCGCTCAGCGTGGTCTCGGTCGCCGCCGCTACCCGATCGGCAAAACCAGCATCGTCTGTGATCAGAACCGAACGCGCCGCCGGATCGTGCTCGGCTTGGCTCAAGAGGTCGGCCGCGATCCAAGCCGGGTCATTGCCTGCGTCCGCGACCACCAGAATCTCGGAGGGACCGGCGATGAGATCGATCCCAACGGCGCCAAAGACCTGGCGCTTCGCCGCCGCCACATAGGCATTGCCAGGTCCGAAGATCTTATCCACCGGGCGGATGCTCTCGGTGCCGTAGGCGAGCGCCGCGATCGCCTGGGCACCGCCGACGCGATAGATTTCGGTGACGCCGGCGCGCTTCGCCGCCGCCAGAACCAAGGGGTTGATTTCGCCCCCCGGTGTCGGCATGACCATGACGCGGCGCTCAACGCCAGCGAGCCGCGCCGGAATCGCGTTCATCAGCACAGAGGACGGATAGGCCGCAGAGCCGCCCGGCACATAGAGTCCGACCGCATCGAGCGGCGTCCAGCGATAGCCGAGTTCAACGCCGGCGGCGTCGGTGAAACGATCATCGGCGGGAGCTTGGCGGGCATGAAACGCCTCGATGCGCGCCGCCGCGATCTCGAGCGCCGCGAGAATTTCGGGCGCGCATTGGTTGACCGCGTGGTCGACTTCGCCGGGCGCGATGCCAAGCCCGGTCGCGGGATCGAACCGGTCGAAACGGCGCGTGTAGCCATGCAGCGCCTGGTCACCGCGCTTGCGCACATCGGCGATGATCTCAGCGACCGTTCCGTCGACCGTCTCCGACGCTTCCCGCTCGGCCGCGACGAAGGCAGCAAAGGTCTCCGCAAAGCCGGGATCGTCGGCATTGAATCTACGCGCCATCGACAACCTCGCGAAAGCGATCGATCACGTCCCCGATCTCCTGCGGCCTCGTCTTCAACGCCGCGCGATTGACGATGAGGCGGGAGGAAATCTCGGCGATGGTCTCAACCGGAACCAAGCCGTTCGCCCTGAGTGTCTCGCCGGTCGCCACCAGATCGACGATGCGCCGGCAAAGCCCAAGACCGGGGGCAAGCTCGAGCGCGCCGTTCAGCTTGATGCATTCCGCCTGCACGCCGCGGGCCGCGAAATGGCCGTGGGTGATCTGCGGATATTTGGTGGCGACGCGCACATGGCTCCAGCGCGCCGGATTATCGGCAGCGCCGAGACTCGCAGGCTCGGCCACCACCAATCGGCAATGACCGATGCCGAGATCGAGCGGCGCATAAATCTCGGAATAACCGAATTCCATCAGAACGTCGTTGCCGGCGATGCCGATTTGCGCCGCACCGAAGGCGACAAAGGTCGCGACATCGAAGGAACGGACGCGGATCAGCATGATGCCGGGGTGGTTGGTGGCAAAGCGCAAAAGCCGCGATTCGGGATCGTGGAACGCGGCCTCCGGTTCGATCCCCGCCTTGGTCATCAGCGGCAAGGCCTCGGCCAAGATACGTCCCTTGGGCAGCGCGATGACGAGCGGGTCTTCGTTATTCGCCATGACTTACCTTCGGTTGCGGCGCGGCTGACCGTTCTCGTCCACCGGATGGGAGGGTTTGCTCGCCGTCTTCCAGGCCGGTCCGATATCCGCGAGATAGCCGTCGATGGCTTCGACATGCAGGCGGATTTCCGTGCCACCGGCGAAGGGAAGGAACAAGATCGCCTCACCATCGGCGACGGTCTCGCAGACGATGGTGAGAAGCTCGAGGGGCGTCTCGGGCGCGAGCGCGCGAAAGTGTCGCGTCTCGACCTTGAGCACCCCATCGAAATGGAGACCGGAGCGTCTGCGGGCGCCGGGGCCGCTGCGGGCGCCGGCCTCACACTCCCAACAATATCGGTTCAGCACCAGAGCGAAACGGCGCTCGCGCGGCACATAGCCGATGTCGCGTTTCCGCACTACCGCGTCCTGAACGCAAGCCGCGATCACCGCGATATCCTCGGCGTCCTCGGCGCGGATCTTCAAAGCCGTCGGCTCTGCTTTCGTTTTGGCCGCCATGACCTAGTCCTTCGCCCGCTCGACCACCGCGCCGCAAGCCGCGAGTTTTTCCTCGAGCCGCTCATAGCCGCGATCGAGATGATAGACCCGGCTTACCACGGTCTCTCCCTCGGCGGCGAGACCGGCGAGAACCAGCGACACCGAAGCACGGAGATCGGTCGCCATCACCGGCGCGCCCTTAAGGCGCGGCACGCCGCGGACCAGAGCCGAGGCACCGTGCACAGTGATATTTGCGCCCATGCGCGTCAGCTCGGGCACATGCATGAAACGGTTTTCGAAAATCGTCTCGGTAATCATCGCAGCGCCGGCAGCGGTGGTCATCAGGCTCATGATCTGCGCCTGCATGTCGGTGGGAAAGCCCGGGAAGGGTTGAGTCATGATGTCGACGCCCTGGAGACCGCCGTTGCGCAGCACCTTCAGCCCCCGGTCCGTGACCTCGACCGGCACACCGGCCGCGTTCAGCACGTCGATCAGCGATTCGACATAATCGCCGCACGCGCCGATCAGCTCGAGCTCGCCGCCGGTGATCGCCGCAGCGATCGCGTAGGTGCCGGTTTCGATGCGATCCGGCATTACCCGATAGCTTGCGCCCGTAAGCCGCCGCTTGCCGGTCACCACCAGCCGGTCCGAGCCGACGCCATCGATCTCGGCGCCCATGGCGATCAGGCATTGCGCGAGATCGGTGATCTCGGGCTCGCGCGCGGCGTTTTCCAGCACCGTCTCGCCCTCGGCAAGGCTCGCCGCCATCAGAAGGTTCTCGGTGGCGCCGACCGATACAGTCGGAAAATGGATCTCGGCACCCTTGAGCCCCCGCGGCGCCCGTGCGCGGATATAGCCGCCCTCGATCGCGATTTCGGCGCCAAGCCGGCGCAAGGCATCGATATGAAGATTTACCGGCCGCGGGCCGATCGCGCAGCCGCCCGGCAAGGACACATCAGCTTGGCCGAAACGGGCGAGCAATGGCCCGAGCACGAGCACGCTCGCCCGCATTTTCCGCACCAGATCGTAAGGCGCCTGAAAGCTCGAGATGTTGCTCGCGGTGAGCATCACCGTCTGGCCATCGCTTGGCGCGTCTCGCATCTCGATGCCAACGCCGTGCTGGCCGAGCAGGTCCGAGAGCGTCTGGATATCGGCGAGACGCGGCACGTTGTCGAGACGAAGCGTTTCCGCGGTCAAGAGACTGGCCGCGAGTAGCGGCAGGGCCGCGTTCTTCGCGCCACCGATCGTGACCGTCCCGGCAAGTGGCCGGCCGCCTTGAATGCGAATCTTGTCCATGTGCGTCGAGATGACCCGCTGATTCCCGCCTGGTCGCGGTTTTAACCCGGCCGGGCCTTGGCTGGCAAACTTCCTTTGGCGAACGCCCGTTTCGGTTCAGCCGTCCTTGTCCTCGCGCGTTTGGTCGGCCCTGCCTGAGGATGCCCGCTCATCGCCAGTACGGCCGCGGGCCTGCACCTTGCGGCGTCTGAGATTAGCGCGCAAGGCTTCGGCTAGGCGCTCGGCCCGGAGCTTGATATCGGGCTTCTCGCCGCGTTTCGCCCCGCGATCGGGGTTGGCCCTGCTCTTGCCGCCAGAAACCATCGTGATTCCTCTTTTGACACTGCATCCCAAAATGCGATGAAGGCGGCGCTGGCTCAAGAGGCCACCGCGGAGTCCGCCCGCACTTGCAGAGACCCAGCCGATATGGCAGGGTGCCGCCCGCTTCGCAACCCGCTGCCGTAGCTCAGGGGTAGAGCACTCCCTTGGTAAGGGAGAGGCCGTAGGTTCAATTCCTACCGGCAGCACCACGCGAAACGGCCAAACCTAAAGGTCTCGCGGCAGCAGACGCAGCGGCTCGAATTTTCAGCGATGAGCCGGCCACAGCGGCGGTCAGCCGCGGAACACAGGGCGGCGGTGGCGCAAGCCAGCTCGCATAGAGCGATGCGGCGGCCGCCTCGGATAGATGAAGCCGTAAGTGGCATAGGCCGCCTTGCCCATGCTATGGGCTGGCCGATACCAGACGCGAACCTCATGCCAGTCGTTCCGCGGCGAGACGTCACGCACCAAAACATTGTGCTCGATCCCGCCGCGCGTGTGCCAATTGGCCTGATCGACGCGAATGAGGCGCCGATTGATGACCTCGCTCACCACCGCGACATGGCCGAAACGCAAGCGCGTTGTCTTGCGAAAAACCAGGATGGCGCCGACCTTGGGCCGCAGCCCGCGGGCATAAAGACCGCTTGCCCGATGCCACCAAGTCCAGGCATTGCCATGCAGGGAAACGCCCGTGATGTCACGAGCATAGGGGACGCACGGTATCGCCGCGGCGGACCCCGCGGTAAGAAAAAAAGCGATTAGGATTCCGCCTACGAAACGGCCGAGCTTTCCCCCGAGCATGGCCCCCCGTTTATGCGCCCCAAAGTCTGAACGCGATGTTAACCCGTGAGGGCCCGGCTTCGCGAGAAAAAATTAACCATGGCCATAAATTCGCTGACAGGGCAGCTCTCGCCGTTCACGCCTTCGCCGTTTTCGCCGCCTGGATGGCGCGCCAAACCTTTTCCGGGGTCGTCGGCATGTCGATATGGCGGATCCCGAGCGGAGACAGCGCATGAACGACGGCGTTGACGACCGCAGGCAGCGCACCGACGGTGCCGGATTCGCCGGCGCCCTTGATGCCGAGCGGATTCGTCTTTGCCGGCACATCGTTGGAGCCGATGCGAAAGCTCGGCAGATCGTCGGCGCGCGGCATGCCGTAATCCATGAAGGAGCCGGTGAGAAGCTGGCCGCTTTCAGGATCATAGATTACGGCTTCAAGAAGAGCCTGACCCGCACCTTGGGCGACGCCGCCGTGGACTTGGCCTTCGAGCAGCAAGGGATTGACGATGCGGCCGACATCGTCGACCACCGAATAGGCGACCAGCTTGACGGAGCCGGTCTCCGGATCGACCTCGACCTCAGCAACATGGCTGCCATTCGGGAAGGTGGCGCCGGGCGGCACGATCACCGACCGCTCGGCGAGGCCAAGCTCCATCCCCGGCGGCAGCGCTGCCGGCGAATAGGCCGCCTTGGCGACTTCGGCTAGCGAAACACGCCGGTCGGTGCCGACGACGCTGAACGCAGCGTCCTTGAAATCGATATCGGTCTCAGCCGCCTCCAAAAGGTGGGCGGCTATGGCCTTGCCCCGGGTGATGACCTTTTCCGCGGCATGCACCAGCGCGGCGCCACCGACGCTGACCGAACGCGAGCCGAAGGTGCCGCGACCGTGGATGACCTTGTCGGTATCGCCGAAGAGCACACGGATCGCTTCCGGATCGATCCCCAAGGCATGATGGGCTATCTGCCGGAACGCGGTTTCATGGCCTTGGCCCTGTGAATGGGTGCCGACCAGGACGGTGGCGCTGCCGCTCGGATCGAAGCGGATCTCGGCTGATTCCTCGTTCGGCAGATTGAACGGCCCGCCCGCGATCTCGATTGGATTGACGAGAGCGATCCCGGCGAGCGTTCCGCGCGCCGCTGCCGCTTGGCGGCGGGCTTCGAACCCGGCCCAGTCGGCAAGCGCGAGCACCTTGTCCATGGTCTGCTCAAAAGCACCGCTGTCATACGTGAAGATGAAGCCCGTCTTGTACGGCATGGCCGAGGCCGGGATCAGGTTGCGGCGGCGAAGCTCGACCCGGTCGATGCCGAGCTCGGCCGCCGCGACGTCGATCACCCGCTCGAGCGCGTAGGATGCCTCGGGCCTTCCGGCGCCGCGATAGGGCGACGTCGGCGCGTTATTCGTGAAGACGCCGGCCGCTTCGGCATAGATCGCGGGCGTGGTGTAGACGCCGGAAAGCCCGCCTAGGTTGCCGGCCGGTGGATGCGGCCCGGAAGAGGCGAGATAGGCGCCAAGCGCGGTGGTACTTTTCAGCCGCAGGCCGAGAAACCTGCCGTCCTGATCGAGAGCAAGCTCGGCGGTCGCGACATTGTCGCGGGCATGATGATCGGCGACGAAGGCTTCGCTCCGCTCACAAATCCATTTCACCGGCCGACCGATCTTCCGCGATGCCCAAAGCACGAGGCCGAGTTCAGGAAACAAGCCGCCTTTCATGCCGAAGGCGCCGCCGACATCGTCGGAGACGACGCGCAGCCGGTTGTCTGGGATTTTCAGCACGCCTGCCGCAAGCTCAGAGCGGATGAGGTGCGGCGCCTGCACGCCGGCATAAAGCGTGTAGTGATCGGCGCTCGGATCGTAAACGCCGATGGCATCCCGAACCTCCATCGGCATGGCGGCGACGCGGGAGATGGTGAAATCAACCTTGGCCACGTGCGCGGCATGAACGAAGGCCTGGTTCACCGCCGCCTCATCGCCCGCCTTAAAGACAAAAGCGATATTGTCCGGCACCTCCGGCCAGACGACGGGCGCACCGGGTTTCCCCGCCTCGCCGGTCGCGACCACGGCCGGCAGCTCTTCGTAATCGACCGTGATCTGCTCGGCGGCGTCCTTGGCCTCAGCGATGCTTTCGGCCACCACCACCGCAACGCCGTCGCCGACGAAACGCACCGCGCCGAGTGCAAGAAGGCGGTAAGGCGGCACGAACATCGGCGTTCCGTCGGGACGGGTGCGGCCCTTGACCCGGCACGGAAGCGTGCCGATGCCATCCGCCGCGATATCCTCGCCAGTGAAAACGCCGACAACGCCCGGCATGGCACGGGCCGCGGCGGTATCAATCTTGACGATCCGAGCCGCCGCATGGGGCGAGCGCAAAACGAACATTTGCGCCGTATCCGGCACCCGGATGTCGTCGGTATAGCGCCCGCGGCCGGTCAACAGGCGCAAATCCTCGGATCGCGGAACCGGCCGTCCCAAGCCATATTCACGCATGTCGTGTCTCCATAACACAGGACCGGCCGGACACAAGGTTCCGGCCGGCCATGATCAAAAAGAAGACCGAGCGGTCAGTTGCGAACCGTCGCCGCGGTCTGGCTGAACAGAACCTTGCGGCGCTCTTCCTCGCTCACCGGCGACGCCGCGGCCGTAATTTCCTTTGCCCTTTCATAGGCGCGGATGGTGGCGGGGCGGTTGCGTATGGCGGTGAACCAGCGCTTCATCTCGGGAAAGTCGTCGAGATTCTGTTGTTGGCGCTCGTGCGACACGACCCACGGATAGCAGGCCATATCGGCGATGGAATAGTCATCGGCGATGAACTCACGGCCTTTCAGCCGTTTGTCGAGAACTGCGTAGAGCCGCGCCGTCTCGTTGACGTAGCGGTTGATGGCATAGGGGACCTTTTCCGGCGCGTATTGGGTGAAGTGGTGATTCTGGCCGGCCATGGGACCGAGGCCCGCCATCTGCCAGAACAGCCATTCCAGCGTCTGCACCCGCTTGCGCAGATCCGTCGCGACGAACTTGCCCGTCTTCTCGCCGAGATAGAGCAGGATGGCGCCGGATTCAAAGACCGAGATCGGCTCACCGCCGTCCGCCGGCGCATGGTCGATCATGGCGGGGATGCGGTTGTTCGGTGCGATCTTCAGAAATTCGGGTTTGAACTGCTCGCCCTTGCCGATGTTGATCGGAAAGATTTTGTACGGCAATCCGGCTTCTTCGAGAAACATCGTGATCTTGTGGCCGTTCGGTGTAGTCCAGTAATAAAGATCGATCATGCGTCACTCCCCTTGGAGGATGGCCCCGAACCGGACCAGGCGATCCGATTCCCTCTCGCTTGGCTCGATATGACAGCGCTTATCCCACCGCGCGGGACATCGACGAGGCGGATCACGGGACGGCACAGAGGCAATCCATCAGGCAAAAGAACCTCGCAATGCGCAAGCCCTTCAGCCCTCGCGCGAGCCGCGCGCAATTCCGTGTCGGGATTCCTTTTATCCCATCCGGACCCGAGAAACAAATGGCGAGCCCGAGCGATCTTGCATAGGCTCGCCCGCAAGTCGCTGT
Source organism: Ferrovibrionaceae bacterium (assembly GCA_046705265.1). Classification (GTDB taxonomy): domain Bacteria; phylum Pseudomonadota; class Alphaproteobacteria; order Ferrovibrionales; family Ferrovibrionaceae; genus JAJYTL01. The sequence goes on from JBJKQL010000020.1 coordinate 13,553, forward strand.
GGTGTAAACTGTCGCATGCTGGCGCCGCTATCCGCCAAGCAAGGACAGCGGCCCATCCGGGGTAGGTCATGAGCGCAAAAGTCGTCATTTCGCGCATCGACATCTCGAGCGCCGACCGCGGCGAGGGAACACCCGAAACGCACTATCATGGGGAAGTGAGGATCAAGGTGCAGCCCGAGATGCCCTCGCCCATGTCGGATGTGGAATTCCTCGTGCCGTTCGAGAACCTGCCCGAGTTGGATGCCGCGATCGATCGTGCGCTGGTCGAGCTTGGCAATTATGCGGAGGACTTACGCCAAGCCGTGGCGGAGGCGCGACACCAGCACGGGCTTAAGGTGCCATCGCCCAAATAGCCGAGCACCCGGGCTCGTTTAGGGTTGATGGGCTGGTGATCGGATAAGCGAAGCCACTTCGGGCGAAGCCTTCCGTGGATTTCATTAGCGATAGGGTGGATCGGCCTCAGCGCGGCGCGACCGCCTGACTGGTTCGAACCGCGCCATCGACCGGCGGCCGCTTCGATTCGGTGACGGATGCGCCGCGTTCAGATGAATTCGCCGGCGTGCGAGGCGAGTTGTTGGCGCCGACCATCGGCATCGCACCGCCCATGATCGACATCACCGGTGCTTCGGCCAAACGCTTGGCCGCCAAGGCCGCGAACGTCGTGTCGAGGTCGGTTTCATCGCCATCATCGGCGGTCAGCATGCGGACGCGGATCTTCCGCCGCGGTGGGGCTGCTCTCTTTGTCTCGGCAAGTGAAAGATCGGCTTTCGGCGCTTCCGATGCCGGTGTTTCGTGGCTCGCGGCCGTGGCCACCAGCTGGGTCATTGTTCCAGAAGCCAATGAGGAAGCCGTCGCGGTATCCGATGCTGCCGGCGCGCTCCGGGCCGGCTTCCGTTCAACGGGGTTTCCCGCGGTGTCGTCGAAACGGCTTGCCGCATCAAGCACAGCCTCGGCCACCACCTCGGTCACGGCATCGGCCAAGGCCTCAGCCGTCGCTTCCGAAGGCACCATTGCTTTTGTGTGCCGTTTGCGCCGCCAGCGCCGGAGCAGCATCAGCCCGCCGAGAAGGGCTAGAGCCAACGCCGCGGCTTGCCACGGCAAACCGTGCAAAGACGACGACGAACCCGCGGCAGGCAAGGCGTTCCGCTGATAGTCGATACCATCGATGGTGAGCCAGCTGCTCGCCGGCGTGGCAGTCGTGTCGCTGACCGGCATCGCCGCCAAGGCCGCCGAGAGCTGCGCCGTTACGACGGCGCCAAAGCCATGCCCGCCGCTGGCGGCCGCGCTAACCGTCGGTGCTTGCCGGCCATGGCGGACAATGGTCGTCCATGAACCTTGGCCCGCCGCGCCCGACAAGGGGGCAGCGTCCGCCGGTGCGCTGGTCACCAACGGGCTCAAGATCGGAACGCACGCAGCGGCGGCGACAAGCGGCCAGCGCGCGCGGCGCGCGCACATTCGTTCAGCGTGACCTTTCCTCCCGATCGTAATCAGCTTCCTTGCTCCCCTACTGCGGCTTAATACGGTTTACGTCACAATCATTACGCAACCATTTACGGACAGCGCGGCCGCAGCCCGAGGACGCGTTCCGCTGCGGCGGCGGCCGAAGACAAAATTCTTTGTTTAAACAGCGAATTGCCAAC
>JBJKQL010000021.1:0-4836 GCA_046705265.1 Ferrovibrionaceae bacterium
ACGCCTCTTGCAGTGGCGCGCGATGGTAGCCTTCTCGGCGTGATCTACCTCAAGGACATCGTCAAGGGAGGCATTCGCGAGCGCTTTGCCGCACTTCGCCGCATGGGTATCCGCACGGTGATGATTACCGGCGACAATCCGCTTACCGCTGCGGCCATCGCCGCGGAATCCGGCGTCGATGATTTCCTCGCTCAGGCGACGCCCGAGGCCAAGCTCAAGCTGATCCGCGACGAGCAGACGCAGGGCAAGCTCGTCGCCATGTGCGGTGACGGCACCAACGATGCACCCGCTCTGGCGCAGGCGGATGTCGGCGTCGCGATGAACACCGGCACCATGGCGGCGCGCGAAGCAGGCAACATGGTTGATCTTGATAGTGATCCGACGAAACTCATTGAAATTGTTGAGATCGGGAAGCAGCTATTAATGACGCGTGGGGCATTGACGACGTTTTCCATTGCTAATGATGTCGCAAAGTACTTCGCGATGATTCCTGCCATGTTCATCGCGTTTTACCCGCAACTGCAGGCGCTCAACATCATGCATCTCGGAACCCCGCAGAGCGCCATTCTGTCCGCGATAATTTTCAATGCGTTGATCATCGTGGCCTTGATTCCACTCGCGCTGCGGGGCGTGGCCTACCGGCCGATCGGGGCGGCAGGTATCCTTGGGCGCAACTTCCTGATCTATGGGTTGGGAGGACTCGTCACGCCATTCATCGGCATCAAGCTGATCGATATGCTCGTTATAGCTCTGCATTTGGTTTGAGGAGGATGCACTGATGAAGCACATCCGTCCGGCGATCCTCATGATTGTACTGATGACCGCTCTCACGGGCCTCGCCTATCCGCTTGCCATTACCGGAATCGCCCAGGTCGTCTTCCCTTGGCAGGCGAATGGCAGCTTGATGAAAAGAAATGGCAAGGTAATCGGTTCGGCCCTGATCGGCCAAAATTTTACCTCGCCGAAGTATTTCCACGGGCGGCCATCGGACACCACCGAGCCCGACCCCAAGGATCCGTCGAAGACGATCTCGGTGCCGTACGCCGCCGATAACTCGGCCGCCTCCAATCTCGGTCCGACGTCGAAGCAGCTCGTCGATCACGTGAAGGTCAGGGCGGAAGCACTTGCCAGGGAAAACCCCGGTGTACCTATTCCGGTCGATCTCGTCACCTCGTCGGGAAGCGGACTCGATCCCGATATCACTCCCGCTGGCGCGTTGTTTCAGGTGCCGGTGGTCGCCAAGGCGCGCGGCCTGCCGGATGCCGAGGTTCGAGAACTGGTCATAGCGCACGTTACCCCTCGGCTCTTCGGTGTCATCGGCGAGCCGCACGTCAATGTGCTGAAGCTGAACCTTGCCCTGGCTAAGCTCGCCGCCAAAGCCAGTAAGTAAACAGCGTCGCCGAGCATTGGCGTTGAGCGTCAGAACCTGTTCATCCGCATGGTCATGCGACGAATTACGCGTCTGACGGATGCTTTCGACAAGGCGCTTTGGAAACTTGCAAGTCGCGGTGCCACTCTCTTTTGCGGATCATAAATTTGTGCAAATGCACAAGAGACAGCGAATCACTGCAGGTATGGCGGCTGGCGTAAGCGGCTGCCTTTGAACGCCGGAGGCGATGCTCGAGTAAGCGTCTAAATAGAATCTGGAACGATGGCCGCAAAGATCGTATTCGAGAGATGGAATAAGGACATGACGAAACTCGAAAGCCATACCGTTTTTGATTCCGTAGATGACTTTCTCGCATACGTGACTGAGTTTAAAAAGCAGGCGAATACAGCGATCCTTCGCGTTCATATCCCCAGCAGCCTTCCGCTTGCGGTGGCCGATATTGCAATGCTTGATAAGCTGGAGATTACCTATTTCTAACTTATATGAGGATGCCACCAACGAATCGCCGCGTGCGGCAGCAATCTTCGCCCTACTTTATACTGTCCGAGTCGCGGGGCTCCGGCCGCGCGGAAAGCCGGGGTTTCGTATTTTTGAGGGATGTCGATGGCGTTCTCTGACCCGCCCGATCCGATGAAGCGCCCGTCGCCCGAGGCGCTCCTTGCCGAGGCCGAGGCCGAGCACCGCGGCAAGCTCAAGGTTTTCCTCGGCGCCGCTCCGGGCGTTGGTAAGACCTATGAAATGCTTCAGGCTGGCGCCGCCCGGCGCCGAGAGGGCGTTGATGTCGTGATCGGCGTGGTCGAGACCCACGGCCGTGTCGAAACCGAAGCGTTGGTTCGCGGCTTCGAGGTAGTTCCCCGTCGCTATATCCAATATCGCGGCCGCGTCATCAACGAGATGGACATCGATGCGCTGCTGGCGCGCAAACCGAAGCTCGCTCTGGTCGACGAGCTCGCTCACACAAACGCGCCGGAGAGCAGACATCCCAAGCGCTATATGGACGTCGAGGAACTGCTCGCGGCTGGTATCGATGTCTATACCACACTCAACATTCAGCACGTTGAAAGCTTGAACGACGTGGTTGCGCAGATTACTCGCATCCGTGTACGGGAAACGCTGCCAGACAGCTTTCTAGACCGGGCGGATGAGATCGAGGTCGTCGACATCACGCCGGCCGATCTGATACAGCGGCTCCGCGAAGGCAAGGTTTACGTTCGCGATCAAGCGCAGCGCGCGCTCAAGCATTATTTCTCACCGGGAAATCTGACCGCGCTGCGCGAACTGGCGCTGCGCATGACGGCGCAGCGTGTGGACGCACAAATGCTGAGTTATATGCAGGCCCGTGCGATCAGCGGCCCCTGGGCTGCGGGCCAGCGGCTTCTCGTCTGCGTCAGCGAAAGCCCTCTTTCCGCGCAGCTCGTGCGGCGCACGCGTCGCATCGCGGACGAGCTTAAGGCGAGTTGGACGGCGCTCTATGTCGAAACCCCGCGTCATCAGCGCCTGAGCGAAGTCGAGCGTGATCGCATCGCGGATACCCTTCGTCTCGCCGAAAGCCTCGGCGCCGAATCAATCACAGTGCCAGGAGAACGCGTCGCCGAGGATGTAATGGCTTTTGCCCGAGCGAACAACATAACTCAAATTGTCCTTGGACAAACCGGCCGTTCCCGCTGGTATGAGTGGCTACACGGCTCCATAGCGCACGATCTGATCCGAAGCGCCGGAAATATCGGAATTCAGATCGTTGTGGGTGAAGGCGATCCGGTTCCGGCCAAAGTCGTGGCGACACGCCCCGTGGTGCAAAGCTTCAGTCCTATGCCCTATCTTATCGCTACGGCGATGGTCGCGGTTTCGCTCATTGCCGCGCTCGCGGTCAACCACTTCGTCGCACTTCCCGATATCGCCATGATGTTCCTGCCGGCCGTAATGATCGCCGCCATTGCTCACGGACTCTGGCCTTCGATCTTTGCCGCTCTGCTTTCCGTGCTGGCTTATAATTTCTTCTTCTTGCCGCCGCTCTATACCTTCACCATTGCCGATCCCGCGAATGTCCTGGCGCTGATATTCTTCGGCGGTGTCGCGGTGCTTACCAGTCAGCTTATGGTGCGCGTGCGTGATCAAGTGGTTTCAGCTCGAAACCGGGCGAGACTGGCAGCGGAACTACATGGCTTCAGCCGAAAGCTGGCCGGCATAGGCACCCTCGATGACCTTTTGTGGGCCTTTTGTCATCAGGTGGCGTCGATGTTGCACGTCCGGGTGGTTGTGCTGCTCGGCGAAGATCAAGGAATAGTTCTTCATGCCGCGTATCCGCCGGAGGACGAGCTGGAACCCGCCGATCTCGCCGCGGCAAAATGGGCTTGGGACCACAACCGGCCTACGGGACGCGGCGCTGATACGCTGCCGGGCGGCAAAAGGCTGTTTTTACCGCTGCGAACGGCGAGAGGGCCGGTCGGCGTCGTTGGCATCGATTCGGATCGTGCCGGGCCCATTCTCTCGCCGGACGAGCGCCGCCTTCTGGATGCGTTGAGCGACCAGACGGCGGTCGCGATCGAACGCATTCGCCTCGTCGAAGACCTCGATGAAGCACGTATCGAAGCCGAGACTGAGCGGCTGCGGGCGACGCTTCTATCCTCCATTTCCCACGACCTTAGGACGCCGCTGGCCTCGATCATCGGAGCTGTTACTACTCTCGGAAGCGCCAAGCTGGAGACGGAACCCGAAGGAAAGAGGGAATTGATCACGACCATCCGGGACGAAGCTGAGCGGCTGAACCGCTTTGTCGGCAATCTTTTGGACATTACCCGGCTTGAGGCCGGCACCCTCACCTTCAAGCGAGAGGCCGTGGATTTGGTCGAAGTCATCGAAACCGCTCTTCGACGCGCCGCACGCGTTCTGGCGCACCATAGGATCGTAGTCGATGTTCCTTCGGGGCTGCCGATGGTCGAGATCGATGTCTCGCTCTTCGAGCAAGCGCTTTTCAATCTTCTGGACAACGCAGCGAAATACTCACCCGCAGGGTCACATATCCGGATCGCGGCCGAAGCAGTCGGTAAATCGGTTCGGATTGCAGTGGAGGACGAAGGTTCCGGCATTCCACCGGAGCAAATCGCACATGTCTTCGATAAGTTTCAGCGGGCAGCGCAGGGCGATGGCCGGCCTGCCGGAACTGGACTTGGCCTTTCAATTTCTAGGGGATTCATCGAGGGACTGGGCGGCCGCATCGTCGCCGAAAACCGCCTCGACCATTCAGGCGCGCGTTTTATAGTCACCTTGCCTATGGCGCCTACGGCTGAAAACCCTGAGCAAAAGTCGGCAGAACAGAAAGCATGAAAAATTCAGAGCGCATCCTGATCGTCGACGATGAAGCGGCGATCCGCCGCCTGCTCCGCACCGGCCTCGCGGCGGAGGGCTATCAGATTATCCAGGCGGACACAGGTCAATCCGCGGTCGAC
>JBJKQL010000022.1:0-3559 GCA_046705265.1 Ferrovibrionaceae bacterium
GCCATCGCAGCGTCGCACGCCTTCTCGCCCCGCTGGTCGGGCGCGACGAGGAAATGGCCTTGCTGATGCGGCGTTGGGAGCGGGCGCGGGAAGGCGAGGGACGGCTGACATTGGTGGTCGGCGAGCCTGGCCTCGGCAAGTCCCGACTGATCGAGGAGTTTCACTCCCAGCTGCGGGATACACCTCATACCTGGGTTGAGTGGAGCTGTTCGCAGTTGCTGCAGAATACGCCACTTCATCCTGTTGCAAGCTGGGGCCGGCAGCGTTTTGGCGATGTTGACGTGCCGGCGAACCGGCGGCTGACCGATCTCGAAAGCTCGCTCGCGCAGGTTAACCTCGACTCGTCGGAGAATGTGCCGCTTCTGGCGCCGCTTCTCGAGATACCGCTTCCGCCGGAGCGAGCCCTACATGTGGTGCCGGAGGAACTGCGTCGCCGGCAGTTGGCGGCGCTCGACAACTGGGTAATGGCGGGTGCACGAGCCCAGCCGATGGTCATCGTTTGTGAAGATATACATTGGGCTGATCCCACGACGATCGAAGTGCTCCGTGGCATTGCCGAGCGTGGCGCGTTGGCCCCGCTGTTGGTGTTGGTGACCGCGCGACCAGAGTTCAGGCCGCCTTGGGGAGCGCGCTCGCATCACAGCACGATTTCACTGGTGCCACTCGATCGCAGTCAGGTGCGGCATTTGGTCGGCGAACTGGCCGCCCGCCACGCCCTGCCGCAGCACGTCGTCGACGAGCTCACAGAGCGTACTGGCGGTGTGCCGCTGTTCGTCGAGGAGGTGACGCGGCTTTTGCTCGAGCGGGGAGAGATGGACGGCACCCACGCCATCCCGCCGACCTTGCAGCAGTCGTTGATGGCGCGACTAGATCGCCTCGGCTCCGCGCGCGAAGTGGCGCAGGTGGGGTCGGTAATCGGACGTGATTTTACCTATCGCCTATTGAGCGCGGTGACAGGCATGGAAGATGCTGCGTTGCAAGCGGCACTCGACCAGCTTGCCGACGCCGACATCGTTCTGGTCGAAGGCTTGCCGCCTGACTCGGGCTATCGGTTCAAGCATGCGTTGATCCAGGACACGGCCTACGAGAACCTCTTGAGGACCCGAAGGCAAGTTCTTCACCGCCGCGTCGCCGAAATCCTTCGGGATCGCTTTCCGGATCGAGCGGCCGCGGAGCCCGAAGTCCTGGGGCATCACTTCACGCAGGCTGGGCTCGCCGAGCAGGCGGTTGAGTGGTGGGGCAAGGCCGGCGATCAGGCGCTGCGTCGCTCCGCCTTTCAGGAGGCCATTGCTCATATACGTAAGGCGATCGAGATAGCCGATCAGGCTGCGACCGGGGCGGGCAGTGTCCCTATCGCTGCACGCAATCGTCTCGAACTGCAAATCGGGCTTGGCAATGCCCTGATTGCGGCGCGGGGATATGGCGCGGCCGAAACCACCGCCGCGTTCGAGCATGCGCGCGAGCTTGCCACCAAGATCGAAGATGCCGCCGAACGGTTCTCGGCCCTCTATGGACTTTGGGTCGGGAGCTACGTTCGTGGCGAGGCCTCGGCGATGAAGCAAAGTGCCGAGAGATTAATGCGCGATAGCGAGGCGCGACCGGCATCGGCCGAAGCGGGCATCGCACATCGGCTGTGCGCCACCACATGCTTTTACGCCGGCGATTATGAGGAGGCCCAATACCACGTTGAACAGGCCCTCGCCATGTTCGATCCGGAGCGCGATAGAGGCCTCGCCTATACGTTTGGCCAGGACGTTGGGGTTGCCGCATTGGCGTACGCCGCGCTGACACTGTGGCCCCTCGGCGAAGCCGACCGCGCGCAACGATTCATCAAGCAAATGATGGCCCGCGCAACCGCGAGCAACCACGCCAACACGATCGCTTATGCACTTATGCATAAATGCGTTTACGAACAGATTCGCCGTTTTCCTAATCTTGCCGCAGCCGATGTCACGGCGATGCTAGAGACCGCGCGGCGTCACAACATGGCACTGTGGCTAGCATACGGCCCTATCATCGAAGGTTGGGTGTGTTGGCACGCTGGCCAACGGGTGCAAGGCCTCGCAGAGATGCGTGACGGCATCAGAAAAATCCGTGACCAGAACGTAGGTATTTTCCTACCGAGTTTCGTAACCGTTTTGGCTGAGGCTGAAGCCGAAACCGGTGAGATCGACACTGCTCTCACGACCATCAACCAAGCACTCGCCGATACCGAGCGGCTCGAGCAGCATTTCTTTGCGGCAGAAACCCACCGTATCCGCGGCAAGATCTTGCTGAAGTTCGACGCCAAGAATACCGAGCCCGCAGAGGGGGCTCTTCTTATGGCCGACGATATCTCACGTCGGCAGAAGGCTCGAAGCTTCGGACTGCGCTCGGCGCTGGACCTTGCGACGCTCTATCGATCGAGCGACCGCAACGCCGAGGCATACGCGACCCTTGTTCCTGCACTCAAGGGCTTCGCGCCGACGCCGGCATTTCCTGAAATCGAGCAAGCACAACAACTGATAGCCTCTCTCAGTCAATAGTTCCTTAAGGCAGCCTGAGAGAAGCAGGTGGTCCTCCGCGAACCGGAAGGTGGAACGCTTCGCGGCAGCGGTAATGATAACGCAAAGAATGACCGCTCGGTCTCATACGAGCTGTTGTACGTGGCAAACCATGCTCCGCCCGGAACGTCCCAATGGGGTCATTTGTAGGTTTGAGCGTCCGACGGGCCCGAAGATTTGAAGCGGACATTCGGGCCGCCTATCCGTGCGCCAAGACGCGGCCTTATTGACACGGGCGGATACGGCACTCGCTTTTTTCACGTTGCCGAAATCCTTTTCAACTATGAGATTCTGTGCCGGCACGCGTATAGGCCTGTCAGCCCTCATCCCAGCCATGCCGTCGGAAAGGCAATACGTAACACGACGTTGCGCTGTCCTCACGACCATATTCGCGAGCACGTTCGGCTTCTTAGCGAGGACCGGATAGCGGTGCAGGTATTCGTGGGCTAGTGCCGCACGTCGTCGCCAAAAATATTTTCGGGCATCATTCATTTGAATGACGACTGGTCCTGTGCCGCCCCCCCATATTCACATAGATCTAGGCGGTTCATTGCTAATTCTGTGTCTTCTCAACCGCTTTGACGCAAGTTGTCGCGTTCACTGCGTGTGTGCCGCAGGACATGATCGAGAGAGGCAAAACGGTTATTACGCTCGGAACTCTTTCGGGTCAGGTAAGGACCACAGGCAAGAGAGTAGATAGTGACTGGGTGCACGTCGCGAAATACAGCGAGGCTGGTAAGCTCGTATTCTTTCAAGACTACGTCGAAACTGCCAAAGTCCTTCTCGCGCTGCCATGAAGTGCAACCGGAATCCGACAAGGGTAATCGCCATACACTGAGCCCACGCCGTGAGAAACCACGGGTCCGTGAACAGACTGGAACAGGGGGACCGTTAGGTCGCGTCCGAGAGTTGGTGGAAATATGGGCTGGCGGTCACCTCCGGTGATTAGGTTATCGGTTCATGCGACGAGATCAAGAATTTGCTCGGCAGGAGCGACATGAAGGGTCTTCCATCCG
>JBJKQL010000023.1:0-10746 GCA_046705265.1 Ferrovibrionaceae bacterium
CCGTGTCTTCCAACGCCGGGCATACGGACTGCGCGACGAGGATTATTTCCGGCTCAAGATCCTCACCTGCATGCTCCCACCCCTCTAAAATGACCCCAAATCGCCCACACTATTTCCGGAAGACCCGGAGAAGAAATTATCGCGCGATCATAGCCGCCCCCGGACGGAAATTGGCGTCCGCGCGATATTTCATATCACTAACCGGCCTTATTCACCATATTTAGTGTGATATGGCGCGGCTATACAGATTTTGGGGCTGTCGTAGCTAAGAGTGCCTAGAAAGGGTATTTTTGGCTATGGTATACGAGCGAAGAAGCCGTCTTACGGCGCGGCAACAGGGACGTCTGATAGAGCACTTTGTGACAGGAGCGACAGCGCGTGCTGCTGGCGAAGTTGTAGGGGTGCAAGCGAACACGGCGGCGCTGTTTTTTATGCGGTTGCGGCAGTTGATTGCCAGCAAACTGCCGAGCTATGAACTGGATGGCGAAGTCGAGGCGGACGAGAGTTATTTTGGCGGGGTTCGCAAAGGCAAGCGCGGTCGTGGTGCGGCGGGCAAAGTTGCAGTTTTTGGCCTGTTAAAGCGGCGTGGAAAGGTTTTCACGGCCATCATTCCGAACGCGAAAACGGCAACGCTGTTGCCGATCATAAAAGAAAAGCTTGCGCCCGATAGCATCGTTTATACGGACACGTTCAAAGCCTACAACGCATTGGATGTGTCCGACTTCCATCACTTGCGCATCAACCATTCGAAACTCTTCGCTGACAAGCAGAATCACATCAACGGTATCGAGAATTTTTGGAGCCAGGCGAAGCGCCATTTGCGCCGTTTCAACGGCATCAAACCGGACAATTTTTACTGGTTTTTAAAGGAATGCGAGTGGCGCTTCAATGGAGGCAACCATCAACAGCTTCTCAAGCAGCTTAAATATTGGTATAAATCAACTAAGCATTAGGCCTTAGCTACGACAGCCCCTATATGTATGCAGGGCTCTCTTTGGTTAGAGGTCTGGATATCTCATGCTGTCCAATATAAATTATTGCCCGATGCGTATGCTGGTCGTAGATCGGGTACTTGTCTGGAAGCCGGCAATGGAGATAGAAAATATTCCAGATGGGGCCGCCCCCCTTGTCTGAATTAAGGTATCGGCTCTCCAGCGCCTCGTCCTCCACCCAAGTGCTAAAGTAGTTTGTTTGAATGCTGGCCCACTTTCGCGCCGCGATTCGGCTTCCGCCATTTTTCCAGGTAAATAATGCCCTGAGAGCTTCCACATCAGTTCGCAGGTTGGCTTGGCCTATGTAAGGGTCATAGAGGCTCTTATCTCGTTCAGTATCGCGATATCGGGACGCCCAATGCTCGAGGAAGGATTCAAGGTCGGAGGCAGAAATTTGGAAGGAAAGATAGGGAAAATCCACCGGCCATCGCTCCGGAAAATTTATCGCTATTTCAGGATATGGTTTACTTTAGGGTTGCCACAGTCCACTACGCGGCCTTCCTGAACCGTTCGAATCGTTGCGCAAGTCGGTCTCGATCTGGGTAATCCTTATCTCTTCGTGGTGGATGAATCGTCCCGCCATCCAATTTCTTCAAGGCCTCTAGCATGGGGCCGTCGTTCTGCGATAGCAAACGCTCCGATACGTGCAGCCTGTAATCCGCATCGATGCCGATAAGGTGCGCGTCAAATGCCGCATGGTGAATCTTTGACAATGGTATCCCGTTGGGGACGATGGGCTGTCCAAACTTCTCATCCTTGTCAGAGATGATGTGCGCTGCATCCAAGAGCAGCAGTTCCGGCAGACCCGACACTGCACAACGTCCGTTGTAAGCGGAGATAACCGCTTCTCGAAACGAGGCCTGGTGTAGCCTTTGCTTCACGGCGCGCAATGCGTAGCGCCGGTCGAGCGCTGTCTCGGGAGGCAATGGACCCGCCTGGTCAGCCTCACCGAACACGACGTGGGCCTTCAAGGACCCGGGATCCCAGTCAGATATGAAGGCCGGGACAACAGCCTGATAGCGGCCCGGGGCGATACCGAGGAAATAAATAATGGGGACCTGGTTTTCGAGGGCCTCGCGGAGCCAACGGTTGTCGGCAGCGCTTGGGTCCTGGCCCATAAAGGCATATTCGATCGCTTCGTCGCCCTCGAAAATCTGGCGGTGCACCTCGCGCTGATCGTCGTACCAAACCCTGCCTCCTGGCTTCGGATAGACGGTCTTGATGGAGAGCAGGAATCTCATCCGCTGCGGCTTGAAGATACCGCGCTGCGGATTGACAAGCGGGATGCGGTCTCCCTCAAACAAAAACCCAGGCTTCAATTCAGCCGCGGTCAGATGATTGTGGATTTCCTTCAGTTGGCGCACATGCTCGAAGGCCGCCATGCGCATTTGCGCATCCCGCTCGCGATCTGGCATCGGGACCATCGATCAGCCCCGGAAGCATTGCTCGTTGTGCCAAGCCAGCGCCACAGGATCCGGGCGCTGCGCGGCTTCATCGGGAGCATAGATTTGCTGACCATGCAGGGCGTAATAGTGCCGGCCGTTTTCAAACTCCTCCCGAATGCGGCCGCTAACCTCAAAGCGCAGTTCAGGCGTCACGGTAACGTAGCCAGCATCAAACAGGCTGTGGATATCGCGCCGCAGCAGGAGGCCGTTCTGTGCTTCGTGATGTCCGCCGTCGCCGTAGGGACGAATATGCGCCGCCTCGAGGGCGGGCAGTGTTCGTTCCTGGGTAATCGCACAGCGCCGCTGGTAAATATCGGTCACCAGAACGCGAAACGCTCCTTGGCCAAGCCGCGGGCGGACGAGATGTGGCTCGCCGAAGCGCGGCGCCTCCTCTACCAGTGCCAGCGGGGCTTGCCGGCTCAGCCGGTCATCCACCGCCTTCCAGAGGGCGAGACCCTCGGCCTCCCCCGTATTATACGTTTTGAAGGAAACGATGTTCGGTGACCAACTCGTTGGAACGGGCAGCCAGTCCGCCTCTTCCCAGAAAAATGGCTGAGTCAGAACCCTACAGCCGATGGTGAAGTCGCCTCGGTCGTTTGGATCGGCATGACGGTATTGAGAAATCCGCGCGCGCATCTCACGCTGTGATTTGGCTCCATTTGCTTCGCTGAATGCTTCCCAGGCCAAGGAACAGGGAAGGGCATTGGCATGTGCGAAGATGCCGCCGCCGACGATCACGTTTCGGGGCGCATGAAGCTTAAACAGAAAGAGTTCTCCGGGCCGGAGTGCCCGGAAATTGGCTGCCGAGGGTGCCCAGAAGTTGACCTCGCTGAGGTCGGGCTTCCGGCGAAGCATCTCGAACCAGTCGTTATCGGTGACGGCGACGACAAGATTGAGGTCCATCGTTAGACCCCTATATCGCTAAGCTGCGCGACCGGTGGGCCTTCATTTCCGGCACCGACAGAATTCCACCCCGCAGGCTCAAATGCCCTGTTCCGACACGAGGTGATGAAGGGAAAGCGGTTAGGTTCGCGGGCCGACCAGTTGTTCTTTGGTGCACTTAGGATTCGACTGCAGCAGCCCTGCTTCTTCCCCCCAAAGGCTCGTGCCCTCAATATTTGCGCGCATAGCTTCGTCTAAACCGACCAAAACCACAAGAGCGTCTGCTGATCGCCGCAGGGCCCTAGAAGTCGTCAGCCGGTTGAGAATTGATAGGCGGCTGTTTATGGGTCAATACAAAGCGCCGGGCCAACACGCTGGACATCGTATCCCACATCTTCCACGCAGTGGCAGCCCGTGGCACGGTCGCGCTCTGCCTCAACCAGGAAGACATCCATAGCGTCACCAATTCTGCGGCAACTAAGCTTTTCGCAGGCGTATCTTGAATGACCGTTTGCGAGCCGTGAAGACATTAACTACCCCATGATCGCGGGTGCGGTGAAGCCTTAACTCCAGCGCCTCGCCGACGACCGCTATCTCCCTTGAGCCGTCGGCTAGTTTTACAAGGAGACTGAATGCAAGCGAGCCCGGCTTACGCATCCTCGGTTGTGTATCGGCTCAGAAGTTTATCTTCGTCCTTGCTAGACGACCAAGGCGCAATCGCCAGTCTCCGGATCACGAAGTAGAGTGTCCGAATGGTTCAAGATCCCGTATGTGCAGAGAGCGCGCTGGCCTTGTGCCCAATAGCTAGAAGGACGCCAGACAGGTAAAGCTGGCGATGCTCAGGATTTCTTAGATAGTTCGGGTCTGGCACAACGAGAGAGGCCGCAGCTTGCAGCCGGTCGATTACAGCCCGGGCCTGATCGGGCTGACCCAAATGAGCATAAGAAGCGGCCAAATAGCGGTACGGTTGCGGATAGCTCGGGTCCTCCTCGATTGCCAAAAGAAGGGTCGGTATCGCCTTGTCGAAGCGTCGACCGAGAAAATGCGCCATGCCGATCACGCCTAGTGACGGTGCAACACGTTTCCACGAACTTAGACGTAGCGCCGTGTTGGCATGCTCGATGGCAACCTCGATTTGGCCTGACCAGAGTCGTATCGCGCTACTGCAGAACCATCCGCGCGCAAAATTGGGATTGAGCGCCAGGGCGCGGTCCACAAGCGCCGTCATCGCATGGGCGTCCTCGCCGAAGAAGGCCAAGGCCTGGGCAGCGTTTGCAAGAATGGCCGGGTCGTCGCTTCCGTCCTCCAGTGCGCGCCGCGCGAAAGCGATGCTTCTCAGACGATCTGCCGCCGGATCAGCACTTCGCCCATCGCTGACAATTCGAAAGCAGCAGGTCGCCGCCCAAGCAAGTGCCGGGGCAAAGCGGGGATCGCGCGCGACCGCCTTCTCCAGCAGCCTAAGCGCCTCGGGTACGCGCTTAGCCCCTGAGAGGTAGAGCGCGTGTGCACGCAAATAGAGATCGTAAGCCGTCATGTCATCCGTTGCGAGGCCGTCCGAGCGAATGGCTTCGGCGGCTTGCAGCGCCGGTTCGATTACTCCCGCAACACCCGCTGCGACGCGGTCCTGCAATTCGAAGACGCCTTTGATGCTACCTTCGAAGCAGTCAGCCCAGACATGTCTCCCGGTTTGGGCGTCGACCAACCGTCCCGTGATTCGAAGTCGTTGACCTAACTTGCGCACCGAGCCCTCAAGCAAGTATTGCGCGCCGAACTTGCGCCCCGCCTGACCAACCTCGGCCGGACGGGTTTCATCGGAAGTGATCGAATTGAAGGAGAAAACGGAAAGCCAGCGGATACGTGACAGCGCGGTGACGATCTCGTCGACGATACCTTCTGCAAAATACGCTTGCTCCGGATCACCGCTCAAATTGTGAAACCGCATTACCGTGACCGACGGCATTTGCGCCAACGCCGGCGGCGGAGCAACCATAATCGCTACCTGAGGCAGCGCTTTCTGCTCCTCGACCTCGGCGATGAATCGTACGCCCTTGCGCGGCAGCGTGCGGATAATCCGCTGTGCTGCGCCGCTATCGCCGACCGCCCTCCGGGCACTATTGAGCCGGGTGCTCAGCGCCGAATTGGAGACCGCGCGCCCCCGCCAAATATACTCGATCAGATTGTCTTTGCTGATCACGCGGGTGCGATTCTCGACCAAGTAAAGGAGAAGGTCGAACACTTGCGGCTCAAGCGCAACTAGCGCGCCCGCGCGGTACAGCTCGCGTCGCTCCGCATCAAGAACATGGTCGCCGAACGCAAATGGCACGGTGGCCCGCTCCCAATAGAAGTCTTCTAAAGAATAAATGAATGGTTTCTTAAGGTCAAATTAATGTCGCCTTAAAGCGTCCGATGCGCGCCTCTGCTATCTTAATTGCGGCGTCTGGGTCAGAAATGATTTCTCGATGACCCAATGGCTGTGCACCTTCGGCATCCCGCTCACCCCATAGGGGTTGGAAGCATATGGTTCAGCTGAGACCCAGCTCGCAAAAAGCTCCTCCCGGCTCCTGGCTGACCGGGCTGCGCACCGGCCAGCTGGGACTTCTGATTCCCGCGGCATTCCTCGCGTATCAATACTTTCTTCGCGATTATATCTCAGGCCTTACATCCCCGGTGACTGCAGATCAGGTGATGGCGGAAAGGGCTGCCTTCAGATCGTGCTTTGAGAGCGCCTACGGGGCCGGCCACTGCGCCGGTTCAGTCGTTGCTTTCCTTCTAATCTATGGTCTCGGCTCCGCGATTTACGGCGGGATGCAAAAAGGAAGCATTTTTGCAAACTGGTCGAACGTCGTGCTGGCGGCGGCCTCGGTGGTATTGCTCATCGGTGCCGGCGCGAACCTGGGATTGAGCACTTTCGGCATGTTCATGGTGGCCGGTTTTCTGGTTTGGTTGCTGCTCGGGGTAGTCGGTCTGGTCGAGCAGTATAAGTACAAAAACATAAGTACAAATTAGGCGGTCATTGAGATTGGCCGACGCTGCAGCCAATGAGGGCGCGGGTGCGGCTGGATTCACTCGGCTCTGAATATGAGTACGGTATTTCCGACATGCTGATAAGAAAGGGCCGCGGGTTGAATAAACGCACATTGTCGCGTTCGTATGATGGGAGAAACTGAAGATAACGGACTATGGCGGAATAGCTTCCCCATGGAATTTTAGAAGAAGAGCGTCATGGGAAAACTGATCAAAGCGCCGACGTTCGCTGCATCGACCTTCCTTAGCTTAATCATCCCGGTAGCGGCCTCCGGGGCGACCGTTAACGGCCGCGATCGCTGTCAAATTCAGCCATGGAGGTCGGTACAATCCCATCGTGCAGGATCGCCGTCGAACGCCAAAACGAGCAAGTCGAAGCGGTCCGCGCTGTTAGCGATGATCACCGTTCTTCTGTTGCCACTTGCCGCGCTCTTGCTGTCTGCCTCTGAAGCTCGTGCGCAGGGTGCCCTGGTGTGGGGATGGCACGCCAATGGCAATGTCTATTATAGCTATGACGTGGGCCAGTACGACTTGGCCAGAGCGAAGCGGAAAGCACTAGCAATCTGTCTGGACGATTCGCGGCGCGGGGGTTGGTCCAGTAATGTATGCTTGCAGCACCGTGTGCTCTTGATAGGAAACCATTTCTGGCTTGCTCTCGCATGGGGGGAGCCGTGGTATGGGCCCCGCAGTCCCTTTGGATGGTACATCAGCATGTCCAAACGCAGAGCCCAGTCAATGGCGCTTCGCAACTGTAGGCGCTCGGGACTTAGGATCTACCACGTCAAGGTAGTGCCAAAGAGCACGGATAGTCGTCGCTATTTCGTCTGCAAGATTGATAAAACGGTTTATGACAATCCTCGTTACACCACCTATCCGCCTGGAGGTGGCGGCGGGTGGCGCTCCCCGGGAATTGTTATTCCCATGCCGGACAGCCCACCATCGCCTGCGCTGCGCCGGCCGGGCCCGGCCGGCGCCCAATAGCGAGTTGTTCCACGCTGTACTGGTCAAAGCCAAGCGCAACTTTTTTCTATTTCACGCCTTTTTCATGCTTCTCAAGTGCTTTTTATGTGGACGACAGGCTCGGGAGATCGTGAATGAAAACTGCGTTAGGTGCATTCCTTCTGCTCACTTTTTTGGCGATGCCGCTATGCGCCCAAGCCTGCCCTGCGGGCCAGTTATTGGTGCCTAAGCTTGGAGGGGTGACGTGCCAAACGATGCCAAATTGTCCGGCCGGGGAAACCATGGGCATCGGTGACAGCGGATTCGAATGTTTCGCGAAGGAACACTACGTAGCCATCAAGCATAACCGCTTCGCCTTCTTTGCGCTGAGCACAGCTGGCATGGTTGACGCCATCTGCATGGCGTGGATCCCGGCGGACTCTCCTTACCAGGCGAAAATCACGGACGACTTTCTGGACCCGGCAAACCATGCCAAGAGCTCTGGCTGGACGGCATGGGTGGCAGCGGTGAGCTATCGGATAAATGACGCGGCCACGAAAATCACCCTAACAAATGTTCGCCGTTGGCAGATGGACCCAAATGGCCGAGCAACCGCTAGCGACCCAGTTTCCATTCGCCTAACCGTCCTTCTTTATGACAGGCCGCAATCAGGTTGGCCATGCTCAAAGCGCAC
Source organism: Ferrovibrionaceae bacterium (assembly GCA_046705265.1). GTDB lineage: Bacteria > Pseudomonadota > Alphaproteobacteria > Ferrovibrionales > Ferrovibrionaceae > JAJYTL01. The sequence goes on from JBJKQL010000023.1 coordinate 7,977, forward strand.
ATGGATGGCCTTGCTCGAGATTCCGCAACCACAACCTGTTGTTTCCCCGTTCGGTCTAAAGGGCGGGTGGGGTCCGCCTAATCCGCTCGCAACGCGGTGCGGAACCGGCGTCCTAACCTACTACACGATGAGCGGCCATTGCTGAGCGCACCGTCGATGATCGCCGCGCACATTAGCCGCACTGGCTTTGTTGATGCAGGAATCGCGGGGGTTTCCATTGCGCGCTTCTTGGTCTCACGTTGCCGATCCAAACGAACGGGACAGACGTGTTCAATGTTAATCCTCGCAGCGCGCGATACTGCGGGAGTTCCATCGATATTGCCGGGGTATTGAGGAACCTCAGCTCGTAGCAGCCCTGCCACCTAATGTGCAGGTCCACGCGGGCCAAAGCAGCCAGATTCAGGCAAGCAGGCAACATCATACGTCTTGGGTCATGCGTTTGGGATGATCTTAATGACGCAAAGGACGGCGCCAATCCTTCTCTTACTCTTCTGGCCCATTTGCGGCCTCATTGGAGTCGTATCTATCTACGGCGCGAGCGCGCCGCGGGCAATGGCCCAGACGAAGGTGCTGCAAGGCGGCCTAAGCTTCACGCAGGGCGCCTCAGGCAACGCGGGATCCGGCACCGTGTTCAGCTCAAACATAGACCCGCGCCGGTTTAGGCCGGAAATGATGCCGACTGTTGGGCGCAATGAATGCATACCCCCGGATCCGCACTGGATCTTATCCAAGCGAATTGGCAACGAGTGCTACTACCTGGAACCAATAACGGCCCCGCCCGGGGGCGTATTGGTGCGGTTCAATCTAGCGCGAAATTTTTCCAGCTGCGCTCCGGATGCTTTCAACGCCCGGCTTTTGGTTTGCTGGGGTCCGATTCGTGGTAGTGAAAATTGGCCTCAACCTTCCGCGGGTCCCGCCGGACCAACAGGCACGGCGACGCCTTCGACTTCGAACGGACGACCGACCGCGGACCCCAACTTCCGCCGCAATCCGGAGAAACCGACGGCAGCTTGCCCTGGGCTCGTGGCACAGGCTCGGGCTAGCCGCGCAGCGATCGACGCAGGCACTCCCGGTCCCGGCCCCCTCATTTCCTTGACAAGGGTTTTGCAACAATGCGCACCAGCGTTCCCGCGTCCAATCAATTGCTTCGATATGATGGTGGATGCTGCGTCGAAGAGGTGGGCTAACCCGTCGTACTCGCAAGGGAGATCTCGAGAAGCGGTTGAGTGTTATGAAAGGGCGGAAGCTTATCCACTCCTGCAGCAGGCCTCCGAATTCAGCAACCATATGCGTCTCGCGGCGGAAGCCATCCTGCAGGCCGCCGGTCAGATCGCCAAGGCAAACATCGATGCCATGGACGTGACAAAGCACAACAACGTCGGTATCGGCGTGGCATTTGGCAGCTACTTTGGCGCCCTGGCATCAACCCTAGGAGCTGTCGCTCGCGAATACCAAGTATTGGCCACTGTCAGCCGCGCTGCGGCACAGGAGAAGGTGATCCTGCCAATAGCAGCAGAGGCGGCATCGGAATCGCAGGCCATGGCAACCCAGGCCACAGAGACTGTGGCCGAGCTGGATGCGGCGGCACCAGCAGCGTACGGAACTGGTTCTGGCACACCGGCCGGTTCGGCTGGCTACCTCGAGGACATCGAGATTCTCGATGCCGCCGGTCAGCCGATGATCAGCCAGGGTACGCTGCCAACCTGTACGGTGCTCTCCTGCCACCGGCTCGCCAACCTCCTCGATAACAACATCTCGATCTTCGAGGCGTTCAATAAAATCCGGCCAAGAATCATCACGATGATGAACCAAGATGGAAAGTTGGTCATCACCGGTGGCTTGAATGCTAAGCAGGTCAGCTCCGCACTGCGGTCACTCGGCATCCAGGCTAAGGTGGGAACCGGCTTGACCAATCTAATGAACGAGGTGCGTGCCGGCCACCCCCTTATCGCCGGCATGAGGACGATCAGACCTCCAATCATCATCAGACCAATTGGACAGTTAGTGCCCAGCGTCGACATCCCTCTCCACGCAATCGTTGTAGAGGGGCTCGAAATGCGAGCTGGAGCGCTTGGTCTGAAGATCTACGATCCCGCGGGATTCGCCTACTGGCAGCCGCTCTCGACATTCCAACAGCTCTTCACCGGAGAATTCGTCACGCCGATTTGATCAGCAATACGGCAGCAATAACATGCTATGTGATCCAGCCGGTCCAATCCACGAAAAGTAAGCTGGGATGGACCGTGGATACCGTCTCCATCCGGGAGCGGCCAGCCGAAGCCGGGCTCGATGTCGGCCGCATTGAAGTTGTCATGCACAAGATCATCGCGGCTCCTCGGGAGCAAGACCTGCAACGCGCAATGGCGCGTATGGGATGTTCGGAGCCGCACCAACATCAGCCACGCGCAACGGCTCCTATGGAGTCGAGCCACCATTCCTGGCATCGCGGTTGCCGCTGTCGCGAGACGTTCCAGCCGAGATTCGCGAAGTTCCGCTATCTCCCTCTTTGCGCCGTCAGTTCGATCGACAAAAATACTTGGACCACCGATGGCGTTATGAGGCCGTACGATGTCTGATGTGGGTCTTTGGTTTCCGGCTCCGGATGAGAATAGCGCAGTTGGTGTCACAACGGTGCATATCCGTCCTAATTTTATCCGCGCTAAACCTCCGGCTATGCCGGAGCGAATAAAGGAAGTTCCACGGCTACGGGAGTGAGTGGCAAATTAAAGTCTCCTTGGGGAACCGCCAGGAACCTCAAGGAGACCGTAAT
>JBJKQL010000024.1:0-3374 GCA_046705265.1 Ferrovibrionaceae bacterium
CAATACCGGTTAACATCGTCAACACGGCCTCGAACAGCACGATGACGCTCCAGGAATTATTGAAGCGGCAGGGCTTTTACGATGAGTTCGGCCTCGCGCCGACGACCCTCAACGTCGCCGACGGCTCGAAGCTCATGGGGGCGCTTTTCAGCGGCAGCAGCGATATCTGTAAGCGCCGGAGAGAAAATCCCTCAATGAAGCGGCCGGCTGGTCCGGTTGCGCCGGTGTAAAAATCCGGCAGCAAGTAGCCTTTTGCGATTTGGGCAGAGGGCGGGGGATGAAGGGCGTGGAGCTATATAGCCGAGTTCGGCATGCGGTTCGGATTGAGGGTGTTAGCCAGCGAGAAGCGGCTCGCCGCTTTGGGATTGATCCTCGGACGGTGGCGAAGATGCTGGCGTTTTCGGTTCCGCCCGGCTATCGGCGGAGCCGCGCGCCGAAGCGGCCGAAGCTGGATGCTTTCACGGCGCTGATCGATGAGATTCTCGAATCCGACAGGACGGGTCACTCGAAGCAGCTTCATACATCGAAGCGGATTTTCGAGCGGTTGCGCGACGAATACGGCTATCAAGGCGGTCTGACGATCGTGAAGGACTATGTTCACGATCGTCGCCGTCGGCAGCGCGAGGTATTCGTGCCACTGCGGCACGAGCCGGGCCATGCGCAGGCAGACTTCGGCGAGGCGTGGGCCGTCATCGGTGGGGTGGAACAGAAGATCCACTTCTTTGCGATGGACCTTCCGCACAGCGATGCTGGCTTCGTGCAGGTCTATCCGGCGGAGACGACGGAAGCGTTCTGCGCGGGCCACACCGCGGCATTCCAGTTCTTCGGCAGGGTGCCGAGATCGATTCTGTACGACAACACCAAGATTGCGGTCGCACGCATTCTGGGCGACGGCAAGCGGCAGCGGACGCGGGTGTTCAGCGAGCTGCAATCGCATTACCTGTTTCTTGACCGGTTTGGCCGACCGGGAAAAGGCAACGACAAGGGCAAGGTTGAGGGCCTGGTGGGCTTGATCCGCCGGAACTATCTGGTGCCAATGCCGCGGGCGGCGAGCTATGAGGCGCTGAATGCAACGTTGATCGAGGACTGCCGGCATCGCTTCGGCGATCGGCTGCGCGGTCACGCCGAAACCATCGGCGAACGGCTGGTTCGGGATCTCGCCGCCTTCCAAGACTTGCCGGCGACACCCTATGACGCGTGCGAGAAGAAGGGCGGCCGGGTCAACTCCTTGTCACTGGTTCGCTACCGGGGAACGGATTACTCGGTCCCGACGGCCTATGGCCACCGCGAGGTTCTGATTCGTGGCTACGTTCATGAGGTGGTGATCTCCTGTGGCGCCGAGATCATCGCCCGGCACGTCCGGTCTTACGAACGGGAAGACTTCGTCTTCAACCCGCTTCACTATCTGGCGCTGCTCGAGCGCAAGATCGGTGCGCTCGATCAGGCGGCACCGCTGGCCGGGTGGGAACTGCCTGAATCGTTTACAACATTGCGCCGCTTACTCGAGGGGCGCATGGGCAACCGCGGGAAGCGGGAGTTCGTCCAAGTGCTGCGGCTGCTGGAATCGTTCCGGCCCGATGACGTTCTCGCCGGCGTTCGCGAGGCAATCGCCCGGGGCGTGATCGGATTCGACGCGGTGAAGCATCTGATGCTGTGCCGGATCGAGCGGCGGCCGCCACGCCTCGACCTGTCGGTATACCCCTATCTGCCGCGCGCGACTGTCGCGACCACCTCGGCCAGAACCTACCTGGATCTTCTCACGCGGGTGGCGTCATGACCGACACGCCCCAGCTTCTTCTCGCCCATCACTTGAAGGCGCTCAAGCTGCCGACCTTCCTGCGCGAGTATGACAAGATCGCTCAACAATGTGCCACAGAGGGCCTCGATCACGTTCGCTTTCTGCTGCGCTTGGCCGAGCTCGAACTGATCGAGCGCGAACGGCGAATGGTCGAGCGGCGAATCAAGGAGGCCCGGTTCCCCGCCGTCAAAAGCCTCGATAGCTTCGACTTCCTGGCGTTCCCGTCGCTCAACAAGGCCCTGGTGCTGGAACTCGCCCGCTCCGAATACATCGCCCGCCGCGAAAATATCATCGCGGTCGGCAACAGCGGTACCGGCAAGACTCATATCGCTCTTGGCCTCGGCCTCGCTGCGTGCCAGAAGGGTCTCTCGGTCGGGTTTATAACCGCGGCCGCCGTGGTTCACGAGATGATCGAGGCTCGGGACGAAAAGCGCCTGCTCCGCCTGCAGCGCCAGTTCGCCGGATACAAGCTGCTGATCATCGACGAACTCGGCTACGTGCCGCTTTCCCAGACCGGCGCCGAGTTGTTGTTCGAGCTGTTCAGCCAGCGCTATGAGCGCGGCTCGACCATCGTCACCAGCAACCTCCCCTTCGATGAATGGACCGGCGTCTTCGCTTCCGAGCGACTCACCGGTGCCTTGCTCGACCGCCTTACCCACCATGTCCACATCCTGGAAATGAACGGCGAGAGCTATCGCCTCAACCAGAGCAAGCAGCGTGCACGGCGTGCCAACCCCGAAAATCCCCCCACCGAAAGCACCACACCATAAATGCCGATGCCAGAAAGGGCCCCCGCGGGGGCCCTTTCTCATACCCAGTTTGATGTATTTTTGCTCCGGCACCCCGATGCATTTTTACTTCGGCGTTGACACAGAAAGACAACATTTGTCCTTTTGTGGTCAAAAAAAGGGTCACAACCTCAGCTGAGCGAACAAGCGGGTGAGATTGATGACAATGGCGCTGACAGGCGATCTCTCGCGGGACGTGTCCAATCCCGGCTTGGGATCGAGGATCGTCGCCGTCGCATCGCGTGGCGCGATCTGGACGCTGAGATTGTCATCGCTGAAAGCGAACTGGAGATAGATCGCGCGCCTGCCGGAAATCGCTTTGGCCCAATGGGGGTTTTCCGGCCACGTGTCCGAGAAGTCCGCGAAGCCGGGGTCCAGGAGGGTTGTGGGCACGCGGTAGTTAGCGAGTTCGGCGAGGATCGCCGCTTTGCGAACCTCGTCCGCGTCGTAGCGCCTGCTGACGCCCGTGCCGGTGTTCTTGCCGTCGATAGGCGCTAGCAGGTCGGTCGCCGTCCAGTGCCGAATCTGTCGTGCGATCCGGCTGCGGGTAGCGGCGTCGGCACCCGGCGTGATGATCTCGACAAGTTCCTTGAGCGTATAACTGCGCTGATCCATGCGCCCAATAGGACAACATTTGTCCTATGTGTCCAGTGCTTTTGTTAATCGTCTGGTTTTAGGCCGAAAATACCGTCACGCGCCGAGCCTAGCCCGGTTCAAAATGACTCGACTCGCGCGCCGAGTCGGATAAGGCCGGAGTCTCATGGCCTCGGCGGCGCCCTGAATTCGCT
>JBJKQL010000025.1:0-17093 GCA_046705265.1 Ferrovibrionaceae bacterium
CCGCCACACCGCGTTTCCGAAGTTCTGTCAGTTCGTCGTGAGTCAGCTGACGCGCATCTGTTCGCATGAGCCATATTATACATTCCCTCATACAAACGTCGAGACAATTCTGAGAAGATTAGTAACATCTTCCACCAAGGCCGACAAACCCTGTCGTCGAGCCGCGGGGCGGCCGTTAATGCTGGCCTTCGGTACGTGCCTAACGCGAAAAATTCCTCCCGCGTCCGAAACGAAATTCCGCGAGGAAGTCTGCCGCTTCGGCCGCTCGTTCTTCAACCACGGTCTCACCCTCCGGCTGGTCCGGCAACATCATCGTGCGCTTCGGAGATGCTGCCCTATTACTGCCCAGATGATCCCGCGATCTCCGGTGCAATCAAGGGCTTGGTTCGGAGAAATGCTTTCATTCTGCTGGCCAATCGCGGACTGGTAGTGGCTGGAGCCCGGCTTGCGAGAGCCCACGCCGTCGCATAGTCTAATTCGTGTCTTGGGTCGGGCGCTCCGCGCATCGCCTACCTTCCGATTGAAAGAAATAGCGGAGGAAAAACGCCCCGGACACGGAGGAAGCGGATCGCACAGGAGGGTAGTCATGAAGCTCACTGAGGCGCAACAAGCGGAGTTCGCAGAACAGGGCTACCTTTTTCTGCCGAGTGTCTTTTCGCCGGAAGAAATGGCGCTCGTGAGCGACGAACTGCCGAAAATCTTCAGTGAGACGCGAGAAGAAGTGATCCGCGAGAAAAATTCAGCCGCACCCCGAACTGCCTTCTATGTCCAGACTTGGAATCCGGTTTTCGCGATACTGGCGCGGCATCCGCGACTGGTCGAGCCCGGCATGCAACTCCTTGGTTCGGACAAGCTCTACATGCATCAGTTCAAGATCAACGCCAAGGCTGCTTTCGACGGCGCGGTCTGGCAATGGCATCAGGATTATGCCACTTGGCATAACGACGACGACATGCCGACGCCACAGGCCATGAACATTGCATTGTTTCTCGCGGAAGCTAACGAGTTCAACGGCCCCTTGATGTTCATTCCGAGGAGTCATCGCAAGGGCCAGCTTGCGGCGGGTCACGATACGGTGACGACAAGCTATCCGCTATGGACCACCGACAACGAAACCATTACACGCCTCGTCGCTGAAGGCAGTATCGTGGCGCCCAAGGGGCCGCCTGGATCGATGCTGCTCTTTCACGGAAATCTGGTCCATGCCTCGGGCTCGAACCTGACGCCCTGGTCGCGATGGATACTTTATCTTTCGCTCAACCGCTGCGACAACGCGATCCGCTGCTTCAAACGGCCGACCTGGATCGCCAATCGTGACTTCACGCCGATCGAGACGTTGCCGGACGATTGCCTGATATCTTATTCCCGACAGCATCGGACTGCCGCAGCGTGAGTAGGAGTGCGTCATGAATCTCCATAAGCGTCTTCTTGAGCGGGCAGAGGCCGGAAGGCCGCTTCGCGTTGGTCTTATCGGTGCCGGCAAGTTCGGCACCATGTTTCTGTCGCAGGCGCTGCGGACACCTGGCCTCCAGATTCTCGGCGTCGCTGATCTCGCGCCAGAACGGGCGCGGGACAGTCTTGCTCGGACCGGCTGGCCAACGGAGCGCGTCAGCGCCCCTTCACTGGATCAGGCAATGCAGTCCGGGGCCACTTGGATCGGCGACGATACCGAGGCCTTGATCGCCCATCCGGCGCTCGATGTCGCGGTCGACGCGACCGGCAACCCCGCCGCTGGCATCGCCCATGCGCTGATCGCGATCGGCGCTGGGAAACACATCGTCATGGTCAATGTAGAGGCCGACGCCTTGGCCGGCCCGCTCTTGGCTGAAAAAGCGCGGGCGGCTGGGGTCGTTTATAGCCTTGCCTATGGCGATCAGCCAGCTTTAATCGCCGAGCAGGTCGACTGGGCGCGCGCAGCGGGCTTCGACGTCGTCGCGGCAGGCAAGGGAACGAAATATCTTCCCGAATATCACCAGTCGACCCCAGAGACAGTATGGTCCTATTACGGCCTGACACCAGAGCAGGCGCGGCTCGGCGGTCTCAATCCGCAGATGTTCAATTCGTTTCTTGATGGCACGAAATCGGCGATCGAGATGACTGCAGTTTCGAACGCGACCGGGCTGTTGCCCGCTCCATTGGGCCTGAGTTTTCCTCCTTGTGGAGTAGACGACTTGCCGCGTGTGTTGCGGCCGAGGGCGGATGGCGGCCTGCTCCATCACAAGGGACAGGTCGAGGTTATCTCGTCCCTTGAGCGCGATGGCAGGCCCGTCTTTCGTGATCTTCGTTGGGGGGTCTACGTGGTGTTCGAAGCCCCATCCGATTATGTTCGGCGCTGCTTTGCCGAATACGGGCTTGTAACCGATCCCTCCGGCCGCTATGCCGCACTTTATAAGCCGTATCATCTGATCGGGCTCGAGCTCGGCATCTCGGTCGCTTCCGTTTCGCTGCGCGGTGAACCAACGGGCTGTCCAACCGCGTTCCGGGCCGATGTGGTGGCGACGGCAAAGCGTGATCTTGCTGCGGGCGAGGTTCTGGATGGCGAGGGCGGCTTCGCAGTTTGGGGCAAGCTGATGCCGGCGACGGTGAGCCTCACGCTCGGTGGGTTGCCGATCGGCCTTGCGCATCATGTCCGGATGCGCCACCCGGTCAGGGCAGGCACGCCGCTTCGGTATGTCGATGTGGTGATGGATGAGGCCGATAACGCGCTTCGCTTTCGGCGCGAGATGGAAGCCGCCTTCGCCCCGACCGAGGTGAAGCCGGCAGCGGTCGCATAACCTGGCGTGCTTTTGAGCGGCCGCATTCGCTTTTTGAAAATCAATTGAAATGACGTCGTTATACATAGTGATCGATTTGTGTGATGATTGGCATTGTCCGAAGATCACCGATATCGACCGACAGCGAGCGAGACGGAAGCTATGGAGCATCCAGAAATCCTGAAGCGCGAGATCGAGGTTTTGGTGTTCGACCAGTACGGTACGATCGTGGATATGCAGAAAGGGCTGACCGAGACTGTGGCCCCCTTCCTGACGACCAAGGGTTGGCCGGGCGAGCCCGGCAGTTTCGTCACTTGGTGGCGGCGTGCCCATTTCGAGAATTCGATGATTGATGCATTGTGCGAGCGAGGCCACACGCCCTACCGGGAGATCGGCCATCGCGCGGTCTCTTACGTAATGGATCGCTGCGGCATCAGTTATACCGAGAGCGAGGTTCGCAAGCTTGTTTCAGCGATCGAGACTCTGGCGCCTTTTCCCGACGTAATCGAAGCCTTGGGGCGGCTTCGGCGTGGCGGCTATAAGCTCGCCATTCTTTCGAATGGCGATCGCGACATGCTGCAGGCTTCTGGCCCTCACATCGGTTTTGTCTTCGACCACGTCATTTCAGTGCAGGAAGCTGGCTACTTCAAACCTCACTGGCGCACGTATGCCAAGGCCGAAGAGATCGTCGGCGTAGATCGCTCAAGCTGTCTCTTTGTCGCCAACCACGCATTCGATTGCGTCGGTGCCAAGTCTTATGGCATGCGCACTGCATTCATTGATCGGCGCAAGCGTCCCTTCGGTCAAACGCCGCATCGGCCAGATCTTATCGTCGGCAATTTCGCCGAACTCGCTGTTACTCTGACCTGAAAATCCAAGCGTGAAAGGCCGCATTTCCATTTGCCTCTACGAACTTGCTTCGGGCCAATCTTGATCTTCTGGTTGCGTTCGGCGCGCTCCTTGAGACGTGTCATGTTATGCGGGCGGCGTAGCCCCTCGGCCTTGGCCAGCCAGGGATGATCGCGACCCTCGTGGCTCAGACAGGTCTTTAAGGACGATCTCTTGGTGAAGCAGGGGTCGGCTACGGTGCCGATGGTGCGGGCGCTGTTCCTTTCAATATTCGAGCTGATAGGTAAGGCCTATGGTGCTTCCAGGATCGTTTCCCGGCGTCGCTCCTGTGGCCGAGGGAGTGCTTCCCGCCGCGACCGTGGCGGAGAGCTTGAGATTCTTCGTAAGATCTATCTGCAGCTCGGCTTGCGTCGTGCCAATTCTGCCTTGTTTGGCGCCAAGGTAAATGTTTTTCGTTATGTACTTTCCTGCCTCAATGGTTGGCCCGCTGGTTGGGGTTGCACCCGAAGAGACCGAGAGCCGATCGAGCCCAAGTCCTTTGCGCAACATCTTGAGCGGATCGAGCCCACCGGTGACGCCAGTGAGCGAGCCGAGAGCTTGCGCGACCTGCGTCGCCTGAAACGGTGTCAACCGTGAAGCGTTCTGGCCGAAGAGAAGCTGAGAGAGGATATCGCCTTGGGGCAAGCTGGGTGTGCTGGTGAGCGATATGCGGGGCGCATCGGCATAGCCGGTTAGGGCCAAGGTCGCGGTCACATTGTTCGCTGTGGTCTCAGCCGTGAAGGCGATTGCCGGATCGAGCCGGCCGGTAAGGCTGCGGCCGGAAAACGTGATATTGCCGCTGGTTAATGTCAGGATCTGGCCTGCGATGCTGAGCTGGCCATGCTGTAGCCTGAAGCCGCCGTTGATTTCAGGCTTTATGCTCGTTCCTTTAATCGCGAGTCGGCCGGCCATGACAGCCGTAAGCCCGTGACCGCGCACAAATATCTGTCCCGGTGCGTTGATGGTGAGGTCGAGGCCGATTAGCCACGGCGGGCGTGCGGTAGGCAGTGCAGTGCCGGGTTCTTGCACGTTCAGTTCAGCGACGCTTGTTGGATAACTATCTGGGATGTTGATTTCTGCGCGATCGATGCGGATAGAGCCTGAAACGTTGATACGCTGGAGGATTGGCCCCTGTACCTTGAGATCGGCGTCCATATCGGCGGTCAGGATGTCCGTGGTCACTGGCGCGGCGTTCTTGAGGGTCAGGACAAGATTCAGAGGTAATCCCTTCGCAAGCTTGAGGGTGCCGTTCACTGAAACCGTGCCGGGTGCGGCTTTGCCGGTGAGGCGCACGATGCGCAGGGTGTCGCCTTGCGCCTCGATCGTGCCGTTAATGTCGGTGACGCGGACGCCTTGAACGTAATCCCGAAACGCCCCATCCGTGATTTCAGCTCTGCCGGTCACATTCGGCGCCGCGAGAGTACCGGCAATGCGACCATCGACGGCCAACTTTCCCTGTAGTGTCCGCCCGTTTGCTGAAAGCACGGCGTTGAAGAGCGTGAGATCAATGGTGCCACGGGGCCGCAGGGCGAGCGCGCCGCCTACCTTAAGGGGAAGGGAGCCTTTTACCTGAAGCTGAACCGCGGGGCCGGCGGAAAGAGTGGCATCGAGCAATGCTTTCCCTCCAGCGAGGTCAGCTCTCGCGTTGAATTCGGCCGGTGGCAGCGCCCCGCTGGTGCCGTTGCGAAAACGGAGCTGACGACCAAGCACTTGAACGCTTCCATCAGGTGCACGCCACGCTCCTCTGAGATTGATATTGATCGCGATACGGCCTTCCGCCGAGAATTCCGGCAGGAAAAGCTGTGCGAGCGCCGGATTGAGGTCGCGAGCCGAGAGGTGGAAATTGAGTTTCGGCGAAAGCCGTCCGGATGCGCTGACCACGCCATTACCAAGACCAAGCCGGAGATCGGAAACCACAAGTCCGTCGCGAAAGACGAACACCGCCGGCGCGAGCAGATGCGCCGTCACGTCGTCATAATTGGCATCGAAGGCACCGAGGTCGAGACGGCGGCGCCAAAGGTTGAACGTTGCGGTAGCAGTCACTTTCGCCGGCCCGCGTTTCGCCTTTGTATTGGCAGAGAGGCGAAGCCGAATCCGATCGAGTGGGCCATCGGCCGCGATCTGAGCGCCGCCTGTGAGTTCATGGCCGGCTATTCGATCCATACGTAATTTCAGCGCCAGAACGGGATCGGCGAAAGGATCGCGGACGCTGCCGTCGATTGTTAGGCGGGAGATTCTGCTGTTCTCAAATGTGACGTTTTGCGCTTTGGCCTCGATGCGGAGATAGTGCTTGTGTTCGCTAACACCGGCGGCGAGGGTGGCATCCATGTTGCCGCCGATCGCTGCGCCAATGAACGGAGCGGCATCTTCGAGTCGGGCGACGCGGAAATGGATATTCCCCGTCGGTGTCAGGCCGCCAGGAGGGAGAGCAATTCGACCCTCAGCCACCGCGCTCTTCCACGTGGCGTGCTGTATGGCAAGCTCGATGTTTCCGGCATGGTTCTGCGCCACCGTTGCCTGGAGACGAAGGGGGGAGCCAGCCAGTACGCCGGAGACCTTGATACGCGCAGAGAGGGTGGTCGGCAGGTGCCGGGATTCGAACGAAATGTCGACCGGCCCTTTGGGTATTCGTGGACCGCCGATCTCACCATGGCTCTTGCCGATCAAGGCGAAGTTGTCTTCGGGTCCATTTACTGTGCCGGTCGTGTGTAGGATCCCAGTCCATTTTGGTGCGAGCCGTGAGAGATCGGTAAACGCGAGTTTGTAGCCAAAGTCGAGAACGCCATTCTTGCGCGTCCCGCGGATTGATGCTTGAAGTGCATGGCTGCCGAGTGTTGCGCGCTCGACGGTAACGCTTCCCTGTTGCATTGCGCCAGCAAAGGTGAAACGTGTTTCGGGACCGAGAAGACGTACAAGTTGCGCTTTCCCGCCGGTAATTTTCGCTTTGCCTTTAGCGCTGACGCGGAGCCGAGTGCCTTGCGTTGCGAACGTTAAGGCGAGCCTGCCGTCGCCCCTGAGATCGAGCGCCGCCAAGGCTGCGAGTGGCGCAAGCGAGTTGAAACGGACCGCGACCTTTCCTTGCAGGTTGCCCGCACTGTCGATTTCGCCCTTTGCCGCAACGAGCGGGTGGTCAAGGACGAAAACGACCGGCCGGCCTGCTTCCCGCAGCATCGCCGTGGCGATGATCGTGACTGGCGCGGCAGCAAAGATATCGGGCTTTGGTCCGGGAATGCGAAGGTGGGCTAACATGGCCTTAAGGTGCAATGTGCCCGCCGTGCCGGTTATTGCGGCGGTTAGATGCCGCACCCTTCCGCCCGCTACCGTCATCTTCTCGACCGAGAGGTGCGCATCGACATCGGGGTGCGTGATCAAGCCAGCGACTCGACCTTCGAATTTTGCTGCATGCCACGAGAATCCCGTCCGTGGCGCCATCGCGGGAGCAGAACCGGAAAGAGAAAGCTTAAGGCTATGGGTTTCCAGATCGACCGCCCCATCTGCCTTAGCGGTTAATGGGCCAGCGGAAAGCGCGATTTTGGTTCGTACCGAGCGAGGTGGGCCCGCAATTTTGGCACGAACCACAAGGGGGCCGAGATCTGGCAGGCCGGCAACCTCGCCGATCAGACCATGCCCCGGCTCCTCGATCGCGATCGCGGCAGCGATAGCTGCGGGTGAGGCCGTGAAGCGGAGATCATAATGTCCTGGTGTATCGAGGCGTTCGGCCTTAATCGTCACGCTGCCTTGGGTGCTTGAGGTCAGTTCGAGATGTCCGTGGATCCGCAACGTTGCCGGCATGCCGGCAACGGGTTTTTTGAGCGTGAGGCGAGGAATCTCAATATCGGTGATGACGAATCGCGGCCACCACCGTCGCCTTCCGCGGCTCTCTTGATAAGTGGGTAACCGCCTGATCGTCGCATCGGCGGCGACAAACTTCTCGACGGCGACTTCGCCGAAGAGAAGCTTCGATGGAGACCAATCAATCCGAACTTGGTTTAAAACAGAGAACGTACCGTCGGCGTCCTGAACGCCGACTTCGGCCATACGAAGCCGGTCGGGAAAACGGCCGGTAAGACCTTCGATTACGATACTGCCTCCCGAGAGGCGCGGGACAAGCGCGGCGATTACGTCTCGGCCTGGCGCCGTATTGCCGAAGACAACGATCGCGGCTGCCGCGACAATCAGGAATCCAAGGACGCTTCCCACGGAAACGGCGGTGACTTTCAGTGCATGCGTCAGCCGCGTCATCAGAACGCCTGCCCCAAGCCGATATAAATTTCGAAGGCGTCGCCGCCCGGCGGCCGATTTACCGGTACCCCAACGTCAAGCCGGATCGGGCCGATTGGCGTGTAGTAGCGTAAGCCCGCGCCGGTCCCAATCCTAAGCGTGCCGAGAAAAGGTTCGTTCCTTGCACTCACTTGGCCTGCATCGACAAAGGCGGCAGCGCCGAAATTGCCGAACAGCCGTTGCCGAATTTCGATTGTTCCGGTGTCAATCGCGGTTCCGCCGATCGGCGTACCGTCGGCGAACAGAGGCCCGATCGATTGGTACTTGAAACCCCGCACTGTCGCACTGCCGCCGGCGTAAAATCGTTGGTCCGGCGGCAGCTGGAATTGCGTCGCCCCGATGACGTCGCCGATCAGGCCGCGGAAGGCGATGACGCTATAGGCCGACCGTTCGTGTAAGAACCGACTGGCATCGAGATAAGTGGATGCGGACGCCTGCAGGATCGCGAAGGCAGAATTATGTGGGCCGAAAGATTCGGTCGGCGTCGCGAGCAGGCTCGCTCGGATGCCGTGCGTCGGGTCTTGCAACGGATCGGTGCGTCCGGTGCTGTCGTAGTCCAGCGCCAGCGGCAACGCGAGGAGCGTATAGCCCCGATTGATGCCCTCTTGGCGAATCTGCTCCCACGTACTCGAAAGCCCGAGACTGCCGGTCCAGAGCCGCCACAACGGGCGGTGCAAGAATCCGCTCGCGATAATGGCCTTTTGATCATAGGCGATGAGGTTCTGCTTGAGGATGCCGAGATCGAATTCCAGCGACTGGCCACGGGACAGGAAATCCGGCTTCACGAACTGCGCGGCAAAGTCGTAGCCAAGACCCGTGGTGGCCGTGCCGCCGATGTCGCTTCCGGCGACCGAGAGGTTCAGTTGTTCGGCATTGCCGAACAGGTTGCGATTAGACCAAGTCGTTTTAACGCTGCCGCCAAGATCGCTCGAATAGGCGCCGGTAAAGGCGACAACATGTCTCGGTCGCTCACGAAAGGTAAAAATTATCGGGATGCGGCCGTCGGCTGCGATTTCGTGACCGGCTTCCACGCCAACGCTGGAAAAGACCGGAAGGCTCGCGAGGTCGCGCCTGGCGGCCTCGATCTTCGACGGTTGATAAAGTTCCCCCGCGTGCAGACGCATATGCCGCCGGACGAAACTTTCGTTGACCCTCTTCAGTCCTTGGAAGCGGATGGGGCCGATCTCGGCGCGCCGCCCCAGCTTCACCTTAAAGGTGACGTCAAGCAAATCCGCCTTGAGGTGTAGCTGCGCGACCGGTGGTTCCACCTTGGCGAGGGCGTAGCCGTCCGCCTGTAGCGCGCTGAGAAGCTTGGTGCCGGCGGCAAGCACGTTCGACGCAACGGCGGGTTGACCTGAGTGCAGATCAAGCTTGGCGCGGACGCCCGGCGGCAACTCGCCTTTGATCGTCACCGTGCCGATATGGAAGCGGCGGCCGGGAATCACGATGACCTTGGCTAGCACCGAAACCCCTTTCGGCACGGCGTGCAGCCGATCGGCGAGAGTGGTGTCGGTGATTGATCGCCCATCGATCGCGATTTTCACCTTGCCGTCGTAATAGCCAAAGCTCCGCAGCACGGTTTTGAGGCGACCGACGTCGGTACGGGCGCGGAGAACGAGCGCAAATGGACCAACTGGCACTTTGCCGCGAAGTGCCACGAGCTGAGAGGCTTGTTTCAATGCGGCATTGAGCGCAGGGTCCCCCGCCGTCGTCATTTCGACCTTATAAGGTTGCGGATCGGCAGCGTGAGCGGCCGCGATGCCGGTGAGGCTGAGGCCAGCGACGATATACATGTAGGCGGCGAAACGCAGAAGTCTTCTATGTCTGTCGCGTCGAACGCGCATGAGTAAACGGTCGATCAGCCACCGAGCCATGATCGTTTTCAATAATCAGACGTGCGGTGCCGGTTGTCTGACACGGGATGGACCTGTCTCGTCGTTACCTTGTTGGTTGACGGCAACCCGTGGTGCCGTATATGGGCTATGTCAGTCTCAAGCCAGAAAAAAGATATCAGGGTTTTCCTCCCAAGGGCAAAGGACGTTGCTGGTCGTCGCGTTCGGCAAGGGACGTCGGGGCCTTGCATCGTGCAGTTTGGGTCATAGGTCAAAACTTGTCCTTGCCGCAGTTCGCATCGCGAAGCGGCCGCGGTAGTCAGCGGGCGGCGTTCCGAACCGGCGCTGGAAAGCACGCCGCAATACTTGGTCGTTGGCGAACCCCGCCATGGCGGCGATCTCTTTGATCGAAAGCGCTGTTTCCTCAAGATTACGACGGACGGCCTCCAGTCGCATTTCCATGACCGCCCGGGCGGGCGTGCGTCCGGTTTGGGCACGGTAGAAGCGGGCGAAGGAACGGCCGCTCATACGGCTTCGAGCCGCCAATTTTTCGACCCGCAAATCGCCGGCGAGATGTTCAGCGATCCAGGCGTGTAGCTCAGCAAGAGAGTCGTCCGATGCCGTTTGCATACCAAGAGGAACGCTGAATTGCGCTTGGCCGCCTGGACGTTTGAGAAAAACAACCAAATGGCGCGCCACGTCCATGGCGAACCGATGACCGAGATCCCCCTCGACCAGGGCGAGGGCGAGGTCGATTCCGGCAGTGATCCCTGCCGAGGTCCAAACCGGCCCGTCCTGGATATAAATCGGTTCCGCTGAAACGCGCACCTCGGGATAACGCTTCTGCAGGAGGTCGCAGGATTTCCAGTGGGTCGTGGCCTTTCGGTTATCCAGCAGGCCGGATTCAGCGAGAAGAAAGGCGCCGGTGCAGACCGAGCAAACGCGGCGAATGGTGGATGCCCGGCGCCGAAGCCAGGCGATCAATCTCTGGTCCTTGACGGCACAGGGAATCCCCCGTCCGCCGGCGACGATCAGCGTGTCGAGCATGCCGCGGCCGGCCGTGGTCAAGTGCTGAGTCGTGATCGCAAGGCCGGAAGAAGTCCGGATCAGGCCGCCGGCGCGTGATGCGACGGTGATGCTATAGGGTGCGGAATTCGCGACCGAAGTCGCCATGAGGTCATTTGCGGTTGCAAAGACCTGGAGCGGGCCCGCAACGTCGAGAAGTTGCGCCTCGTCAAACGCGAGCACGACAACGGTGCGTTGCGTTTTCATCCCTAACATCTCTCCCTTCCGCATTGAGGCACGCCTTCGACGGATTTGGCAGGAAATGACCGCTCAATGTCCTTTCTGCCAACGGTCTCCGGTCATATCATTCTTTGCTCATTCGCACAACGCAGGGAAGGGAAGGCCGATGACGACGCAAATCGGGATGCTGTTATTTACCGACGTGACGCAGCTCGACTTTACCGGTCCTTACGAAGTCTTTGCCCGTCTGCCGGATGCCAAGGTTCACACCGTAAGCAAGGACCTGAGGCCGGTTCGCACCGAACGCGGGCTCGTCCTGACGCCGACGGCGAGCTACGAAAGCGCACCGCCGCTCGATGTGGTCGTAGTGCCGGGCGGTCCGGGTCAACAATCCCTGATGACGGACGAGGCGGCCCTCACCTTCCTCCGTCGGCAGGCGGAAAACGCAAGCTACGTCACCTCGGTTTGCACCGGAGCGCTCGTTCTTGGTGCTGCGGGCCTGCTGGTCGGCTACCGCGCGACGACACACTGGCTGAGCTTGCCGCTTCTCACCCTCCTCGGAGCGACGCCCGTGGATGCCAGAGTGGTCGTCGATCGCAATCGAATTACCGGCGGCGGCGTGACAGCCGGGATCGATTTCGGCCTAAGGATTGCGGCAGTGTTGCGCGGCGAAGAAGTTGCACAGAGCATTCAATTGCAAATCGAATATAATCCTGAGCCACCGTTTCGGGCTGGCCATCCTGCGACTGCGCCAGCGAGTGTGGTCGAGGAACTGCGGCGAAAAGGCGAGCCTTTGCTGCGCGACCGGCGGGCGCTCTGCGAGCGAATCGGGCGTAGCTTTGGTCTCACGGCTGCGGCAAAATAGCACAGTCTTGCGCGCTCCGCGCAAGACATGAAGGCGCTACTTGTGGCAATCTCGGGTCTCAGAGGGCTGTGTCGGGGTTGTTGGCGCCGTCCTGATGGGGCGGGCTAGGCGGTGCATGGCTTCATCGGAGCGGGTATTGTCTGTCCGGGCTAATTGCCATGCCAGATGCGCTTCACCGTTACACTTGTAAACAGCCTCATGGCGCGGCTCTTTATTATGGCAATCGTAGCGGCGATGATGGGGCTGTTTATTCCGGCGATCTGACGGACGAAGGCCCCCTCGTGGAATAGCCTTCACGTCGCCGTTTGGAATAATTCGCGTCCCCACGGCTTTATCGCGAATAATCGCGCGATCGTCTTCGCGGCCAAAAGGTGGGATGTTACTCCACCAGGCCTTTTTCTTTCGCCGCTGTCTTCATTGATTTTTGCAGCTTCTCGAAGGCCCGGACCTCGATCTGGCGCACACGCTCGCGGCTGATGCCATAGTGCTGGCTCAAGTCCTCGAGCGTCGCTGGCTCGTCCTTGAGCCGCCGTTCGGTGAGGATGTGGCGTTCGCGCTCGTTGAGATCGCTCATCGCGGCGGCAAGCAGCTCGCGCCGGTTATCCATGTCTTCCGATTCCGCAAGCACGACTTCCTGGTCGGCATTCTCGTCAACCAACCAATCCTGCCACTCGCCTTCACCTTCATTCCGGAGCGGCGCATTCAGAGAATGATCGCCGTAGGTCAGCCGGCGGTTCATACTGATGACGTCGCTCTCAGGCACCTGAAGATCGTGCGCGATCTTCTTCACGTGCTCGGGCGAGAGTTCGCCTTCCTCGATGGCGGCGATCTGGCCCTTGACGCGGCGAAGGTTGAAGAAGAGCTTTTTTTGCGCTGCCGTCGTGCCGATCTTCACTAGTGACCAGGACCGTAAGATATATTCCTGGATCGAGGCCCGGATCCACCACATGGCGTAAGTGGCGAGGCGAAAGCCACGGTCGGGATCGAAGCGTTTCACCGCCTGCATCATGCCGATATTGCCTTCGGAGATCAGCTCCGCGACTGGCAGGCCATAACCGCGATAGCCCATGGCGATTTTCGCGACAAGCCGAAGATGGCTTGTAACCAGCCGATGAGCAGCTTCGGTGTCACCGTGCTCGCGCCAGCGCTTCGCCAGCATGAACTCTTCGTCCGCGGCCAGGAGCGGGAATTTGCGAATTTCCTGGAGATAGCGGCTGAGGCCGCCTTCGGGGGTGAGCGTGGGAATCAGTTCCTTGGCCATACCATTACTCCCGGGTCATAGGGGGCACGTTGGAGCAAGCGCCTTTTGGTAAGCTGGATACAACAAACAAATCCGGCGCCATTTCACCTTTTGACAAAGTGCTGATGTGCCGGCCACCCCTCCCGAGCTGACAGAATTCATTATAGCTACACCGGTTGAAAAATCAAAAAATAGGAAGGAAAAACATTGGCGGCATTGAGATAACTCAATAACGCAGACCGCAAAACTGTCACCTTATTTCCATTAGCTCAATCTACTCCACCTCCAAGGCTGAAATAAGGCGGGAAAACTTCTGAGGCAGGGGGCTTTCAAAGCGCAGAAGTTCTCCGGTGACTGGATGTTCAAATCCGAGTTTCGCGGCATGCAGCGCCTGTCGGCCAAATCCCTGAACTAATTCACGCAGGGGAGCTGAAAGCTGCCGGCTTCGGCTTCGTCCGTAAAGCGGATCGGCGACGATCGGATGGCCGATATGACTGAGATGTACCCGCACCTGATGGGTCCGGCCGGTTTCAAGGCGGCAGGTCACGAGGCTTGCCATGGTGCCCAGATATTTCAGGCGCCGATAATGGGTAGCAGCCGTCTTGCCGCCCTTGGTCGTGACCGTCATTTTCTTGCGCTGGCGCGGGTCGCGGCCGATCGCGCCGCGGATTTCGCCTTCGGCAGCGATGCGTCCCCACACCGCAGCGATGTAACGACGTTCGATTGTGTGCAGGGCGAAGGCTTTGGCGAGGCGCTCGTGGGCGACATCGGTCTTGGCCGCGACCATGAGGCCGGAGGTGTCCTTGTCGAGGCGGTGGACAATACCGGGACGTTTCACGCCGCCGATGCCGGACAGTGTATCGCCGCAATGAGCGAGGAGGGCGTTGACCAACGTATGTTCATAATTGCCCGGTGCCGGATGCACCACAAGCCCGGCAGGTTTATCCACAACAATAAGGTGCGCGTCCTCGTAAATCACCATGAGGGGGATTGCCTCGGCCTTTGGCACGGGTTCGGTCACAGGCGGAATTTCGAGTGCATATGCGGAACCCGGTTTGACCCGGTGCGAGGGCTCGGTTATGGTCGCGCCGCCGCTCTTGACCAAGCCCGCTTCGATCAGGGCCTTGAGCCGCGAGCGGCTCAAGGCAGTGGGGGGCAAGCCGTTGTCCCCTGTCGCGTTGCGGCTCAAAGCTTGTGCGAGGAAGCGGTCCAGCCTTTCGCCCTTGTCGGCGTCGCCGGCGGTGATGCGAAACAGCGTTCCGGGTGGTGTCATGGCGGATGATCCGCAACCGAACATACGCCTGTTGAAGGGCGTCGTCATTGGTCTTGGGGCGCTGATTCTGGTCGCGCTGGGGGTCGTCGTCGTGACCATCGCAAGCCGTCTCGAAAGCCGCAAGGCGATAGTGGCCGCGGTGGCAGGCACCAACTATGGCGTGAAAGACGTCGATGTCCCGGCAGGGGCCCGGATTGTCAGCGTCCGGGTTGTCGGTCCGCGTCTTCTTTTCGACATTTCCGGCCCGGGGCCGAAACGGGCGCTCATGGTCTACGATCTCAGCACCGGGCGGCGGCTCGGCGTGATTGAATGGACGACGCCGGGCGAATAGGTCCGCTCCATGATGGTGGTGGCAGGTTCCGATCTAAAACGTCTACTCGACGCGGCGGAAGACATCTATCCAAACGAGGCCTGTGCGCTTCTGGTTGGCCGTCGTTACCCGGGCCTGTCCGTCCACGTCACTCGGGTCGAGATCAGCCGTAACGTCGCCGATAATCCCGCGCGTCGCTTCGAGGTTGATCCCGGCCTCCGCATTGGTCTTGAGCGTGAGCTTCGTGGCGGCTCCTTGCAAGTGATCGGCGTCTGGCATTCCCATCCTGATGGTTTGCCCGAGCCCTCGGCGACGGATCGGGAAAGTGTCCTTGAGCCTCATCTGTTCTGGCTCGTCACCGCCGTCGCGGCGGGTCAGGCGGCGCAGACCGGCGTCTATTATCTAAGCGACTGGACGGATGCCTTTTGCCCGCTGCCGCTCGTGATCGTCGCGTCGTAGACAAGGAACCATGACCTTCGAAAGCGATAATATCACGGGCCCATCACCCGAAATCCTCGAAGCCATCATCAAGGCCTCGGCAGGCGGTGCGCCGCCCTATGGCGAGGACGAGCAAAGCCGGACCTTGGGTCGGACGTTTTCGCAGCTGTTCGAGACCGAGGTCGTGATCTTTCCGGTCTTTACGGGAACGGCCGCGAACGCACTGGCGTTGGCTGCCGCGGCGCCACCCTGGGGCGCGATTTACTGCCACGAAACCGCGCATATCTCGCTGAGCGAGAGCGGCGCACCCGAATTCTTCACGGGTGGCGCCAAACTATTGCCGCGCCCGGGTGGCGACGGCAAGCTCGATCCTATGGATCTCGCACGCCAATTCGCGAGTAGCGCGGCGAGCCCGCACCATGCCCCCGCGAAGGCCGTCAGTATTGCTGAAGCGACCGAATGCGGCACGCTTTATGATGTAGCCGAGGTAGAAGCAATTGGCGCCTTTTGTCGTGCGCACGGCCTTCTTTTCCACATGGATGGTGCGCGGTTCGCCAATGCGGTGAGTGCACTTGGCGTGACGCCCGCCGCGCTGACGTGGCGGGCCGGCCTCGATGTGATTTCCTTCGGCGCCACAAAGAACGGCGCCATTGGAGCGGAGGCAGTGATTTTTTTTCGACCGGCCTTGGCGCGAGATTTCGCCAACCGTTTGAAACGCGCCGGCCAGCTTGCCTCTAAGATGCGTTTTCTCGCCACCCAGCTCGAGACCTATGTGGCAGATCGACATTGGCTTCGCAACGCGACGCACGCCAATACCATGGCCTCGCGGCTCGCGCAGGGTCTCTCGCGACTTCCCGGTATCCGACTGCTCTATCCGGTCGAGACCAATGCGGTATTTGCCGTCATGCCGGAGGGGGCGTTGCATCTCCTCGACGCTCAGGGTATTTCGCTCCGCCGCTGGACATCGGCACCGGCGGGCACGGTGCGCCTTGTTACGGCCTTCAACACCCAAAAAGAAGCCGTCGATGATTTTCTTGCTCGGGTGTCGGCTGCGCTACTTGATAGTGAAAATTTGCCTTAAGCCAGTATCAGGCGGGCTACCAATGGCGGTTTTCTGGCCAAACGAGAAACCTCTTGCCAGGGACCGCAACGGCGGATATTCCTCGCCACCGAGGTCCCCTTCGTCTAGTGGCCTAGGACATCGCCCTCTCACGGCGAAAACACGGGTTCGAGTCCCGTAGGGGACGCCAATAAAAACAATAAGTTATGTGATATTCTGGGACGGGTGTCCCAGAAGTGTCCCAGAGGATAAACGGAGATTCGTCCCTCCAAAAGTGTCCCACGAGTTCTGGGACACCGACCGTTTCGATGCGTGATTGAGGCTTTGACGAGCGCAAGGCCGCGTTCCAGGAAACGCACGCCACAGCGATCCGGCTTTGAGCCAGCGAGCAGCAATTTGCGGCCAAGGCCGAACCGCGACCTGCAACGCCGAAGATCCGTTTATATTGGGAGCGTGATTAGTCGATCTCGATGGTTAAGCTGGCGGGATCGTCAGGACGAGCCATCCATCTATAGCCTGTCTCGGATCTTGGGTACCGAACGCCAGGGTTACTCTCAATCACGCGGCATAAATTACCCCTAGATTTCTCTGTGCACTGAACGCGGTCTCCGACCCTTGGTTTATCTCGCGCAGGACTCACTCGGGGCACCGCTGCTGAGGTTGATCGAATTCCGGGGCGTCAAGCGACATTCGGCGTTGGTGACGGTTCAGGGAATTCATTTTACAAGTGATCGCGCCAGGAACACCCATGGCGGGACGCCCGCCCAATCCTTAGCAGGTTCGCCACGAGGCGACCTCGCGGCTGTTCGAGAAGGGGCTGAACGTGATGGAGGTGGCCTCCGTCACCGGCCACAAGACGCTGCAGATGCTGAAGCGCTACACCCATCTTCGGCCCGAGGATCTCGCCC
>JBJKQL010000026.1:0-18420 GCA_046705265.1 Ferrovibrionaceae bacterium
CTATAGACGATCTTGATGTCAGCGTCGGGGCGAAGCCCGGCGAGCCGGATCATCTGATGCGCGAGATCGCGGATCCTGACCGGCTCGCCCATGTCGAGAACGAAGACGCCGCGGCCGTCGTCATCCGGCGCCGGCATCGCCGAGGCCTGCAGCGTCAGCTCCACCGCCTCGCGCGTGGTCATGAAGAAGCGCGTGATGTCGGGATCGGTGACGGTGAGCGGCCCGCCCTGGCGAAGCTGTTCCTGGAACAGCGGCACCACCGATCCGGTCGAGCCCAGGACATTGCCGAACCGCACGGTGACGAAGCGGGTCTCGCCCGGCTCGGAAAGGGCGCGGCCGGCCAGAGCCTGGCAGTAAAGCTCGCACACCCGCTTCGACGCGCCCATCACGCTGGTCGGGTTTACCGCCTTGTCGGTCGAAATCAGCACCATCTCGGCGGCGCCGGTGCGGCGCGCGAGATCGGCGACGTTGCGCGTGCCCTGCACGTTGGTGAGCACGCCCTCGGTGACGTTCATTTCCACCATCGGCACGTGCTTGAAGGCGGCGGCGTGGAAGATCAGCTCCGGCTGCTCGGCGTGGAACAGCACCTTGAGGCGCCGCTCGTCGCGCACGTCGCCGAGGGCGGCGACGCGCATCACCTCCGGGTGGCTTTGCTGAAGCTCGCGGTCGATGCGATAGAGGTTGTATTCGCCGTTGTCGAGCAGAACGAGGCGAGCGGGATTAAGCTCGGCGATCTGGCGGCAAAGCTCGGAACCGATGGTGCCGCCGGCGCCGGTGACCAGCACGCGCCGCCCGGCGATCAGCCGCTCCCGCGCGGCGCGGTCGAGCACCCGCTGCGGCCGGCCGAGAAGATCCTCGACCGCGATCGGACGGATTTCGGTCTCCCGCCCCTCGCCCGCGCGGAACTCGGTCAAGCGCGGCAGCCGGGAAAGCGGCAGGCCGAGCCGATCAGCCTCGTCCAGAAGCGCGCGCACCTCGCGTCCCGCGGTCTGGCCCTTGGTGATGACGAGCCGTTGCGGCGCGCGATTGCGGCGGCGCAAATCCGCGAGCACGGCGGCGAGATCGCCGACCCGTCCCATCACCCGCACGCCACGCAGCGAGCGGCCGAGATTGGCCTCGTTGTCGTCGACCAGTCCGACCACGCGATAGGGCGCGTTGCGCTGCCGCGTCATCTCACGAAGAAAGGTCTCGGCTTCCGATCCGGCGCCGATCAGCAGCACCGGCACGCGGTCTTCCGCGCCGCGGTCGAAAAGAAGCCGTAAATTGCCGTCCTTGTAGGCGCGATAGAGAAGCCGCGGCACCGCCAGCATCACGATCAGGAGCGGCCATTCGATGATCACCGCCGCGCGCGGCATGTCGGCGAGCCGCGTCGCAAGAAACAGGAGCGGGAAGAAGATCAGGAGTGCGAGACTGACGCTGCGCGCGATCGCCGCCATGTCGCGGAACGAGGCGTAATGCCACAGGCCGCGGTAAAGCCCGGAAAACCAGAACACCGGCGCGGCAACGACGGTGAAGATCGCCGCCGCCGGCCACAGGAAGAAAAGCCCCTGAAAGGTGCCGTCCTTCCAATAGGCGACGTCGACCGCGCACTGGAACGAGATCAGCGCCATGGCGAGATCGTGCGTCACGATCAACGCGATGCGCGGGTTGAAGCTCTTCTTGTTCGGCGGGCGCTCAGCCGGCATGCGCGGTCCTCTTTTCACCCCGAGCGAAATGCCAAAGGAGCAGCGCGACCAAAAGGAATCCCAGGCCAAGCGCCGGCAGCCGGGCAAGCGGCCATCGCGTGCTAAGAACGGCAAGCACGATCAGCGCGAGATCGAGCGCCCCGACCCAAAGCGCGACCGGCGCGTGGGCGCCGAAGCGCCGCGCCGCCTGCTGATAGAAATGCTCGCGATGGGCCTGCCACACGCGTTCGCGCCGAGCGAGCCGGCGCACCAGCGTCAGCGTACCGTCGGCGAGATAATAAAGCGGCAAGAGCAGCGCCGCCGCCCATTGGCCGCGGGCCGCGAGCGCGATCAGCAGCCAGGCGAGAAGAAATCCCAGCGGAATGCTGCCGACATCGCCGAGGAAGATGCGGGCCGGCTGCCAGTTCCACACCAGAAAGCCGGCGGCCGCGCCGGCCAGGCAAAGGCCGAACAGCGCGAGGCTGCCCGTTGCAGCGCCGGCGGCCAGGGCGATGCCGATGCCGAGCGCCGACGCCTCGGTGCCGGAAATGCCGTCGATCCCGTCCATGAAATTGAACAGGTTGAGAAACCACAGCCAGGCAAGGCCGGCGAGAACGCGGTCGAGGGTCAGCGGCAGCACACCTTGAAAGACGCGCTGCGACGGGTCGAGCGCCAAAAGCCCGATGCCGACCGAGAGGACTTGCACCGGAAAGCGGATGCGGACCGAAAGGCCGCGCAGATCGTCGATCCAGGAAAGCGCGGCGAGGCCGAGGCCGAGGCCGAGGATCAGCCCCGTTTCGCGGTTGAGGCCGGCGTAGCTCCAGGCTGCGGCCGTTACCCCGATCACCGCGATGCCGCCGCCGCGCGGCGTCGGTTCGGTATGGCTTGAGCGCGCGTTCGGCCGGTCAAGAATGGCGTGCCGGCTGAGCACGCGGCACAGCAGGCCGGTCGCGGCCAGGGCGACGAGCAGCGAGAGAAGAGGGAGCCAGACGATCACAGCCCCTTCCTAGCCCAATCCCGGCCGAAGGTTAAGAGGTCCTGGCGGAGCGACGGTCACGGCAGCGCCCCGGCAAGCAGGCTTCGGTAGATGCCGAGGATATCGTCCGCGAAGCGCGCGGCGGAGAATTCGGCCACGGCGATTTTCTGGCCGGCCGCCGCCAGGGTGCGGCGGAACGCTTCGTCCTCGATCAGGCGGCGAAGGGCGGCCGCGAGGGCTTTCGCGTCCCGCGCCGGCACCAGAAGGCCATTGACGCCGTCGCGGACGATCTCGCGGCACCCGGGCACGTCGGTCGAGACGATGGCGCGGCCGACCGCCGCTGCCTCAATCAGCGCGCGGGGCGTGCCTTCGCGGTAGGAGGGCAGACAGACGATGGTCGCTTGCGCCAGGGCCTCCGGCATGTCGCTTCGGTGCCCCCACCATTCCACCGCACCCTCGGCGACGAAGGCACGGATGGCCGTCTCGGCAATGGCGCTCGGGTTGCCGGGATCGATCCGTCCGGCGAGCGCGAACCGCGCGTTGACGCCGGATTGCCGAAGCTCTCTGGCGGCGGCGACGAATTCATTGATTCCCTTGTCGGCGAGAAGCCGCGCCGGCAGCACCACCACGGGCGGGCCCTCCGGCTCCGGCCGCGGCCTGAAGCGCTCGAGATCGACGCCGGAGCCTTTGATCCGCACTGCGCGGTCGGGCCGCACCAGGCCAAGCCGCAAAAACAGGTCGCGGTCATCCGGGTTCTGGAACACCGTGCGGCTTCGCGGATGGCCAAGGCCGAGGCGGTAAAGCGGCGTCACCAGCGCGCGCAGGAACCGCGTGCTGCGACCGCGGCCGAGAAAAAGATGCCCGAGCCCGTTGATGCTGAAGACTGCGGCGGGGACCTGGCCGGCGCGCGCCGCCAAGCCGCCCCAGACCACCGGCTTCATGGTGAGATGATGAACGAGATCGGGCTTGAGCCGGCGCTCCAGCCGGAAGATCGCGGCAACAAGGCGAAGCTCGCCCCAGGGCGCGACGCTGCGCCGCTCGAGCGGGATCGGGTGGTAGCGAAGGCCCGCCGTCTTTATTGCCGCAACGCCTTCCGCGGCAAAGGGCGCCGCCACATGGACCTCGCAGCCCGCGGCCTTGGCGGCAACGGCGATCTGCTGCCAGTGGGTGGTGAAATAATGCGTCTCGTTGACGAGATAGAGAAGACGGGGCGCCTGCCCCATGTGCGGTCCTTTGCCGACGGCCCCGAGACTCGCGGGCGCCAAATCTCGATGGCGCGACCCTAAACACCGCTTATCGCAGGGTCAAGCCAGGGGTAAATCGGTCTGCCGCATCGGCATGACTTTCCCATCCCGAGCCGCAGCGGACTCTGGGAGGGGTTGGTCAGCGTGGCGAGGACGGCAAGCTTTCGGGGCCGAAACGGTTGTTCCCTTGTATTCCGGTCGCGCATTGGATGAGGAGGAGGATGATCGGGCCGAAAAAAGGGATGATGCCGAGGCCGATCCACCAACCCGAGAGGTTGATGTCGTGAAGGCGGCGGACCTGGTATGAGGTGGCGGGAATGAGGAGGATGGCATAGAAGATCCATCCCGGAACGAGGGTGTGCCAGAAGAGGTCGCCTGTAGCGAAGACGAGGCAGGACAGGACGAAGGCCGCGAGGGTGAAGCGCCAGAATTGGCTTCGCGATGTGCGGCCGGACAGCGTTGTGTGTTTAAGGATGAAGGCGGCGACTGTGGCAATCATTACGGTCCGGAATGCAGGCGGTTACAGGAGCCGGCGGAGATTCCTTCGGCGCAGCGCGGCCTTGAGCGGTCCCGAGAACCGACACACGCCCTGAGCGATCACCGTGAAACCTCCGACTTGCAAAATGCGACTGCGGGAACTTCCCTCTTGTCTTTAGTGGCAACGCCCAAGGGCTAATTTTTGGCAAGCATGCTTCGTGCCAGGCACTATTTAAGCAATAACCGCAACCACTTAGCCGAAGCCACGGCTGAAGAAAGTTTCGGATGTGTAAAGTTTTCCGACAGGGCCGCCACGCATCGACGCCGAGATGCGGATCGGCAATATGCGGAACTTGCCCGGACGTGCTGGTCCGAACCGGCCGGCAGGCGGTGCCGGCGAATGATCGCTCACGGGATCGGCGCAAGCAGAATCCGTTGTGAAGCACGCTAGCGGTAAAGAAGGCGGCGGCGGGTCAGCCATTTTTCGATTTCGATGATGACGAAGACCAAGCTCGACAAGGCCAGGCAGACCGCAAGCTCAGATGCGGTGAGCGGCGCGGTCTTGAAAATCGGGTTGAGGGCCGGCAGGTAAATCGCCACCAGCTGCAAAGTGATCGTCAGCAGCACCGCGCCGATAAGCGGCAGGTTCGAGAATAGCCCCTGCCGATACAGCGATTCGCGCTCGGAGCGGATCGCCAACACATTGCCCATTTGCGACAATGCAAGAACCGTGAACACCATCGTCCGCCAATGGCCGAGACCGAGCCGGATCGCGCCCGCCTCAGTCAGCAGCGAAATCGCGCCCATCGTCAAGCCGACCCATAAGATGTGCTGCCACATGCCGCGCGCGAAGATGCTCTCGCCCGCCGGCCGCGGTGGACGGCGCATCACGCCCTGTTCGGCCGGCTCGGCGGCGAGCGCGAGGCCCGGCAACCCATCGGTGATCAGGTTGATCCACAGGATCTGGATCGGCAAGAGGGGGATCGGCAGGCCGAAAAACGGCGCCAGAAAGATCGTCCAGATCTCGGCCGCGTTGCAGGTCAGCACGTAGCTCACGAACTTGCGGATGTTGTCGAAGATGCGCCGGCCCTCGGCAACGGCGGCGACAATGGTCGCGAAATTGTCATCGAGCAGCACCAGCGCAGCAGCCTCGCGCGCGACGTCGGTGCCGGTCCGGCCCATCGCGACGCCGATATCGGCGCGGGCCAGCGCCGGGGCGTCGTTGACGCCATCCCCGGTCATCGCGACAAATTCGCCACGCGCCTGGACGGCGGCGACGATGCGGATTTTCTGTTCGGGATCGACGCGGGCGTAAACACGGGCGCGGTCGATGCGTTCCGCGAGGTCGGCATCGGAGAGCCCGCGCAATTCCTGGCCGCTCATCACGATGTCGTCGCGGCCGAGCATGCCGAGCGCGGCGGCGATCGCGCGGGCGGTGACCGGGTGGTCGCCGGTGATCATGACTGGGGTAATGCCGGCCGCGCGGCAAGTGTCGACGGCGCCCTTCGCCTCCGGGCGCGGCGGGTCCAACAGGCCGACGAGGCCGAAAAAGGTCATCTCCCGCTCGACCGCATCGAGATCGCCGTCACGCGGCAGCGCATGCCAACGGCGGCCGCCCAGCGCAAGGACGCGCAACCCGTCGCTCGCCATCGCCTCGGCAATCCCGAGCAGCGCGCTGCGGCCCGCCTCGTCCAGCGCGCGACAGTGCGGCATGACCGCCTCGGGCGCACCTTTGGTGTAGGCGATGAAGCCGTCGCGGGCGCGATGGAAGGTCGTCATGCGCTTGCGCTCGGAATCGAACGGCAGCTCCATGACGCGCGGCGCCGTCTGCTCGAGGTGTTCCTTGCTGCGGCCATGCTCGGCGGCCAAGCGCCACAGCGCGGCCTCGGTCGGGTCGCCGACGACGGCGCCCCCATCGCCGCGCCCGGCGTCGTTGCACAGCGCGGCCGCGTCCAACAGGCGGCGGACCCGCGGATCGTCGGGATCGAGCGCCGCGGCCGGCCGGCGCGCGCCGGCGACATAGGCTTCGGCGGCGCGCATCTCGTTGAGGGTCAGCGTGCCGGTCTTGTCGGTGCAGATATAGCTGACCGACCCCAAGGTCTCGACCGCCGGCAGCCGCCGCACCAGCGCGTTGCGCCGCGCCATCGCCCTCGCGCCAAGCGCCAGCATGACGGTGACCACCGCCGGCAGGGCCTCAGGGATCGCGGCAACGGCGAGGCTCAGCGCGGTCAGCAGCATCAGCAACGGCGGCTCGCCGCGCAGTAGCCCGGAGCCGAAGACGATGGCGCAAATGACGAGAACCGCGATCGCCAATTGCCGGCCGAACCGGGCGAGGCGTCGCTGCAGCGGCGTCTGGCCGGCCGGGATGGCCGCCATCAGGCCGGCGATCCGGCCGAGTTCGGTCGTCATGCCGGTCTCGACGACGATACCGCGGCCGCGGCCGTAGGTAACGGTCGTGCCCTTAAAGGCCATGTCGGTGCGATCGCCGAGCGCCAATGTCGGGTCGTCGAGCGGTTGGGAGTGTTTTTCGACCGGCGCTGCCTCACCGGTCAGCGCGGCCTCGCTCACTTTCAAGCGCGCTGCTTCGATTAGCCGCAGATCGGCGGGAACGGAACCACCCGCCTCGAGAAGGACGAGGTCGCCTCGCACGATCCCGGCCGCCGGGATCGTATGCAGTTCGCCATCGCGCATTACGGTTGCGTTCGGCGCGGCCAGCCGCTTCAGCGCGGCGATCGCCCGCTCCGCCCGGAAATCCTGGGCAAAGCCGATGATGCCGTTGAGCACCACAATGGCGAGAATGACCAGCGTATCCTCGGCATCGCCGATCGCGCCGGAAACCACCGCCGCGGCGATCAGCACGAGGATCATGAAATCGGTAAATTGCGCGACTGCCATGGCGACGAGGCCGCGGCCCGCGGCCTCGCGAATCTCGTTCGGCCCGTCCTGCACCAGACGTCGCGACGCCTCGCCTCTCGTCAACCCGGTCTCGGGGTCGGCACGGAGCATGGCCGCGACCTCCGCCGCACTCATCGCATGCCAAACCGGCACGGCCCCGATGGGACCTTTCGTATCGGCTCCCGTCATCATTCCCCGTGGATGTAGAGTACGTAGGAATTGAGCAGATACATGACGAACAGCGCAACACTGATCCAGCCGACCGCCCGAAACAGCCGCCGGCGCGGCCGGTAGAGCAGACCAACGATGACGATCCCCGTCATCACCAGGGCCGACATCGCGGAGACGGCATGAATCGGCGATACCCGCGACAGGATCGGGCCCTTGAGATAGAGAAGGTCGTCAACCGCGATGGTCGCCATGTCGAACAGGTTGCTGCCAAGCAGGTTGGCGATGGCCATGTCGAGCGCGCCGATCCGCACCGCGGAGACGGTGACCACCAACTCCGGCAGCGAGGTGGCGCCAGCGACAAACAGCGTGCCGACGAAGGTGGTCCGCCAGCCCATGATCCCGGCGAGCCGGTCGGCGATGAACGGCAACCACGTGCCGGCGCCGACGATGACGGCCGCGCCCAGCGCGTAGCGCAGCGCCGCGGCGCGCAGCGTCATTCGCGGATAGCGTTCGGCCATCTCTTCCACGAATTCCTCCCGGTGCTCGCGCTCGTAGACGAAGACGGTCCGCATCGCGAGGGCGTAAAGGAACAGAATCAGCGGCGTGGAACTGCCGATGTGGCCGAGCGTCAGCCCGATGCCTCGGCCGTGCATCATCAGGCTCATGCCGGCGATGCCGATCAGCACGATGCCGAAGCCCGCCGAAACGACATGGCCGAGGCGCGCCCGGCGATAAACGCTCTCCCCGCGCTGCAAGAAGTCCAGCACGACAAGCATCAACAGATTGAAGACGCAGCTGCCGAATGCGTCGCCGATCGCGATGTCCGGTGCGCCGGCCACCGTGACCGAGGTAGCGCCGATGGCGAGCTCAGGCAGCGAGGTCACCCCCGCCACCAGGACGAGCCCGATCCAGCCACCCGATAGACCGGTCTTTTCGGCAATCACGTCACCGCTGCGCGACACCTCCGGGCCGGCGAGACCGATCAGTGCGACACAGGTGGCGAACTGCAGCCAAATCGAGGTGAATTGGCTCAATTCTTCCTCGCTCCACGAACCTAACGCGATCGCCCAGCGCCGCCGCGGAATGACGGTCGGCCAAGTCTGCTGCGACGCGATGCCGAGACCCCGCGGGACGTTGATTAGGCCGTGCCGAGGAACCCATCCTTGATGCAGATCATGCGCGCGCGTGCACCGGTTCGGCAATGGCCGCCGATACTGCCGAATCCGTCAAGAGCCGGCTGAGCGAGACTTGGTTCCGCGATCGGGCTTGCCGTCGGCGTCCGCAAACCAGGCAGGGCGGCGCCGCTCGATGCAGTCGAGCAGCCGGCCGCGCGCCCGCCGCAGCCCTGGCACATCCTCGGATAGGACCAGAAGGCCGAGCGGCAGCATCCACAACCCAAAGAAGGGCAGGATCGCCAATAGGCCGCCGGCGGCCAGCAGAATGCCGAGCGGCACTCGGAGCCAGCGTGAGGCGTAACAGCGGCGCACGACCGGCCGCAACCGGCGTGGCAGACGATCGATCAACCGCTGCATTCGCGGGTCAGGCGGCACGAAAGACCTGTTGATCGTGAGGCACGGCACCGACCTTTTTGCGACGAGAAACGATGGCAGATTCGGGCCGCGCCCGCGTTGAGATCGATCAACCCGCGGGCCCATGCCATGCCAAGTCAAACCGGCCGCACCGCCGCTTGCGGCTATGACAACAACGCCCTGAGCTGATAGAGAAGATCGAGCGCCTGGCGGGGGGTGAGGCTGTCGAGATCGGCGACGCGAAGCAGCGCCTCGATCTCGGAGGCTTGTTCCGGCTCCGGTTGGTCCGGCTGGAACAACGGCAGGTCGTCGGCAAGCTTGACGAGCGCGGCGCCGCGGCCGCTTTGCTCGAGCGCGTGCAGCACCTCGGCCGCGCGGGTGAGCACAGCCGGCGGCAGGCCAGCGAGCTTCGCCACCTGGATGCCATACGAACGGTCGGCCGCACCCGGCACCACCTCGTGCAGAAACACCACGTCGCCCTGCCATTCCTTGACCCGCATGGCATGGCAGGCGAGCGCGGCGAGGCGCGCGGCGAGGCCGGTCAATTCGTGGAAATGGGTGGCGAAGAGCGCGCGGCAGCGATTGACGTCGTGCAGATGCTCGACGGTGGCCCAGGCGAGCGAGAGGCCGTCGAAAGTCGCGGTGCCGCGGCCGATCTCGTCCAGGATAACGAGGGCGCGCGGCCCGGCCTGATTCAGGATCGCCGCGGTTTCCACCATCTCCACCATGAAGGTGGAACGGCCGCGAGCGAGATCGTCGGCGGCGCCGACGCGGCTGAACAGGCGATCGACGGCGCCGATCTCGGCCTCGTCGGCCGGCACGAAGGAGCCGATCTGGGCCATCAACGCGATCAACGCGTTCTGGCGGAGAAAGGTGCTTTTCCCCGCCATGTTGGGGCCGGTGACAAGCCAGAGCCGTTGCGTCTCGCCAAGATCGCTGTCATTCGATATGAAGCGCTCGCCGCGGGCATCAAGCGCCGCCTCGACCACCGGATGGCGGCCGCCCCGGATGCGGAAGGCGAGCGAATCGTCGACCTTCGGCCGGCGGTAATTCCGCTCCGCCGCGAGCGCAGCGAGGCCTGCCGCAACATCGATCTCGGCCAGGGCATCGGCGGCGCGGCCGATGGGCTCGGCGGCCGCGATCACCGTCTCGCTCAAGCTCTCGAACAAAGACAGTTCAAGGCTGAGCGCGCGATCCGCCGCCTGGCCGATCTTGGCCTCGAGCTCGCCAAGCTCGACGGTGGAGTAGCGCACCGCATTCGCCATGGTCTGGCGGTGGATGAAGCCCTCGCCCATACGCTCGGCAAAGCGCGGCGTGACCTCGATGTAATAGCCGAGCACGTTGTTGTGGCGGATCTTGAGGCCGGGAATGCCGGTTGCTTGCGAATAGCGGTCCTGCAGCGCCGCGATATGGCGGCGGCTTTCGTCGCGCAGAAGACGAAGCTCGTCGAGTTCCGGCCGGTAGCCCGGGGCGATGAAGCCGCCGTCGCGGCCGAAGAGCGGGAGTTCCGGCGCGAGTGCGCGGGCGAGTTCGGCCACCAGCGCCTCATGCGAGCCGAGCGCCGCCCGCGCCGCGCTGGTGCCGGCGGGAAGCGGCGTCGCAGTTTGCGCCAGCCGATCCTTCAGTACGCGGGTTTCCGTCAACCCGTCGCGGATCGCGGCGAGATCGCGCGGGCCGCCGCGGGAAAGCGCGAGCCGCGAGAGCGCACGTTCGAGATCGGGCACGCGGCGTAAGATCCGCCGCACGTCGTCGCGGAGTTCGGCTTCGATCAGGAAGCCCTCGACCATGTCGAGGCGGCGGTTGATCGGCTCGGCTAGGCAAAGCGGCTGGGCAAGCCGCTGGCCCAACAGCCTGGCGCCGGCGCCGGTCGCGGTGCGGTCGATGGTAGCTAGCAAACTCCCGGTGCGGTCCCCGGATAAGGTTTCGGCAAGTTCGAGATTGCGCCGCGTCGCCGCGTCGATCGCCATGCTGGCGCCCGCGCGCTCCTGCACCGGCGGCTTGAGGCAGGGCAGCTTGCCGCGCTGGGTGAGGTCGAGATAATCCACAAGCGCGCCGGCCGCGGCGAGCTCGGCGCGGCCGAAGGCGCCGAAGCCATCCAGGGTCGCGACATGGAAGAGCCCGCAAAGACGCCGCTCGCCGGCGAGCGAATCGAACCGGGCGGGCGGCAGGACGGTTAGGGTCGCGAGGCCTTCGAAGGCAGCGATGAGCTCGGGCCGGTCGCGAAGGTTTTCCGCCACCAGAAGCTCGCCCGGCTGAAGCCGCGCCATTTCCGCCAGCAGGGCGGACGCCTCGATCTCTTCGGTCCTGAACGCGCCGGTCGAGATATCGGCGAAGGCAAGGCCGAAGCGGCCCTCGGCGCGGGCGAGCGCCGCGAGATAGTTGTTGCGCCGCGCATCGAGCAGCGCGTCCTCGGTCAAGGTGCCGGGGGTGACGAGGCGCACCACCTCGCGGCGGATGACCGCCTTGGCACCGCGCCGCTTCGCCGCTTCGGGTTCCTCGATCTGCTCACAGACCGCGACCTTGCGGCCGGATCGAATCAGGCGCAGAAGATAGGCCTCGGCCGCGTGTACCGGCACGCCGCACATCGGGATATCCGCGCCCTCGTGCTTGCCGCGCTTGGTGAGCGCGATATCGAGGATTTGCGCCGCCGCCATCGCGTCCTGGAAGAACAGCTCATAGAAATCGCCCATGCGATAAAACAGAAGATGATCGGGATGCTCGGCCTTGATGGCGAAGTATTGCGCCATCACCGGGGTTGGCCCCGGCGCGGATGAGGCCGCCGGCGCGGGCGCGGGTTCGGGCGCAAGCGGTGCCAAAAGGTCGAAGGTTTTCGGCGTCGGCCGGGAAACGGTCATGGCGGTGATTTGGCGATCGTCGAACATCAGGCGCGGTTTCGGGCCTTCATCCTAAAGCAAGATCGCCAGCCGTTGAATCAATCCCGGTGCGTGCCTGAATCCCGCCATTATTCAATGAGATAGCTCTGCATTCGCGCGCCGCCGACCCGCTCACCCGCCGGGGTTCATCCGCATCTTCATTTGTCAGCCCGAGAGCGCCGGCTCTAAGATGACGGCCAAGAAGGCGTAAACCATACCCCAGGAAGGTCATGTCTGAAGCCAAACCGACGCAACTTTACGAGGACGCTCTGCAGTTCCACGCCCGCGGTCGTCCCGGCAAACTTCAAATCGTCGCCACCAAGCCGATGGCGACCCAGCGCGACCTCTCGCTCGCCTATTCCCCCGGCGTCGCCGCGCCTTGCCTCGCGATCCAGCGCCAGAACGATCTGGTCTATGAATACACGAGCCGCGGCAATGTCGTCGCCGTGATCTCGAACGGCACGGCGGTCCTCGGTCTCGGCAATCTTGGTCCGGCCGCGGCCAAGCCGGTGATGGAAGGCAAGGCGGTGCTGTTCAAGCGCTTCGCCGATATCGACGGCTTCGATCTCGAAATCGCGACCGAGGACGTGGATCAGTTCGTAAACTGCGTGCGCTATCTGGGCTCGGGCATCGGCGGCATCAATCTCGAGGACATCAAGGCGCCGGAATGTTTCGTCATCGAGCAGCGCCTGCGCGAGCTGATGGACATCCCGGTGTTTCACGACGACCAGCACGGCACCGCGATCATCGCCACCGCCGGGTTGATCAACGCGCTCGATCTCACCGGCCGGCGGCTCCGGGACATCACGCTCGTGGTGAATGGCGCCGGCGCCGCCGGCATTGCCTGCCTCGAACTGTTGAAGTCCATGGGCCTGCCGCATGAAAGCGCCATTCTCTGCGATAGCCAGGGCGTCATCTACGACGGCCGTGAGCGCGGCATGAACCAGTGGAAATCGGCGCATGCGACAAAGACCAAGGCCCGCACGCTTGAAGAGGCGATGAAGGGCGCCGACGTTTTCTTCGGCCTTTCGGTCAAGGACGCCGTCACGCCAAAGATGGTGGAGAGCATGGCGGCGAAGCCGATCGTCTTCGCCATGGCCAATCCCGACCCCGAGATCGCACCGGAAGAGGTGAGGGCGGTGCGCCCGGACGCGATCATCGCCACCGGCCGTTCCGACTATCCGAACCAGGTCAACAACGTCCTCGGATTCCCTTATATCTTCCGCGGCGCGCTCGACGTCCATGCCAGCGCCATCAACGACCAGATGAAGATCGCGGCGGCAAAAGCCTTGGCGAATCTCGCCCGCGAGGACGTGCCGGACGAAGTGGCCGCCGCCTATCGCGACGAGCGGCCTCAATACGGCCCGAACTACATCATTCCGGTGCCGTTCGACCCGCGGCTGATTTCGGCGGTCCCGACGGCGGTCGCGGAGGCGGCGATGCAATCCGGCGTCGCGCGGCGGCCGATCAAGGACTTCTCGCGTTACGGCAGCCAGCTTCGCGCCCGTCTCGATCCCCGCGCGATCCCGCTGCAGCCGATCTTCGAGCACGTCCACTCGCATCCGCGCCGCGTGGTCTTCGCCGAGGGCGAGGAGGAAAAGGTGATTCGCGCCGCCGTCGCCTTCCGCAATGCCGGTTACGGCACGCCGGTCCTGGTCGGCCGCGACGCCCAGGTGCGCGAGAAGATGACGCGCATGGGCTTGAATAACGCGGAAGGAATCGAGATCCACAACGCGCGTCTGAGCCAGCACAACGGACGCTACGTCGACTATCTTTACAAACGGCTGCAGCGCAAAGGCATGCTCTATCGCGACTGTCTGCGCATGGTGAACCAGGACCGCAACGTCTTCGCCGCCTGCATGGTGGCGCTCGGCGATGCCGAGGCGCTGATTACCGGCGTGACGCGGAATTTCTCGGTCGCCTATGACGACATTCGCCGCGCCATCGATCCGGTGCCGGGGCGGCAGGTCTTCGGCCTCGTGACTCTGGTCTCGCACATGCGCACGGTGTTCATCGCCGACACCACGGTGCATGACGAGCCGACGGCGGAAGAACTCGCCGATATCGCCGTGCAAAGCGCCGAGGTCGCCTTCCAGATGGGCCACAAGCCGCGCGTTGCGTTCCTGAGCTTTTCCAACTTCGGCAATCCGCCAAACGTGAAGGCGGAGCGCATTCAGCATGCGGTAAGACTGCTGGATCAGCGCAACGTGAATTTCGAATACGACGGCGAGATGGCGGCCGATGTCGCGCTTGGCAACGAGGTGCGCAAGAACTATCCCTTCTGTCGCCTGAGCGGCCCGGCCAACGTCTTGATCATGCCGGACCTGCACAGCGCCTCCACGGGCTCGAAGCTTTTCCGCGAGCTTGGCGGCGGCGAGGTCATCGGCCCCTTGCTGATCGGCCTGTCGAAACCGGCGCAGATCGTGCCGATGGACGTGACAGTGTCCGAGCTGTTGAACTTCGCGGTCCTCGCCGCGCACGATGTTGTCGATCAGAAGTGATTGCGCCGGATTGAAGGAGGTTCATCCCCGCCATGAGCGAGCGCCCGGTCAGCGTCGGCCTGTTCGTGACGTGCCTTGTCGACCTGTTCCGTCCGACTATCGGTTTCGCCGCTGTCCGGCTTCTCGAGGAGGCGGGCTGCAAGGTCGCGGTGCCGCGGCTGCAGACCTGCTGCGGCCAGCCCGCCTATAATTCCGGCGACCGCAAGAACGCGGTCGCCATCGCCCGTGGCGTGATCCAGGCCTTCCGGGGCTTCGACTACGTGGTGGCGCCGTCGGGTTCGTGCGCCGGCATGATCAAGGTGCACTATCCGGCGCTTTTCGCCGCCGATCCCAAGATGAAGGCGGCGGCCGAGGACCTGGCCGGACGCACCTATGAGCTGATCGCCTTTCTGACCGAGGCCATGGGAATGACCCGCGTGGTGGCGGATTTCACGGGCGCCGTCACCTATCATGATTCATGCTCGGGGTTGCGCGAGCTCGGCATCAAGGAACAGCCGCGAAAGCTTCTCGCCAGCATGCCGGGCCTCACCTTGAAGGAGCTGCCCGGCGCCGAGACCTGCTGCGGCTTCGGCGGCACCTTCGCGGTCAAATACGGCGAGGTCTCGGCGGAAATCGCGCGACGCAAGGCCAAAGATATCATGGCGACCGGCGCCGATACGCTCTTGGCCGGCGATCTCGGCTGTCTTCTCAACATGGCCGGAAGCCTGTCGCGCGAGGGCGCGACGCTCAAGGTGCGCCACGTCGCCGAGGTGCTGGCCGGCATGGCGCGCGGACCAGCGATCGGCCAGCCGAGCGAAGGCGCCGAGCCGGGCCGGAGATAGCCGATGCGGGTCACCGCGCAAAGTTTCAAGGCCAACGCGCATAAGGCGCTCGGCGACGAGAATCTGAAAACCGCGCTCGGCAAGTTGCAGCATCATTTCAGCGCCAACCGCGCGCGCGCCGTCGCCGCGCTGCCCGAGTTCGACCGGCTACGCGATCAGGCGCGCGAGATCAAGAACGAGGTCCTGGGCGCGCTCGACTTCTACCTCGAACGCTTCGAGCAGAAGGTGGTGGAACAAGGCGGCACGGTGCATTGGTGCCGCACGCCCCGCCAGGCGCGCGAGACCATCCTGTCGCTTTGCCGCTCGATCGACGCCAAGACCTGCACTAAGGGCAAGTCGATGATCGCCGAGGAGATCGCGCTAAACCCGTTTCTCGAGGAGAACGGCATTCTGCCGATCGAAACCGATCTCGGCGAATACATCATCCAGCTCGCCGACGAGCCGCCGTCGCACATCATCGGCCCGGCGGTGCATAAGACCCTGCCGCAGGTCGCCGACCTCTTTCTCGAGCATCACAAGCGCTACGGCAAGACCGAGCGCCAGACCGAGCCGGAGGCCCTGGTCGGCGAGGCGCGGGAAGTTCTGCGGCAAAAATATCTCGACGCCGACGTCGGCATCACCGGCGCGAACTTCCTGGTGGCCGAAACCGGCTCGACCGTGATCGTCACCAACGAGGGCAATGGCGATCTCACCCAGACGCTGCCGAAAATGCACATCGTGATCTCAAGCATCGAGAAGGTGGTGCCGACGCTGGAGGACCTCTCGACGATTCTGCGCGTCTTGGCGCGTTCGGCGACGGGGCAGGAGTTTTCCGTCTATACCACGCTCTCGACCGGCCCGCGCCAACCGCAAGATCTCGACGGACCGGACGCGTTTCATGTCGTGCTGTTGGACAACGGTCGCTCGGAAATGATCGGCACCGAACTGCAGGACGCGCTGCGTTGCATCCGTTGCGGCGCCTGCATGAACGGCTGCCCG
This sequence comes from Ferrovibrionaceae bacterium, assembly GCA_046705265.1. Taxonomy (GTDB): domain Bacteria; phylum Pseudomonadota; class Alphaproteobacteria; order Ferrovibrionales; family Ferrovibrionaceae; genus JAJYTL01. The sequence goes on from JBJKQL010000026.1 coordinate 16,130, forward strand.
GTCTATCACGCGGTCGGCGGCCATGCCTATGGCTGGGTCTATCCCGGGCCGATCGGCGCCGCCATCGACCCGAAGTTCATCGGGCTCGAGGCCGGGCAGCATCTGCCCAACGCAACGCCGCTTTGCGGTCAATGCGAGAGCGTCTGCCCGATGCGGATTCCCTTGCCGAAGATTTTCCGCTATTGGCGTGACAGGGCGTTCGAGGACAAGATCACGCCGCTCAATCAGCGGGTGGGGCTGGAACTCTGGGCCTTCTTCGCGCGCCAGCCCGAGCTTTACCGCTTCGTCACCCGGCTCGGCGTCGGCGTGCTCGGCTGGCTCGGGCGCAAGCAAGGAAAATTCCGCTCGCTGCCCTTGGCCTCGGGCTGGACGAATTGGCGCGACATGCCAGCGCCGGAAGGCCGCACCTTCCACGATCTTTGGCAACAGCGGCGCGGCCGCAGGCGTCCCGAGAAACCCGGCGGGCCGTTGCGGGGACTGTTCTCGTGAGCGGGCGCGATGACATCCTCGCCCGCATCCGCACCGGCCTGAAGCGCGGCGTGCTGGACGACGCGCGGCGCGCGGCGCTTCAAGCAAAGCTCGCAAACCCGCAACCCAATCTGGTGCCGGCACGGGCGGCAAGCCTGAGCCATGATGAACAGGTCGCGCTTTTCATCGAGATGGCGGCAAGGGTCGATACCGCGGTGACGCGGGTGAAGGACCTCGCTGAAGTGCCGGGCGCGATCGCCGATTACCTTGCGCAAAAGAACCTTCCGACCGAAATCCGCCGCGCGCCGCATCCCCTGCTCGATGCCGTGCCGTGGGAGGCGCGGCCGACGCTTTCGATCGCGGCCGGCCGGGCCGAGGGCTCGGACGCGGTCGGCGTCGGCGCGCCCCTGGCCGGCGTCGCCGAGACCGGCACGCTCGCTTATGCGTCAGGCCCGGAAAGCCCGGCGACGGTGAATTTCCTGCCCGAGACCCATATCGCCGTGCTGCGCGCGAGCGACGTGGTCGCAGCCTATGAAGATGTCTTTACCCGCGTTCGCGAGAAGAACCATGGCCGGCCGTTTCCGCGCACCGTGAACTTTGTCACCGGGCCGTCGCGCACCGCCGATATCGAACTCACGCTGATTCTCGGCGCGCATGGGCCGAAGCGGCTTCACATCGTTCTCGTCGATGACGGCGAAGGTTAACCGCGGCAAGACCCTCGATGCCGCCGACCAGGAACTCTGGGCGCGCTTCGCGAGCGACATCGCGCCGCTGAAACGAAAACGGACGGCGGCACCGAAGGCAGCCAAGGCCGAAGCCGCTCCCGGCGTGGAATTGCCAAAGGCCGCACCGCGCGAGAAACCGGCGACTGTGGAATCACCCGCCCGCGCCGTGGCGGCGCCGCGCGGCGCGCGGCCACCGGATCTGCCCTTGCCCGCAGGCGGCTGCCGACGGCCGGTACCGGGCCTCGACAAGCGCACCGCCGAGCGCCTTCGCAAAGGCGAGATTCCGATCGAGGCAAAACTCGACCTGCACGGAATGACCCAGGCCGAGGCGTCGGCGGCCTTGAGCCGCTTCGTCAGGCAATCGCGGCTCTATGGGCTGCGTTGTCTTCTCGTCATCACCGGCAAGGGCGAACGTCGGCGGGCGGAAGAAGACGTCATCGTGCCGGCGATGGAAACCGGCGTGTTGAAGCAGCTCGTGCCACGCTGGCTTTCGTCCGGCGCGGAGCGCCAACACATCCTCGCGATCGCCACCGCCCGGCCGCAACACGGCGGCGCCGGCGCACTTTATGTGCTGCTGAGGCGGAGTGAGCGGAGGTAGGGTTGGGACCGCAAATTTCAGTTCGTGACGGCTCCGGCGAGAGCGCCCGCTATCGAGGATAGCGTGCCCACAACGCTCCAGTCGCGGGTCGTAAAGAGAATCGAGAGGTCGGCAACGAGCGTTACGATGCACGCGATCCGCGTGCTCGAGATTTCGCGCACGTGCTTAGTGATGTCGCGCTGAAGGGGTATCGCCAACAACCGTTCTATCGCGCCGTGGTCCAGTGTCGCTTCACCCCTCCGCACCTGCTCAAGTCGGGGCCTCGGCGACCGTATTACGCGCGAAGCGAGTTCTGTGACCCGTGGGTTGAGCCCGGCGGCGTCTAAAAGCCACCTTCCCATCTGAAGAAAATGGTCGAGTTCCATTGGCACACCACTAGCATTACAATTGCCTTTTTATGTAAGTTCTGACTCGATGGGTCACCATGATTGGGAGGATCATGGATGGCAGGGGCATCGATCGAGACGACGCTGGAATTATGGGCGAAATCGCTGCGGGAT
>JBJKQL010000027.1:0-3607 GCA_046705265.1 Ferrovibrionaceae bacterium
CCGCCACACCGCGTTTCCGAAGTTCTGTCAGTTCGTCGTGAGTCAGCTGACGCGCATCTGTTCGCATGAGCCATATTATACATTCCCTCATACAAACGTCGAGACAATTCTGAGAAGATTAGTAACAATGGATAAATGTATCCATGATGGTGTCGCCCGTCGACTAATGGCTCAAACTTGGCTGATCGGCCGAGCGAAAATTCGATATTCGCATTCGATAAAAGAATATCGATCGAGGGGAAACTGCTACTGCCATTGACGCCGGGCCGACGCTCCTTGCTTCTCGATCCTGGCATGGAACGGCTGGCCGATGGCGAAAATGGCAGACACGAAACAGACACGCCGCGATGCGGCGCTCTGTGTCGCGGGCAAGGCCGCTTGCACAGCGCCCTAACGCCGCTGCTCGGGACCCGGCTGCCGCTTCAGGGATTGTTTTTCACAACAAGAGCGCCAGCCGTTCCGCCGCCACCTCATTCCGCACTGACCGAAAAACGAAAGATCGTCGTCGAGTGGAAATGTTCGCCCGGCCTCAGCAGCGCCGAGGGAAAGCCCCGTTGGTTCGGTGCATCGGGAAATCGCTGGCTCTCGAAACAAAAGCCGTCGCTCTGGCGGTAGGCGCGGCCGCTTGGGCCGACCAAGCTCCCATCCAGGCTGTTGCCGGTATAGAATTGGAGGCCGGGCGCGTCGGTCAGCACCTCAAGCGTGCGGCCGGATTTGGGCTCGAACGCACGCGCCACCGGCCGCGGCAAACCGCCGCCAACCAGCGACAGCACCCAGTTGTGGTCGTAACCGCGGGCGATTAGGAGCTGGTCGTCCGCCGCGCGGATGCATTCGCCGATCCGCCTTGGCCGGGTGAAATCGAAGGCCGTGCCGCGAACCGCACGAATTTCGCCGGTTGGAATCTGACTATTGTCGGTCGGCAAGAACTGATCGGCCGCAATCGAAACCACATGATCCAGAACGTCGCCCATCCCCTCGCCGGAAAGATTGAAATAGCTGTGATTGGTGAGGTTGACAACGGTTGGCCTGTCGGTCGTCGCGCGGTAATCGATGCGAAGCGCGTTGGCATCGTCAAGACTATAGACCACTTCCACGGCAAGATTACCGGGATAGCCCTCTTCGCCGTCCGGGCTTAGATAGCGCAAAGCCAGCGTCTCACCCTCACCGGGGTACGCCTGCCAGATGACTTTGTCGAAACCACGCCGGCCGCCGTGCAACGCGTTCGGCCCGTCGTTGGTCTCAAGCTGATAGGTGACGCCGTCGATAGCGAATCGTCCGCCAGCGATTCTGTTGGCGAAGCGTCCAGTAACAGCGCCAAAATGCGGGCTTCGGCGCTCATAACCGGCGAGCGAATCAAGACCGAGCGCAACGTTCGCCAGGTGGCCGGCACGATCGGGAACATGGCACTCCGCGATAATGCCGCCGAAAGTCAGAATGGTCACGCGCATGCCGTCGTGATTGCCAAGCCGCCACAAATCAACCGCGTTGCCGTTGGCGGTGGTTCCGTAAGGTTCGCGCTTCATGTCCGACCCCCGCTTCCTGTCAGCGTATCAGGCACCGATATTTTCCCATCGCTCGCAGCTTGGCCACGACGCCTAGCTTGGCGATGACTCGCACCAGAACGGCCGCCATCCGTCGCAACTGTCCGGTCATCTCGGCGGCGATGTGGTGGGTGACGGTGCGACGCGGAATTCGTTGCGGCCGCGCGCCGGAACGCGAAAGCCAAGCGACACGCTACGCAAGCGCGTTCGTCTTGCCGGTCCGGTGTCAACTATCATCAGCCGGGCAATCCATGGGACTGCGGGCTCGCCAAGACTCATGTGTGACATCCGTCCCCATCTTAACCGCGGCGGCCCCGCCCCTGTCCAGGGATGGGGCGAAGGGTGCCTTCTCTATCCGCGCATTCTAGTTATGTTTCGGCAATGACGATAGGATGGCGGTCGAACTTGATCGTAATGTTTCAGTTTTCGAGGCAATTGCCCGGGCGGCGCAGATGGCGATTGAGCGGCTGAATAGGATGCGCGACGGTACGATTGCACGTTGCCAACGGAATTGGTCGCGCATTTGTTCCAGACAACGAACGCGACGCCCGAGATACCACAGTTCGAAAAAGGCATGCCGGGAGCCCATTAGCTGGTCGTGCGCTTCAACCCGGAAAGCCGCGAACGCTCGCTGGATCGCCTGCGTTTCGGCTTGGCGCCGCGCCGGGCCAAAGACCCCGCCGTTGGCACCAAGCTTTTCAACGCCCCGGCCGAAAGCATCGTCGAAAAGCCCTGCTTTCGCGAGGTCTTTGTCAGACGCCGCTGCCTGGTCCCGGCAACCGCTTTCTACGAATGAAGCAAGAATTCATCTCGCCGACAGGCTTAGGCCATCGGGCTCAAGGAAAGCGGGCATTTCGCCTTCGCCGGCCTTTGGGAAGGGTGGAAGTATCCCGATGGCGCCTGGCTCCGCAGCTTTGCCATCATCACAACTGCGGCAAATGCGCTGCTTGCTCCCGATCCACGACCGCATGCCGGTCATCATCGCGCCCGAAAACTATACGACATAGCTCGGCGAACAGCCGGTGACATCGGACGAGCTTCGCGCGCCGCTTCGGCCCTTCCCGGCTGAGCACATGACAGCCGTCGCCGTCGGTCGGGTCGGCGCCCCGGGCAAGCCCGTAATTCAGGGTCCTGCGGAACTCCCGTTCTCATAAGCCCCGGCCACGAGGTTAGAGGCCAATCGATTCGGCCAGGACCTATAGACCTATGCCAAGCATGACAGAAAACCCCATCGTGGCGCTCTCCGCCGGCACCCGGATAGAAACACCGCCGATCATGTCTCCCGGTCGGAACAAAGGCTCGCACCCCGTCACTGGATAGCCACAATTAACCAAAAATTGAGACCCATTGATGCATTCAGAGAAAAAGGCCTTGATGATTTACTAGAATGCGCCTAGGTACACGGTGTCTCGCGCATCCCTTTCGGAATCCGAACTCCGCCGTTGATCCGGGATGCGAAAATGACGGCGGACGGGTGCTTGTTGTGGTTCTCGATTATCGAGAGGTATGGGCTAAACCCGAATGCCGGCGCCCAATGTGGCCGACTCGGGTGAAGGGTGCCTTTACCACTTCTGTGACCGAACTGGCCGACCGTCTGCCCTCTACAGCAGAAATTTCGGCTTTGCCGCCAGTCCTTCTCCCAAGCAAAGGAACTGGGCGTCTCTCGAGACGCCCCGATGACGTTCGACGTGGCACTGATTTCGGCCGCGCCCGCCACCACCGACGACGCCGACGATAGCGCACGGGTCTCCCCGGCGCAGGCGCGATGCCCGCCGACGCGGCTAACTTTCGAGTGCGGCTGCGAGTCGGTTTCACACTTTCCCCTGGGAGAAATACAATCACCGCGAGCGGCTTGGCCGGGAGGTCATGCGAACTCGAGAGGACGTATCTTTTTATGAGAACAGAGTAAGATAATGACAACCCGAACGTTTAACGGCAACGCCGTTTCCGCCGGTATCGACGACAACGTTGTCCGCAAGGCGGAGATCATCATCAGTAACGTCCTGCGGGGCGGCGTGCTGCTCAGCGTCGCCGTCCTCCTCTTCGGCATCGGCGATTTCTTCCTT
>JBJKQL010000028.1:0-19958 GCA_046705265.1 Ferrovibrionaceae bacterium
AACCGCCTCTATCGTCTCCTGCCGAAGCGCCGACGCAACCTCCTTCAGATCCTCCAACCCCATCTGCCGAAGGTCCCCAGGCCCCCGAACCCGAGCCAATAATCCTTCCCCTGCCCTCGTCGCCGCGCCCATCCCCACTTCCTTTCCGATTACTCGTCCGATTACTCGACATCCAAGGGTGCCGTGGAGATCCCGCCGGTCCCGACGACGATCTTTTCCACCTTTTCACCAGCGGCAGCGAGCTTCTGCTCACAATGCCGACGCAACAGGGTGCCGCGCGTGTAAAGGGCAATCGACTGGTCGAGATCAATGCGGCCGCTTTCCAGCTGCTGCACGATTTCTTCCAGCGCCTTCAACGCTTGTTCGAATGTGAGGTCGCGGATGTCGGACGGAATCGCGTCCGCCCTGCCGCTCTCGCGCGCCATCCTCTACTCCTTTGCGCTGTCGATAGTTTACGGCTCATGAGCCCTGCCGACAAGGCGCTCCCTCGATTCGCCACAAGGCGGCGCGTCAGGCGTCAAGCCGCCATCAAGGTCGCCACATGCGCTGCCGCTGAACGAGACAAGGCGTCTAGGTCGTAACCCCCTTCCAATGTCGAGACAAGCCGAGATTGGGCGTGCCGCGCGGCCACGTCGAGAAGCTTTTCCGTGACCCAGGCGAAATCTGCCTCCGCCAGATTGAGATTGGCGAGCGGATCGTCAGCATGGGCATCAAAGCCAGCAGATATTAATACGATCTCCGGAGAAAAATCTTCTAGTCTTGGTAGCAATATAGATTGGATCGCGGCACGGAACTCGACGGAACCGCTCAATGGAGCGAGCGGCATGTTGACGATATTGCTTCCGCTGACGCCGCGCTCGTCGACTCGGCCTGAGCCCGGATAGAGCGGCCATTGATGGGTTGAGCCATACAAGAGATTACGGTCGGTCCAGAACATCGCCTGCGTGCCGTTGCCATGATGAACGTCGAAATCTACCACGGCAATGCGCTGAAGCCCGTGGACGACCCGCGCCTGCAGAGCACCGACCGCGACGTTGTTAAAGACGCAAAAGCCCATTGCTTGGTCGGCCTCGGCATGGTGGCCAGGCGGTCGCACGGCGCAAAAGGCGTTTTGCGCTTCGCCCTGGATCACGGCGTCCACCGCCGCGACGACGGCACCCGCAGCTCTGAGCACAGCCTCGCCTGAACCTGGGGAAACCACCGTATCGGCATCTAGATGCGCCAAATTTTCCGACGGCAAATCGTGGAAAAGGCCCTCAATATAGGGTCTGGAATGGACCCGTGCGATCTGGTCAAGATCGGCGCGTGGCGCCTCGCGGCGGCGAAGCGCAGCGAAAGCGGACCCCGAAAGCCCGTCGAGAACCGCACGCAGCCGGTGGGGGGATTCGGGATGATGCCGCCCGGTATCATGATCGAAACATGCCTGATGGGTGTAAAGGAGGGTTGTCATCTTTCTTCCGGCACTGGTTCACAGATGGAGGCATGGAACCACGTTTCGCACTCGAACGACAATGGCTACCATGCCGCGCAGGGCCGATTCCCGGCCCGAATCCATTGACAACTCCACCCCATGGCCCATCAAAAAACGCGATTCGCGGCGACAGGACAGGCAAAATGGCGCAGGATTGCGCGGCCATATACGTGAAAAAATGAGAGGCCGATCGGACATGCTGGTGGCTCGGGTGGTGAGCTTGGGCTCTGGAACATCGCAGGTGAGATGCGAGATCCGTCCGACGAGGCCTTGATGGCGGAGATCGCCCAGGGAAACCGCCGTGCGTTTCGGACGATTGTGGAACGGCACGTCGCCCGGGCGCAAGGCTTGGCCTATCGCATCCTCGGTAGCCGTAGCGACGCCGAGGAAATGGCACAAGAGGCTTTTCTCCGCGTTTGGACGGTGGCACCGCGGTGGCGGCTGGACGGCGGCGCTTCGTTCCGTACTTGGTTCAGCCGCGTCGTGATAAACCTTTGTATCGACCAGAAGCGCCGACACCGGACGGAGCCGCTGGAGGCGGCCGGCGAGGTAACCGATCCATCCCCGGCCGCGGACCGGCTGGTGGGTGAAAGCGAGGAAGCGGCAGCGGTGGCCGCCGCCGTGGTTGAGTTACCGGAGCGCCAACGCATCGCCTTGAGCCTCTGTTACTGGCAGGGATTGAGCAATGTGGAAGCGGCAGAGACGATGGGGCTTTCGGTGGGTGCGATCGAATCCCTGCTGGTGCGGGCAAGGCGGACCCTGAAGGACAAACTAGGGCGGGTCCTCGGACCGGACGAAGCTCGGAGCGAAGAGGTGAAGAGACAATGAAACGGGGTCGCATACGGGAACTGATTGCCGCCTATGGCGCTGATCCGGCGCGCTGGCCGAAGGCAGAATCGGCCACCGCCCGAGCGTTGGCGGCGAATGATCCGGAGCTTATCGCCGCGCGCTGGATTGACACCCTGCTGGCGCAGTTTAAGACGCCGCCGGTCGATCCGGCTTTGGTCGAGCGCATCGTTGCCCGGGCGGACGCTCTTAACCAGGAAGCCCCTCGCGTGGCGCGCACCGGCGGCCTGCTGTCGCTTTTCCGCCATCCCTTGGCCGTGGCGCGGCTGCCGTGGCCCGAACTCGCCGCCATGACCGCGGCGCTCATTCTTGGCTTTTATATCGGGATCAGCGGCATCGGCTATCCCAGCCAACTAACCTCATCGGGGCAAGTGGCCGGAAACCTGTCTGGAGCATCCGATCTCTTGCTGGCGAGCGGCGCGCCGGCCAGCCCCCGCAGCAACAACCTATTCCCGTGAGCGGACGCCGCGAATGAGCGAGAGCACACCGGAAGTGACGCGGCCGCGACGCCGCTGGCTCAAGATCGGGCTCGCGGCGTCGGTGGCCATCAACCTGCTGCTGGTCGGCGCGATTGCCGGCCACGCTTTTTACCGTCCCTCGTTAAGGTTTCGCTTCTACCATCATTCGTTGCGGGCTCGCACGATGTGGGTGATCCACAGCATTACCGGCCCGCTGCCACCACCGGCCGAACGCGCGATCCAACGCGCGGTTAGCGACAACTGGCCACGAATCAAAGCTGATATGGGAGCGATCCGCGACGCCAAGCGCGAAGCGCGGGCGAGCGTGCACCGCGCCCCCTTTGACGCCAAGGCGGTCACCGCGGCCTTCGACAACGTCGCTGCCCGCATCCAAGTAATTGAGAACGATTTGCACCAGATCCTTGTGCAGACGATGGTGAAACTGCCGCCGAACGCGCTAGATCCGCCACGCCCCTGAAAGGGCCGACGAAGACCTGGGCGCAACGGAAACTTGATTTTTTTCCGCTTCGCCGGCATATAACGCACCGCAGCATGGCCTGATAACCATACCGCGGTGGGCTGACCTGTCGGTTTGGCCTAACCCAAGCGGATGCGGGAGGGCCGGCATTAGACTTCCGGGACATTCATGCAGATTCGCAACATCGCGATCATCGCCCACGTCGATCACGGCAAAACCACGCTCGTGGACTGCCTGCTGCGCCAAAGCGGCACCTTCCGCGACAACCAGACGGTTGCCGAGCGGGCGCTTGATTCGGGTGACCTTGAACGCGAACGCGGCATCACTATCCTCTCCAAATGCACCTCGGTGGTGTGGCACGACATCCGCATCAACATTGTCGACACACCCGGCCATGCCGATTTTGGCGGCGAGGTCGAGCGTATCCTGTCGATGGTGGACGGCGTCGTGCTTTTGGTCGATGCCGCGGAAGGCGCCATGCCGCAGACCAAGTTCGTTACCGCCAAGGCACTGCGCCAAGGCCTGAAGCCGATTGTCGTCATCAACAAGGTCGACCGCCCAGACGGTCGACCCGCCGAGGTGGTGGAAGAGGTCTTCGACCTCTTCGCCGTGCTCGATGCAACCGACGAGCAGCTCGACTTTCCGACCCTCTATGCCTCCGGCAAGGAAGGATGGGCGGCGCACGACATCGACGAGCCGGGTAAGGACATGGCGCCGCTGTTCGAGACCATCATCAATCACGTGCCGCCGCCCAAGGTGGTTTCCGACGCGCCGTTCCGGCTTCTGGTCACGACACTCGAAGCCGATCCCTATCTCGGTCGCGTGCTCACGGGCCGCATTGCGGCCGGCCGCATCCGGACCAACGACCCAATCAAGGCGTTGAGCCGCACAGGAGAGCGGGTTGAGGATGCCCGCGTGATGCGCATTCTCGCTTTCCGGGGTCTGAGCCGCATGCCACTCGATGAAGGCGAGGCCGGTGACATCGTCGCCATTGCCGGCCTCAAGGAGGCAAGCGTCGCCGATACCCTCTGCGCGGCCGAAGTGACGCAGGCTATCCCGGCACCGCCAATCGACCCGCCGACTTTGGCGCTTACCATTTCGGTCAACGACTCACCCCTCGCGGGACGCGAAGGCTCAAAGGTGACAAGCCGGGTGATCCGCGCCCGCCTGTTGCGCGAGGCCGAGGGCAACGTCGCAATCCGTGTTCGCGTCGGCGAAGAAAAAGATGCTTTCGAGGTCGCTGGCCGCGGCGAGCTTCAGCTCGGGATTCTGATCGAAACCATGCGCCGTGAAGGCTTCGAGCTTTCCATCAGCCGCCCGCGCGTTCTGTTCCATACGGACGAGCAGACCGGGCAAAAGCTCGAGCCGGTCGAAGAGGTGCTCGTTGACGTGGACGAGGCCTTTTCCGGCACGGTGGTGGAAAAGCTCTCGCTGCGCCGCGCCGAGCTTACGGATATGCGCCCCTCCGGCGGCGGCAAGCTGCGGTTAAGTTTTCTCGCGCCCTCGCGCGGGCTGATTGGTTACCACGGTGAATTCCTCACCGACACCCGCGGCACCGGCATCATGTATCGCCTGTTTCACGGCTACGGTCCGGTCAAGGGCCCGATCGCGGGCCGCAAGCATGGCGTTCTGGTGGCAAATTCCGACGGCGCCGCCGTTGCCTATGCGCTGTGGAACCTGGAAGAGCGCGGCACCATGTTCATCGGGCCGGGGACGCCGGTCTATCGCGGCATGATCATCGGCGAATGCAACCGGGACGCCGACCTCGACGTGAACCCCTTGAAGGCGAAGCAGCTCACCAATATCCGCACCGTGTCGAAGGACGAGGCGATCCGCCTCACGCCGCCCCGCAAGCTCTCGCTCGAACAGGCGATCGCCTATATCGACGATGACGAGCTTGTCGAGGTGACGCCGAAATCGATCCGGCTTCGGAAGCGCTTCCTCGACCCGATCGAAAGGAAGCGCGCGGAGCGCGCCGCGGCCGCAGTCGGATAGAAGCTCGTCAGCGGAGCGCCGCGGCGATATTGCCGCCGTCGACGGTGATCACGGCGGCGGTCGTCTTCTCCGCGAGCGCGAGATCGACGAAGGCCTGCGCGACGTCGGTGGCGGTGACTTCGCGGCCCAAGAGATTTCCCTGCATATAGGCTTCCTCGCTAACGCCGCGGGCCTTGGCGCGCGCCTTGACCATGCTCTCGGTCAGGAGACCCGAGCGGATGCGGTCGGCGTTGACCGCGTTGGCGCGAATGCCTTCGGCGCCGTAATCCAGCGCGTATTGCCGGCTGAGAAATAGCGTCGCCGCCTTAGGCAGGCCATAGGGGCCGAAATCCGGCCCCGGATTCACCGCCTGTTTCGACACGTTGAAAAGGAGACAGCCGCCGGTCTTTTGCGCCCGCATTACCGCGACTGCCGATTGTGCGAGCGATTGATGGGCGAAGAAATTGAGCTCGAAGCTTTGCCGCAGGACCTTATCCGGCACCTCGCCGATGCGCCCGGTCCAGGCAGCCCCGGCGTTGGACACCAGGATGTCGACGCCGCCGAAGCGCGCCACCACTTGTGCCATGGCATCGGCGATCGACGCGGCGTCGGTCACGTCGCAACCGACCCCGAGGCCCTTGACCTTGGCCGCGGCCTTGGCAGCCGCCACGGCATCGAGATCCAAGACCGCGACCTCGGCACCTTGCGCCGCGAAGGCGCGCGCGGTCGCCGCGCCGATTGCGCCGCCACCGCCGCTGATCACCACGACTTGGCGGGCAAGCGGCGGCTCCGCCGCCTTGGACAGCTTGGCCTGCTCCAGGGACCAGTATTCGACATCGAACATATCGGCTTCCGAAATGCTCTCGAATCGGCCGATAGCTTCCGCATCGCTGATGACCTGGATTGCGGTCTCGGCGATATCGGCGGCGATTCCTGCGTCCCTCGCCGAGCGGCCGACACCAAAGAGCCCGATCCCCGGCACCATCAGAACGCGCGGCAAGGGATCGAGCGCGATCTTGTTCGGCCGCGCCCGTTTGTTGTTGCGCGCGAAATAGGCCTTGTAATCGTCGATGAAACGATCGAGCGAGTCCTTCGCCGCCGTGGCGAAGGCCTCAAGATGGCCGGCTTCCGGCGCCGGCAGGATCAGGGGCTTCGGCTTGGTGCGGATGACGTGATCCGGCGTCACCACGCCGGCCTCGGCGTAGCGGCGAAGATCGCGCCCGTGGATGAAGTCGCGAATCAAGGGCCGGTCGCGATGTGCCAGGATCATGCGGCGGTAGCGACCTTTTTCCAGCCCATCGGCGCTCGCGAGAAGTCCGCGCAAAATCGGCGCCACCTCGGCAAGCGGAGCGATGCGGCGAGGAAGCTTCGCGCCTTTGACGAGCGGTTTGCGGTGTCGCTGCAGGCGCCGCTCCGCCATGGAAACAAATTCAATCATGCGCGCGTAGGCCTCTTCGGCGCTCTCGCCAAAGGCAAAGATGCCGTGCTTGTGCAGCACCAAGCCCTCACAGCCGGGATGGGCAAGGTAAACCTCGAGCGCCCGTTTCGCGAGATCGAAACCCGGCATCACATAGGGCACGAGCGCGAGCCGGGGACCGGAAAGCTTCGCGATCAGCGCCGCGCCATTCGGTTGGTCGGTGAGCGCGAGGATGGCGTTGGCATGGGTGTGATCGATGAACTTATGCGGCAGGAAGGCGTGCAGCAGCGTCTCGACCGAAGGATTGGGTGCCGCGGGATCAAGCAGGTTCCGCCGCTGCAGCATCACCATGTCTTCATCGGAAAGGCGGGACAGATTGGCGAGCGCCTGCAACGGTGCGAGGCGCACGGCCGGCATGCTATTCGGTTCGATTGCCGCCATGTCGCCGCCCGAGCCCTTGACGCAGAGAACGTCGATCTCCTCGCCGGTGATGTCGCGAAGCCGAGTCTTCACCGAGGTATTGCCGCCGCCGTGCTGCACGAGCCGGGGCTCTCCCCCGAGAAGCCGGGTGGTATAGAGGCGAAGCGCCAAGTCTTCATTGACGCCTTGTGTGGCATAACGCTTCACAAACGCCCGGGCCTCGCGACCCGACCAGAGATTCTTCATTCTTCACTCCTCGACCGTCCCAAGGGACCTTCGATCAACCAAATTCTCAGCCGGCCTTGGGCCGGATATTTTCGGAAAACAGGGATGCGAGGCCCCGCGCGCTCGCCTCGCAAATACCGCGCTCGGTGATCAGCCCGCTGACGAGCCGCGCCGGCGTTACGTCGAAGGCATAGTTCGCAGCCGGACTTCTCGCCGGAAAGATGCGCACCCTCGCGATCTCGCCGCCAGCATCCTGTCCGGCGACCTCGACCACCTCTTCGTTGCCGCGCTGTTCGATCGGCACGTCGCCGCCGCTATTCATCCGCCAATCGATGGTGGAGGACGGCAGCCCGACGTAAAACGGCACGCCGTTGTCCTTCGCCGCAAGCGCCTTCAGATAGGTGCCAATCTTGTTGCAGACATCGCCGTTCGCGGTGGTGCGATCGGTGCCGACGATGCAGAGATCGACCTCGCCCCGTTGCATCAGATGGCCGCCCGCGTTGTCGACGATCACCGTATGCGGCACGCCTGCGCTACCTAATTCCCAGGCGGTCAGCGCGCCTTGGTTGCGCGGCCGGGTTTCATCGACCCAGACATGCAGCGGCATGCCGGATTCGTGGGCGCGATAGATCGGCGCGAGCGCCGTGCCCCAATCGACGGTGGCGAGCCAGCCGGCATTGCAATGGGTGAGCACCCGAAGGGGGCGCTTGCCACCCGCCTTCTCGAAGGCGGCCTGGAACAAGGGCAGGCCGTGTTCGCCGATGGCGCGGTTGGTTTCGACATCGATCGCGCAGGTTTCCTTGGCCCGCGCATAGGCGGTGGAGGCCCGCTCCTCTGGACGCCGATTGCGCAGATGGGCCAACATGTCCTCGACCGCCCAACGGAGGTTGACCGCCGTCGGGCGCGTCCCGAGCAGGATCGCCGCAGCGGCATCCAGCGCGGCATCGGAGGCATCCGCCCTGGCCGCGAGTGCGAGGCCATAGGCCGCGGTGGCGCCGATCAGCGGCGCGCCCCTGACCTGCATGGTGCGGATCGCGACTGCTGCTTCCTCAAGCGTGGTGAGGCGAAGCACTGCAAAGGCATACGGCAGCCGGGTCTGATCGATGATCATCACCGACCAGCCATCATCGTCTAGCCAGATGCTGCGATAGGGAACGCCGTCCACCTTCATGGCGCGGAACCTAACTTGCCGAGCTTGCCGGAGCAAGCGCGGCGCGGCACGAAACGGCACGGAAGCCGCGCCTTTCCGGCCCTCGCCGTGAATGGCGGCGATAAGTGTCGCTGCGGCTGGATAAGATAATTGACATAGTCAAGTAACTAATTGATGTTAGCAGGCATACATCATGCACTTAGGAAGGCGGCGATCGCGGAAACCACCCTTGCCGAACAGATCGCGGCGGTGCGCTGCTTCAGCCGCTTCTACACCCGCGAGATGGGCATCCTGCATGAGGGGCTGCTGCAAAGCCCCTAGTCGCCTGCCGAAAGCCGCGTGATGTATGAATTCGCGCAGCGCGAGACGATGACGGCGACGGAACTCGCCGCCGATTTGCGCCTCTATCCGGGTTACTTGAGTCGCATCCTCAAAGGGTTCGTGGAACGTGAGCTAATCACGCGGCGGCCGAGCACGGAGGCCGCTCGCCAGAACCTCATCTCGCTCAGCCGCAAGGGCCGCGCCGCCTTCGCCCAGCTCGATTCGCGCTCGGCTGCGGAAGTGGGCGCGATGCTGGAAACGCTTTCCGGTTCAGACCGCGCGCGGCTCGTGGCTGCGCTTACCGAAACCGAAGCCCGCTCGGCGGCCGGCCGCGATTTGAACCCAAGGTGCCCTACATTCTCCGCCCGCTCGATGTCGGCGACATGGGCCGGATCGTGCACCGGCAGGGCTTGCTTTATGTCCGCGAAAATCGCTGGGACGAAACCTTCGAGGCGCTGGTGGCCAAGATCATCGCCGACTTCGTGCAAAACTTCGACGCCAAGCGCGAACGCTGCTGGATCGCCAAGCGCGACGGCGCAATCGTCGGCTCGGTCTTCGTCGTTGTGCGCGAGACTGGCGAGCTGGCGAAGCTTCGGCTTTTATACGTCGAACCAGGAGCGCGCGGCCTTGGGCTCGGCGCGCGGCTGGTTGACGAATGCATTCGCTTTGCGAGGCTTGCCGGCTACCGCCGCATCACGCTCTGGACCAATTACGTCCTCACCTCGGTCCGACGCATCTACGAAGCCGCGAGATTCAAGCTGATGGATGAAAAGCCGCACGGGAGCTTCGGCCATGACCTCATCGGCCAGAACTGGGAGCGGGAGGTGTAGCGACAACTTGCGCCTGATCGGCTAGGCTCGCGGCGAGAAAGCGAGTGCGACAAGAAACCGGCGGCGGGAGGTGGCGATGTTCCAGAACGATCTTTTGAAGGGCAAAAAGATTCTCGTCACCGGCGGCGGCACTGGGCTCGGCAAGTCGATGACGCAGCGTTTTCTCGAGCTTGGCGCCGAGGTCGCGATTTGCGGCCGCCGCGAGGCGGTGCTGAAGGAAGCCGCGGCGGACCTGATGCAGAAGACCGGCGGCAAAGTAACGGCCTTCCCGCTCGATATCCGGGTCGCCGAGGCGGTCGACGAGACCATCGGCGCGATCTGGGCCGATCGGCCGCTCGACGCGCTGGTCAACAACGCCGCTGGCAATTTCATCTCGCGCACCGAGGATTTGAGCCCCCGCGCCTTCGATGCCATCGCCAATATCGTGTTGCACGGCTCGTTCTACGTCACCGCAGCCTGCGGCCGGCGCTGGCTGAAGGAAGGCCGTAACGGAAACATCCTCTCGATCGTCACCACCTGGGTGCGCACCGGATCGCCCTATGTTGTGCCCTCCGCCATGGCGAAGGCGGGCTTGGCCGCGATGACGCGGAGCCTAGCCGTCGAATGGGGGCCGAAGGGCATCCGCATCAACGCCATCGCGCCCGGCCCCTTCCCTACCGAGGGCGCCTGGGCCAGACTTTCGCCAAAGTCCGAGCTTGCCGAACGCCCGCTTGAGGCCATCCCGATGCGCCGCGTCGGCCGGCATGAAGAGCTGGCCAATCTCGCCGCCTATCTCTTGGCCGATCAGTCGGAATACTTGACCGGCGAGGTCATCGCGATCGACGGCGGCCAGGCGCTGAACAGCGCTGGCGGCTTCGCCCGGCTGGCTTCGCTCACCGATGAGGACTGGACGGACATCAGAGAGACCATCAAGAGCGTCAACGCCAAGGACAGGGCCAAGCGAACAGTGTGAACCGTTGAAAGCCGCTTGTGAATTAGGGCTGGATATGTGGATAACAGCGGGAGAGATTTGTGGATGAAAATCCGCTCGCCTTCTCTTGTTCCTTCGCCTAGAACGCGGTCATGAACGAAACCGTCAGTCTGTTCCCCGATATCGTGCCCGGCGCGGACGGCGCCGAACAGACCCCCTCCGGCATCCTGCCGGCGCAGACCATCCGCGCCTTCGTCAAATCCGGCGTCATCGGCGCCGATCCACCGGTGATGGACGAACAGATCCAGCCGGCGAGCCTCGACCTTCGTCTTGGGCCGGCCGCGTGGCGCGTGCGGGCGAGCTTCCTACCCGGCACCGGCTCGTCAGTCGAGCGCAAGCTCAAGGAGCTTGCCATGCACGAGGTCGATCTTTCGCGCGGCGCGGTGCTGGAAAAGGGTTGCGTCTACATCGTGCCGCTTTTGGAGGAACTCCGCCTACCCGAGCGGATATCGGCCACCGCCAATCCGAAGAGCACCACCGGCCGGCTCGACATCTTCACCCGCCTGATCACCGATTACGGTGCCGCCTTCGAGCAGGTGCGGGAAGGCTATCAGGGCAAGCTCTATCTCGAAGTCTCGCCCCGCACCTTCAGCGTTCTCGCCCGCGCCGGCGACCGGCTGAACCAGATCCGGCTCCGCCGCGGCGCGCCGCGCACCTTCGATACCGTCCTGCACCGCAGCGCCGAGCGCGAACCGCTGGTCTTTCACCCCGATGCCGCACCGGCCAAGGCGGAAATCGCCAAGGGACTGCATCTCACCATCGACCTTGAAGGCGCGCACGGCGAAAGCATCATCGGCTGTCGCGCCAGGCCGCACGCGCCGCTGGTCGATCTTCGCCGCATCGGCCATTACGAGCCGGAAGATTTCTGGGAGCCGATCTTCGCGCCGCGACCGACGAAGGGACGCGCCGGCCTGATCCTGAACCCCGGCGATTTCTATATTCTGGCAACGCGCGAGCGGGTCAGCATTCCGCCCGATCTCGCCGCCGAGATGATGCCCTATGATCCCGCCATCGGCGAATTCCGCATCCATTACGCCGGCTTTTTCGATCCTGGCTTCGGCCATGGCCTGGATCCGGCCGGGACGCCGGCCGTTCTGGAAGTGCGCTCGCACGAGGTGCCGTTTCTGATGGAAGACGGGCAGGCAGTCGGCCGGCTTAAGTTCGAGCCGTTGACCGCGATTCCCGAGCTACTCTATGGCACCGGCATCGGCTCGTCCTATGCCCGCCAGGGCTTGAAGCTCAGCAAGCACTTCAAAGCCTTCGCACCACGCGGCTGACGGCGTTCGAGCCACTTCAGCCGATCGCCTTGGCGGTTTTTAGCGCCGCGATCTCGGCGGAAGAAAATCCCCAATCCTTCAATGCCGCCTCGGTGTGCCGGCCAGGCTCGGCCGGGCCGCTTTGGATGGCGGACGGCGTGCGCGAGAAGCGTGGCGCCGGCGCCGGCTGCACCACGCCGTCGACCTCGACGAAGGTCCGCCGCGCCTGGTTGTGCGGGTGGGTGGCCGCTTCGGCCAAGGAAAGCACCGGCGCGAAACAGCCATCACTGCCTTCCAAAACCGCGCGCCATTCGTCCCGCGTTTTGCTGCGGAAGACCTCGGCGAAGCGGGCGCGAATCTTGGGCCAACCAGTGCGGTCATTTTGCGGCGGCAGCGATTCGGGATCAATGCCGAGGCGCTGCAGAAGCTCGGCGTAAAAGCGCCCCTCGATCGCGCCGATCGAGACATGGCCGCCGTCCTTGGTTTCATAGACCTCGTACCAGGGCGCGCCGGTATCCAGGAAATTGTCGCCGCGCTTGTCGCGCCAGAGCCCGGCCGCGCGCAGGCCGAAAAAGGGCGTCATCAGCGAGGCCGCGCCATCCACCATCGCCGCGTCTACCACCTGCCCCTTGCCAGAGCGTTGCGCTTCGATGAGGGCGGCGAGCACACCGACGACGAGATAAAGCGCACCGCCGCCGAAATCGCCGACCAGGTTCAAGGGCGGCACCGGCCCGCCTTCGACGCGGCCGATAGAATGCAGCACGCCAACGAGCGAGATGTAGTTGATGTCGTGGCCGGCGGCTTGCGCGAGCGGGCCTTCCTGGCCCCAGCCGGTCATGCGGCCATAGACCAGCTTCGGATTGCGCTTGAGGCAAATATCAGGTCCGAGGCCGAGGCGTTCCATGACACCGGGCCGGAAGCCCTCGATCAGCGCATCGGCGTTCGCAATCAGGCGCAACGCCGTCTCGACGCCTTCCGGCCGCTTCAGATCGAGCGCGGCCGAACGCCGGCTGCGGTGCAAAAGGTTGAGCCGGTGATCGCTTTTCAGACCAAGGTCGACCGCCTCGGTCCGATCGATGCGGATCACCTCGGCGCCCATATCGGCCAAGAGCATGGCAGCAAAAGGACCCGGGCCGATACCGGCCATTTCAACGATTTTTATCCCGGCCAAAGGCCCCATGATTCGCTCCTCACGCCTCGGAAACGACAACGCACAGACCACACTCAGTCTGCTGTCCTCTTAATTGACGCGGCGCTCGCGGCCAGCCCAATAAGGTTCGCGCAACTCGCGCTTCAGCACCTTGCCGGAAGGGTTGCGGGGCAGCGCCGCGACGAAATCGACCGAACGCGGCACCTTGAAACCGGCGATGCGCTCGCGCGCGAAGGCGATCAATGCTTCCGCCGTTAGTTCCGCGCCGGGCTTCGTCACCACCACCGCCTTCACCGCCTCGCCCCAGCGCTCGTCGGGCACGCCGATCACCGCCGCGTCGGCTATCGCGGGATGGGCGAAGAGCGCGTTCTCAACCTCGGCCGGATAAATGTTCTCGCCGCCTGAGACGATCATGTCCTTGACCCGGTCGTAAATGTAAAGATACCCCTCCTCGTCGAGATAGCCGGCATCGCCGGTATAGAACCAGCCGTTTTGGATCGCCCGCGCGGAAGCATCGGGCAGGTTCCAATAACCGACCATCACCTGCGGCGTGCGGCAAACCACCTCGCCGACGGCGCGAGGCGGCAGATCTTCGCCTTGGGAACCGCGAATGCGAATTTCAATCGGCGCCTCCGGCTTGCCGCAGGATTTCAGACGCTCGGCTTCCGGATTCGCGTGGTCTTCGGGTGGCAGATAGGTGATGGCGCCGGTGGTCTCGGTCAGACCATAGACCTGCGCGAACCCGCAGGGGAAGACCTTCAGCGCCTTGCGCAACAGCTCAAGCGGCATTGGCGAGGCGCCGTAGCAGATCAGTCGAAGCGAGGAGAGATCGCTTTCGGTACAACCGGGCACTTGGAGCATGAACAAAATGACCGCGGGCACCACGAACATGCGGGTGATGCCGTGACGCGGAATAAGATTGAGCAGGACTTTGGGATCAACGTCGCGCATGAGCACATTCGCGACACCCGTATAAAGCCCGACCAGCGCCCAGCCGCTGCCGCCGATATGGAAAAGTGGCATGCACACCAGACTGACGTCATCATCGGCCCAGGCCCCCCACCGATCCACCATGAGCGGCAAAAGCGCCATGAAATTATAGTGGCTGAGTTGCGCGCCTTTCGGATAGCCGGTAGTACCGCTGGTATAGAGCTGCATCGCCACGTCCTTCGGCGACAGCGGCACATTCGGATCCTCCGCCGCCGCACCGTCGCGCCACGCAGCATAGGACGGCCAATCCCGTTGCGGCTGATCGATCGCGATGATCCGACGCACGGTCTTGAGCTCGCCGGCGATGTTCTCGGCCACGCCATAGAAATCGCCGCCGACAAAGAACAGCTCGGCTTTGGCATCGTTCAGTACATAGGCGACCTCGGGCGGCGCAAGGCGGAAATTCACCGGCACCGGCACGGCACCGATCTTGACCGCCCCGAACAGAATCTCGAAAAAGGCGGCGTCGTTCTTGGCCAGGATGGCGATGCGGGATTTCGCCTTGACGCCTTCGGCACGCAGTGCGTTGGCGATAAGGTTCGCCCGCCGGTCGAGTTCGCCATAGGTCAGGCTGCCGCCGTCGAAGACCAGGGCCGTACGCGAGGGCCGCGTCCGCGCATGGTAACGGATCAAATCGGCGAGGGTCGCGAAATTCGGATTCAGCTCCGTCATGGCGTCTCTCCTCCAATTGGCCTTATCGTTTTCCGCCGATCTTAGACTGATCGAAAGGGGAAGGAAAAGGGACGGAGGAAAGACGAACGACGGATCAGGCAGGCTCGGCGAGGTCCAGCACGGCGTGCAGAAGGACGTCTGCCCCGGCGGCGAGGTCCGCCGCCGTCGCGCTTTCCGCTTCGTTATGGGAAAGCCCGGCGGCGCAAGGCACGAAGATCATTCCGGTCGGCGCCACCTTCGAAATGTTGCAGGCGTCATGACCGGCACCGGAGACGATTGGCTGATGTGCCAGTCCAAGCTTCGTCGCCGCATCCGCGATAGCGCCGACGCAGGCCGCGTCAAAGTGAATCGGCGGGATATAGAGAATTTGCGCGATCTCGGCATCGAGCCCGATTTCGCCGGCAATTTCCGCCAACGCCACGCGGAGCGCCTTGTCCATTGCGGAAAGCGCCGTGTCCTCGGGATGACGGAGATCGACCGTGAGGAAGACGCGGCCCGGAATCGTGTTTCGCGAATTTGGCGACGACTGAATCATGCCGACAGTCGAGACGCCGGGCTGATGCGCGGCCGCGACCCGGCTCACTGCCTGGACGAGCCGCGCGGCGCCGAGCAGCGCGTCATGGCGGTTCGCCATCGGGGTGGTGCCGGCATGGGCTTCCTGGCCGGTCAGCGTCACTTCGTACCAGCGTTGCGCCTGCGCGCCCTGTACGACGCCGATGGTACTGCCCGCAGTCTCGAGCACCGGTCCCTGCTCGATATGGCATTCGAAAAAGGCACGGAACGGCCGCCCGCCGGTCGGCTGGTCGCCGGCATAGCCGATGCGGGCAAGCTCGTCGCCCATGGTCTTGCCGTCCACATCGGCCCGGGATAGCGCGTAATCTTCGCCGAACACGCCGGCATAGACGCCGGATGCCACCATCGCCGGCGCGAAGCGCGAGCCTTCCTCGTTGGTCCACATCGCGACCTCAATCGGCGCCCGTGTGTGAAGTCCGTGGTCGTTCAAGGTGCGGATCACCTCGAGCCCGGCGAGAACGCCATAGGCGCCGTCGAACTTGCCGCCGGTCGGCTGGCTATCGAGATGGCTGCCGGTGACGATCGGCGGCAGGGTCTCATCCGTGCCGGCGCGACGGGCGAAGATATTGCCCATGCGGTCCACATTGACCTTGAGGCCGGCGTCA
Organism: Ferrovibrionaceae bacterium; assembly: GCA_046705265.1. Taxonomy (GTDB): domain Bacteria; phylum Pseudomonadota; class Alphaproteobacteria; order Ferrovibrionales; family Ferrovibrionaceae; genus JAJYTL01. Next base: position 15,807 of record JBJKQL010000028.1, read on the forward strand.
CGACACCAGGAAACGAACAGATCTCGGCCTTCGCGGTCCTCGTCGGTCAGCGCCAGGCGGCATACGCCGCCCTTTTCCGTGGCGCCGATTTCGGCGAGCCGCATAAGGCTTTGCCACAGCCGCTCGCGATCGATGCGAAGGTTGGACGCATTGGCCACGTCGGCCGCGCTTGGCATCGCTTATCCCGTCCCTTTGGCCGGTTTCACCTTGTCGTCGCGTTTGGCGACCGGGGCGCCGGAATCGCGCCAGGCGCGGAAACCGCCCTCGATATGGGCAACTTGCGGCAAGCCCATATCCTTGAGCGTCTTGGTCGCCAAGGCGGAACGCTGGCCGGCGGCACAGAACAAGACATACCGTTTCCCCTCGGTGAAGACCGGCTTGTAATAGGGGCTCTCGGGATCGACCCAGAATTCCAGCATGCCGCGCGGCGCATGGAATGCGCCGGGGATGACACCGTCGCGATCGAGCTCGCGTACATCGCGAAGATCGACAAAAACTACGTCCTCCCGGCCATGAAGCGCACGAGCCGTCTCGACCTCAAGGGTTTCGATCTCTTTCATCGCTTGTTCGACCAGGGCATGCACGCCCGTCTTCAACGCCATCATTTTCTCCGTGGGCTTGGGTTCATGCTGGCTCACGCGGCGGGCGACGTCAAATCTTGCGAGGCATTCCGACCAAGAAGATGATTGGTGGAGATTGTTTTAGGCCATCTCGGCACAAGAGACGGAAAGTCCACTCGCATTTTTGCCTCTACGTCCGGTGTCCGCAAATGCAAGCCATTTGCATTTTTACAACGACCGGATAGTCATTCCGAGAAAACCCGCCGACCAGCAATTTTCAAAGCAGAGCCTCGTCGCGACCGCGGGGCCAGGCCCGCCGTCCGGTGCGCCACGGCGGACCTGTCCGGCATGCCCTACCGCGGCAGGCTTATGCTCGCATCGCTTCCTGTTGAAGACCCCGATCACGCGGCAACCGGGGTTCAGGCATCGCGCCGAACCTCCTGGCGTTGCTCGCCGAGGCCCGTGATGCCAAGCCGCATGACGTCGCCCGGCTTGAGGAACTTCGGCGGCTTCATCCCAAGGCCGACACCCGGCGGCGTCCCGGTGATGATGACGTCGCCCGGATCGAGGGACATGAACTGGCTCAGGTAGCTAACGAGATAATCGATGGGAAAGATCATCGTGCGGGTATTGCCTGACTGCATCCTCTTGCCGTTGACCTCGCACCACAGGTCGAGTTTTTGCGGGTCCTTGATCTCGTCGCGTGTGACGAGCCAGGGTCCGAGCGGCGAGAAGGTGTCGCAGGCCTTGCCCTTGGTCCACTGACCACCGCCACGCTCCAACTGATAGGCGCGTTCGGAGACATCGTTGCCGATCGTATAGCCGGCGACATAGTCGAGCGCCGCCTTGCGGCTGACGTATTTCGCCTTGCGGCCGATCACCACCGCGAGTTCGACCTCCCAGTCGCCCTTCTTCGCCCCCTTCGGCAACACAACCGTATCGTTGGGGCCGACAATACAGCTATTCGGCTTCAGAAAAACCACCGGCTCTGCCGGAATCGGCTGGCCAGCTTCCTTCGCGTGATCGACATAATTTAGGCCGATAGCGACCAGCTTGCCGACGCCAGCGACCGGCGGTCCGAGCCGCGGGGTGCCGCGCACGACCGGCAGATTCCTTGCCGCCTTGAACTTTCGTAGCGCGGCGGGGGCCAGCGTATTGGGCTCGATGTCGTCGACCACTCGGGAAAGGTCGCGGATGCGCCCCTCGTCATCCAACATCCCCGGCTTTTCTCTTCCCGGCCGTCCATATCGCAGGAGTTTCATCTTTTTCTTGTCCTGTTCGGAGGTAATTCTTGAGAGGCCACACCTTAAGGAAGTAGGCCGCAAACGCAAGCCGTTCAGGTCCAAGACATGGCATCGAGGACAGGCGGCACGGACGGAAGCGCCATCCATTCAACTACCGCTTCGAACGCGAGCCCAACCTGCCGGCACCCGGTGCTCGTGCGTAAGGCGCAGCCCGCGACGAAAGGACCGCGACGGATATATCGTACCATGTCTAAAAATGGTCGTCGCATGTCTGCTGTGTGCTTTCCGCTCTTCCCCTCGCGCCTGAGGTCTCGTACCATGTGACGAGAGAATGGGAGGGTGACTGGCCATGGCCGGGGATGAGACGCACACCCTAAAAACCCTCGTCGATGCGGCGCAAAAGGGCGACGCGGCGGCTCAATTTGAACTCGGCCGGCGCTATTACCGCGGTGAAGGCGCTCCGCAGAATAATGTAATTGCGATACGGTGGTTCCGTCGTGCTGCTGATCAAGGGCACGTCGTTTCGAAGATCTATGTTTCCGAGCTGGCGCACGAAGATAACCTGTCCGAGGAACCGGCCCTGCAGCGCTGGTTGAAAAATGGCAATCATTCGGTGCCGCTCGCGCCATCGCCGTTGCCGGCCACGTTGGCGAAGCCACGGCGCTTGCCGAACCTGTGGCGGCGTGCCGCCGTGTCGGTTTTTATCGCCGGTCTCGGCCTTGCCCTCGTCCTTTTTCTCTGGTGGTGGCAGGGCAACCTGCCCGGCCTTCGCTAGAACAACATCGGTTCGCCTCGAATCGGCCCCAACCCTAGCCGAGCTGTCCTCGCCGAGCGACCGAGCCAGTAATACCATTCTGCATTAATCAGAACTCATGAGCCCACAGACGTCGCCCGATGGAGATGATTTTCCAGGGCTGCTCGATAAGGTTGTTCCAGGCGTGGCAAGCTAAGGCGACGATCTGCTCGTAGTCCTCGAAGACCCTGTTGGATAGCCAGTTTTCTCGGATGAACTGCCCTATGTTCTCGACCGGATTGAGTTCCGGGGAGCGCGGCGGCAGAGGGAGGATGGTGATGTTTTTCGGCACCGCCAGTTTGTCAGTTGTGTGCCAGCCCGCCCGATCCATCATCAGCACGGCATGAGCGCCGGGAGCGACTTGCGAGGCGATCTCGTCGAGATGCCGTTGCATGGCTTGGGTCTCGCAGCGGGGCAGGACGAGAGCGGCACCGACCCCGCGCTCGGGACAAACGGCGCTGAAGATATAGGCCGACTTGGTGCGCTGGTCGCGAGGCGCGACAGGACGGGTTCCCCGTTTGACCCAGCGCCTGGTGATCTTGTTCTTCTGGCCGACCCGGGCTTCATCCTGCCACCACAGTTCTATCTCGGTTCCGGGCGGCAAGGAGGCTCGGATCGTTGCCAGCTCGCCGGGAAAGTTTTTTGAAAAGCCTCAAGGGCCTCGACGTTCTGGGCGTAGTGGCGCGGCCGGGCCGACAGCTTGCGGAACCCCATCGCCTTCAGTTCCCGGCCCACCGTCGTTTCGTCCATCGAGATCCCGAATTCCTCAAATACCCACTGCGCCAAATCCTTGAGCCGCCAGCGTACCACCCCGTCGACTGCCGGGATCGGACCACGCGCCACTGTCGCCGCCAACGCCTGCCGCTGCGCCGCATTCAGCTTCGACGCCTGCCCCGGGGCCTTGCAGTCAATCAGGCCATCGGGACCCGACGCGTTGAAATGGAGAACCCAGTCACGGACGAGTTGCAGCCCCACCCCACCAAGCTTCGCCGCCCCACCGCGGCTGCCGCCGTCGTAGATCGACGCCAGCGCAAGAAGTCGCCGCGTCTGATCGGCGTCCCGCGACTCTCGCGCAAGGGCTCGAAGGCTGGGACCTTCATAATCGGAACGAAGGGCTATTGCCGATGCTATGGCAAACCTCCTACTGTTTGCCACAGTGACTCATATTCCGCCCTTCCTGGGAATCCGCCTTGTGAGTCGTCATCAATGCAGCTTGGTATAAGTCCTGCTCCGATTCTAGTAGATTGCATCTGACATTTGAGTCCCGGAAGGGATTCCCAAGCGGGCGGGCGCATGCGAATCTGCGGCATGCACACAGGAATATCCATCACTGTAAAGCCATCTGACCGCAAGCGGCTGAGGGCGATTTTGAAGGACCGCAACGCGCAACAGAAGCATGTCTGGCGGGCCGAGATCGTGCTTCTTGCGCCCTAGCATTACAGTTGCTTTTTTCGTTTGATATGCGCGCGCCTTGCTTCCGCTTGATGTGCGCGTCGCCAAAGCGACCATGCGATGATTGTCGCCGGCTGGATACGCCGCTGAGCGAGCTTGATGG
>JBJKQL010000029.1:0-6318 GCA_046705265.1 Ferrovibrionaceae bacterium
CGCAGCGTCGTTTAGCGCCTGGAACTGGTGCGCGCGAAATCGCGGAATATCCACTTTGCAATAATAAAGATGATAGACGGCCATCACGCTTTCCCTTCATCATTAATTCTTCGGCTGCGGCAGGAGAAGCATCTACCTGACTGCGCCACAGGCTGCCGACGCTCTGCCTTCTAGGCCCCTAGGCACTGTTGCCCGGGTCTTCCCGAATGTCATTTGGCAATGAATCGAAGCGCCGAACACGGATTAGGTCTCAACCGCATGGTCTCGGGCATAGTTTTCGACGGATTGCCCGTGTAGCCGCCCCAACGAGACGCCACGGCGGTCGGCCAGGCGGTAAAGTGTGCTTCGCGAGACCCGAAGGAGAGTTGCTGCCTTCGACCAATTGTAGTCTGACTGCGTCAACGCCCAGCGAATCCCAGCTGCTTCGGCGCTCCCACGTATCCCATCCAGACCGGGGGCGAACGGAACAATGTTCTCAACTGTGAGACCAAGATCACTCGCCCGAATCTCGCCATCGGACGTCATCACTACGGCTCTTCGAACACGGTTGATCAGCTCCCGTACGTTGCCGGGCCAGGAATAGGTCGCGATGGCGCTCACTGCTTCTTCGCTTAGATTTACGCCGGACCGTCCCTCTTCGCGCGCGAAGATCCTCAGGTAGTAGTCGGCGAGACATTCGGCGTCGCCGTCGCGTTCGCGAAGTGGTGGAATCTTGATCCGCAAAACTGCGAGGCGGAAAAAAAGATCCTCCCGGAATCGCCCCGCTTTCACGGCCTCGTGGATATTTGCATTGGTCGCGGCGATGACTCTTGTTTCTACCGGGATGCTAAGACCACCGCCAACGCGACGAATCACCCTCTCCTGCAGAAAGCGCAGCAGCGTGGCCTGAGCGGAAAAATTCAGTTCGCTAATTTCATCGAGGAAGACGGTCCCCCCAATCGCCGTTTCGATTAGCCCCATCTTTCTCCTATAGGCGCCGGTAAACGCACCCTGCTCGTGACCGAAGAGCTCGGACTCGATCAGGGCCACCGGGATCGCTGCGCAGTTGATCGCCACGAACGGGCCTTTGGAGAATCTAGAGTTGCGGTGGACGGCGCGTGCCACAAGTTCCTTTCCTGTGCCGCTCTCGCCGGTAATCAGAACGGAGGCTGTGCTTGCGGCGACCTTCCCGACTGCTGCCACTAGGTCCCGCATGGCCGGGCTTGACCCCACCATTCCGTCCACGTCGATATGTTCACCACGCTTCGCACTGACTTTGCCGCGCAGCTCACTCATGCGATGCCCGCGGAGGATCGTCGCCGCAAGCGCTGGGACGTCGATAGGAAGCAGGAGGTAGTCGTGGAATACGTCGACAATCAGTCGTGCAACTGAAGTCCGCTCCAGATATTCCGAGGCGATCAGAGCAAGCCACTGGATCGATTGCTGCCGCTTGGCCAGATTCCGTAACTCCTCGATCCAACCGGCATCGTGGCTCCCGCCCAGGTTCACAACAGCCGTTGTCACCTCGCGTGTTCTCAGGACGGCATCCGCCTCTAACCCCGTTGCTGCTATATGCAGGACGCCACCTCTGTAGCTGCCGACAAGGGCAGCTATTTCGCCCATCAGTTCGCGCGATCCGAGATAGAGGACGGATATGGGATTCCCCATCGCCTCACCCTTGCACATACTTTAAGCTTCACTTCAGGACCTGTTTTCGCGTGCGAGATCAATCTGAAGTCAGCACACGGCTTGACTTTCCGGCACTATCTACGGAGGATCGAACGAAAAGAGGTTGAGACGAACCCATTACTAGCTTCTGCCCCCTTTTTCGTCGCTGGCTCGGCGACGCGCTCGCCTTAAATCCATCCTCGGCGATAAACTCCACGACTTCTCTATTCCCGACATTCTGGGTGTCAAACCCCTGAATACGTTCTGTCAAACATAATTCGCTGACACCTTCTGGCCGTTCACCGCTGCATCCGGGATGCACGCGATGAGATCGCTGATCGTGAAAGGCTTCCGAAGGAATGCGCCATACCCTCGGCACATCTTCTCCAGATCGGGCCGAAAAGGATAGCCGGCCATCACGATCACCTTGAGATCACGGCGGGCCGCTCGCATTTCGGATAAAATATTCTGCGTCTCGCGTCCCGTAACCAAACCCTCGTCGATGACAACGAGAGCGACATCGCGACCGAGACGGACGACATCAACTGCCGCCGGGCCACTGCGGGCTTCGAATACGGTGAAGCCGCAGTTGCTCAAACCTTCCGCGGCAATCGTGCGCATGCGTGGGTCAGTGTGCGCCACCACGGCGGCTCGGCCCTCCTGGAGCATCTCCGGACCAGCCGCCCGCGTATTTGCCGCGGTTCCGTGCCTTGCCGAGGGCAGATAGAAGTCGAGGCTGGCACCCTGCCCACGTAACCTCTCAATCCGCACGTCGCCGCCACCCAGGGAGGCTATCCCGAGCGCTTCCCAGAGCCTCTGTCCAGAGTGCTTCGTATCAACTTTTTGTGCGAGATAGCGTTCGAAGGCCTTCGCCGCTATAGCCCGGCTTGCGCCATGTCCACTCGCGCCAATGGAGGCGCCAACATAATCGCCAGCAGCCAGTTCACCGTCGCGGATCTGCAATCGTACATTCTTCGTCGTCACGACTAATCTGCCCCCGGCGGGCAAGAATAGTGACGCCTCCGTCACGAGCTGACAAAAGGTGAATTTTAGCTGCCCGCCATCGGCAATTGCCGGCCAGAGGTCCGCCGTGGGGTGAAAATCGATAGGGACCCGCTTGCCTCCCCGCCCCTGTAATTCATTCTGCAGTTCGCCGATTAGCACGTTGATGTCAACGCCTCGGCAGACCAGCTGCCGAGCATGCAGGAAGGCGCTTAGCCGATCGGTGATCTCCAGGCCTCTGACGGTGGATTCGCGGGCGGCGTTGATAAGCCGGAGTATCGAGGGATTGTCCACGCGCCGTTTGATGAGCTCGAGATTATTCGATATCGCCGTCAACACGCTGCAGTAGCCATGCATGGTATCGGTAGTGAGCCTGGTGAGCGCGGCCAGCTCCTGTGTCCTGTGCTGTCTCGGTTCTCCAACCTCCTGGATAAAGGCCAAGACACAGGCCATCCGATGATGCCGGCCGGCCAGGGGCATAGCACTGACTATCACGGAAATTCTCGAGCAGTCGCCACGCTCGGCGCAAAGTGCGACATCCTGCTCGGGTTCTCCCCTTTCCAGGGCTTGCGCTACCGGCGATCGATCGAGCGGCACTTCTGTACCATCCGGGCGAAACAAGCGGCGGAACCCGCAAAAGCGTTCGTCGCGGTTGCCGAGTTGCGGTGACCGTGCCCATAGGTTGGCTGCTTGACTATTGTAGTCGATAACTATGCCGCCGCTGTCGCAGAGGTAGGCCGCCACAGGTAGAAGGCCAAGCTGCCTGTGGTCGAGCGGCGCCCTTTTCCTCGGCCTCCGCACTGCTGCGCGCCACCGGTCCGACTTTCCTTGAAAATTCCCAGCAAGGGGTGCTGCCACCTGAATTCCCATTGGCTATTGCGCCACCAGCTTACTCGGATCCAAATTTCCCGATTGTGATTACACACATAACGAATTGCGTGCTCGGCTCGTCCTGGCGTTACGGCGCAATTAGCAGAGGCCCTGCCAAACGGTCTCACTGCGTAGAGCCTAATTGCCCTGACCCTTCCGAACTGCGTCGCCGCTATCGGGATCAGCGTCGAGCCATCCACACCCGCAACACACCAAATACTAGCCGATCTCGGTTGCACCACTCATCGGGACGACTCTCTAGTACCAAACCGGAATCTACCCAACACGCCAGTGTGGAATTCAATTCGAGCGAGGCATCGAGTGAGTGTCAAGTGACATCCAGGTGACGCAGCCTACGAAACGGATCGTGATCCCAACATGAAGACTCTCCCCTCCCCAATCAAACCCTCATTCAGAACTCTCTAGCCGGGCTCTCCGAAAGGGCGCTGCTCGCTATCGCGGCTTCGCTACGCCGACGAGCTGAGAAACAACGGGCCGGTCACGCGAGTTGTACAAGAGACAATGCACGTAATGGCCGTGTGCGACGGGCGATAATTCATAGCTGACCAGGGTGTAGCGGGCGAGAGCGAAGGAATTACCACTAATCTCTCAGGGTCGGCTCCAGTTCAAGTCGCATTCGGCTTCTACACGAGTATGGGAGAAAGTGCGCTGCTGCCACCGATTCCTTCAGGATGGCCGGGGAAATCGGATTCACGGCACAAGCCGGCAATGAAGGCTGGGAAAGTTCGCATGGTTGGGAGGTATGATTCCTGATGTGTAGCCATTGAGTGGATGACCAACAGTGTAAAGCTCCTCGGGAGCCCGCATGATGGGGAAACCCGTGACAAGTGTAGCCTTCGAACAATAGCTTTCAGCTAATTTATCCTAAATTCGGCGGTTGGTGCCTTGCCAAGGAAGGGAAAAGTGTGTCCTTGGTAGGAGATGACAGGGGAATCGCGAGAGCTTCAGGCTCACCTTTTGGGTGAGCAACCTTCGGTTGGCTGCTTGGTCGTTCCGGAGGCGGTGAGTGTCGACACCTATGGCGGGCGGGTTCGAGTGGCGTGGGACAGCGAAGCACCGTTGACGCCGCTGGGACAATTGCCGTTTTTCGTCGAGTTTCTGAAAGTGTCGGGACTGCTTGATCTCTGGGTGCAGGATTGCCCGCTGGTTTACACCAGCCCGAACGCGCCGAAGAGGCGGGACATTCTGGGCACGACGGTGCTGTCGGTGTTGGCCGGGCATTGGCGTTACGCCCATATTGCGACACTGCGTGGCGATGGGGTGCTGCCCGAGCTGTTGGGCATGAGCCGGATGATGAGCGAGGACGCGGTACGACGGGCGTTTCTATCGCTCGACGAGGCGGAAGGCTCAGCCTGGCTGCAGCGCCACCTCGATTATTGTACGCGGCCGCTTTTGGGGGAACCGTGGATCCTGGATGTGGACAGCACGGTGAAACCGCTGTACGGCCGCCAGGAGGGAGCTGTCGTCAGCTACAATCCGCACAGACCGGGGCGGCCGTCACACAGCTACCATAGTTACTTTATCGGCACCCTGCGGCTAGTGCTGGACGTAGAGGCTCATGCCGGGAATGAACACACATCGAATTTCTCGGCGCCGGGGCTTTGGGCCCTGCTGGAGCGGATCGGTCGCGATCGCTGGCCGGCGCTGCTGCGCGGCGATGCCAGCTTCGGCAATGACCCGATCATGCGCGAGGCGGACCAGCGCGGCCTCGCTTATCTCTTCAAGTTGCGCCTGACCGCCAATGTCAAGCGGGCGATCCGGCGGGCGATGCGGCAGGGCGGTTGGCAGGATGCCGGCCACGGCTGGCAGGGCAAGGCGGACACGCTGCGCCTGTCAGGCTGGAGTTGGCAGCGTCGGGTGGTGATCTTGCGCCGGCGTCGCGAGCGGCCAGGAAAGAACGCTGAGCCCGCCGCGATGAGTCAGTTGCGGCTCGGCTTCACCGACATCGGCAAGGAGGATGAGCGCTACGAATACGCCGTCTTGGTAACTTCGCTGGACGCCGAAATTCTTAGCCTCGGCCAGCTATACCGGGATCGCGGCGATTGTGAAAATAATTTCGATGAATTGAAGAACCAATGGGGTTGGGCTGGTTTCACCACCCACGATCTCAAGCGCAGCCGCCTTATGGCCAAGACCATCGCGCTGGTCTACGACTGGTGGAACCTGTTTGTTCGTCTCGCCGATCCCGACAGCCATCGCGAGGCGATCACCAGCCGGCCCCTGTTCCTCTACGCCATCGCGGCCAAGAGCCGCCACGCCGGCCAGACCACGCTCACCATCGCCAGTTCCCATGCCAAGGCGCGCTGGAGCGCCCGCTTGCTCACCGCGGTCGCCACTTTTCTGCGAAAGTTGGTCGAAAATGCGGAGCAGTTGACCGGCGAACAGAAATGGTACCGCATCCTCTCTCACGCCTTCCGCAAATACCTCCAGGGGCGCCAACTCCACCCGCCGCCCCGTCTCACCACTGCCTGATACCCTATCGCGATGGTTGAAATTCCATCCTAAACCCGGCCACCTTAGCCAGGGCAACTGCCGAATTTAGGTTGAACGATGTGCCGATCTGACCTCATGTGTGAACGTATATGGACCCCGCCCGATTGCAACAGGCTGACTGGATCCGGTGCAACAGTCACAACTGCTGACGTATATCTGGCTTCTTGATGCGGCCCGATGATTCGAGGCCGCGAGCCCCGATGGATTTTCGCGCGCTTCCACCTCAACGGCCCCCAGACATTGGCTTGCGCCATGCCGGTCCACACACCAGGTTCGGGAAGCGAC
>JBJKQL010000030.1:0-54296 GCA_046705265.1 Ferrovibrionaceae bacterium
CCGCGGCGAAGGCGACGGCAATGGGCAGACCGACGTAGCCAAGGCCGATGACGGCGATGTTGCGATTCTGCATCAAAGGGTGCTCTTAAAGTTTGACGTTGTAGTACTCGAGATACCAATCGACGAAACGCCCAACACCTTCCTCGATCGAGGTTGCCGGCTTATAACCGGTCAATTGCTCGAGGTCGTGGGTATCTGCCCAGGTCGCCGGCACGTCACCCGGCTGCATCGGTAGCATGTTCTTCTTTGCCTTGCGGCCGAGTTTTTCCTCCAGCACTTCGATGTAGCGGTTTAGAAGCTCCGGCTGGCTACGGCCAATATTGAGCAGCCGATACGGCGCGATGGCGCTTGCCGCGGGGTCAGTTTCCTTTTGGATTGATTCCGGCACCACCTGAAGCAACCGGAATATTCCTTCCACCGTATCGTCGATATAGGTGAAATCCCGTTTCATGTCACCATGGTTGAAAACATCGATCGGCCGACCCCCGAGAATCGCCTTGGTAAAGGCGAACAATGCCATATCCGGCCGGCCCCAAGGGCCGTAGACCGTGAAGAAGCGAACCCCCGTCACCGGGAAGCCAAAGAGATGGGCGTAAGAATGGGCCATCATCTCGTTCGCTTTCTTGGTCGCGGCATAGAGGGTGAGGGGGTGCTCGGCGCTGTCATGTTCGGAGAGCGGCATCCTGACGCTTGCACCATAGACCGAGCTCGTCGAGGCAAAAACGAGATGGCTCACCGGCTGGAAGCGACAGGCCTCGAGGATGCCGAGGAAGCCGTCGATATTGCTTTTGAGGTAGGCCTCAGGGTTTTTCAGGCTGTAGCGGACTCCGGCTTGGGCCGCGAGGTTGACCGCATGGCTCGGGCGATGTGTGGCAAAAAGTGCCCGCATCGCCGAGACATCCGCAATATCGTGTCGAACCTCAAGAAAGCTTTGGTGGCGTTTCAGGCGCCCGATGCGCGCTTCCTTCAGGTTTACGTCGTAATAGTCGGTGACGCAATCGACCCCGATGACCTCGTGACCTTCTTGGATTAGCTTTTCGGCGAGGTGATAGCCGATGAATCCGGCCGTCCCGGTAACGACAACCTTCACGCGAGAAGCCTCCTTCTGAAAACCGCCGGGCGAATTGACCACAGCCCTGGCCGTCCGGCAACCCAATTTCGGTTGTCTGGTTCTCCTTGGCGGATTGCTCTTGCCGTTGGCTGGCTTTCCCTTGCTGCCGAGCGCGGCTTTTCTGCGGCGTATCACGCAAGGGCGGCACAAAGCCGCCGCAGATCGCGGTTCCCGGCTCCCGTTTTCGCGCTGGTTTGATGGCCTGGGCCGGCCGTGTTACAAAACCCACGGCCCCCAAAGCACCTGGCCGTCGCCTGGCGGGGGGCGTCGATCGCTGAAGTCATTTCGAGAGGAGCGTGGTGAACAATCCATCACAAAAGCCCGATCCGGGAGCCCCGCCTGCGGTGGCATTCACGCCGGTTCCGAGCGAAGAGCTCATGCGCATGCGTCATTCCTGCGCCCATGTCATGGCGGCGGCAATTGCCCACCTCTTTCCCGGCGCCAAGTTTGGGGTTGGGCCGGCGATCAAGGATGGGTTCTATTATGACGTCCTGACCGAACCCTCGCTTAAGCTTGAGGATCTGCCTCGCATCGAGAAGGAAATGCAGCGCATCAAGGCAGAGAGGGTGTCCTTCGAACGGTCCGAGGTTCCGATCGAGCGCGCGTTCGATGTCATGGCCGAGAACGACCAGGACTTCAAGATCGATCTTCTTACCCTTTTGCGTGATCGCGGCACGACCGCCGTCTCCGAGAGCACAGGCGACGACAACGCGGTCGGCATCGACGACAAGGGTGCCGGGGCGCCGGTGATTTCGTTCTATGGCCTTGGTGATTTCATTGATCTCTGTCGTGGGCCACATGTTGAACATTCCGGCCAGATCGGTGAATTTTCGCTCACCCATATCGCTGGAGCTTATTGGCGGGGTGATGCCGAAAAACCGCAGCTTCAGCGTGTTTATGGGCTTTGCTACAAGTCGCGTCAGGAAGTGAAGCACCGCCAATGGCAGCTCGAAGAGCGGAAGAAACGCGACCATCGGCGGATCGGCAAGGACCTCAGGCTCTTCACCTTCGCCGAAGCAATCGGCCCCGGATTGCCGCTTTGGCTGCCGCGGGGGCGCGTGCTGCGCGACGAGCTTGAACATCTCGCGCGTGAAGAAGAGCGGCGCGAGGGCTATGTCGTGGTCTCAACCCCACAGCTCACCAAGGCTCAGCTCTATTATCGTTCGCGCCATCTGCCTTATTACGCCGACGATATGTACGCACCGATGGATATCGAGGGTGAGAAATATTACCTGCGCCCGATGAACTGCCCGCATCATCACGAGATCTATCTTTCCGAGCCGAAGTCCTATCGCGAGCTTCCCTATCGCATCGCGGAATACGGCACCGTCTATCGCTACGAAGCGAGCGGTGCTCTTTCGGGGTTGATGCGCACCCGCGGTTTCACTCAGAACGATGCCCATATTTATTGCCGTCCCGACCAGGCGAAGGATGAGTTTATTCGGGTCATGCATCTGCACGACCGCTACTACAAGATGTTCGGGATCGAGAATTCCTACATGCGGCTCGCGCTGCCCAATTTGGAGCGGCTCGATAAATACGTCGACCAGCCGGCTAAGTGGGAGACGGCGCTCGATATCCTGAAACAGGCGATGACTGAATCAGGGTTGCCTTATGTCGACGCGAAGGGCGAGGCCGCGTTCTATGGACCGAAGATCGACTTCATGATCGAAAGCGCGATTGGCTCCGAATTCGCGATCTCGACCAACCAGCTCGATTTCCTCGCTACTGAAACCTTCGACCTCAAATTCATCGGTGAGGACGGCGCCCGTCATCCGGTTTATGTCATCCACCGTGCGCCTTTGGGCTCGCACGAGCGTTTCGTCGCGTTCCTGATCGAACATTATGGCGGCAGCTTTCCGGTTTGGCTGTCGCCGGTGCAGGCCCGGATCGTGCCGATTTCGGAACGCCACGCGGCCTATGCCGAAAGCGTGCGCGAAAAGCTCTTTGGGCTTCGTGTCAACAACGGCACGGGCGGGCTCCGCGTCGAACTTGATCTCGGTGATGAGCGTATGCAGAAGAAGATCCGCAACGCCCAGCTTGAAAAAATCCCCTATATGCTCGTTGTAGGGGACAAGGAAATGGAGTCGGGATCGGTGTCGGTGCGGCTTCGCTCAGGCAAGGATCTCGGCCCGATGCCGCTCGAAACCTTCGCCGGACGCCTTCGCGCCGAGGCCGAGACTCGGGTCGATTTCAAGGACGACTAAGACGGCGACGGAGTCAGGCCGCGGGACTGAGGGCGTCGAACCAGGCCTCGGTCGCGCGGGCGATGGAGGTCGGGTCCCAAAGCGGCGCGTCCCGCCAATAATCGATATTGGCCACGACCTTGGCGACCCCGTCTTGAAAAGATATCTCCGGTGCCCAGCCGAGGTCGCGCTTGATCTTGCTGATGTCGGCGAAGGTGCAATCCGGCTCGCCTGGCCGCTTCGGAATAAAGACCGAGGGCCCGTCAAGAAGTTCGACCAGCCGGTTTACCGGTTGCGGCTGGCCGGCGCCCACATTCCAAGCCTCACCTGCCATTGAGGTTTCCGCCGCGGCGAGAAAGGCCTTCGCTACATCCGTCACATAGAGAAAATCCCGCCGCTGCGTACCGTCACCGACCACCGTAAAGGGCTTTCCCGCGAGCTTCTGGCGCAGGAATACGCCGAAAACTGCGCCATAGGCGCCCGACGTGCGCGAGCGCGTGCCATAGGCATTGAAGATGCGGATGGCGTTGACCGGCAGACGATAAAGTTTGTGCCAATGGAAGGCGGCCTGTTCTCCCATGGACTTGCTGAGCGCGTAAGGGTACTGAGGCGCGATCGGATGATCTTCCGGTGTCGGCACCGCAGCCAGACCGTAGCAGGTGGAAGAGGCGGCATAGACGAATTTTCGGACCTGAGCCGCCCGCGCCGCTTCGAGCATCGCCACCGTGCCTTGGACATTGACCGACATGTAGTCGGCCGGCTTCTCGATCGAGGGGACGATGTCGCCGATCCCGGCGAAGTGAAAGACGTAGGCGGCGTCCTTGAACAACGCGTCGCCCGGGGAGATGGTGCGGATATCACGTTCGTCCAGCATCACCTCTGCGTTGGCGCCATGCTGGGCAAGGTTGGCCCGCCGTCCGCCGCTCAGGTTGTCGAGCGCATGGACGCGGAATCCTTGCGACGCCAACAAATCCACCATATGGCTGCCGATGAATCCAGCACCACCGGTTACCACGGCAAGAGGCCGCGAGGCCATCACGCGGCCTCGCGCTCTTTCAGAGTTCGTACGTTGTAGTAGCGCGAGTCGGTCATGCTGTTCGGTAGAAGGCCGGCCTTGAGGGCACGGCAGACGTCGTGCACGGCATCTTCGATCGTACGCTTTGGCCGGAAGCCAATATGGCGAGCAATCTTGTCCGAATTGATATGATAGGAGCGGTTGTCGTCGGTCGGCGTAACCATGATCGGGATATCGGTCTTTTCTGGGTATTCCGCCTCGACCTCGTGCTTTACGATGTGGGCGATGTCCATCACCGTTTGGTTCTGATAGCCGGCGTTGAACGTCTCGCCTGCGATCGCGGCATCCGGCAGGCCGAGGAGCAGTTCGTAAAGGTCGCACATATCGAGGATGTGAAGGTTTGGCCGCTTCTGACCGCCGCCGAAGACGGTGATGCGATCCTGGTTCACGGCATGGTTGGTCAGAATATTGACAGTGAGATCGAAGCGCATCCGGGGGCTGTAGCCGCATACCGTCGCCGGCCGGATCGTCGTGCAAATGAAATCCGGCGACTGATGACGGAACAGGATGGGCTCACACATGCCCTTGAATTTATTGTAGAGGGTAAGCGGCAACAGCGGGTGGTCCTCGGTTACCTCGGGGGCGTCGGAAACGCCGTAGACCGAACTCGATGAGGCATAGATGAAGCGCCGGACCCCGGCAGCCTTGGCCTCGAGGACCATCGGCTCGAAACAGTCGAAATTTATGGATTTACTCAGGCTTTCGTTGAGCTCGAAGCTCGGGTCGTTCGAAATGCAGGCGAGCTGGATGACCGCGTCCATGCCCTGGCATGCGGCGGTGAAACGCGGGCGGTCGCGGATATCGGCGGTGACGACCTCGAGATTGGGGCCGGGCTTCAACTTCTGGCCGAAGTAGAACGTGTCATAGACGCGGACGCGATGGCCGGCTGCGACGAGTTGCGGGGCAAGCGCGGTGCCGACATAACCGCCGCCGCCGGGAATCAAGACATTGGCCACGAGCGCGGACTCCTCAAATCCTTGCGACGCGGAGAGGTTGGCGGAAGAAAGTTAATTTTCTTTTGTCGCCGGCCGGGTCCGCTCACGGGTGGTTCCGTTCCGCTGGAACATGCTTTAAGGTCCGGACACCTCGTTACCGAGTCGAAGCTTGAGGAACCCGTCCTGACTCGAATCGCGTTCATCATGGTCGTTTGTCTTGTCGGGCTTGCCGCCTGCAACAGGATTCCCGTCGGCAAACCCTGGGACCAGGCCTTTTTCACCGACCCGCCCGCGCGGCCTTTTTTGCCTGCCAGCGCGAAGGGACCCATGGTTTCCGTCTGTTATAGCCGGTTTACCACCACGGTCGCCGACCTTCGCCATATGATCGCCAAGGCTTGCGTTGATCCCCGCTATATCGAAACCGATTATATTGGCGACTGCACCTATACAGCCCCGGCACGGGTTACCTTTTCCTGCCGCCGCGTCAACAGCAGCGCGATGACAATCAAGCATCCTTATCGGAGCTTCTGAGCCGTTTCTCGACCGCTGTCCACGCTTAGACTGTGATGGTTCGGCCCCCGTCGGCAACGATCGCCTGGCCGGTGATAAAATTGCCGGCAGCCGAAGCCAGCAGCACCGCGATGCCGCCGATGTCTTCAGGCTCGCCCAGACGCCGGAGCGGTGTCACCGCCTCGGTGTCGGCGCGGCGCTTCGGATCTTCCCAAAGCGCACGGGCGAAGTCGGTCTTCACGAGGCCAGGCGCAATGCAGTTTATTCGGATATTGGATGGGCCCCATTCACAGGCGAGGCTGCGGACGAGCGACATGTCGGCCGCCTTGGAAACGCCATAGGCGCCAAGCATATTGCTGCCACGAAGCCCGCCGATGGAGGAGACGATGATCACCGCCCCGCCCCCGCGTGCCGCCATTTCGGGACAGACCATGTTGCAAAGCCAAAGGTTGCTCAGAACGTTGTTCGACATGATCTTGGCGAAGATTTCATCCGAAAGGCCCTGCAACGGCCCGAAATAGGGGTTTGTTGCGGCGTTGCAGACCAAGATGTCGATTGGTCCGAGGCTTTGCCTTGTCTTCGCCACCAGGGCTTCGAGCTGGGCGCGGTCGGAGATATTGGCGGCAACTGCGATTGCTTCGCCGCCTTCGGCCTTGATCTCGTCCACCACCGCCTCGCAGGCCGGCAGCTTGCGACTGGAAACTACAACCTTGGCGCCGGCTTCGGCCAGATTGCGCGCGATCGAGCGACCGATGCCGCGGCTCGCTCCGGTGACGATTGCGACTCTGCCGCTGAGATTAAAAAGGCGCATGGCGTTTCCTCATTCGTTATCCGCATAGCTTAGCCGCGCTCGACTTTGCCATTCAAGCGGCGACGGCCAAAACGACACCGACCCGCCTGCGCATAGAGCCGATATCGAAGAAGGGGCGTTTTACCGGCAGTGGCGCAGCCTGGCCGACACAGCTCTCGAAAAAAGATAGCCTCGCCTCAGAAAACGACTTGACGATGACACCCTTTGGTCCCATTTGAAGGCCGCTCGAATCCGAGGTCGGCGTCGGATTCGGGCGGTACGGCAACCTAGGCCGCCTGTTGGCGGCCGTTAGAATGGACGGAGATCCCGTGATGGATAGCCTGAACCAGGTCGTCGAAGCAGAACCTCCGAGTAGTCGCCCCTTCATCCCGGCTGACGTGCTCGATCCCCCTGTCGTTGTCCCTTTTCCCGATCTTCTAAAAAAGTCCCAAGCCAGATTCCACCGCTTCCCCATCGGTTCCGCCGCCAAGGCCTTCAAGAACCGCTTTTATCCCGATGCCACCGCTGCCGAATGGAACGATTGGCGCTGGCAGATCAGACACCGCATCAAAACCCTTCCTGACCTTGCCCGCGTCATCCGTCTTTCTCCCGCCGAGGAGCAGGCTATCAGCACCCATCGAGGGCCGCTGCCGGCCGGCATTACGCCCTATTACGCCCATCTTCTTGACCCCGACGATCCGAGCCAGGGCTTGCGCCGGACCCACGTCCCGGTGTTGGACGAGTTCGCTTTCTCGCCCGGCGAGGCCGACGACCCTTTGGGGGAGGATCACGACATGGCCGTGCGGGGCCTCGTGCACCGTTATCCGGACCGGGTCTTGTTTCTGGTCACCGGATTTTGCTCGACCTATTGCCGCTACTGCACGCGCGCCCGCATGGTGGGTGAGCCGGGCGGAGAATACACTTTCCGCATTGAGCAATGGGAGCGGGCGCTCGCCTATCTCGAAATGCACACCGAGGTGCGGGACGTGCTGCTCTCCGGCGGCGACCCCTTCACCCTTCATGACGATAAGCTGGACTGGCTTTTGACGCGGCTCCGCAACATCCGCCACATCGAGTTCGTCCGCTTGGGGTCCAAGGTGCCAGTGGTTTTGCCGCAGCGGATCACCCGGGATTTCGTCCGCATGCTTCGCCGCCATCGCGTATGGGTGAGCATCCATTTCACCCATCCGGACGAACTGACGCCGGAGGTGACCGAGGCGTGCGACCGTCTTGCGGATGCCGGCATCCCGCTTGGAAGCCAGACCGTGCTGCTCAAGGGGGTCAACGATGACATCACGACCATGAAGGCCTTGATGCATGGCCTCCTGATGCGTCGGGTGAAGCCCTATTACATCTATCAGTGCGACCCGATTACCGGCTCGGCCCACTTCCGCACGCCGGTCGCCAAGGGGCTTGAGGTCGTTGCTGGCCTACGTGGCCATACTACGGGCTACGCGGTGCCGACCTACGTCATCGATGCGCCGGGCGGTGGCGGTAAGATTCCCCTGTTCCCCGATCCCGTGGTTGGCCGGGACGGCGCCGATCTTCTGCTCCGTAACTACGAAGGCAAGGTCTTCCGTTACCCGGACCCGGAAGGGACGCTCGGGGCGGACCGGCCGCGCGTTTTCGGCATAGGCTAAAGCGATGAAGGTTGGTTTGACCTACGACCTCCGCTCGGATTACCAGGCGGAGGGTCTGTCCGAGGAGGCCACAGCCGAGCTCGACAGCTTGGTTACCATCGACAGCATCGCCAGCGCGCTCGGCGGCCTCGGGTTCGAAGTCGCACGAATCGGCGGCCTCAAGCCGCTGATGGCTCGGCTTCTCTCCGGGGAGCGCTGGGATATGGTGTTCAACATCGCCGAGGGGCTGTTTGGGCTTGCCCGCGAGTCGCAAGTGCCGGCGCTACTTGATGCATTCCGCATCCCCTATACGTTTTCCGATCCGCTGGTCCTTGGCCTTGCCTTGCACAAGGGAGTGGCGAAGCACGTGGTACGGGATCATGGCGTGCCGACGGCGCCCTTCGCCGTGATTGCGAGTGCGGCGGATGTGGCGGCGGCGCGCGATCTTCCCTATCCGCTCTTCGGTAAGCCGGTTGCCGAGGGTTCGAGCAAAGGCGTGACGCCGCAGTCAAGAATTGAGCGGCCGGACCAGCTTCTGCCGCTTTGTGAAATGCTCTGGCGCCGCTTTCATCAGCCGGTTTTGGTCGAGCCCTATCTGCCGGGCCGCGAGTTCACGGTCGGCATTGTAGGGACCGGCGTCATGGCGCAGGCGATCGGTGTGCTCGAGGTTTCCGTTCAGGCCGGTGCCGAGCCCGATATCTATTCGTACGGCAACAAGGAAGATTTTGAGCGCTGCATCGTCTACCACCTCGTCAAGGATGCCGCGGCGGAGCGCGCAGCCGCCGTCGCATTGGCAGCTTGGCAGGCACTCGATTGCCGTGACGGTGGCCGTGTCGATCTCCGTTGCAACGATCGCGGCGAGCCGCTTTTCATGGAGGTCAATCCATTGGCTGGCCTCAATCCGGAGCGCTCGGACCTGGTCATTCTCGCCCGTGGCATCGGCTGGAGCTACGACAAGCTGATCGGGCGCATCACGGCTTCGGCGCTTAACCGGCATGGCCTCGTCGATGTTGCGCCGGCACCCGTCCGGGCACTGCTCGGAATGGTTGGCGAAGCAGCTTGAGCGATCTCTCTAATCGGCTGGTGGCCGAAGCTCCAATCGTTGTCATTTTGACCAGCTGCCTTGGCGCCGAGATTCGGCCCGACGACCGCGAAACCCTGGCACAGGCGGCGGCGATCGAACAGGCGCTTACGGAAATCGGCTACCGGCCGGTAATCCTGCCGTTCGCGGCCGATCTTGCGATTGCCAAGCGCGAGATCGCAAGCCTCCGGCCTGCCTTCGCCGTCAATCTTGTCGAGCGGGTCGAAGGAGAAGGGAGGCTCATCGCGCTTGCGCCCCTTGTCCTTGATGGTTTGCGCCTGCCCTATACCGGTGCCGGCGCGGATGCCGTCTTTCTCACCACCAACAAGCTTCTTTGCAAAAGGCTTCTGGCATCGGCTGGAATTCCAACGCCAACCTGGAGTGAAGACGCGGCGAAACCGCCGGGGCGCGGCCCCTGGATATTGAAACCGGCGACGGAGGATGCGTCGGTCGGTATCGACAGCCGCTCGGTAATCGAACAGGCGGCGGACCTGCCGAAGGCCTTGGCTGCCCGGCGGCGGCGTTTCGGCGGCGGTTGGTTTTACGAGCGCTTCATTGCTGGCCGCGAATTCAACCTGAGCATGATCGAAGGGCAGCAGGGTTCCGTCGTTCTACCCGTTGCTGAAATCCGCTTTGTCGATTTTCCGCCGGGCCGGCCCCACATTGTCGATTACGCAGCAAAGTGGGAGCCGCATGCCGCGGTCTATCGCAAGACCCTGCGCTGCTTCGATTTTCCACCCGAGGACCGGCGGTTGCTGCGGCGGCTGCGAATGATCGCGCGTCAATGCTGGACGCTATTCGGTCTAAAGGGCTATGCCCGGGTTGACTTCAGGGTCTCGGCCAAAGGCGAGCCCTACGTCCTTGAGGTCAATGCCAACCCCTCGCTCGCGCCGGATGCGGGATTTGCCGCCGCTGCCGCCGAAGCGGGACTGGACTTCACCAGCTTGATCTCACGTCTAGTGCCAGCCGGAGCTGAGAGACCAAAGCCGAGCGCCCCGACGGTCTGTCAGTCGAAAGCGCTCAGCTGGCGGATCACGCCAAAGGTATCCGACCTCGCTGCGGTGCGCGACATCATCGAATCGAGCGCATTCTTTTCGGCCGAGGAGGTGGCCGTCGCGATCGAACTGGTCGAGGAGCGGCTGCAGCGCGGCGAGGCCGGCGGCTATCGCTTCATCTTCGCGGAGCGAGTTGGCCGGGTTTTCGGCTATGCCTGCTATGGCCCGATCGCCGGCACCAAGGCGAGCTTCGATCTCTATTGGATCGCCGTGCATGAAACCATCCGGCGCCAGGGTCTTGGCGCAAAACTCCTGCGGCGGGTCGAACGTGCCGTCGCGGTGGCAGGCGGTGGTGATATCTATGTCGAGACGTCGTCCCGCGCACAATACCGCCCAACGCGCGCCTTTTATGCTCACCACGCCTATCGGCGGGCGGCCTTTCTTCCCGGTTTTTATGGGCCGGATGACGGAAAAGTCGTCTACGTCAAGCGAATCAAACCTAGTGCCAGGGCATCCAGCCGCCCCAGAGGAGCCATAAGGCGGCCACGGCCATCGAGGTTAAGGCCATCGGCACGCCGGCCCGGGCGTGGTCGGCAACGCCGAAGCTGATCCCGTTTCGTGCCGCGCGTTCGGCGACGATAATGTTGGCAATCGAGCCGACAAGAAAAAGATTGCCGGCCAAGGTGGAGAGAAGGGCCAAGCCATAAAGCGCGCCCTGGGACGGGTTTGGCCAGTGGCTGAGCAGCAGGATGACCGCCGGCACATTGCCGATGGTATTCGACAGAAGTGCCGAAAGCGGCGCTAGAACGCCCAAATGGTCGGGTAGAAGCGCGTGCCGTTCCGCCGCGGCCACGGCGAGAGCGGGCAAGCCGGTATGGCTGAAAGCCGCGTTGACGACGAAGAGCGAGGCGAAAAGCAGGATCAGGTTCCAATCGACGGCGGCGAGGGCTTGGCGGGTCGGGATGCGCCGGCTGATCAGCAGCGCCGCGGCGATCGCAAGCGCCGCTGTGTCGCGGGCCACGGGGAGGCTGAATAGGGTGATCAGTAACGCCATCGCGACCAGGCTTTTTCCCATTTGCCAGCGGTCAAGCGTGATCGCCGGCAAGACGCCCTTGGCTGGCGTCTGACGCAGCGTCGGCCACCACGCGATCAATACGGCGCCGTAGGTGAGCAGCAAGGCGACGAGGGCCGGCGGCCCGCAGACGGCTAGGAAATGCCAGAAGCCAAGCCGGCCAAACTGGCCGATCAGGATGTTTTGCGGATTCCCGATCACGGTCGCGGCGGAGCCAGCATTGGCCGCGCCCGCGAGGCCGGCGAGAAAGGGTCTTGCGTCGAGGTCACGGCGACGCAAGCCTTCGCAAAGTATCGGCGTGACCGCGAAGACGACAATGTCGTTCGCGAGCAAGGCCGAAAGAAGGCCCGATATCAGCACCGTGAGCGCAAGGAGCTGCGCCGGCCTGCCGGCTGCCGCCGCAATACGGGCGGCGCACCAATCGTAGAATCCCGCAAAGCCAAACTGGCCGGCCAAGATCATGAGGCCGAAGAGAATGGCTAAGGTGGGAAAATTGACCGCGTTAAGAAAATCCGGCTGGGGCAGAGCGCCGAGCGCGAAAAGAGCGATGGCGGCAAGAAGGGCGATGCCGGTGCGGTCGAGCTTCAGGCCCGGCACCCACCCCGAAGCCATTCCGGCATAGGTCAGCACGAAAACCGTCGTGATGAAATAAACCATGCAAATCTCAGAATGCCGTGGCTGGCTGAGAGCGAGACTCTTTCGGTCCTCACCTCTCGCGATGCGAATCTTGCTTTCCCTCAAATGATTAGAACGCGATTCCCTCTCCAAGTCGAACCGACTTGAAACGGAGATTGGCCTTGCGGGACAGTTCGGTCCCAGGCCACAGTCGGTTGCACGGGGGATGAGGCATCATGATGGATTGGCGAAAGCTGTTGTCGACCGCCCGGCCCGGCCAGCACGACGGTTCGCCTGAGAGCGGCGGAGACGGACCATCGCGCACCGCCTTCCAGAAGGATTGGGATCGAGTGGTCTTTTCCTCGGCGTTCCGGCGTCTTCAGGACAAGACCCAGGTCCACGCCTTGCCGGAGAGCGACTATGTCCGTACCCGGCTTACTCATTCGCTGGAAGTTTCATCGGTCGGCCGCACCCTTGGCGCCGCCGTGGGCCAGACCGTGATACAACGTCATCCCGAACTCGGTGCCGTCGCCACGCCGGCCGATTTCGGCCATATTGTTGCCGCCGCCGCATTGGCGCACGATATCGGCAATCCGCCATTTGGCCACTTCGGCGAGGAGACCATTCGCTTTTGGTTTGCCGATGTAGCAGGCGGGGCGCACGTTCTGCGCCCCCTTGATGCAGCGGAACGGGCGGATTTCCTCGGCTTCGATGGCAACGCTCAAGGTTTCCGGGTTCTTACACGGCTCCAAAATTGGCGGGATCGGGGTGGACTTCGCCTGACCGCGGCAACGCTCGGCGCCTTCAGTAAGTATCCGCGGCCTTCGTGCATTGCGCCACCGGCGATGCCGGATTGCGCCAGCGCCAAGATCGGCTTCTTTCAAGCGGAAAAACCGCTCTTTGCCGAGACCGCCGAGATGCTGGGCCTGATTCCTCGCGATGGCATCTTGCCGGATGGCAAACTCAGCCGGGCTTGGTGCCGCCATCCTTTGGCATTCCTGGTCGAGGCAGCAGATGACATCTGCTACCAGATCGTCGATCTAGAGGACGGCTACAAGCTCGGCCGCATTCAATTTGCCGAGGCGGAAGCGCTGCTCCTCGCCGTGATCGGCGCCCCTCCGCCCCGCTATGCCAGCATTGACGAGCCGCCGCGGCGGATTGCCTATCTTCGCGGTAACGCGATCGGCAGTCTGACCGATGCGGTGGTTCAGGTCTTTCTTGATCGGGAAGTCGAGATCATGGCCGGCAAGGTGACAGAGGATCTGTTGTCGGAGACATCCGGTCATACGGTGCTTCAGGAGATTGCCGAGCTTACCGATGCCCGCGTTTTTTCGACTCCGAGCCGCTACGAACTCGAGATCAGCGGCGTCGAGATCATGACGACGCTGCTTCATGCGTTTGTAACAGCGGTGGAAGAAGCCGCCGCGAAGCTAGGCAGAGACCAACTTTCGCCTCGGGCGCGTACCCTTTTTCACATTCTGCCGGCGCCTGTCCCGCTCGATCCGCCGTATCGTCGTCTCTTGCAGGTGACGGATTTCGTTTCGGGCATGACCGATACCTATGCCCTCAACCAATACCGGCGGCTCAAGGGCGGTATCCGTCTTTGAAAAGTAGGCGTGAAAAGAACGCTTGTGCGCTACTGCAGGGGAGGGACCAGAAGCTCCTCGGCGGTGATCTCGTCGGTCCAGAAGCCGTGGGCGGCAATTTCGATCTTGCCGAGCTCCCGGCCGCCAAAACAGCACGCAACACCCGAGTGAAGCTTGGCCATTGCATCGCCAGCCTCCGCCGTTGCTGCGGCTGGACCGATGTCGAGAAGCGCAAAGGACCCATCGGTCAGCAATTCGACTACACCGAAACAGGCCAAACGTTCCTTGATGCCGGCGATCTGGCCGTAGCCTAACCACCCGGTAAAACGAAGCCGGTAAAGCGCCGCGCGGAGATGGACACGTGACAGCCGCTGCAGAAGGCGGTCAATCTCGCCTGCGGATTCGCGAACCGTTGTCTCTCGTGCTTCTTGACGACTCGGGCGTTCTGCTACCCAGGTCACGCCTGCCGAATAGGTGTGGTCGTCAACAAGCGCAAGAGAAACCATCCTTTTCTCCCTTCGGCCGCACACGGTCGTGGTGAAAAAACCATATACGACACGGGCCCACGGGGCCCGCGACCTTTCAGGGGCGATAGTGACAATTCTATGATCCCGTTTGTAAGCGAGAACCGATGGATGTCGGAAACGCGCCGATCGATAACGGCTTAAAGCGCTTTCACAATCTCTTCGGTCATGCGTTTGGCATCACCGAAGAGCATCATCGTATTCTCGTTATAGAAGAGTTCGTTATCGATCCCCGCATACCCCGGCGCGAGCGATCGTTTTACGAACAATACGGTCTTGGCTTTGTCAACATCGAGGATTGGCATGCCGTAGATCGGGCTCGAAGGGTCATCGCGCGCTGCGGGATTGGTGACGTCATTGGCGCCAATGACGAAAGCGACATCCGTGGTTCGGAACTCGGAGTTGATGGCCTCAAGTTCGAAGACCTCATCATAGGGCACATTGGCTTCGGCTAAGAGAACGTTCATATGGCCTGGCATCCGGCCGGCCACGGGATGAATCGCATAAGAGACCTTCACCCCTTGCGATTTGAGTACGTCGGCCATCTCGCGCACGGCGTGCTGGGCGAGCGCCACGGCCATGCCGTAGCCCGGTACGATGATCACCGAACTCGCGTTCTTCATGATGAAAGCGGCATCCTCTGCCGAGCCTGACTTCACCGGGCGGTCACTCTTGGTTTTGCCGGCGCCGGCACTTTCGCCGCCGAAACCACCCAAAATGACGCTGAAAAACGACCGGTTCATTGCCCGACACATGATGTAGCTCAGGATTGCACCCGATGAGCCGACCAGCGCCCCGGTAATGATGAGGGCACTGTTTTCAAGAGTGAATCCCGTCGCCGCTGCTGCCCAGCCCGAATAGCTGTTTAGCATCGAGATTACCACCGGCATGTCGGCGCCACCGATCGGGATAATCAGGAGGAAGCCGAGCGCGAAGGTGAGAGCCGTCATGATCCAGAAGATTTCAGTGGACTGGTTCTTGACGAAGAGCCCGACAAGAGTAAGCGCGATGAGGCCAAGAATAAGGTTCAGGATATGCTGACCCGGAAAGATCACAGGGTTGCCGGAGACGAGCGCCTGCAGCTTGGCAAAGGCGACCACCGAGCCCGAGAAGGTAATGGCGCCGATGGCAATTCCCAGCGCCATCTCGACGCGGCTTGCGGTCTTGATCTGCCCGGCTGCCGAGGCAATGCCGTAGGCCGCGGGATGATAGAATGCCGCGACCGCGACCAGGACGGCCGCGAGGCCAACCAAGCTGTGAAAAGCCGCAATCATCTGCGGAATCGCCGCCATCTTGATTCGGAAGGCGACGAAGAGACCGATGCCGCAGCCGATCACCACGGCGCCGAGGATCGCACCGTAAGAGCCGATATGGGTGATATGCAGGCTGACAACGGTTGTCGCCACGGCGACGGCCATGCCGACCATGCCAAGTATATTGCCGCGCCGAGACGTCTCGGGGCTTGAAAGGCCGCGCAACGCGAGAATGAACAGGACGGCGGCGAGAAGATAGAGGAGAGCGACGATATTGGCCGACATGCCAGCGTCCCTTACTTCTTTTTCTTCTTATACATGCTGAGCATGCGCTGGGTTACCGCGAAGCCCCCGAAGATATTCACCGAGCCAAGCGCGACGGCGATCAGGCCAAAGACTTTTGAAACGCCGAAAGCGGCGGGTGCTGCCGCGATCAGTGCGCCGACGATGATCACGGACGAAATCGCGTTCGTGACCGACAGGAGCGGCGTGTGCAACGCGGGCGTTACGCTCCACACCACGTAATAGCCGACAAAGACAGCGAGGACGAAAATCGAGAAGCGGAAAACGAAAGGATCGATCGCGACGGTTTCCACGGTCGGCAGCCTCCTTATTTCAGGCCTGGATGAATTACAGCGCCGTCGCGGGTAAGCGCCGTGCCGCGTACGATTTCGTCTTCCCAGTCGATGCGAAGCGCTTTGCTCTCCTTGTCGATCAAGGGCGTGATGAAGTGCAGGAGATTCTTAGCATAGAGCGTCGAAGCGTCGGTCGCGATGCGACTCGGCAGATTGGCGTAGCCGATGATGGTAACTCCACGCTCGACGATGACCTCGTTCAGCTTGCTGAGCTCGCAATTGCCCCCGGCCTCCACGGCGAGATCGACGATGACGGAGCCGGGTTTCATGTCCGCCACCATGTCGGCCGTCAAAAGCACCGGTGCCGGGCGGCCCGGGATTAGGGCGGTCGTGATGACGATATCCATCTTCTTCAGATTATCGCGGATCAGCGCCGCCTGTTTCTGCTTATACGCGTCGCTCATTTCCTTGGCATAGCCGCCAGCGGTCTCGGCCGCGCGGGATTCCTCGTCCTCCACCATGAGGAACGTGGCGCCGAGGCTCTGCACCTGCTCCTTGGTGGCGGGCCGCACGTCGGTCGCCGAGACGATGGCGCCGAGGCGCTTGGCCGTCGCGATCGCCTGTAATCCGGCGACGCCGACGCCCATGATCAGAACCCTCGCGGGAGCGACCGTGCCGGCCGCCGTCATCATCATGGGGAAGACCCGGCCAAAGGCATTGGCGGCCTCAGCCACCGCCTTGTAGCCGGCGAGGTTGGCTTGGGAAGAGAGCACGTCCATCGACTGCGCTCGGCTAATGCGGGGTAAGAGCTCAAGGGCGAAGGCCGTCACATTGCGCTCGGCATAGGCCTTGACCTGATCCCGGTTCTGCATCGGCTGCAGGAGGCCGATGAGCGTGGCACCGTGCGGTATCAGGGCGACCTCGTCCGTACCTTCCGCCTGGGTGAGGGGGCGCTGGACCCTAAATACGATTTCCGCCGCCGTGAAAAGCGCGGCCGGGTCAGCCGCGATGGTCGCGCCTGCCTGTTGGTAATCGGCATCGCTGAAGCCGGCGCTAGCGCCGGCGCCAGTCTCGACGGTGACCGCCTGGCCCAAGCCGACCAGTTTCTTCACCGTCTCGGGCGAGGCTGCAACCCGCTTTTCACCGGAGCGCCGTTCAAGCGGCACCGCAATCTTCATCACGACCTCGATGCTTGACGTTCATCAAGAGTTAACCAGGCCAGACCTGGCGGAACTCGAAATAGTTGAGGCAACAAAATCAACTGGTGGGCGACCTAATGATGGGAATTTTGTCTGCTGGCACGCGGAAAGTACGCCGGTCTGAGGCCACCTGAATGCTTCCGCAGGGCAGCAACTATGGGGTTAGGAAGTAGCCAAGCAACGCGACGATCACTACCACCGAAGCAGTGATCCACAGCGTCATCCTGGTAAACAGGTGCCACATTTCCACGTTTTGCCGAATGTCCGTCTGCTTGCGCAGCTCCGGGCCACCGGTCGTATGTCCTTCAGCCATCACTCTATATCCATATCCATCCTGCGGCCGCAATCGCCGTGGCGCACTATAAAGGCAGGTTCAAGCCTCGGCAAGCGTCCGCGACAAGCAGGCGGCGTGGCGCAGCCGGCGTTGCCTCTACCCTACCAAGCCAACGGAGTTCGTCGCCGCCGGTCACAGAGGGGGCGGGCGTTAAGGCAAGGGCAAACCGAGGGCCTTGAAGGTCCTGGCCTGACGGCGGGCGAGTTGCTTCGCATCGAAATCCGCGATCAGTTCGTGGAACAGGCGGTGCCAGTTGATTTCCGACTTGAGATGGAGAAACACACCGCCGAGGCCGATCGCGGCGCGGTCCATAAAGACGAATTCCCGGGGTGGCGTCACTCCGCCCTGCTCACGCAGCTGTCGTGCCACCTTTTCCGCTACGTCGCGGCCATAGAGCCCGACCGAATCGACTTCCTGAATGCGCCGCGGCCGGTCCTCGAGAAGCGGTGCATAGATGAATTCGGCCCAAAGGTTCAATGTATCGACGGCGGCCTTGGAAAGGCCAGTGAATCCCCAGGTCTCATAGGCGTGGACGGCGAGGGCGCGATCGTTCCGTTCAAGCGCGTGATAGAGGTCGATGACGCCCTGGACGAACTTCGGCTGGAAAAACCGGACACAGCCAAAATCCAGAAGATTGATGGAGAAATCGCTGGCGACCGAATAGTTGCCGAGATGTGGATCGCCATGGATAACACCGTAGTTGTAAAACGGCACGTACCAAGCACGAAACATATTCTGGGCGAGTATATTGCGTTGTTCGAGTGGCGCCGTCTTCAAGTCAAGAAGCGGCCGCCCGGAAAGCCAGTCCATAGTGAGGAGGCGGCGGGTCGAAAGTTCGGACACCACTTCGGGGACATGGACGCCGGGTTCGCCGTCGAAAATCTTGTGATAGAGGCGCATGTGCAGCGCTTCACGTTGATAGTCGAGTTCTTCGCGCAATCTGGCCGCGATCTCGGCGTGAATGTTGCTAGGGTCGATCGTCGGGTCATAACGCTGATAGATGGCGAAGATCAGCTTCAACTGGCGGAGGTCCGCTTCTACCGCTGCCGCCATGTTCGGGTATTGCAGCTTGCAGGCGAGATCGGGGTGCTCCTTGGTCGCTGCCCGATGCACTTGACCGAGCGAGGCGGCCGCCTCGGCCTCGCGGCCAAAATAGGCGAATCGGTCTTGCCAATCGGAGCCGAGTTCGGCCGCCATGCGCCGCTTGACGAAAGCCCAGCCCATAGCCGGTGCATGGGCCTGCAGCTGGCTGAGCTCCGCGACATATTCGCGCGGCAGCGCTTCGGGAATAGTCGCCATGATCTGGGCGACCTTCATCAGCGGTCCCTTCAGGCCGCCGAGCGCGCGACGAAGGTCCGCCGCATGGGCCGCACGATCGAGCGGTAGCCCAAGATAACGGTTGCCAGCGAGTCGGGCCGCGATGTTGCCGACCGACGCGCCGACTTTGGCGTAGCGGCGGACGCGGCGGCCGAGACTGTCTTCTTCACGGCTCATGGGCGAATCAGGCGTCCCGTTCCAACTCGTCGATCATCGCGCTGATCACCGATAGGCCTTTGCTCCAGAAATTGGGATCGCTGGCATCGAGCCCGAATGGCGCCAACAGCTCACGGTGATGCAAGGTGCCGCCAGCCTTGAGGAGCGTCAGATATTTTTCGGCGAAGCCGTCGGGCGCTGCCTGATAGGCGGCATAGAGCGCGTTCACAAGACATTCGCCGAAGGCATAAGCATAGACATAGAACGGGCTATGGATGAAATGCGAGATATAGACCCAATAGTAGCGGTATTCGGGATCGAGGCGAAACGCGGGTCCAAGGCTTTCTTGTTGCACGTCAAGCCAAGTCTCGGCGATGCGTTCCGGTGAAAGCTCGCCGGAGCGGCGTTCCTCGTGCAGCCGGCGTTCGAACTCGTGAAAGGCGATTTGTCGCACCACCGTATTCAGCATGTCCTCGACTTTCGACGCCAACATGAAGCGCCGCTTCGCCGCATCGGATTCGGCCGCGACCAAGGCCTGAAAGGTGAGCTGCTCGCCAAAGACCGAGGCAGTTTCGGCCAAGGTCAATGGCGTGTCCGCCATGAGCGCCCCCTGCGGGGCCGCAAGGCATTGGTGGATACCGTGGCCGAGCTCGTGCGCCAAGGTCATTACGTCGCGGGCCTTTCCCTGGTAGTTCAGGAAAAGATAGGGATGCGCGCTCGGCACCGTCGGATGAGCAAAGGCGCCGGGCGCCTTACCCGGTCGCAACGCGGCATCGATCCACCCTCGCTCGAAGAAGCGGCTGCCAATCTCGGCAAGTTTCGGCGAAAAGCGCCGATAGGCGTCGAGCACGATTACTTTGCCCTCATTCCAGGGGATATCTTGTTCGGGAGCGCCAAGGAGCGGCGCGTTGCGATCCCAATAGTTCAGCTTGTCGACGCCGAGCCAGCGCGCCTTGAGGCGATAATAGCGGTGGGCAAGCGTGGGGTAGGCGTTCTTCACCGCCCCGACCAAAGCGTCGACCATCTCCGGCTCGACGTGATTCGCGAGGTGGCGCGCCATCATTGGCGAAGGCAGCTTCCGCCACTTGTCCTCGATTTCCTTATCCTTGATCAACGTATTGGTGATTCGGGCAAAGAGCCGGGCATTCTCGCCGAAGGTAGCCGCGAGCCGGTTTGCCGCCTCTTTGCGCTTCGTTGGGGTCTTGTCGGAAAGGAGATGGAGTGTTCCTTCGAGATTCCGGTCCTCGTCGCCGACGCGGAAGCGAAAATTGGCAAGGGTATCGTCAAAGAGCCGAACCCAGGCGGCGCGGCCCGCGACGCTTTTCTCGTGGAACAGCTGCTCGATCTCCTCCGAAAGTTGATACGGACGGAAGACGCGCACATCGCGAAGCCATGGCGCGTAGTGGCGCAGCGCCGGCGACCGCAGCTTGCGCTCGATCGCGGCGTCGTCGAGGCGGTTGATCTCAAGCGCGAGAAAGAGAAGTTGACTGCTGATTTCTGTTACCCGCTCGTGGATCGTCTGGTAAAACCGGCCATTTTCTGCATCGGTCATATCGGCCGCGTATAGAAGCTCGGCATAGGAGGTGATGCGGCCGAGTTGGTCTTCGATCTCTTCGTATTCGGCGATGGCGGTAGCAAGCTTGGTGCCGCTGACGCCCTTGATCTTGCCGCGCCACGCCGTCGCAAAGGCACTTGCCGCCGCCGCCGCGCGTTCTATCGCCGAATTGAACTCCGCGGATTGTCGATCGGGATAGAGGTCGCGCAGATTCCATTCCGGCAATTCGCCAAGCTGCATGGTATTTCCCTGGTGAGGCCCGATATACATCCAGGCTGATCACGACATTGACCGCGTCCCCAGCGTCGGCGGTTCCGTTCCCATGTCACGCTCTATCCACCATTATGAGGGGGGCTTCGGCAACATAAAAAAACCGTTGGCGAGCCAAATTGGCCGAACCAAGCTCTCAACGAACCTGCCGCTGTCTCCAGCCGAGGCTGCCGATCCGGCCGGCCAAGACGACAAATAAGGGGAGCGCCGATATCGGCGCTCCCCAAATGCGTCCAGGGGGGAGTGGACGCAAACGCCAAGGAGGGATCAGAAGTGCAACGGAAGCATGATATTGAACAGGGGTGGCGGAGAAGCCGGTGCCGGTACGTAGTAGACCGGCGGCGGTGGAGGCGGCGGCGGTGGCGCTGGCCGGTAGTAATAAGCCGGCGGGCCATAGGCGACAGGAGGTGGGGCGGCGACATAGACACCGAACCCACCGCCATCGTCGTCGCCACGGTCCCAGCCATGGTGCCAGCCTCTATCACCATGCCAGCCATCGGCGAGCGCCGGCGTTGCAGCTGCGATCACGAAGATGCCAAGCAGAGCGACGGCAAAGCCACGGCGAAATGCGGTCGCAAGCGACGCTGGACGAGTCATCGGAATTCTCCTCTCGGACACGATGCCCTTTCGTCAGCCATAGTCCACGGATGACGCAGCCTTACCCTGCGCCTAAACGCCGCGCTCCAGAAGTGGCAAAAGAATAGCAAGGTTGTGTTTCCGCCGTTGCTGCAATCTAAGGTGGGCAATTTGGGGTGGGCAATTTGACAAGTGCGGCGGCGGCATCCGCGGGGCGGATCAGGCGAGAAGGAAATGCGCGTGCGCCGCTGCGATCGGCCGGCGTGGCTGATCTTGCCAGGCGTCGATCCGGACATGTGCGATGCGTCGACCCTGTTTTGTGACGCTGCCATGCGCGAAGGTTTCTTTAAGGCCTGCCGGACGCAAATAATCGATCTTGAGGTTGATCGTCTTTGGGAGTGTTGGCTCGGGGCGCTGCCAAATGAGCTCGAGAATCGCTGCCGCCTCCATCAGAGCACCGGTGACACCACCGTGAAGTGCCGGTAAAACCGGGTTTCCGACCAGCTTGCGCTCGGCGGGCAGGATGAGCAAAAGGCCGGAGGCGCTGGCTTCGACACGGAGCCCAAGAAAACGGAAATAGGGAATAGCAGCGGTAAGGATATTGGGATCGCCGGCGCGCTTCGCGTCGGCGAGAACGGCATCCAGATTCATGGTTGCTTGCCTCCGGCTCGAGGGCCGATAGCGGTGCCACCGGCGGTGCCCGAGGCGGCGGAGGCGTCGCCGATCATGAACGTGCCGAGGCATTCGGCAACGGGATTGC
Organism: Ferrovibrionaceae bacterium; assembly: GCA_046705265.1. Classification (GTDB taxonomy): domain Bacteria; phylum Pseudomonadota; class Alphaproteobacteria; order Ferrovibrionales; family Ferrovibrionaceae; genus JAJYTL01. The sequence continues at coordinate 22,095 of JBJKQL010000030.1, forward strand.
TCGCGGCCTCCAGTGTTTCGCCGGCCCAAGCGCGCGCCTTTACGAAGGCCACATGGCGCGTCAGGCGATAGCATTCCGCGGCGGCGAACAGCGTCTCGCCTGGCGTTGCCGGACGTAGATAATCGATTCGAAGGTCGAGTGTCGCGACCGAGGTCGGCTCGCCCAATGCCATGTTGACCGACATGCCACCCGCAGTGTCGATCAGGGTGGTGATCGCGCCGCCCATGATGACGCCGGTCTCGGGGTCGCCGACGAGGCGCGCGTCATACGGCAACTTCAAGACGGTGCGCCCTGGCGTCGCACTCACCATGGTCATGCCGATCTCACGACAGTGGGGGATAAAGCGTTCCAACATGGCTGCCATCAGCGTGGCGTCGAATTTCGTCTTCGATTTGGTCATGTTCGCGTCGCCTTGCCAGCCGTCGATTTGAGACCGATGACGTGACCGGCCTGTTCCGGCCAGGGAAGTTTTTTGTGTTTTTCGAAAAGCTCGATGAGCTGCCTCGCTGCCGCCTTGGGCCAAGGTGCCGCGCGCCGCGATGCGAGCGAAACGTGGAGCATGACCTGTTCCGAGGCCGCTGCCAGATATTTTTGCTCGCGATGATACAAACGCATGAAATAGTGCAGGCGTTTGGCGTCGAAATCGAGCAGCTGGAGGGTGAAAGCCAGCGGATCTCCAGCCATGACTTCGCGCAAGTACGTGACGTGCATCTCGAGAACGAAGGTCGAATAATTGGTGCGTCGGACGTAGTCCCAGCCGATATCGATCGGTGGCGCGCAGAACTGATCCAACGCCTGATCGAAAGCGAGGACGTAATAGGCGACGTTCATATGGCCGTTGCCGTCGATCCAGTCGGGCTGCACCCGCGTGTTATGGATTTCCTGGCTCGAATCGAACGTCATAACTGGAGTGTACCCCCTTCGGCGGCGAGGGCCCGCGCCAAGGCGCAGAATTCCGCGATGGTGAGATTCTCGGCGCGAGCGCTGCCGTCGATTCCGGCGGCTCGCAAAATCGCTTGCGCCGGCCCGAGTATTTTCAGACTTTGCCGCAGCATCTTTCGCCGTTGTCCGAAGGCCGCGGCGGTGACGCGCTCAAGGAAGCCCGCCTCGGCGCTGAAAAGCGGTTCGGCCCGCGGCACCAGCCTCACCACGCTTGAGGTTATTTTCGGCGGTGGCGTGAAGGCGCGGGCGGGGACATCGAACAGCCGGTTCACCTCGGCCCGCCATTGGGTGATAACGGAAAGTCGGCCATAGGCCTTGGTCCCGGGGGCGGCGGTAAGCCGTTCCGCCACTTCCTTCTGAAACATCAGAACATAGGTCTGAAAAAGACGTGGCCGCGCGAGCCACTTGATGAGAAGCGCGGTTGCGATGTTATAGGGCAGGTTGGCAACGAGCTTCGCCGGTTCCGGGCCGAGAACTTGGGCTTCGTCGAGGTCCAACGCGTCGCCCTCGATGATCTGGAGCCGGTTGGGATAGGCGGCGGCAAGTTCGCCCAAGGCCGCGACAGCGCGGCGGTCGCGCTCGACGGCGACGACCCTGCGGGTCCCGCTTGCCAAAAGGGCGCGCGTCAAGCCACCAGGTCCGGGGCCGACCTCGAACACCGTGATGCCGGCAAGCGGCGCTGCCGTCGCCGCGATCCGCGTCGTAAGATTAAGGTCGAGAAGAAAATTTTGGCCAAGGGCTCGGGTTGCGCGCAAACCGAAACGCGCGATCACCTCGCGGAGCGGTGGCAATGCCGCCCCGCCGTCTGTCATGGCATTCATTTGTCAGTGCGGGCCGCGGCCCGGCGGTTGCGGGCGATGCGGGCTGCGAGCTTCAAGGCGGCGATCAGACTTTGAGCGCTGGCCTTGCCTAGACCCGCGAGATCGAAGGCGGTGCCGTGGTCGGGCGACGTGCGCACGATGGGAAGCCCGAGGGTTACATTGACGCCGCCCATGAAATCAAGGGTTTTCAAGGGAATCAGCGCCTGATCGTGATACATGCAAAGGGCGACGTCGTACTGGGTCCGGGCTCCGGCGTGAAAAAGCGAATCCGCCGCCGTGGGACCGAACACGGCGATGCCGCTTTGTCGGAGCTCCGCGATCGCGGGCGCAATGATATCGTGATCCTCGGCCCCAAGACTTGTGCCTTCTCCGGCATGGGGATTAAGGCCGGCAATCGCCAATCTGGGCTGCGCAATGCCGAAGTCGGTGTGTAGCGCATCGGCCACGACTTGGCCGATGTCGACGATATCCTGTCGACGAAGGGCGCGAATCGCATCCCGAAGCGCGAGATGAACCGTCACCGGGACGACCCGGAGGCCGCGGCCGACGAGCATCATCACAGGCCGGCCATTGGTGAGTTCACCGAGATATTCGGTATGGCCGGGATGACGGAAGCCGGCCTCATAAAGGGTCGCCTTGTGGATCGGGTTAGTGACAACCGCAGCCGCGCGTCCGGCCTGACAGAACTCAACCGCTTTGGTGATTGCCGTCACGACTGCATGGCCATTTGCCGCATTGGGATGACCGGGCCGTACCGTCGAGACAAGCTTTACGGGCAGCACGGGAAGCGCTTCCGCAAAGGTGGCCACCGCCGCTTCGGGATCTGGGATCGTCGCGACCGGCACGTCCAAACCGAGACGTCGCGCGAGCCGGCGAAGCCGCGCCGGATCGTCGAGCACGAAAAAAGCCGACAGCTTGGCGGACCCGCGGGTAGCCCAGGCCTTCAGTGCAATTTCGCCCCCAATGCCTGCGGGTTCGCCCATGGTGAGGGCTAGCGGTGGGAGCGGATGCCGTGCTTCGGTCCCCGCCGTCGTGGGCCGGCTGCGCCTCGACGGCTGCATGGGCTTGGCACCGCGCCGCATTAGTGGAGAGACACCACCGCGTCCTGGCGCAATTCGCGCATCAGGTTTTGCGCCAACAGTTCAGCCCGTTTTTCTGCCAGCATCCTGCGCATCTGAGCTGCCGTCGGAAGGGCGGTATTCGGCTTGTGGCGGCCGCATACCATAACCATGTGAAAGCCGTCTTCGGCCCTAACCGGCTGGCTAAGCTCGCCTTCGGCCAACGGCTTTATCAGCTTCTGCATTGCCGGAGAAAGATTATGTAACGGTCCCGTGCCGAGTGCGGCGGGACCGGGCGAGTGCAGTTCAGCATCCACCTTCTCGATGTCGTTACAGCCTTTGACCGCTTTTCGCACTGCAACGGCCAAATCAAACTGGCTTTGCACCGCGCTCGGACTAGCGCTGGCGGAGAGGGGAAGAAAAATCTGCTTTAGAGTCACAAGGACATCCTCCGGATCGTTCGGCCGGATATTCGCGCTCCCTCGTGAGAGGATAATATAATATCCGCCAAGCGTACGAATCGGGTTGGATATCTGATTCACCGGCAATTGGCGCAATACTCGAGCGACTTGCGGCGGCAAAGTATCGGGTGTCACCCAGCCAAGCTCTCCGCCCCTCGAAGCGTTGTTCGCTTGACTGAACTGGCGCGCGACAGCGGCGAAATTCGCGCCTTTACGCAGTGTGGCGACCAGCTGTCGGGCGGACTTCTCGACCGCTGCGTACTGTGACGGATGATCGGCGGCGAGGAATATCTCGGCAACATTGTAGCGGGTCGCATTACGCTCGGTCTTGAGTTTTTCCAGTGCCCTCTTCACATCTTGGTCGGTGATGTGGATTTCCGGCCCGATCTTTCGACCCACCACGCGCGACCATGCAATCTCGGCCTTAAGCTGGGCGGCGAGAGCAGCTTCCGGGATGCCCTTCTCGGCCATGAAAGCCTTCAATTGGCCCGGTGGGAGGTTGTTCTGTTTCGCGATCAGGCCAAGAGCTTTGTCAACGTCGGATTTGCTGACGTCGATATGGAGACGCGCCGCCTCTTGCAGTTGCAGCTTTTCGTTGATCAGGGTGTTCAGCACCTGGGGCCGGATTGCGGCGCGATTCTTCGGCGTATTCGGCTGGCCTGTGGCGCCGAGGGCCAGCGTCGTGCGCTGGTCGAGATCGTAACTCGAGATTACTTGATCATTTACCGTGGCAACGATGTGGTCGACCAGTTTCGCCTTGGCCGGCGACGGAACAATGGATATCAGTGCGGCTAAGAGCAATAACGGAAGGGAAAACGCTTTCATGGTGTCTGTCGAATGGTTGTCGTCCGGGGCAAGATTGCCGCCCGGGCGTCGCCTGCCGTTCGTGGCATAGGGACGCCCCTTGTGGCGCGCTACCATAAGGGCTTCCGCGCGGCAAAGAAAGATCATCCGAAGTGAGCCAGCTTGACCTGGACCGTGAAGGAGCTCGACGGTGGCAAGTTACGAAACAGAATGTTGGAGCGGCTATAAATCAGGCTGAGATGAACGCATTCATCGATATACCGAAGCTGGACGTTCATCGACAGCGTGTTGTCGGAGCTGCCGAAAGCGTGACTTCCATTGGCCACGAGTTGCCAATAGCGGGTGATTTGGGAGGTGCTACTAAGTCCGATCTGACGACGAACGCCATATTCGGAGAGAGCGGCCTGGGACGATAAATTTATGTAATAAATGCCAAACTGTTGATAAGGCGGCCCGAGGTTGACGTAGATTTCGTTGGCGTTCAGGCCGAATGTCTGGGAATCAAGGCGAAAGCGGTCGGTCACGCCGAACAGGGTCGACGGCTGGAACATGACGCGGCCGACGTAATCCGAGAGTTTCTTGTCCAGACCACTTCCCTGTGGGAAGGCGCGTGGACTGGTCTCGGCCGATTGCCCGATGAGCGCGTCCGCGTAGGCGCCATCGGTGTCGAAGACCGCTCCGTGTAGCCCGTAAGCCACTCGTGACCCGCCGGGATAGCGGTCAAGTCCGGGATACGGATCGCTCGAGAACAGGTTCAGGTCGTCAAACTGGAATGTTTGGCTGTCTTCGTTCGGGATGTCGGCCGGATTGCCGCCATTCGGCGTGGTGGTCACCATGACAATCGGCTCGATCAGTTCGGTAATGTCCCCGGACTCACGGATCAGTGGATAGCGCCAGTGGATCGTGGCGCTTGGCTCGATCCGATGCGCGAAGCCGCTGAAGGGAAAGTCCACGATGCCCCCGCCGGAGGAATAATTGCCGGCGGTGACCGAATAGATATCGCTTCGCAGTGCCGCCTTGATGCGGAACACGCTGCCATCCCCGGTGACAATGGGGAGGTTCCAAGCGGCGGTGGTTGAGAGCCGCCGGGTATCGAGACCCTCCGTACGGTAGATCGAAAGCGCATTGGCGTCAAAGGTGAGGTAACCGCCGCGACCGGGAACCCCGGCGTAGGAATAGTCGATCACCGGCAAGACGTAGGGCAATACACCGGCGGAATCGCCGGCGAGTAGGCCTTGGAAGGCATAGGCATTGATGGCGGCGTAATTCCGACCGTTCTCTCCTTGAACGAAGGCACGCGACGTCAATGTGTCGATGTCGGTGAAGCGATACTGGTGGAGATAGGTCGGGTCGCTGGTCCGGAAAACGTCGAAGCCCGTTTGCCACTGATCGCTTAGGTTGAAACGGCCGTACCCCTGGATATGGCCGCGCCACTCCTGGCCGGGGAGCGCATTGCCGTTGCTGTCGACCCGGTCGGTGCGGGCGAGCGACCCGTTGATGTCGTACCTTCCATTGCCGGTGCGTTGCTGAACCTCGACGTCCAGCGCCTCGCCGTCGCTAGTGGTAATGATCGGTGTCAGAGTCAGATCCATGCTCGGATTGATGTCGATAAAGTATGGCAGCCTCGTCACGAAGCCGAGCTGGCTGTCGGTGGAGAAGGAAGGCGTCAAAAAGCCGGTTTTGCGCTTCACCGTCGGATCCGGCTCACGGAGGTAGGGCGTGTAGAGGACCGGCAACCCGAAGACGTCGAGGAAGGCGTTGTGAAAGGTGATTTCGTGAGTGTCGTTATTATGGACGATTCGCGCAGCCGTCACCTGCCAGAGCGGCGCCTCCGTGGGATGCAGTGCACAGACGTCGCAGGCGGTATAGACCGCGTGAGAAAAAACCGTCTTGACCCCATTGGTGCGGACTGCACTGTAGGCAGCGGCGCGGGAATTGTCTGGGAACAGGATGCGCGCGTCGCGGACAAAGCCATCCCGCATGCGGTCGCTAAGTTCCACGTATTGTCCGAAGAGCACATTGCCGTTCTTCTCGAGCAAGCGCACATGGCCGCTCGCTGTCACCTTTCCGGTGTTCTGGTTATAAGTGACATTGTCTGCAAGCAGGATGCGCTGCCCTTGGCTGATTTCGACGTGTCCATGAGCGATAACGAGGCTTTGGGCGCGGTTGTAGCTGACTTTGTCTGCTTTGAGGAGCACAGGCTCGGTGGCTGAAACGCGCTTGGCGGCGGCACGTGCATGCTCGGCACCGGGTACTATCCCCGCGCCGATCAAAAGCGCGAAAGCAACCGCCCGCGCCGTCTTCTTTCCCCCCGCGCATGTCATGGGTCAGGCGGTCATCCGGGTGCCATGGCTCGGTGGGGGCTCGGTGCCTTCGGTCCGCGTAAGGCAATATGAAGGCCGGTAAGAGCGGAACCAACCGGGAGAACGTAAAGCAACAGAATCAGGACGTGTACGTCGACGGCAATCCGGGTGACCGCGACGTAGACCATCTGCTCCACGGCGGCGAAGATTGCGGCCACGGCGATTCGTTGATTGCGGCCACGGCGATTGAATTCGCCACCGAGCACGGCAGCGAGCGCAATGAGTACCAGTGCCAAGATCTGCAGCGGCAACGTTATGCGCCGATGCCCCTCGACGATGAACTTCCAGTAGGATTGTCGCGCATAGGACGAGTCGCCCGGCCAAAAGAGCTGGCCGAGGAAGCGCTCGCTGTCGTTTCGCCAGTGCGCGCCCGAGCGTTGGGCATAACGGCCGAGATCGAAGATGTCACGCTTGAAATAGAGCAGCGAGAGATTGTGCGTTTTCTCGTTCATCTCTTGCCTGTTGCCGCGCACCATAACCACGTGGGGGCCATCTTTCGCCTGCACCAGGACGCCGCGCTCGGCCATGATCGTTACCTTCTGGTTCGGCCGGCGACTGTCATAGATCAGAATGCCGTGGAGTTCGCCGTTGCTGTCGCGCTCGCGGACATAGACCGTCAGGCCGGGGGCGATATTGTTGAACTTGCCCTCCCGCAGGGAGAGATAGGCCGGGTTGGTGCGAATGTCCCAGCGCAGGTCATTGAAGGCGCGGCTCCCCAAGGGCAGCAGATAAAGCATCAGCGCGTAGGCGACGGCCATGAGACCGCCGGCAAGGATCAACGCCGCCTTGATCAAATCAAACGTGCTCAAGCCCGATGCCCACATGACCACCAGCTCGAAATCCGCGACCAGCCGGCCGTAGGAATAGGCAACGGCGATAAAGGCAGCGGTCGGCAGCACAAGGCTCAGGATTTGCGGCAGAAGGTCGATGCTCATGCGGACAAAGACACCGAAGACTCCACTGTTGGCGAGAATCTCGTTGGAAATGCGCAAGCTCTCGGTAAGCCAGGCGATGCCGGTGAGCGTGAAGATGATAAGGGCGGCTGGGCCAGCCAACTGGCGCAAGATATAGCGAGTCGAGAGCGGCATGGCTCACTGAGTATAACGACGCCAATGCCGGACGCCAGTGGTTGATCGCCGGCCTCCCGGCGGGTGCCGGATGATCAAGGATGCCCCCTCTTGGATCGGCTGTTAGAATAGCTTGAAAGGTCCCCGACGGATGTTTCCGCCTTTCCTTTCCGGTCCTTGACGTTAAGATGCCGAGGCGCGTAGCCGCGACATTCCGCTTCCATATTCCACCCACGGGGGAAAGATGAAGATCGCATTCCATGATCACGGGACCTTGCCTTCCGGCGCCCTTGTGGTGGGTGTCGTTGCGCAAAAGCAACTGTTGTCGTCGGCTCAGAAGCTCGATCGCACCACGCGTGGCATGCTCACGCGGGCAATCTCGTCCAGCCGTTTTTCCGGCGCCAAGGGGCAGTGCCTCGAGATTCTCGCCCCCGCGCATCTTTCTGCCGACCGACTTATCCTTTATGGCCTTGGCAAAGCGGCAAGTTTGGACTTTCTAGGCCTTGAAGCCCTGGGTGGCGATGTGGTGCGCCGGCTTGCCACCTCGGGCGAGACGGAGGTGACCTTTTTTTGCGATCCGGTGCCCGGCTCGAAGGTGTCGCTCGCCGACATCGCCGCCCATATCGCGTTCGGTGCACGTCTTGGCGGCTATCGCTTCGATAAATACCATACAAAGGTCAAATCTGAAGCAAGGCCGAGCCTGCGCTCGGTAGCGGTGCGCGTGGCCGAACCTTCCGCGGCCCGGCGGGCTTTCCGCCCGCTGGATCAACTCGCCGAAGGGGTGTTTTTCACCCGCGATCTGGTCACAGAGCCCGCGAACGTGATCTACCCAGAGACACTCGCCAACGAATGCCGCAAGCTCACTGATTTTGGCGTCAAGGTTGAGGTGCTGGGCGAGGCAGAGATGCGCAAGCTCGGCATGAATGCGCTCCTTGGCGTCGGCCAAGGTTCGGCACGGGAGTCACAACTCGTGGTGATGCAATGGGAGGGGGGCAGCAAGAACGCCTCACCGGTCGCCTTTGTCGGCAAGGGTGTCTGTTTTGACACTGGAGGCATCTCCCTTAAGCCTCCCCAGGGCATGGAGGAGATGAAATGGGACATGGGCGGCGCCGGCACCGTCATTGGACTTATGCGGGCGCTCGCCAAGCGCAATGCCAAAGTTAATGCGGTCGGTGTCGTCGGCTTGGTGGAGAACATGCCCTCGGGCACGGCACAGCGCCCGGGCGACGTGGTGCGATCGTTGTCCGGCCAGACCATCGAGGTGTTAAATACCGACGCGGAGGGCCGGCTCGTGCTTGCCGACGCCCTATGGTATACGCAGGAGCGGTTCAAGCCGGAATTCATGGTCGATCTCGCAACTTTGACCGGCGCAATCATCATTTCGCTCGGCCACGAACATGCCGGTCTCTTCTCCAACGACGACAAGCTCGCCGAACGGCTTGTTGCCGCCGGCATTGCTGAGGGCGAGTTGGTGTGGCGGCTGCCGCTCTCTGAAAACTACGACAGATTGATGGATTCGCAGATCGCGGACGTCCAGAACATCAGTAACGATCGCGGCGCCGGCTCGATCACGGCGGCGCAATTCCTGAAGCGCTTTGTCAACGAGCGCCCATGGGCGCATCTCGACATCGCCGGCACCGCCTGGAGCAAAAAGGACAAGGCGACGGTTCCGAAAGGTGCCACCGGTTTCGGTGTGCGCCTCTTGAATCGACTTGTCGCCGACTATTATGAGGCTAAGGACGGCGGGTGATCTCGCACCGATGACCGACATCGCCTTTTATCATCTGGCGCGCCGCGGCGTCGATCAAACGCTGCCGGCGCTGCTCGAGAAAATCCAGGGCCGCGGCCTTCGGGCCGTCGTGCTCGCAGGTTCCTGGGAACGGGTCGAGGCCCTTGACAGTTTGCTCTGGACTTATCGGCGAGAGAGCTTTCTGCCGCACGGCGCAAAGCGCGAAGGGCATGCGGCCGAGCAGCCGATCTATCTCACCGATACGGAGGAAAATCCGAATGGCGCGAGCGTCCTCGTCATGCTCGACGGCGCGTCGCCCGAATTCATGGCGAATTTCAGCCGTTGTCTCGATTTGTTCGATGGCAACGATCCGGCAGCCTTGGCCAACGCCCGCATGCGCTGGAAGGCTGCCAAGGCGGCAGGGCATGAACTCACGTACTGGCAGCAGGGCGAGAGCGGCCAATGGCAGCAAAAGAACGGAAGCTGACGTGACGGCGCGGCCAGCATCGTGACTTCGCCAGTTGTTCCATGGCCCTCGAACTTGCTTAATCCTCGGCTGAACTCCGGGGATGCATTCGTGCCAGCCGCGAGAGGCGCGTGATGTTTCAGATGGATTATCGGAATGGGATTGCCACATTGACCATGGCCCGGGCTCCGGTCAACGCCATGAGCGTCGATTGGATTACGGGCTTTCATGATGAACTCGACCGCCTGGCACAGAATGACGATTGGCGCATCCTTCATATCCGGAGCGCGCAGAAGATTTTCTCCGCCGGTGCCGATCTCGCCGAGGTTCGCGCTCGCTTCGAGAGCGCGGACGGTGCCGGAGACATGATCGCCTACGTCGAGAGTCTTCAAGCACTTTTCGCCCATATCGAGGCCTTGCCTCAAATCACGATTGCTGAGATTGGGGGCGCGGCCTTAGGCGGCGGTTTCGAACTCGCGCTGGTTTGTGATTTTAGGATAGCCGCTGAAGAGGCGAAGCTTGGCCTGCCGGAGGTGAATCTCGGACTCATTCCCGGCGCCGGTGGCACGCAACGCCTTTCGCGGCTCGTCGGGCTTGGGCTTGCGACCCGTCTCATTCTCGGTGCCGAGGTGGTGACGGGCGAGGAGGCGGCCGTGCTAGGCATGGTGCAATGGGCCGTGCCGCGGGACGGTTTGGCCATGGCGGTGGAGACCCTGATCGCGCGCCTTGCAAAGCTCTCGCCTGCGGCACAAGCTGCCACCAAGGGCTGCATCCAAGCGGCCTACACGCCCGGCATCGATGGATTTGCAATGGAGCGGAAAGCGGTCGGTGCGATGATGGATGTTTCCGACACGAAGGCGCGCGTCGGCGCCTTCCTTGCCGGCCAGCGCCGCTAGGATGACGGGATCGGGTTTGGTCGGGATAGAGGCATTCAGAGCAGATTGATCGGGAGTCTTGCCATGCGTTTCGAAAACAAGACGGCTGCAGTTTCAGGCGGTGCGTCCGGCATCGGCCGGGCCACGGTGATGGCGCTCGGCAAAGGCGGCGCCAGGGTGTATTTCGGCGATATCGACAAAGCCAAGGGCGCCGATGTCGAAAGCGAAGCAAAGGCGCAGGGTTTTGATGTCGTCTACGTTCCGCTCGACATCACCGATGACGCGTCGATCTCGCGGTTCACCGAAAAGGCCAGCGCCGGAGGGCGCCTCGATGTCCTTGTCAATGCGGCCGGCTGGGACCGCATCGAACCCTTCATCGACAATACGCCAGACTTCTGGAATCGCATTATTGCGATCAACTTCATGGGCCCAGTGAAACTCACCCGCGCCATTTTGCCGACAATGATCGAGGCCCGCGCCGGCAAGATCGTGAATGTGGCGAGTGACGCCGGCCGAGTCGGGTCGACCGGCGAGACGATCTACGCCGGCGCCAAGGGCGGCGTGATCGCCTTTACCAAGTCTCTGGCGCGTGAAATGGCCCGCTACCAGATCAACGTCAACTGCATTTGCCCGGGCCCAACCGACACGCCGCTGTTTCGGGCCCAGCCGGAGCGCATGCAGGAAGCCCTGACCCGTGCCATTCCGTTCCGGCGCGTCGCCAAGCCGGAGGAGGTGGCCGACGGCATTTTGTTCTTTGCAAGCGCCCGTTCCGACTTTTGCACCGGCCAGGTGCTCAGTGTTAGCGGCGGCCTGACCATGGTGGATTGAGGCGACGTTGCTGTTGTAGACGCATCAAACATAATCATAAAAAAACACGACGGAGGAGAGACATCCATGCCCGTGCAGACCATGCTGTCGCCAAGCCGCCGTCGCGAAATGGTGGCTGCGGGGCTATGGCCGGACCGGATTCTGCTCGATGATTTCGATCGTGTCGTGAGCAGCGATCCGCAACGCGTCGCGATCGTGCAGCGAAATCCCGCATCCGGCGCACGTCTCGAACTGACCTATGGTGAGCTGGCGCGCCGGGTCGAGCGGATCGCGCTCGGCCTCGTTGCCGCCGGTGTCGGCGCCGGTGAGGTGGTCTCCTTGCAATTGCCGAATTGGTGGCATTTCGGAGCGCTGCATCTTGCCTGTTTACGGATTGGCGCCATCACCAACCCGCTGATGCCGATCTTCCGCCAGCGCGAGCTTCGCTACATGCTATCTTTCAGCGGCGCCAAGGTAATGGTCGTACCAGAGGAGTTCCGCGGCTTTCCCTACGCGGCCATGATGGCGGAACTTCAACCCGAACTTCCGGATCTTCGCCGTGTTTTCGCCATCGGCGGCAAGGGCGAGGAATCTTTCGAGAGCTATTTCTTGGAGCATCCCTGGGAAACCGAGATGGATGCGGCCGCGATCTTTGCCGAGCGTCGGCTCGTGCCGGATGACGTGGTGCAACTCCTCTATACCTCCGGCACGACCGGCGAGCCCAAAGGCGTGATGCATACCTCGAATACGCTGCTGGCCGGGTTGCCGCCTTACATCGAGCGGGTCGGTCTTTCGCGCGAGGATGTGGTGCTTATGGCATCTCCGCTTGCCCACCAGACGGGTTTTCTTTATGGGCTGATGATGCCTCTCATGCTCGGCACCACGAGCGTGCTGCAAGATGTCTGGATGGCCGATCAGGCAGTCAGTATCCTCGCCGAGGAGAGCTGTGCCTTCACCATGGCTTCTACCCCTTTTCTCGCCGATCTTACCGCCAGTCCAGAAGTGGCGAAGCACGATCTCAGCCGTTTCCGGGTGTTTCTTTGTGCCGGTGCGCCGATCCCGCCGGTTCTCGTGCAGGAGGCACAGGCGAAGCTGAAGATACGGGTGATTTCCGCTTGGGGCATGAGCGAGAATGGTGTCGTCACCGCAACGCGGGCTGGCGACCCGCCGGACAAGGTGATTGGCACCGACGGTTGTGCGCTCAGGGGCTTCGAAGTCCGCGTGGTGGACGAAGCCGGTCGCGTCGTCCCGCCTGGCGCCGAAGGCCGCCTTCAGGCGCGGGGGGCCGGCAATTTCGTTGGCTACCTTAAGAAGCCAGAACTCTACGGGACCGATTCCGAAGGTTGGTTCGAGACCGGCGATGTGGCGCGCATAGACGATGATGGCTATATCCGCATATGCGGCCGCATTAAGGACATCATCATCCGCGGCGGTGAGAACATCCCCGTGGTTGAAGTGGAAAGCCTGCTTTACCGTCACCCGGCCGTCCAGGCCGTCGCCATTGTCGCCGCGCCCGACTTGCGACTTGGCGAGCGCGCCGTCGCCTACGTTACGGTGAAACCCGGGACCGATATTACCTTCGAAGACATGTCGGCCTTTCTCGCCAAGGAAAAGCTTGCAAAAAACTATTTCCCCGAAAAGCTGGTTAAGATCGACGAGATGCCGCGGACGGCGAGCGGCAAGATTCAAAAGTTTCGCCTGCGTGAAATGGCGGCAGCGCTCGCTTCGTCAAGCTCGTAAGCGTGGCGGCTTCCAGGGGGGGCGCGGCCCGGTAGAGAACGGGACGATGAAGACGGCGTCGCAGATCGACAGCGTGCCGCGTCGCCTGAGCGAACCAACATGCCGGCATTAAGGAGTAGATCATGGAGAGTTATCGCATTACCCATTTCGGCCAACCGCTCGAGGCCATGCGCGAGCCGAACCCGGAGCCGCAAGGAACCGAGGTGCTGCTCCGAGTCCAGGCGGCCGGAGTCTGCCACAGTGACGTGCATCTCTGGGACGGCTTTTTCGATCTTGGCGGCGGCCGCAAGCTTGAGGTGGAGAGCCGCCTGCCGTTGACGCTTGGCCACGAAACGGCGGGCGAGGTGGTCGGCGTCGGGCCGAGGGCTGAAGGCATCAAGATCGGCGATAAGCGCGTGATCTATCCTTGGATCGGCTGCGGGACTTGCGATTTTTGCAAACGCGGCACCGAGCATCTTTGTGCCAAACCGCAGCAACTCGGCATTCAGCGAAACGGCGGCTATGCCGATCATATTGTCGTCCCCCATCCGCGCTATCTTCTCGATTACGGCGCACTGCCGGTTTCCTTCGCCTGCACGCTTGCCTGCTCGGGCCTCACTGCCTATAGCGCGCTGAAGCGGGCAGGGCGGCTTTCGCCGGAATCGCCGCTTCTCATTATCGGTGCGGGCGGCGTTGGCATGGCGGCGGTACGACTTGCCGAGGTCGTTACCGGGGCAAAGCCAATCGTTGCCGATGTCTCGGAGGAAAAGCTCGCGGCGGCGAAAGCCGCGGGCGCCGAGAGCGTTCTCGACATCCGCGATGGCAAGGCGGCCGGCAAGGCACTCTATGCTAAGACCGGCGGCGTGGTCTCAGCGATTGACTTCGTCGGTGCTGAACCGAGTTTCGAATTCGGCCAGCGCGCCTTGCGCAAAGGCGGCCGGCTTGTCGTCGTCGGTCTTTTTGGTGGCGCCTTTACCATGCCGATCCCAATGCTGCCCATGCGGGCGATCGCGATCGAAGGCTCCTATGTCGGAAGCCTGGCCGATATGCGCGAGTTGATGTCGCTTGCCCGCGAGGGCAAGATACAGCCGATCCCGCTTTCGCTCCGGACTTTGGCTCAGGCCGGAAAGACCCTGGAAGATCTCAAGGCCGGCCGGGTCGTCGGGCGGGTCGTTCTCACGCCCTGAGACGTGCTGCTGCGCGGTGTATGCGGCGGCCACGATCGGCCGCGTTTGTCCTATGATGCGTTTGGAACCGAAATGACCACAGTTGCGATTGCGGATCCCGGCGGCCGCAGTGCCCGGCCGGTGGGGTGGTGGCTGATTCTGGTCGCCATCGTCATCTTCGTGATGATGATTTGGGGCGGCTATACCCGGCGCACTGATTCCGGCCTTTCCATGGTGCAATGGCATCCGCTCTCGGGCGTCATCCCGCCCATGACCCGGCGAGCTTGGCAGGCGGAATTCGACAATTACAAGAAATCGCCACAATACCGGGATGTGAACGAAGGGATGAGCCTTGCCGCATTTAAGCGGATTTTCTGGGTCGAGTATCTACACCGCGTATTGGGTCGCATCATCGCCGTCGTCTTTGCCCTGCCGCTCGCCTATTTCTTTTTCACGCGGCGGATCGGGAAGGGGTTGGCGCTCCGCCTGTTCGGTATCTTCATTCTCGGCGGTTTACAGGGCTTGCTCGGCTGGTACATGGTGCGAAGCGGCCTTCATCACGCGCCGGCGGTAAGCCCCTATCGCTTAACCGCGCATCTCGGCCTTGCGGTCGTGCTTTACGGCTTGGTGCTGTGGGTCGCCTTTTCGCTTCTTGGACGAACCGAACCCGGGCCCGGCAAGCGGTTCAAGGACCTCGGATTCGTAGTCCTGGGCTTGATCTTTCTGCAGATTCTCATGGGCGGATTGATGTCCGGCTTTCATGCCGGAATGATCGACAATACCTGGCCGCTGATGAACGGCCGCATCATTCCTTCCGGCCTGTTCGCTGTAAAGCCGTGGTGGCTGGCGCCGGTCAGCGAACCGCTTACAATACAGTTCGACCATCGGCTTTTGGCCTATATCATCGTCGTGGCCATCGCAGTCCTTTGGTGGCGAAGTGGCAAAGTCGCGCTCGGGCAGCGCGCCCGTCTCGGAAGGCACCTTTTGCTTGCGGCGGTGCTGGTACAGGTCGTGATCGGCATTTTTAATCTGCTGCTCGCGGCGCCGGTAGCGCTCGCCGTGATGCATCTCGGCGGCGCGCTGGTGCTTTTTACTGCAGGAATATTCATGGCCCACGCGCTATGGGGCGAACCCCGCGCCTGAACGGCTGAGGACGGGGCCTGCGAGGGAAGAAGTGTCTATGACTGGCATCACGCTTCTCTACGTCACCGCGAGCAGTTCGGAAGAGGCCGAGACTCTCGGCCATATCCTGGTCGAGGAGCGCCTCGCGGCTTGCGCTAATATCATCCCCGGCATGCGCTCGATTTACTGGTGGGAAGGCAGGATCGAGACTGCGGCGGAAACCGTGCTTATTTTGAAAACGCGCGATGATCTGGTCGCAGCTGCGACCGAGCGGGTCAAGGTGCTCCACTCCTATACCTGCCCTTGCGTCTTGGCCCTGCCGGTCGTGGCCGGCAATCCCGCTTATGTGAAGTGGCTGCTCGACGAAACCCAAAACCCATTCGCAGAGGGGCGGACATCATGATCCAGAGCCTCGATCATCTGGTTCTCACCGTCGCGGATCTCGCCGCCGCCGTCGCTTTTTATGAAGGTCTTGGTATGACGTTCCAGACGTTCGGCGAGGGGCGACACGCCCTCCACTTCGGCAAACAGAAGATTAACCTCCATATCAAGGGCCGAGAATTCGAGCCGAAGGCATCCTTCGCGGCACCGGGTACTGCCGACCTCTGCTTTCTCGTCAACGTGCCGGCCGTCACGGTGGCCGAGCGTCTGCGCGCGCGTGGTATCCCGATCGTTCTTGGCCCCGTGGAGAAAATCGGCGCGCAAGGGCGGATGAACTCGGTCTATTGCCGCGATCCAGATGGCAATCTGATCGAACTTTCTGAGCTTATCGTTTCATGAGCGACATGCATGGAGACCATGCATTTAACCGTGATCTCGCACGCACGACCTGTGATATGTTTGAGGGCTTCCCTTTAGGAGGGTAGGGGCCTGCGGATGACGAAGCGCGAAAGCTATTATGTCACCGGATTTGCCGGTGCGGCCCATACGTTCTCCCATCTTTTTTTGCTGCTTTACGCCACCATTGTGCTGGTTCTGGAGAAGCGCTGGGGCCTGTCCTATTCAACCCTGCTTGCGCTCTCAATTCCAGGCACCGTGATGTTCGGTGCCGGGGCGCTGCCGGCGGGCTGGCTTGCCGACCGTTGGAGCAGTTCCGGCATGATGGCGATTGCTTTTTTCGGCCTTGGCGGGGCCGCGATCCTGGCCGGTTTCGCGCAGGGGCCGCTCAGCATTGGGAGCGCGCTCACTCTGATCGGCGTCTTTGCCGCTATCTATCATCCGGTCGGCATTCCCTGGCTTGTAAAGCATGCGGCGAATCGCGGTCGAGCGCTTGGCATTAACGGTGTCTTTGGTTCGGCCGGCACCGCTGGCGCGGCCGTGATCGCGGGAGGGCTCGCCGAGCTTTTAGGCTGGCGCTTCGCCTTTTTCATTCCCGGCGCGGTCGCCATTCTGTTTGGGGGCGCCTTCGTTTACGCGATCAAAACCGGCCGTGTGGTCGAGCACGAGAGCGATGTCGCGCCCGAGCCGCCGCCGACCGCAAGCGACACCAAGCGCGCGTTTCTGGTGATGACGGTGACCGTCGCCTGCACTGGCCTGATCTATCAGGCGACCGCCTATTCGCTGCCGAAGCTTTTCTCCGAGCGTCTGTCGGGCGCGCTCGATCACAGCATCGCCGGTGTGGGGGTTATGGTTTCGCTCTGCTATGTCGCCGCGGCGGTGGCACAGATCGTCGGCGGCGAACTCGCCGACCGATTCTCGCTGAAGAACGTCTATCTTTTTTCGCAATTTTCCCAGGTGCCTGTGTTGCTTGTCGCGTATTTCCTGAAAAGCCCGATTCTGGTTCTCGTGGCGGCCTTTATGGTGGCGCTGAGCGTGATCGGAACGCCGGCGGAAAACGCGCTTCTCGCCCGCTTCGCGCCACCGGCTTGGCGGGCGCGCGCCTTCGGCGTCAAGTTTTCGTTGACGTTGGGGGTGAGCGCGGGCGGCGTCGCGCTGGTCCCGATCCTTTATCGCATCACCGGATCCATTAGCCCGATCTTTTTCTTCCTGATGGCATTTGCGGCCATCGCCGGGCTTGGCGCTCTGGTGCTGCCTAGCGACAGCCGTCGCCGCCCCCGCGCGACGACATCCCTGCCGCTCACCGCCGCCGAATAAGGCTGCGTCCGGCCAGGGGGGCTGCCGCCCCGCCGCGGTCAGGTCTTGGCGAGTGCCTGGTCGAGATCTCGGATGATGTCATCCGCGCTCTCGATGCCGATCGAGAGCCGCACCACGTCAGGGCCGGCGCCGGCTGCCTTGAGCTGTTCCGGCGAAAGCTGCCGGTGGGTGGTCGAGGCGGGATGGATGATCAGGCTTCGCGTGTCGCCGATATTGGCGAGATGCGAAAATATCTCGACGCTCTCCACAAGCTTGATGCCGGCGTCATAACCACCCTTGACGCCGAAGGTGAAAACCGCGCCGGCCCCGCGGGGCAGGTACTTCTGCGCCAGCGCATGGTATTTGTCACCTTTGAGGCCTGGGTAGGAGACCCACGCCACCTTCGGGTGGCGGCTCAGGAATTCCGCCACCTTCATCGCGTTCTGGCAGTGACGCTCCATGCGGAGCACCAAGGTCTCAGTTCCGTTCAGGATCAGGAAGGCATTCATCGGCGAGAGCGCCGGCCCGATGTCGCGAAGGGCGACCGCCCGCGCCGCGACGGCGAAGGCCATGGTGCCGAAGGTTTCATAGAAGCGGAGCCCGTGATACGACGGCGTCGGTTCGGTGAGCGCGGGGAATCTGCCTCCTGCCGACCAATCGAAACGGCCGCTTTCGACCAACACGCCGCCGATCGAGTTGCCGTGACCGCCGAGGAATTTGGTCAAGGAATGGACGACGATGTCGGCGCCCCACTCGAAGGGCCGGCAGAGATAAGGCGTGGCGAGCGTGTTGTCGACGATAAGTGGCAGCCCGGCCTCGTGGGCGATCTTGGCGATGGCCTCGATATCGACCACCACGCCACCGGGATTTGCCAGGCTTTCGATAAAGATTGCCTTGCATTTCGGCGTCAGCGCACGGCGGAAATTATCCGGTTCGTCGGGATCGACGAAGCGGACTTGCCAGCCGAATTTCTTGAAGGTCGAGCCGAACTGGGTGATCGAGCCGCCGTAAAGTCTGTTCGAGGCGAGAAACTCATCACCCGGCTCGAGCAGAAGATTGAACACCAGGAACTGCGCCGCATGGCCCGAGGCCGCGGCCAAGGCCGCGCTGCCGCCTTCCAGCGCCGCGATCCGCTCTTCCAGAACCGATGTGGTCGGGTTGGTGAGCCGCGTATAGATATTGCCGAAGGTCTGCAGGTTGAACAGCGACGCCGCGTGATCGACATCATCGAAGACATAGGATGCCGTCTGGAAGATCGGCGTGATGCGGGCACCGGTGGTGGGATCCGGCGCGGCGCCGGCGTGGACCGAAAGCGTTTCAAAGCCGTATTTAGCTGTGGGGTTCGATTCAACCATCGCTCATACTTTCTTTTCCTTCCGGCTCGAAATGATGCCGGTGTTGACTCCCATCCAGGCGATCTCTCCCGAAAGCCGCCCATATTCGATTTTCGGGCAGCGATTCATTACCACCTTGAGGCCGGCGGCCTCCGCCCGTTTTGCCGCTTCGTCGTTACGGACGCCAAGCTGCATCCAGAGTGCCTTGGCGCCGATCCGAATCGCCGCCTCCGCGATCGGCAGGATTGCTTTCGAAGCACGAAAGCAATCGACCATGTCGACCGGGTCCGGAATCTCTTCAAGCGAGCCGTAGACAATCTCGCCCAGAATCTGCTCGCCCTTGGCGCGCGGATTGACCGGAATCACGCGATAACCTTTTTCCTGCAAATATTTCATCGCGAAATAACTGGGCCGGTTCCAATGCGGACTGGCGCCGACCATGGCGATGGTGCGGCAACCGCGCAGGATGCCACGGATGTAGTCGTCGCTATAGCTCTCGTGATCCATCAGCAACCCCGCCACGTCGGCGGCCGCTTGTCGAGGAAGGCGTCGATCCCTTCTTCGGCATCGCGCGCCAACATATTCTCGGTCATCACCGTGCTGGCGTAATCGTAAGCCTTGATGAGATCGAACTCGATCTGGCGGTAGAAGGCTTCCTTGCCGATGCGGAGCGTAAGTGGTGACTTGGTGGCGATCTTCAAGGCGAAATCCCGCGCCGTCTCATCGAGCGCCGCCGGCGGCACGACACGATTGACGAGGCCGAAGCGGAACGCGGTCTCGGCGTCGATGAGTTCGCCGAGAAGGAGCATTTCCATGGCGTGTTTCCGCGACAGGTTGCGTGAGAGCGCCACCATCGGTGTCGAGCAGAACAGGCCGATGTTGACGCCCGGAGTCGCGAAGCGCGCCGTGGCGCTGGCCACCGCGAGATCGCAGGAAGCAACGAGCTGGCAGCCGGCGGCGGTGGCCGCGCCCTGCACGCGGGCGATCACCGGCTTCGGCAGGCGAACGATCGACTGCATCATGCGGCTGCATTGCGCAAACAGCGCTTCGTAAACGGGGCGATCCGGGTTGCCCCGTATCTCCTTGAGATCGTGGCCGGCACAGAAGGCCGGCCCGGTCGCGCCGATCACCACCACCTTGACCGCGTCGTCGGCGCCAATCCGATCAAGTTCGGCCTCCATCTCAGTCATCAACCGCCGGTTGATCGCGTTGCGCGCTTCGGCCCGGTTCAAGGTCAGCGTGGCGATGCCGTCTTGATCGTGTCGGAGCAGGACCGCAGTGGACTCGGTGGGGTGGGGACGGGCACTCATCACGGAACATCGTCGTTGGTTGTGCTCTCGGTGATCATAGCCGGGCACAGGCCCGCAGGCCAGATTTCCCACTTTCACATCTGCAGCGCGGTGGGTGCCCATAAACCGATGTCCAAGCCGTTCGCCCGGCGGTAATAGATCACGAGCCCTCCCGCAGCAAAAACAGAGACCACCCAAGAAAACAGCCAGGGAATCCCGAGGCCGACGAGGGGTCCTGCGAACATTTTCGTCATCAGGCCGGGAATCAGGTGCTTGAGCCCGAGAACGACGCCGTATCCGAGCGCGGACGCGGCGATGACGAGCGCGACGAAACAAAGCGTGAGCACGAACATCGCGCCCCAATGGCGGCGCACGATACGAAGCGCCAAGCCGAACCCGGCCCAGCCTGATTGGTAGATGGCGATCGACACCAGCGACAGGGCGGGAATGGCGTAGGCGGCAATCGCCACATCGCCGATCGCGCCGATCACGATTCCGATGGCGCCGCCGACGACGCCGAAAAAGATCAGCGACCAGATGACGCCAACAGCAGCCACGGCGACGCCGAGGACGACCGTGCCGATGATCGCGAGATAGCTGCGGCCGAGATAGCGGAACCCATCGATCCAGAATTTGATCGGTGCCGCCTCGTCCGCTGCCGCTCGAATGATGCCGCCGATAAGGCCGGCCTCGAGATAGGGGAGCAGGACCCAGGCGGTGATCACGCGCACGAGCGCCGCCGCCAAGGCCAGGCTTTCGGCCGGTGGCAGGGCGAAAGGCGTGATGTGCCAGCTGTACAAATGCCAAGGCACAAAGCGCCAAAACTGAAAATGCCAGGGCAGGGCGGGCAATGAAAAGCCGTTGTGATAATGCTTACCGAGACCGGCTCCGAACAGCAGGATAAAGAGCAGGTCCCAGGCGACGCCGGTGGCGAAGGCGATCAGCGGAAGCCAGAGCACTGACCGTTGCGACCAGACCATCCGCCAGGAAAGCCTGAGCGTGCCGCCGATCGAAGGTGGCGGGAAAAGCTCGGGGCCGCTATCCCAACCAGCGGCGCCATGGCCTGCGAGGGGGACATGCCGATGGCGAAAGACGCCGCTCTCATCGACCGGGGCGCCGCAGTGCGGGCAAAAGCGTGGCGCGGGAGCCATGTTTCGTTCCTTGTTATGCGGCGCGAACTCGCTCGGCGGGTCCGATACTAAGGATGCGGCGGAAGAATGCCAAGGCGACGGTGCCAGTATCAGCGCCACAAGGTCATCAGGTGCATCGTCGGTGGCTTTGCTAGCCTTGCAGATCAGCGGGCGCCCACCGGCCAAGGCTCATGCCGTTTGCCCGACGGTAATGGATAACGACTCTGGCGACGTAAGGGAGTTGGACGCCCAATCCGACAAAACTTGCAACAAGCAGGATGGAGTAATCCTAAACCAGACCGGCAAGGGTATTTTTCCAGTCCGCAATGGACGAGACAAAAAACAACGAGCCCGAGAAGTGCTGAAGTGGATAGAGTGCCCGCACCGAGGACAAAGAAGCCAAAGGCAAACATGCGTCCCCAACGTCTTCGCATAAGATTGAGCGCGCAGCCGAACCCCGTGCTTGCCACCCGCAGCGACTCCGGTGATTGCGGGCCATCTTCATCTTCTCTAAGGTTCGCAGGTGTTCAGGAGACCGCTATATGCTGCTGCTTTCCGTCGACGACCTGCATGCCTTCCTTGATGCGCATTTCCCTGAGATCGCGCCCCTCCGCCTGCAGGTCGAGATGGTGACGGAGGGGACCATCCGCGTCCGCATGCCGGCCGCGCGGGCGATGCTGCGGCCAGGTGGCACGATCTCGGGTCCGACGCTGATGGCGCTCGCGGACGCCAGCATGTATCTCCTCGTGCTCGCCCATATCGGCGCCGTAGCGCTCGCGGTGACGACCAACCTTAACATCAATTTTCTGCGCAAGCTGCCGCCGGGCGATGTCATCGCCGAGGCCGGTCTGTTGAAACTTGGCCAGCGGCTCGCGGTGGGTGAAGTAAGCCTCGGTGGCGAGGGCGAGACATTGCCCGCCGCCCATGCCACCGTGACTTATTCCATTCCTCCGAATGGCGGTTCATCCGCCTGACGTATCGGAATACCATGTCGTAACTTATTGAATTACAGTGTTTTTTTTGTTTCCAGTTGACTGAAGGCGGGGTTGTGTTAGGTTCGCCGCCAGTTTTCAGGTCGCACTAATAGGACCGCAATGAAGACCTATTCAATGAAGCCTGCGGAAGTCGAGAAACAGTGGGTTCTGATCGACGCCGACGGGCTGATCCTCGGCCGGCTGGCGGCGCTGATCGCCACCCGGCTTCGCGGCAAGCACAGACCCGGTTACACCCCGCATGTGGATTGCGGCGACAACGTCGTTGTCGTCAATGCCGAGAAGGTGCAGCTCACCGGACGCAAGCGCGAGCAGGAAGTCTTTTATTGGTACACCGGCTATCCGGGTGGCATCAAAGGCCGCACCTTGGGGCAGATCCTTGCCGGCAAGCGTCCCGAGCGCGTGCTTATGAAGGCGGTCGAGCGCATGTTGCCGAAAGAAAGCCCGCTTGCGCGCCGTCAGCTCAAGAATCTGCGCGTTTATGCCGGCCCCGCCCACCCGCACGAGGCGCAGCAGCCGGTGCCGCTCGACATCGGCGCCCTTAATCGCAAGAACCGGAGGAGTGCGTAAGAGATGGCGGAAACCCGTACCCTTCAGGATCTGGGAAATCTCAACGCTGCGGTCGAAACGCCGGCCGAGCCCAAGATCGATAATCTCGGGCGCTCCTATGCCACCGGCAAGCGCAAGAGCGCAGTGGCGCGGGTCTGGATCAAGCCCGGCACCGGCAAGATGCTGGTCAATGGCCACGACAGCGACAGCTATTTCGGTCGTCCGGTGCTGCGCATGCTGATCTTGCAGCCTTTTGTCACCACTAATCGCACCGGTCAGTATGATGTCTGGTGCACCGTGACCGGCGGCGGCCTTTCAGGCCAGGCGGGCGCCATGCGCCACGGCATCAGCCGGGCGCTTACCTTCTATGAGCCGGCACTGCGCGGGCCCTTGAAGGCGGGCGGTTTCCTCACCCGCGACAGCCGCGAGGTGGAGCGCAAGAAATACGGCAAGGCCAAGGCGCGGCGCAGCTTCCAGTTCTCGAAACGCTGATCGGCATGGGGGCTGCGGCGGAAGCCGCGACCTAACGGCTTGGCGATGGAACGCCGCGGACCCGACCATTTGGGCCGCGGCGTTTTTCGTGCTGGGGCCTTGTTGCCGCCGTTTCAGGCGGCGAGCGCGGCAGCTTTCGGCACCACGATGGCGAAGCGGTCGGCCAGAGCGGCAAGGGTTCCCTCATGCACCATCTCCGCCGTGGCGAGGCCGCCCAAAGGGTTCGGCAGATCGCGCGTCGCGCAGGCCGAGGCGACCACCGTGCTGCGATACCCGAGGTCGAGGGCCGCCCGCGTCGTCGCGCTGACGCAAAGATGGGTCATGAAGCCGGCGATGATCAGCTCCTTGCGGCCGGTTTTCGCGATCAGGTCGTTGAGATCGGTCTTTGCGAATGAATTCGGTAGCGCCTTTTTGACCACCGCCTCGGTCTCCACCGGCCTTAGTCCTGGAATAATAGGGAAATACGGCCCTTCCGGATCGAACAACACGCCGCCTGCCTTGCCCTGGTGCATGACATGGAAAATCGGCGCGCCAGCCTCGCGCGCGAGGCCGAGCAAGACTTCGATCTCGGCCACCGAGGCATCAATGCCTTTAAGCGGAAGGCCCCCGGTCCGGTATTCGAGCTGGGCGTCGATCACCACTAGGGCAGCGTTGCTAAAAGTGCTCGGCGCGAGGGAAGCGCCGGCCATTTGAAGAAGCGATTTCGGTGGTGTCATGATGCGGGCTTCCGGTAAAGGCCATAGGGGAGCGCGCACCTTAAGGCGAGATGCGTCAGCGGACAACGGGCAACCGAGCCAGTCATTACGCAGCGATACGGAAACCCCGCCGGTCAGCGCGTCGATGCACCCGCCAAAAGTCCTCGTCGGGCGAGGTTCTGCATCAGCTCGCCAATGCCGAGGCGCCACGGCGGGATGCGGTCCGAATGATCGACGCGGTTGACGAGCGCGCCGAGCTTCGGCGTCGCAACAGACACGATATCGCCGATCTTATGGGTGAACCCCGCGCCCTTCTCGTCACGATCCTCGACTGGCGCAAACATGGTGCCGAGAAAAAGCATGAAGCCGTCCGGATATTGATGCACGGGCCCGATGGTTGCCGTGACGAGATCGAGTGGATCGCGGCTGATCTCGCGCATCGAGCTTTTGCCGTGCAATTCGAATCCATCCTTGCCCTTGACGGCGACGGTGACTTCAGCCTCGCGCACGTCGTCGATACCGAAATGCTCATCGAACAGGCGGATAAACGGGCCGATGGCGCAGGAGCCGTTGTTGTCCTTGGCCTTGCCGAGAAGAAGCGCGCTGCGCCCCTCGAAGTCGCGGAGGTTGACGTCGTTGCCAAGGGTCGCGCCAATCGCCTCGCCTGCGGCATTCACGGCAAGCACCACTTCAGGTTCGGGATTGTTCCAGGTCGATTGCGGATGAATGCCGATCTCGGCACCGGTGCCAACCGCGGAAAGCACCGGCGATTTGGTGAAGATCTCGGCATCCGGTCCAATGCCGACTTCGAGATATTGCGACCAGAGGCCTTGCGTGAGAAGCGAGGCTTTAAGCTTCATCGCCGTCTCCGATCCCGGCCGGATCGCGCGCAGGTCCTCGCCGACCACAGCAACTATACGCTTGCGGATCTCCTCGGCGGCGTCCGGATTGCCGCGCGCCTGCTCCTCGATTAGACGTTCGATCAGGCTCGCGGCAAAAGTGACTCCTGCTGCCTTGATTACTTGGAGGTCGGCAGGCGGGAGGAGAAATGGCGGCCGCGCCCCTCGGGCTTGGGCGCTGTTGGCGAGAAGCTCGGCGATGGTGCCGAGCTTCGGTCCGGCTGCCGCGCGAGCGATCGTCAAGACATCGCTCCGGGCGAGCAACGCGCTCACCGTCGGCGCGCTGCGGCTGATGTCGTAAACTTCGTCGCCGCGAATTGCAATGACCGCCGCCCCCGGCGGGTGCCCGTCGATCCAAGCCCTGCCAATGAGCGTTGCCTGTTGCCGGTCGGTCGGCAGGCTCGTCAAAACGTGAAGCTCCATCCTCTCTGGTACTCCTCGCTCATTGGATTATGCCAAGGCCGCTCCCTCTGAGAGCCGGCACTCCCGTATTGCGTGCACACGTCATTCCGCTGACAATGGCCGCTATCCTGGTGCCCGGTCCAATCCGTCCTGTGCGTCATCGTCAATGAAATGCCATTCCGCGTTGCATGTGTGGCTTTGTCATGGCGTCTTCGGGACGGAGATGCCGACCGATGGATCGTTGGCTACGACAAATTGTTGCGAACAAGACGATAAAACTACAATATCTTGACAATGTGGAGAAGCGGTCACACGTATACGCAAGCGGATCGGCGGGGGTGATGCACGGCTTGTCGATGCCTTAGAAAACGGTATGTTAAGCACTGGGGAGGAGGCTACCCAGGGGGTCTGTCAGGACCACTGCGGGAGTCGGAGACAAGGTGCTGAGGGGGATCAAAGGTCTTTCGTGGCTTAGGCCTTTCGGCTTTTTGCAGGATGGTCGCAACCGGTAGCGCCGGGCAGCGTTTTGCGCCGGCTTTTCCGGGAGTGGCGTCGTGCGCCTATGGCGCCGAGAAAGGGTAAGCGTGCAATAATGTTCCCGTATTATATGTATGAATGGCAGCGTGCGATGCTCCAGCCATTCCGTCTAGCCGCTGCGGCCGCGCAAGGTTCAGTCTCCCACCCCGCGAATCCTTTCGGTGCCTCGCCCGCGATGCGCAGTGTCGCCGCCGCCTGCGAGCTTTTCGAAGGCTCGTCTAAGCGTTATGACAAGCCGGACTTCCGTATCGCGACGATTAAGGTCGATGGCGTCATCGTCCCGGTCAAGGAAGTCGTCATACAGCGGACGGCGTTTTGCGATTTGTTGCATTTCCGCCGGGACGCGAAGCGGGGCCATCGCAACGATCCGCCGGTGCTTTTGGTCGCGCCTCTATCCGGCCACTATGCAACGCTTCTGCGCGACACGGTGACGGCGCTTTTGCCCGATCATGATGTCTACGTTACCGACTGGCAAAATGCCCGCGACGTTCCGGTTTCGCAGGGACCGTTTGAGCTCGACGACTATATTGAGCTCGTGATGATGTTTTTGCGCCGCTTGGGCCCCGGGACCAACGTGGTGGCGGTCTGCCAACCCTCGGTTCCGGTTCTCGCGGCGGTGTCGCTGATGGCGGCGGCGGGAGATCCGGCGCGGCCGAAGAGCATGACGTTGATGGGGGGCCCGATCGACAGCCGACGCAGCCCCACGGTGCCGAACCGCCTAGCCACCACCCATCCCGTGCGTTGGTTCGAACGCAACATGATAAGCCGCGTGCCGGCGTCCTATCCAGGTTTCATGCGCCGCGTTTACCCTGGCTATCTCCAGCTCTGGAGCTTCATGGCGATGAATTGGGATCGGCATGTCGGCGCGCATCTCCGCCAGTTCCAGAATCTGATCACCGGCGCCGATGAACCGGCGCAACTGCACCGGAAGTTTTACGCGGAATACCAAGCCGTTATGGATCTTCCCGCTGAATATTATCTACAGACCGTGAAAACGGTATTCCAGGAACACGCCTTGCCGCGCGGACTGATGCGTTGGCGCGGCGAGGTGGTCGAACCCAAAGCGATCCACGACGTTGCCCTGATGACCGTCGAGGGCGAGCTCGACGATATCTCAGGTCTCGGGCAGACCCAGGCGGCGCACGATCTTTGTGTAAATATCCCGCAATCAGCCCGCGTCCATTATGAGCAGAAAGGGGTCGGCCACTATGGCGTTTTCGGTGGCTCGAAGTGGCGAACCCTGATTGCTCCCCGGGTACGAGACTTCATTCGCACCCATAATACCTGAGGGCGTCGCATCCGCCTGCGATAGACCGCTGGTTGGCGCTCCAGCAGCCGAATTCATGCGTCGGCCGTGAAGAATTAGCGAGGGTGATTTTCAGGTCGGCTGCGTGGGCTATTGCAGCGGCGCGCCGCTGGCACCGTTCGTATTGCCAAAGCTCGGTGCCGGATCGGTGTCCTGCGTATAAGTCGAGTGGTAGCGGAAATGCGAGAGCGGCTCGTTCGGTCCACTCGTCCTGCCACCGAATTCCGCGACGATCTTGCTCCAGAGACTTTGCTGGTTTCCCGAAGAGCCAGAGAGGTTGGCAAGCAAGGGCTGCGGCTTCTGTCCAGCCAGCCCAGCGACCATGAAGTCATGCCAGACATATGCGGGCAATGTGCCGCCAACGACACGTTTCATTGGTTGATCGTCGTCGTTGCCGATCCACACCCCGGCGGTCAGGTTCGCGGTGTAGCCAATGAACCAGGCATCGCGCGAGTCTTGCGTCGTGCCGGTCTTGCCAGCCGAAGGCCAGTCAAGGCGCGAATAATGCCCGGTACCTCGGGTTACCACGGCCGTCAGGAGCTGGTTCATCTCCTCGACGATCTCTGGCGGTAGCACGCGCCCCAGGCCGCTGCCCTGGCGACTAAACAGAATCTTGCCTTCCTGCGTCCGGATTTGCCTGATGCCATAGGGGATGACCCCGTAGCCTCCGTTCGCGACGCTGTCGTAGGCGCCCGTCATTTCGAGCAGATTGACATCCTCGGACCCCAGCGCGATCGATGGGTCGGGCTTAAGCGGCGTCGTGATACCGAGCCGGCGTGCAACCGCGATCACCTGGGGAATACCGGCCTCCTGCGACACCCGCACCGCGGAGGTATTGAGCGATTGGGCGAAGGCTTCGGTCAAGGTGACTTGGCCCTGGTAGCCCGGGTCGTAATCGTGCGGTTCCCATTTGCCGATGCGAATTGGCGCGTCGAGAACCTCGCTTGAGGGCGTGAGCCCCGCTTCGAGCCCGGCGATATAGACGAAAAGCTTGAACGTCGAGCCCGGCTGACGCAAAGCCTCGGTCGCCCGATTATAGGAACTGTTGCGATAATTGCGACCGCCGACCATGGCGCGCACGGCGCCGGATGGTGACAGCGCGACAAGCGCGCCCTGGCTGGCGTGAAAGCTGGTGCCGTACTTTGATAGGACCTGGGAGACGGCTTGGTCGGCGGCCTGTTGCAGGTGGGGATCAAGCGTGGTTTGCACCACGAGATTGGGTCGATTCGGGCCGACGTAATCGCTGATGTTGTCAAACACCCAGTCGGTGAAATAGCGCGTATCCTGCGGCGCTCGTGGCGGCGGCCGGTAGGCGGCAAGCTCGCGCCGTGCCGCTGCTTCCTGCGGCTTGGTAAGATCACCGACTGCGACCATGTTGTCCAGTACCTGCTGTGTACGCAGATCGGCAGCATGAAGATTGTTGATCGGATTGAAGTAGGAGGGTGCGCTCAGCATGCCGGCCAGCATTGCCGATTGGGGCAGCGTGAGTTTGTCCGGCGTGGTGTTGAAGTAGCGTTCAGCAGCCGCCGCGACACCATAGGCACCGGCGCCAAAATAAACCCGATTTAGATAGAGACTGAGGATTTGTTGCTTGCTGTACTTGTGATCAAGCCATAGCGCGAGAAGCGCCTCCTGGATTTTTCGCTTCAGCGTGCGGGCGGGAGTGAGGAAAAGATTCTTCGCAAGCTGCTGCGTGATGGTCGATCCGCCCTGAACGATATGGCCGGCCATGATATCGGCGAATAGCGCCCGCATCAGACCATAGGGGTCAATTCCGAAGTTGGAGTAGAAGCGGCGATCCTCGGTCGCGATGACCGCCTTGGGAAGATACAGCGATATGTGGGCGACCGGCGTAAACTTGCCATAAAGATCGCCATAGGTCGCAAGCACCGAACCGTCGGCGGCAAGAAGGGTTACCGAGGGGGCCTTCATTGCCCCCGTGCCCCGAATCTCCTGGTCGAGTGTGCTTACATCGGGGAGTTCGAACGCGTAATAAGCGACGAGAGTCGAGACCGCGACAGCTCCCCAGAAGCCGACGAGGAAAAGCGTGCCGAGCCATGAGCGACGCTTGTCGGTGCGCGGTTTTCGCGCTCGCTGCTTTTGCCGTCCGGGCGGCACTCGCCGTTCGCCGTGAAGCTCGCGCGGCCGCGAGCCGCGATCAGACGATTTTCGCGTTACCATCAGGTTTATCTCAGTAGGCGGTCACATTGGCCGCTGGGTCCGGAACGGTTAGGTCGAACACGAGGTCCCGTTGAGAAATGTTCAGCAAGCGTCGATTGAGAAAAGGAGTTCCTCGGTCTCTTCATATTCGCGTCGTCAGAGCCCGCCTTGTTGCGGTGGCCGTGCCAGGTTGCCGCCCGCAGCCCGAAGCCCCATAGACCCCTGCCGGCCTTTGCCGAGCCTGATCTTGGCTCCGAAGGCTCTGGTACGATCCATCTCGAGTGTCGGGTGCATGCAGAATTGGCTCCAATGTGGCCGTCAGGAAGATCACGTTGAGCCGAATTTTAGGGAAAAATGTGGCTAAAATCAGCCCGTGTTGCCGCGGACAGAGGAAGATGTGGGGCCTCGCCGCGGGGCGGTCAATGGTGATGGGGCGGCAAAATGCGAATCCCAGGTTGGGCATCAAGAGCCCGATCCCTTTGCCATGCATGACATTGATCCGGATCGGGATATCCGACAGCCTAGCCACCAAACTGTGCATTAGCGCCAACCGCGGCGAAAACACATGGAGACGGAAGCATGACCAGGACAATTCGCGAGGTCGTTGGCGCCTTCGACGACGCCGAATCTCTTGAGAATGCAGTCTTTGCGTTGGAGACGCATGGCCTCGACCGGGCCGCATTCAGCCTCTTGGCCGACGAGGCTACCGTCGAGCGCAAGCTTGGCCACCGCTACCAGCGCGTTGCGGAGATGGAGGATGAGCCTAGCGCTCCGCGCGAAACCTTCTTCTCCCGGGTGTCGCGGGTAGAAGCCGAATACGGTCTCGCCATCGGACTCGCCTCGATCGGTGCCTTGGCGCTCGCTGGCGGGGGGGCGTTGCCGGCTCTGGTTGCCGCCGGCAGCGGAGCTGCGATTGGTGGTGTCCTCGGCCGCATGATGCATCGTCACCACGCTCGGGCCGTGCAAGAGCAGTTGACGCGCGGCGGGCTTCTTTTGTGGGTCAATGTCCGCGATGGTGCGCAGGAGAAATTGGTGGTCGAGGTTCTCTCTGCCCACGCAGCGCATGATGTTCATGTCCACGAATTCACCGTCTGAGCGGCTGGCGGCCCTTCAAGGTTCTTTGTCAATCAAAAGCGTCCGCCGATGCGGAGATCCCGCGATGATAGCTTGTACTTTGCGTCGATTTTATCGCACGCGATCTTCGCCCCAAACGCATCCGGTACGGATCTAGCGCGAGTTTACCGGCATGCGAGCGACGTTTAGGTATAAGTCGCTGATCGAAGAGGGATTACGGGCGAGGGCTAAGGATATAGAAAGGGCGGCTGAGGCGGCACGAGATGGCGGAAGAGCCGCAGGGTCTCGGGGTCGGTCTGTTCGAGTGTCCACTCGCATCGTGGTCGTCCGCCGCGCTTTCCGGCGGGCTTCAGGAGCATGGCGAGGCGGACCGTGGCGAGGAGATCGAGGAACGCCGAGAGGCCCTGGCTGTAGTGCAGTTTGCGCGCCTGGAACTCGACGAGGCGGCCGAGCAGCAGCGCCAGCAGACAACAGAAGGTGTGCACGCAAATCTTCTGACCGGTCCAATGATACTGCGGGCGCACCGCCATGTGGTCGTCGTCCTTCGATTGGCGAAAGGCCTCCTCGACTTCACTCTGGCCGCGATAGGCGAGCAGGATCTGCTCGTCTGACCACTCGTTGCGATCGGTGATGAGGAAGCGCTTGCCGTAGAGTTCGTCGGCCAAGTCATCGAGGGCGGCGGTGTCGATCCGGTAGTGCAGTCGATCGGCGCCTTCTCGGGCGGGATGGTAGTCAGCATTGAGCACGCGGCTGACGTGCTGGCCCGAGAGGATGGCGTCGATTTGCCGCTGCGCCGCTTCGGGCGTGCGCGGCCCGGAGCGTGGTTTGGCGAGTTCGGTTTTCCAGCGCTCCAGGGCGCGGGTGGCTTTCTTCACGTGTTGCATCAGGCCGCGGATCTGGCCTTGGCGCAGTTGCTCGCTGATAAAGAGCAGCACCGTGCGCCGCTTGCCCCAGATCTCCCGCTCCAGGCGCAACACCGGGATCTGCCCGAGCCGCGGGCTCTCGAGGCGCTGGTATTGGCTGTGCGGGATCTGAAGCAGCTGCGGGTGCTGCGCCGGGACCAGGGAGGCGACATAGCTGAGGGCAGCCTGATCGACCAGGCGCTGGTTGGCCTTGGAGAGATCGCCCTTGTCGTAGACCAGGGTGATGTGATCGACGTCGACGGAAAGCTTCGCCAAGCGCTCGCGGATGAGCGTCAGGGAGCCGGGGAAGGAGCGGACATCGACACGGTTGCCTTCATAGACCTGCGAGCAAAGCGGGATGTGCCCTTCCCGAGAGACCAGCAAGGCGAGGCGCAGGTCCGAGCGTTTCCGCTTCGAGTGACCGCGCTGCGGCGACTCGGGCCGGCGGTTGCTCGAGGCGATGAAGGTGAAGAAGTTGGGGGCATCGTAAAAGAGGGTGTCGAGCTTGATCCCGAGCTCGCGCACGATGACCTGGGTGAGCTCGTCCTCGATGGCGCGCAGCGCGTCGAGCGTCACGCAGTGCATTTGGTCCCAGAAGAACTGTGAAGTCAGCTGCCCGAGCTGAACGCGCGGAAAGAGCTGAGCCAGAGAGGTCTGTTGCGCCCAGGCGGCCCAGCCGCGCTTGGAGCGGGGGCGGCTGGCGCGATTGAGCGCCGCCAGCAGCAGCGTCGTGCCGACGGAGAGCCCTCGGGCTCTCTCGGGCACGTGCCGATCGATGATCTCGACCACCCCGAGCCGGTCCGCCGCGGCCTTCAGCGCCGCGACATCGCCATGCTGGAAGGAGCGGATCCGCAGCTCGCCTTGAGGGGCTTGGAGGAGCCGGTTCAAGAGCTCGTCGGCGCTGCCGAGATAGAGCACGGGCACGGGGCGGGGTTTGCCGCCGATGCGGCGCGATTCGACGATCCGCC
>JBJKQL010000031.1:0-11158 GCA_046705265.1 Ferrovibrionaceae bacterium
CGCCGATGTCCGATTCCAACGGTACGGCCTCCGAAATGCAAAACCCGAGGCCGACTAACCTTGAGCTTCAGTCGTTGTTAGGTCGACAAAGCCACGAGAAAGAAAAGCAAAGGGAGCGAAGCAATGATCTTCTTTTGGGCTGAAACACCTGACGGATGGGGCGTTCCTGGAATTCACGGGCCCTTCGCTGAAGATGAATTGGACGGCTACGTCCAAAGTGGCGTGTATCTGATTCGAGGGAAGGGTGAAAACCTTCTCGTCGATAGTGGCAACTGGACATTGCCGGAATATGCCAATGGCATGGGCGATTTCCTTGTCGAGTTGTTGGACAAGGAAAAAAATTCTCTCAAGTACATATTCATTACTCATTTTCATTACGACCACGTTGGCAATGCCGCGATGTTGAAAAAGCGGTATGGCGCTCAAGTCGTCTGCCACCCACTGGATCAACCGATCATCGAGGATCCGATGATCGTGACTCGCCGCGAAAACATTACGCGCCTTGGCACTACGCCGGAAGCAATGTTGGAGGATTTCAATCTTGCGCCGGGTGAAAGCTTCGGGCTCTCCGACCCCGACGTCGTCCGCAAGTACTGGAATTTTCCAGTCGAGGTGGATAGGGCAGTTATGGATGGTGACATTCTGGAAGTCGGTGGCCTAAAGCTCGAAGTAGTGCACCTGCCTGGTCATTGCCCGGGCCATATCGGGCTATGGAACCCTAATACGCAAACGTTGTACCCAGGCGACCTGATGCACTATCCGACGCCGCTTGGGCCGTACCCAATCGGCGATGCCAAGGCGCATGCGCAGTCGATCCAGCGTTGCCTCGATTACAAGCCCGCGCTTTTACTCGAAGGCCACGGGCTTTCAGCCTATTCAGCGCCGAGTTCGCGGCGCCGGCTTCTTCACATGCAGACGCAGCAAAGGGAGACGCAGAAGCGAATCCTGTTCTGTCTTGGAAGAGAAAAGCGACCAGTGACAATCAGCGAGCTCCGTCCCGAGGTTATGCCCGTCAAAACCGATCTCAACTATACCGTCTCGACTGGAAAGGGGGATCGGCACTGCTATGCGGAGGCGTGCATTCAGACGCACCTTCTTTGGCTCATGGAACAGGGCCGCGTTGAGCGCGTGAAGGAAAAAGCAACCGTGCACTTTGTCTCGAAAGAGTAAGCGAGAACGCAGGACCAAGGTGAGTTTCAGACGGTGACCAGACGACGGGAGTCGAAATACGAACCGAATCTGTTGCAGTCATTTGACGACTTCAATCATTTCGCCAGATAAGGGAGGCACAGGTATGAGCAGGGAACATGAGGTAATAGCGGACGTCGAGAGCAGGGCGGGCGTTGACGCGGTCCTTGATCGGCTCGACACGCATCGGGTGACAAGACGAGACGCTGCGCGGCTTATAACTACTGGTCTCGGTGTGATGGGTGCGCTGGCTGCAGGTGCGGGTCGCTCGTGGGCCGCTGGTGGCTCTGCGGGGTTGCTTTCCGACAACGGAAGACTTGGCTTTCTGATTATGACTAACCAGCTGCAGTACGACGTTCTAATGAACGAAGCGGGGCAGCACGTCGCAAAGGAGCTGGGATTTTCATATGTCGGACTAAACGGGCAGCTGAACGACCAAATTCAGCTCAATCAATTTAACAGTCTGGTGGCGCGTGGTACCAGAGCGGTCATGGTTCATTCGCCCGATGGGGGAGATATTCGCGAGATTTCCCGGATTGCGAATCAAAGAAAGGTTTACATGGACAACGTGTGGGGAACGTTGCCCTGGTTTACTCCGTGGGAAGCCGGCCCCTATTGGACGCTCTATGCACAACCGGACGAATTCCACGTCGAAGGCGACGTTGTGCGCGTCTTGTGCGAGGCCCTGGGAGGTGAGGGCGAGATCGTGCGTGTGACGGGGGTGCCGGGAAATACGGCAGACACGATTCGAACAAACGGCGCGAACGCGGTCCTTAAACAGTTCCCCAAGATCAAATTAATGGGACAACTCCCGGGAAATTGGAATTCTGAAGATAGCCAAAAGGCCATGCAAACGCTGCTTGCAAGGTACCCAAACATTCGCGGGTGTATCGCACAGAACGATGACGAGGCAACTGGCGTTGTCGCGGCTATTCGGGCAGCAGGGAAGACGCCTGGCAAAGACATCTTAGTGGTAGGTGCGGATGGAACGGACCTAGGGGCGGAGCGTATCAAGGATGGAACGCAACTGGGCTCCACGGGAAACGTGCCAGCATACGCCGGGTATCTTTTAGAGACTCGCCTTTTCGATGTACTGCATGGCTGGAAACCAAACGACGGCGAACGCATGATGCAGTGGCGGTCCATAATCCTCACGAAGGCCAATGTCGAGCCATACCTCGCCCGATACGTCCATGGGAAGAAGCCGCCGTTCGACGCAAAACTGATGTCACACGTTCTTCATCCCCACGACTGGGACCCACAGTTTCTTCTCTATCCGGACGCCAATCTTGAGACGTTGTGGGGTGGTAACAAGAAGCCAGAGGGCTGGAAACCGCCCGCGGAATTTGTTCACGCCAAGAAGTCGGGCTTGTTCGAGAAAGTGGCTCAGGAATACAAGGCCCATTACAAGCACAATGTGCTAGGACCGTCACCGGCCTAGGTGGCAGAAAGGAAAAAGCGGAATGTCGATGCCCCGTCTTTTGGTGGCGCGGGGGATTTCTAAGTCATACTCTGGAAGCGTTGTACTCGACCAAGTGGACTTCGAGGTACAACGCGGCGAAGTCGTCGGGTTAGTCGGCGAGAATGGTGCGGGGAAGAGCACGCTCTTGAATATTCTCTCTGGGGTCATGCGGCCAGACCGCGGGGATGTGCTCGTGAATGATAAGGTTGTACACTTTCCCAGTTACCATCATGCAAATCGCAATGGTGTGTTCCGGGTATTTCAGGAGAGTACGCTTATCCCCAATCTCGCGGTGTACGAGAATCTTTTGTTTTCGCATGAGGCGCGTTTTGAAAGGTTTGGTGGAGTACTAGATCGGCGCGCTATGAGGCGAGCGGCCGAGCAGATCCTAAAGGAAGCACACCTCGACATCGACGTTGAACGTAAGACGGATGAGTTGACCCTCGCACAACGACAGGCCCTTGAGATCGCGCGTGCGACAACCTTGAGCTTTTTCCTTAAGATCCCTCACCCAATAATATTGTTGGATGAGCCCACGACGGCCCTTGATGCGACCGACGAAAAGGCCACGCTTGATCTCGTCAGGCGATTGAAGGGCGAGGCTGCGTTTGTTTTCGTCTCGCATCGCTTTGAGGAAATCTTTGCTGTCACCGATCGCATTTATGTCCTGAAAGACGGACGCATGGTAGAGAACATGCCGTCCGATAGGGCAACACCGGAATTGCTCCGGAGCCTCATGGTGGGTCGCGAGAGCATTGCTTTGGACCCTATGGCCAGACGCGAGCCAACGAAAGGGCCCGAGACTACAAGGCTGTCGGTCCGTGGGTTGTCGGTACCTGGCGTACTTTCAGACATGTCTATTGAGCTAGAAGCGCATGAGATTGTCGGGGTGTGTGGCTTGGCGGGTTCCGGCAAGGAGGTTCTTGGTCCCGCGATCATCGGAAGTGCCAAAAGTTCCCACGGAACCATCTTGGTTGATGGGGTTGCCGAGCGACCCACAGTTCGGACAATGATGGCTCGTGGGGTCGTCTATATGCCTGGTGACCGCCAGCTTGATGGGCTTCTATTGCAAGATTCCATCCTCTCGAATGTGACACTGGCTTCTTTACATGACCAGCTTTCCAATAGAGTGGGCATTGTCAAATCTGCGGCAGCGTTGCGGGATGTTCTTAACTGGATGGCGCGGCTTCGTATCAGTGCCCGCGGTCCGCGTTCTGCGTGTGAGACGCTGAGCGGCGGGCACCAGCAAAAGGTTTTGTTTGCCAAGTTCCTGAGGCGGTCACCGCGGGTTCTAATCATGGAAAATCCTACTCGTGGGGTTGATACTGAGACGAAGGCTGAATTACATCGTGTGCTTCGCACATTGGCCGGGGAGGGAGCCAGCATTCTTTTGATCAGTGATGACCTTCCCGAAGTGATCGGATTGTCGGATCGGATCGTGGTCCTGGCTCAAGGAAAGGTGGCTAGGGTTGCGCAGTGCTCCGGCATTTCAATGCCGTCGGAGTACGACCTAATTCATATGATGCTGGGCGGGTCGGGTCTTCAGCCTGAGGATTTTCAAGATAATGCAGTAACGCGTGAGGCTGGCACAATATCACCAACCCCACCTGGCCACTGAGGGAGGTCTGCAGGATGGAGAGCGTTTTAGAGGCAGTTAAACCTAAAGCCGCCTCGCCGTCACGTAGTGCTCAGCGTCGTCGAGCGCTTGTCGAATCGGTCGTTCCTGTTGCCGCTCTGCTCGCGTTGGTAATTTATTTTTCTGCTACCACGC
The DNA here is from genome assembly GCA_046705265.1 of Ferrovibrionaceae bacterium. Lineage (GTDB taxonomy): Bacteria > Pseudomonadota > Alphaproteobacteria > Ferrovibrionales > Ferrovibrionaceae > JAJYTL01. The sequence goes on from JBJKQL010000031.1 coordinate 4,422, forward strand.
AGTCGTTCTTGACGCAGGCAAATTTTCTGGCGCTCACTGAGGCCGCCGGCCCCCTACTACTCGTGTCTCTGGGCGCCACCCTCGTTATGATTACAGGCAGCATCGATCTCTCGGTCGGGTCAGTTGCCATGTTGGCGGGATCGGTAACTGCGGTTCTATTAGCGAATAGTGCTATCGGATTCGGGGTTATTCCAATCGCTGTTGCCGTGGGTGCTTTGTGTGGCTTAATGAGCGGAATGATCTTCAGCTATGGGCGAGTGCCATCGTTTATTGTAACGCTAGGTGCACTGTCCGTCTTTCAGGGTATTGGACTGCTGTTGATTAACGGAAGTCCCGTGCCATTCGACAATGTGGCGTTCTCAAATCTGGCAATCGGGCAACTCATTCCATCCGTCGCCAATGTGGCACTCTGGGGAATTGGGCTGTGGGCCATAGGTGTGTTCATCTGCCTTCGGACGAAATTCGGTCACTACATGTACGCCCTCGGAGGGAGCGAGCGTGTTGCTCGATTATCGGGAGTGGCTGTCGACCGCTACAAGGTTTATCCGTTCATCCTGTCGGGGATAACTTCGGCTATTGCCGGACTTTTGAGTGTTGCACAATTGAGTTCTGGAGGACCGACCCTAGGGTCAGACTTCTTGTTGGATTCCCTTGCCGCGATCGTGGTGGGCGGGACGGCGCTGACAGGCGGGGTCGGGGGCGTGCACCGGACGTTACTGGGCGTCCTGATTATTTCGATCCTCGATGATGGATTGAATATGCGCGGCGTTGGCGAATTTACACAGGAGATCATCAAGGGCGCGGTAATCATTGTGGCCGCTGCGGTTGTCATGATGGGCCAGCGCAAAGGGGTTGTAAAGTGAAAGGCCGATCTCAGATGTGGACGTATGGACCACCCCGGCCGCTCAAGGAACGAGGCCCGATGAAAGGGTGTTGCGCAGGAATATGAGAAACCGCCTCATCAGTTTTATTAGGGGTCCTGTTATTTGACCGAAGGTGCGGTAGGGAGAAATCGCATATCGTATCTAGGTGATAGCGTGTCTCGCAGGAACGTATTCAGTGGCTGGGCTGGCGCCCGGTCCGACACTCGGCTCCAATCCGGTTCTCCACATGCTGGCGGAAATAGTCGTCATCGGCACGTCCCTCTCTGGCGTGGTCGTCGGTTTATATCATACTCAACTCCGCGCGTTGATACTTACGCTACTCCACGACGCTTTCGATCCTATGGGAATTGGAGAGCTCTCCCAGATTATCGTCAATGGAGCCGTTACCATTATCGCGGCTCCGTGCGGCCGAGACCGGCGTAAGACGGCTTTAAAAAATAGCTGAGTACCGAGGCGCGAGAGCAGTTAAGGGCGTGGTTTCAAAGTCGACGCTGTTGTTGCGGAGGGGGTGGCATGTCAACCAGTAACGGTATGAAAGAACGAGCACTGTCGTTCGGAAGAGACGTCTACTATGGGCATGGAAAGATTGAAATCCTTCCCAAGGTCGTTGTCCGCTCTCTAGAGGAAATGGCAGCTGCGTATACCCCTGGCGTGGGATTTGCCGTACAGGAGATTCTGGCGCGACCCGAAGCACATTGGGAGCAGACAGCCAAAGGTAACCTTATCGCACTGATAAGTGATGGAAGCGCCGTTCTCGGCCTTGGCAAAGCAGGCCCAATGGCCGCCGGGCCAGTAATGGAAGGTAAAGCGGTAATGTTCAAGGTGCTCGCGGGTGTCGATTGTGTCCCGCTTTGCCTTCGCGTCCGGAGCACGGAAGAACTTATTGAGGCAATCGTTGCACTCGAGCCGAACTTCGGTGCCATAAACCTTGAGGATATTGCAGCGCCCGCGTGCTTCGAGGTCGTGGCGCGACTGAGGGAGCGGCTCTCAATCCCCGTTCTACATGACGATCAATATGGCACGGCTACTGCGGTCGTGGCTGCCCTAATAAACGCTCTGGAAGTAACGGGTAAAAAGTTAGAAAGTCAACGCGTGGTCATAAATGGTTCGGGCGCGGCAGGAACTGCTGCTGCAGACTTGTTGCTTACGCTTGGTCTCGGCGATCTGATAATGGTCGATCGCCAAGGCATATTACATCGCAACACCACTTACGACGTTCCCCATTTCAACAGTTTGTCGCAGCGAACAAATCGCAACAATCTTAGCGGAGATCTAACGGTTGCCCTCAGAGACGCTGATGTTTTCATCGGTTTGTCTGTTGGGGGAATCGTCACGGGAGATATGGTGCGCTCTATGGCATCCTCCCCCATCGTCTTTGCACTCGCGAATCCAGAGCCAGAAATTATGCCATCTGAGGCGGAGGCCGCTGGTGCAGCAGTAGTAGGAACCGGGCGGTTCGATTTTCCCAACCAGTGCAACAATGTGCTTGCTTTTCCGGCCTTAATCCGGGGTGCGCTAGACGTCAGAGCGACGGAGATCAATAACCAAATGTGCCTGGCAGCGGCTCGGGCTATTGCAGCCGACGTGCCGCGCTCAGAGTTGAGGCATGACAGAATTCTGCCTACGCCTTTTTCGGAGACTCTGTATCCCCGCGTGGCCGAGGCTGTAGCACGTGCGGCCGTTGCCATGAAAGTAGCAGCAGAAGACCCCGGCGAAGGCGTGGTCGCCGAAAACTGTCGGAATTTGCGTGCGCTGGTTGCCAAACGGCAGAACGTTGTTTTTGTGCAATCGTGATTTTTGTCGAGTGGCGTCGAGGGTAGCTCCTAATCGGCGTGCATGTATGGACGCCGATTAACATGTGAAACAGCGCGGTCCAGGAACCCCGCCGGGTTCTCCGAGAATGCTCTGATCTATTTAAAGAAATTGACTTGTCATGGGGGTCCCGACCGGCGCCGCCTGGGGCCCTACCTCGAGCGGCTTTCTCTATCGTTTTCAATACGTAGCTGCTGGCAGCCAGAGGGGTCCGACCCCGGTGCCGACTCACACTCCTTGAAATCGGGAGCCAGAAGCATGCCGTTGATAGGTTCCTCGAAACGGTCTGTACGGAACTGTTTCCGGGGAGAGCCCGAAGGCGCGAATCAGATTTCCTCTCGCGTATTAGCCGTGTGGCGTTCCTGAAAGCAAATAAGGTGTCGTAATGTAGGCCTTTGCTTTCGCCTCAATCGCGCTGCATCCCTAAGCTGCGTTGCGCCGAGAAGCTTCCGTACCGACGATCCCTTGCGGCGCGAAGCCGCTGTTACAGGCACAACCTATCGAGCAGGCCCTCTTGTCTGCCGGACGGTTAGTGCCATAGCTTTATAATAGTGTTGCCTTTATGCTTCCCTGTTATGAACCTCGCAGACATCGAGGCCTTCATTGCGGTTGCTGAGGCCGGTTCGGTCAATCGAGCCGCGCTCCGCCTCGGGCTGACTCAGCCGGCGGTAACACGGCGGCTGCAGCGATTCGAGGCGCTGATGGGCGGTGCCGCACTCCTCGATCGAAGCGCAAAGCCGTCGGTCCTGACCGCGGCCGGCCGGGAGGCGTTAGACTATTGCCGGCGCGTGCTCAAGGCTGTCGCCGAACTCAAGGCCGCTGCTGGCCCGGCTGGGCCTCCGTCTGGAGAGTTCCGGATCGGCATCCCGCATAGTCTTGCCGAGGCCGTGCTGGCGGCGCCGATCGAGGCTCTTCGGCGCCGGTTTCCCGGCCTGCGCTTGACCGTAAGCACCGATTGGTCTGCGCGCCTCGCCGAAAAGGTGCGGAATGGCGCGCTCGATTGCGCGGTTGCTCTCACCGCCGACCGGCATGAGACGCCGTCCGATATCATTGCGACGCCTATCGGTGCCGAGCGCATCGCGGTGGTTGCCGCGCGTGCCTTCCTTCCCTTGAGAGTGCGACAGAAGGGCCTGCGTCTTCGCGATCTCGCGGCAGAGGCCTGGGTATTGAATCCCGCTCCGTGCGGCTACCGTGCCGCCCTGCAACGCGCTTTCGATCGGGAAAAGATGGTGATGACGGTCTTTGCTGAGGTCATGGGCTACGACCTGCAGCGATCGTTAATCGCGCGTGGTGTTGGGCTCGGTCTAGTCCCCGAGCGGCATCTCGCGGCCGGCTCTTATCGGCGGCTGCAGTGCTTGAAAGTGTCAGATTTCGTCCTCGAAGGCCGGATCGCAATGCTGCAGGGGGCAGCTCCCACGCGGCGGGCGGTAGCAATCGCCGACCTTCAGGAGCGTATCGCCGCAGCGCTTTCGTTAGATATTATTTGAGCATAATCATAATGATGATTATGCATTTGATCTATTCTCAATCGGCTGCCAGCATCTCCGGCACGCAATCCGGGATGTGACGTTTCACCATCCTCGTAGGTTACGGAGCACTCAGAGCCTTTAATCGCCCTGAGAAGGGGATTTCGCATGTCGCCGACTTTCGTGTTCGGACTGATTTTGGCGATGAGGATGGCGGTCACCGCTGCACTCGTTGTAGCGGCAGGTTTGGCGGTCGAGATCTTGGGACCGCTGATTGGCGCAATGGTGGCAACCCTTCCGATCTCCGCCGGGCCGACCTATGTTTTTCTCGCGCTTGATCACGGGTCCGCCTTCATCGCAGCGAGCGCGCAAGCAAGCCTCGTCATCAATGCGGCCAATATCGCCTTTTGCGCGGCCTATACCCTGATCGCCCAATCGCGCGGCCTGGTCCTAAGCCTAGCGGCGGCGGTGGCCACCTGGCTTGCCTTTGCGTTGCTCTGCCACACCCTGCCTTGGAGTGTGTCCGGCGGCATGGCCCTTAATGTCGTTGCCTTTTTGATTTGTCTTCTTCTCGCGCGGCGGTTCGGAAGCCGGGCGATGCCGCGAACCCAGCGCCGCTGGTACGATGCGCCCTCCCGTGCCGCCATGGTGGTAGCGCTGGTTGCGACCGTGGTGACCGTGAGTTCCCGCGTTGGCCCCACCATCACGGGCATCCTTGCCCTCTATCCGGTCGTTCTGACCAGCATGGTCCTTATCTTTCATCGCCGCATTGGCGGCCCCGCGACCGCCGCCATTACCGCCAACGCCATTCCCGGTCTTGGCGGCTATGGTGTCGCACTTCTGGCTCTGAATCGCGCCGCCATCCCCATGGGCACGACGGTGGCGCTTTTGCTCGCTCTAGGGGTATCGGTCGGCTGGAACGGAATCCTTATTGCCTGGCGCCGCTGCGGGGCCATCGTGGAGCGGCGCCTAGGCGCTCGATCGGCGGGGGCTCCGGAGTAAGGGGGACCGGAAAATCAGAACTGGGGAACCGGCCGCCATGACGGCATGCGGCTGGAGACCATACCAGCCGTGCTGATTGGCGCTGCCTTGTTGGCACTCACGGCTGCCATTCTCTTCGGCGTTGCCCTTGTGCTGACCCATCGCGGCTTGCGCCACACCAACCCGCTTCACGGCGCACTTGTCAGCATTCCCACCGCAGCCTCGTTACTCTGGCTTCTTTCCCCCTTCGCCGTGCGCTTGGCGGATTGGAACGGCGACGCTGCCATGATCTTTCTCGGCATCGGTGCGCTCTTTCCCGCGAGCGTCACCGTCCTGACGTTCGAAGCCAACCGTCGACTTGGCCCAAGCGTCACCGGGACGCTCGGCAGCGTTACCCCGTTATTTGCGGTAGCGTGGGCAATCCTGTTTCTCGGCGAACAGCCGACCATGGTGCAAGGTGCCGCAATCCTTGCTGTTGTCACCGGGATTGCGCTGATCGCCTTCGACCCCAAGCGGCGGAATATTGGCTCGCGACACTGGCCATTGGCGCTTCCCATCGTCGCGGCGGCGATAAGAGGCTTGGTTCAAGCTGTCGGAAAATTTGGCTTGGCGCTCTGGCCCAACCCCTTTGCCGCAACCTTTATTGGCTATACGGCGTCGAGCCTAGTAGTAGTGGTCGCCGCTGCTATCCTGCTCAGGAAATCAAATCCCTTGGTTCTGCGGCCTGCAGCCCTGCTATGGTTCGGCTTGGTCGGGCTTTGCAATGGCACAGCGGTTTTATTTCTCTACGCTGCCTTGTCGCGAGGCTCGGTCGTGTTGGTGGCGCCCCTGGTCGCGACCTATCCCTTTGTCACACTCGGCATCAGCGCGGCAATGCGCTCGGTCATTGTCACGCGATGCCTTCTGGTCGGCATCGTGCTAACGGTCGTCGGAGGCATAGTCCTGGTTTTCGTCTAGGCTGAAGTGGTCACGAACCGACGGTCATTTAGCGGGTAGCCAACGTCTCGTATTAGCCCTGATCGATAGGCATTGACGCACGTCGGGCAGAGGGAGAAACCCGTCGTTCGCGGCGCTATCGGTTGAGGGATCCACGACGGCGGCGATCAAAGCGCCGCCAATGTCTCCGTGTCGGTTTGCGGTCATTCGCGGACGACAAGTGGAACGCGTCACGGCGCCGGCAAACGTGATGCCATGAATGGCCGCTCATCCCATGGCACGCGTCGTTGCGCGCCACTGCTCTTTCTCTGTCTCCGATTATCCCACTCCGGCCGTTTGCTGGTACGGGCGTCTGCCGGCCCGGAGGATTTGAAGCAGACATTCGTGCCGCCTCGCGGCGTGCAAGCCGGAGGCCTCGGCTCCCCTTAATTCCTCTAAGAAAACGGGCGAAGCGTCCGCATGGCCACCTAATCAACGTGTAGTTTGTCGGAAATTTTTACACGCTAGAAACGGGATAATGTCCGCTTAATTAATATCGCTTCAGGGCTGTCCCAACGTCGATCAGCCACAAGAGGTTAAGTGCTTGATAGGGCTGTGGATCTCTGGGTTATCGAGGTGTTAATGATTTCGCCCTCAGGGGGTGTAATCGTGGCTCCGG
>JBJKQL010000032.1:0-4520 GCA_046705265.1 Ferrovibrionaceae bacterium
CCGTGTCTTCCAACGCCGGGCATACGCACTGCGCGACGAGGATTATTTCCGGCTCAAGATCCTCACCTGCATGCTCCCACCCCTCTAAAATGACCCCAAATCGCCCACACTATTTCCGGAAGACCCACAATTTATTTTTCTCTTGAAATTCCGGAGCTTATTCGTTTCTTGGGGCGGGGTCTCTGTCGCGCGTGTTTTCACAGTTTTGCGGCAAAATTTCCGCAAGCGATGTATAGCCTCGCTCAGCGAAGCGTCGTGCGGCGGATTTAATTTCTTCTTGATACAAGGTCAACCCGAGGCCCTCGACTAGTCGACTCATAAAATTGAAAAGGGCAGTGATGGCTACGGTCTGGTAAAGAGCGTCCCCGTTCCACCCTGCAGACAACAGCGCCTCCGCGTCCGCTTTTGTGTTTCCATCGGCTGCTTCCGTGAGTTTCTGCGCATAGATCAGAATAGCCTTCATCTTTGCGCTCAACGGAGACGTGATTATGTCATCCACGGATTTCTGAATGATATTCTGAGGGATGCCAAGCAGTTCCGCAGTCGAAGAGTGCACCAGGAAGCAATATCGCGAACGGTTCAGTCCCGATACATATGCCGCAAGCAACTCTCTCTCTGCTTCGGTAAATGGTGACGGCCCACGAAGCAGAGCCTGGTGAATGTCGATTAGCGGCCGGGCTGTCTCCGGATATGCACGGAACACATGAAGTATGTTAGCTGTATCCGTAAACGATGGAAGAAATGCCATGGGTCAATACTTTCTATGGATCGGCGTTCAAGGAAAAACTAATCACTTCATGTTCTGCGCTGGAATTTTCGGCGGCAGAGATATGCAACCCGAGCGCGTCAATGTCTTCCGACTTTCTCATCGATGTGTTCCTCGGATCGGATAATTTTTTTCGATCACAAAGCTCAGCCCTCGCATCAGGCGGTCGAGATCAGGCCGCAGGAACGGCGCGTTAGCGACGTCGACGAGATGCAGTGCGCCTTCGGGGTTGACGACGAGTAGCGCTGGCTCCGGGAAGCAATGGTCGGTTTCCTGAGCCGAACGCGGCTCCGAAACGTAGAGACCAAGAGCGTTCATCGTCGCCTCTTCCATTCCGTAGAGCAACGGAAAGCCGGGCTTCGCCGCCTCTGCCGTGATGCGGGTCTGCGCTTCGCTGTCCGCGGAGACCGCAGCGACCGAGACGCCGAGTTCGGCGAAAGCGGAGCGGCGCTCTTCAATTTCGCCGAGATACGATTTGCAGATCGGGCAATGCTGGCCGCGAATCACGAACAGCGCCTGCCAGGCGCCGGGAGCGCCGAAGGTGAACTCGCCGCCGTCCAGTTGCCGGAAGGTGACGGGGGTGAATGGCTGACCGGGATGCAGCTTGTGCGTGGTATCCATGAGTAATTTTCCTGAGAGTGCGAAAGACTGAAAGGTTGCGGCTAAACGTTTTCTATCCGCTTCGCCGAGCGTGCGAGGCCGTCGTAAGCGTCCAGCATCCGCTCGACCCAGCCAGAAACCGGATCGTCAGCCGCCGTCAGTGCGACGGAGCTGATGACGCGCGCCCATTGGAAGGCGCCGAAGACGGTGTGGTCGGGATAGGCTGGTGCGGCGCCGGCCACGAAGGGTTGGTTGGCGATCGTGCTGCGCAGCGGCGCGAGCGTCCGGTTCAGCGCTGCCAGCGCCTCATCGCGCTCCTCCGCAATCGCCTCGAAGGTGCGCCCGAACGCCGCTTCGCGTGTCGTGCGGAAATAGTCGCGATCCTTCTCATGCAGCGCGGCGGGAATATCGGGCACGACCACGCGCGCGACCGCCGGATGCAGGGCGTTGTTCGCCCACTGGTTGATGAAGCGCGCCGCTGCCCGGCCTTGGGGGCAGCCGAACAACGAGGGACGGTCGGGGTAGGTGTCTTCCAGATACTCGGCTATGTCCCAGCTCTCGTAGAGCCATTTATCGCCGGCCACGAGAACGGGCACCTTGCCTTGACCAGATTGCGCGATGGCGTCTTTCTCCGTGAAGCGCCAGGCGACCGTCTCTACCGGCAGGCCCTTGTGCGCCAATGCGAGCCGCGTGCGCCAACAATTCGGGCTGAAGCGGACGTCGTCGTCGGCGCCGGCTAAATCAAAAAGGCGCAGCCCGGCGCTCATGCTTTCGCTCCCGTCGTGTTGGCGGCCGACTGGCCGAACAGCAGAAAGCGCGACTGATCGCTGACGACAGGCGCCGTGTTGATTTTTTCGGCCAGCGCGTAGGCCCGTTCGACGGCGGGGCGGGCGCGGATCGTCTCAAACCGGCGCTTCCGATGCGGGAAGTCATCGAGAGTTTTCTGCTGGCGCTTGTGTGGAACGATCCAAGGATAACTGGCCATGTCGGCGATCGAGTAGTCGCAGGCGACGAACTCGCGATCGGCGAGCCGCTTGTTCAGCACGCCATAGAGCCGATTCGTCTCGTTGACATAACCGTTGATGGCATACGGGAGCTTCTCAGGCGCGTATTGCACGAAGTGGTGGTTCTGCCCTACCATCGGGCCGAGGCCACCCATCTGCCAGAACAGCCACTGCTTGACCTCGGCTCGGCCGCGAATATCGGCGAGCAGAAACTTGCCGGTCTTCTCGGCGAGATATTGCAGCATGGCGCCCGACTCGAAGACACTGATCGGCGCGCCGCCACCGGCCGGCGCCGTATCGACGATCGCAGGGATGCGGTTGTTCAGGGCGATCGCCACGAACTCGGGCTTGAACTGGTCGCCCGCGCTGATGTTCACGGGAATGATCCGATACGGCAGACCCGTCTCCTCGAGGAAGATCGTCACTTTGTGTCCGTTGGGCGTCGTCCAATAATGGAGGTCGATCATCGGCGGGATCTTTTTCTCTGGGCTTTCCGCGGCTTGGAAAGGCTGGCGATGGCGTGGTCGGCCAGCGCGCGCAGCCGCTTGGGGTTGGGGTCGAGGCGCGCCATCACACGGATGGCGAAAACCGTGCCGAGCAGCGCCGTGGCGGTCGCGGCAATGTCTGTCTTCGGATCAAGCATCCCGTCTGCGACGGCCCGCCCCAGCCGCTCGGCAAAAAAGCGCTCGACCTCGCCGAGGCGTGCGCGCACGAGCTTGCGCACCTCGTTCGACATCGCCGCACCGTCGAGCACCGTGTTGATGAGCAGGCAGCCGCGATGGTGCGGGTCGGCCAGTGATATGGCGATCAGGTCGTTGAGAAAGTCACGGATCGCGCCGAGTGGGTCCGCAGCGGCGGAGAGATGGTCAAGGCGCTCCACCAGCCCCTCATCCGCGTAGCGCCGCAGCGCTTGGACGAACAAGCCGTCCTTGTCGGTAAAGCGATGATAGAGCGCGGCCGAACTCAGCCCCGTCGCCTGTGTCAGATCGCGCAGCGAGGTCCCAGCATAGCCGTTCTGCCAAAACACGCCGATGGCGCGTTCGAGAACGACATTGTCGGAAAGCGTGCGGGTTCGCGGCATCGACCTTGCTCGGAAGCGGTTTGTCTAGGATATATTATAGAACACTCGATATATATCAAGATATATCAAGCAGAATCCGTTGCGGCTCGAAGGAAACCGACCATGACCACGCCTCATCTCGTATATTTCGCCGACCCGATGTGCTCCTGGTGCTGGGGTTTATCGCCGGTGATCGAGACGATCCAGGAGAGGTTCGGACCGACGCTGCCGATCCGTCTGATCATGGGAGGACTTCGCCCGTGGACCGCGGACCCGATGACCGCGGAGGGCCGGCGTGAGGTTCGCGAGCAATGGGAGCACGTCCACGAAGTATCCGGCCAGCCGTTCGACTTCGCCTTCTTCGATCGCGAGCGTTTCGTCTACGACACGGAGCCGCCGAGCCGCGCCGTGGTCGTGCTGCGGCGGCGCGGGATGGCGACCGGCCTCGCGGCACTGCGGCGCATCCAGCGCGCCTTCTACGCGGAAAATCGTGACGTGACGGATACCGACACGCTCACCGGCATTGCCGCCGAGTTCAGTATAGATGAAGCCATCTTTCGCAGCGAGTTCGGCAGCGAAGCGGCCGGGGAGGAAACCCGCGGCGACTTTGCGGTCGCACAGTCGGCCGGCATCCGGGGTTTCCCGACGCTGATCGTCGGCGAAGGCGGCGATAACCAGTCCGCCCTGGTCACTCACGGTTTTCAGCCCGTCGCGCGTATCATTCCCTCGCTCGAACAATGGCTCGACAAGACCGCGACAGCCTCCTCCTCCGTGATCGGCCATGCCTCGCGCCCGACCATAACGTGCCATCGCCTTCCCGCAGGAGACGCGCATGAAGTTTTTTGATCTCAATGCTGGCATGAACCCGCGCTGAGTACGCATCTTTCTGGCCGAGAAGGGGATCGCTTGGCCAAGGCGATGCGCCCAACCATAGTCAAGCCTAATCTCAAGAAATAGACTTTATGCCTCTTTTGAAAAACGAGTGGGTAGGTGTTCGGTCCGGCGGGGGCGGTCAAGGGCGCGCGCAGCCCGGCGAAGCGGATCCTTGACGGCGCCCGCAGGAGACGACAATTGAACGAGGCTGGATGCG
>JBJKQL010000033.1:0-8432 GCA_046705265.1 Ferrovibrionaceae bacterium
TGGGCTCGCGCATCCGTACCCGGCTCGCTACCGAAGTCGCCACCCGCGAGGACCTGCTGGCCTGCCTCGAGCACCTCATCGCCGCCGCCGGCAACGCCAGCCTCATGACACCCGAGCTGCGCCACACCCTCGTCGATCACGCCGCCGGCAACTTCCGCATCCTGCTCTCCATGGCCGCCGAACTCCTCATGAGCGCGGCTCAGCGTGAGATCACAATCCTCGACGAGAAGCTCTATTTCCAGGTCTACGGCAAACCAGAGACTCATACCTCACGTCGCGCCGCCGCCGCTCGCTGAGCCTTGTCCACGAACAATCCGGCCGTCTCGCCATGATCAACGACGCCACCCATCCATCACCGATCGTGAAAACCGTTCCATCAAATAGCGTCACCGCGCTCAATTCCTTCCCGACGAGTTGAGCCGGCAGCTGACCGCGATGGCAAAGAGGCAGAAGCGCTCGCGATCCGACCTGCTGCTGGAAATGGTCGAAGCCTACATGAACCGGCGATCGGCATCTGAGACCGAAGACCGGGTGAACGCAAAGCTGGATCGCCTTGCCCGCGAGGTGAGCACGACCAGCAACGAATGCGTCGTCATCAACCACAGCCTTTATCGCTTCATGCGCCGCCAACTGATCTATGCCGCCGCCCTGCCCGCGCCCGGTGAGGACGCGAAGGCGCTGGCCGAGAAGCGGTTCCAGGCGTTTCTCGATTCTGTCCGCGCAGATGATGGCCAAGGGTGCGGACAACGATAATGAGCCCCCCGAGGCGGACAAGGCCAACGAGGCTTGATCCTTCGGCCCGCCGCCTGATTGCGGCGCTGAATTCCATTTGTGGTTGCCGGCAAGCCTGCCGGGCCACGTCGGGCCGTCAAGGCTGGCGCTTCGCGCCACCGCGCAAGGCGCGGCTCTCGGCCTTGACAGCCCGCCTCAACCGGCCCGGCGAAAGCTCGCCAAGTACAAATGGAAAATCAGGGCTTGGGAGGCCCTGGGACCAACTGGAAACTCTCGGCATTGACTTTCGCTCATCTGTACGGATATAGTACGTACGTAAATGGAGAATATGGAGGCTGCCATGCCGGCAACCACAACAGCCCGCGAAGAAAGGATCGAGCTGCGGGCCACCAAGGACGAAAAGCGGCTACTGGCACAAGCCGCTGCTTATGAGCGGCTCGACGTGACCAGCTTCATCATGCGCAACGTGCTGCCCACCGCCCGCGACGTGGTGGATCGGGCCGAACGCATCGTGCTCAGCGAACGCGATACCGTGCGTGTGCTAGAGCTTCTGGAGAATCCGCCCAAGCCAACCCCTGCCCTGATGGCCGCCGCGCGCCGCCGTGTGGCCCGGACCTGATCCTGTCGGTGGATTGGCGCGAAGAGCCTATCGGCCGGCAGCACGACCGCAAGCACTTCGATTGCGGCGCGACGGACCTGAACGAATACCTCAGCCGCTATGCCCGGCAGAACCACGAATCCGGCGGCGCCAAGACCTTCGTCGCGGTATCGCCCGCGGAGCCCGCGCGCGTGCTTGGCTTCTATTCGATTAGTCCAGGCTCCATCGAGTTTGCTCGCGTACCGGCGAACCTGACCAGAAAGCTCGGCCGTTACGACGTGCCGGTCTTTCGGCTGGGGCGCTTGGCCGTCGATCGGTCCATGCAGGGCCAAGGGCTGGGTGGCGATTTGCTGCTAGCGGGCGGAGAGCGGGCGCTCGCCGTCGCATCACAAGTCGGCGGCGTCGCGCTCGCCATCGACGCGAAGGACGACAAAGCGGCGCGCTGGTATGAGCGCTTCGGCGCTCTGCCTCTGTTGGACGACCCGCTCAAGCTCATCCTTCCGTTAGGGGTCGTTGCCGATGCGATCAGGACAGCCGGAAAGCAACGAACGTGAACAGAAATTTTTTGAGCCGTCCGTCGTATCCCCTGAGCACCCTGGAGGCACCCCGAGCCGCCTGTCGTGCGCTGTAGTACGCCGTAAGATACTGATAGGACCATAATATTGGCATTGACCGCATGCCGTCTCAAGCCCAAGTCTGTCTCTCGACCGGAATTTTCCTGGACGAGGGCGGCGATGATCGAGGACGAGGATCGCGCGGCCGACGACACACCGCCGCCGGCAGCGAACGACAACGGCAATGGAGATAGATCGGTATGTTCGGCAGGGCTTTCTCGAATGCGGACGCCGCCCCCGCTTTGCGGCCCAAGCCGTTCTCGGCGATGCCAAGATAATACCAGGCCATGCCGTCCTTGGGATCGGTCCGGGCCGAAGCATGGGCCAGCCGCGCCAGCGCCTGCCAATCATGTCCCTGAAACAGCATCGCCGCCCGTTGCTGGTCCAAGGCAAGCGGCTGCGAGCTGCCAAGCACCACCACGGCAATGACGGCGACAGCCCAGCACCGGAGGAGGCGGAATAAAGCCGATAGATTGACTGCTGCCGTCACCGTTCGCCTCCAATAGGCATGTTGTTGCACTCCCAACTTATGGACGCGCTCTCGCACTCACGGTCGCGCAGATGATGGCCAAGGGCGCGGACAACGACGACAACGAGCTGCCCGAGGCGGACAAGGCCCACAAGGCCCACAAGGCTTGAGCCTTCGGTCCGCCGACTTGCGGCGCTGGAATTCCATTTGTGCTTGCCGGCAAGCCTGCCGGGCCGCGTCGGACTGTCAAGGCTGGCGCTTCGCGCCACCGCGCAAGGCGCGGCTGCGGCCTTGACAGCCCGCCTCAACCGGTCCGACAAAAGCTCGCCAAGCACAAATGGAAAATCGGGGCTTGGAGAAGCCCTGCCTGATCCAGCTACAGCCCGAGTTTCTCGAAGGTTTCCAGCGGCAGGAAGAGGCGGCGTTGTATGCTGGCAAAAGTCCGGAAGCCATAACGCTCGTAGAACGCCACCGCACCATCGTTCTTGGCATCCACGATGATGGCGTAGACCATAAGCGTCGCGCTCGCCCGGACAACACGGCGAATGGCGTCGAGCAGCAGGGTTTCACCGAGGCCCTGCCCTTGGCATGCACGATCGACGGCGAGACGCCCCAGGATCGCGGCCGGCACGGGATAATGGGGGAGCCGTTCCGCCAAGGCCGGCGGCAATTCTTCCTTCTGGAAACTGGCGGCGCTCAGGCTGTAATAGCCGGTAATCTTCCCTGGCGCGTCGCCGAGAGCGACGAACACCTGGGCCACACGCCGCCGGATATCCTGAGACGCTTGCCGCTGAAGGTAGGAATCGAGAGCTGGTTCTCCGCAGGAGAAAGCCGCACGGTCATGGTGCGAGCCGAGCGGCTCGATAACCAAGGCAGGTTCATTCACCGACACGCTCACGATACCGGCGCGCGGCTTCCTTCAGCTTCTCGTTCGGTTCCGGCGGGTTGACCAGCGCGTCATAGAAGACTTCCCAATCCTTCGCCGAAAGGGTGATCTTCTCGTGCGAGTCGATCACACGCTCCGCTGCGGCCACCGCGTTAGCGAGCACGAAATCGCTCACGCTCGTTTCCTCATAGGCTGCCGCCCGCTCAAGTGTGCGCTTGGCCTTTGCGTCCAAGCGCAGGTGCATGCGGTCTCGTTTCACTTCAGCAGTTTGGCTCATCTGACGCTCCTAACGTCGTTATTGCTGGATAAGTACGCCAATCCGGCGTACATATCAAGGGCCAGTGCAAAAAATTTCGGGACCATCTTTTGTATCCCCGAGCGCTCTGTAAGCCTCCCGAACCGCCTGTCGTGCGGTATAGTACGCCGTAAGCTACTGATAGGACTAGAATATTGGCATTGACCGCATACCGTCTCAAGCCCAAGTCTGTCTCTCGACCGGAATTTTCCTGGACGAGGGCGGCGATGATCTCGTGATGATCCTTGATCATCACCTCCCAAGTGCCGATCGGCTTGCCGTGCCTGTAACTCTTGCGTGCAGGACCATCGACGATCTCGGGACGCTTCTCACTTTTGCCATACACGTAGACGCCGGCATAGAAGGGGTTCTTCAGGATGGAAATTACGTTCCTGTAGCGGATCGGCATCCACTCGATTCGGGTCATTCGACCCTCGTCGGACGGCCGTGGAAAGTGAATCCGATCTGCCGTCATCGACAGAAGCACTTGGCGGGCGCTACCCAATTGGCGGAAGCGCGAGAAGACAATCCGAATGACTTCCTGAAGGCGCAAATCGGGATCGAGGCCGAGCCCAATATCGCGATGCCATACGTAGCCGAATGGCACCGACAATCTCAACTCGCCGCGTCGTGCCTTCGAACGGGCGGCATCCAGCATGCGGGCACGGAGAACGCCCAGCTCGATCTCACTGATGCTACCCTTCATGCCCAAGAGCAATCGGTCGTTTGGCTGACACGGGTTATACACACCATCTTGATCAATGACGCGGGCCTCCACGAGCCCACATAGCTCCAACAGATGATGCCAATCTCGGCCATTGCGGGCGAGGCGCGACGCATCGAAGCAAACGACGGCGCCAACTTTGCCGGCGCAAAGCCAGGCAACCAATCGGTCGAAGCCGGGCCTGGAGACCGTCCCGCTCGCCGATCGGCCCATATCTTCATCGATGATTTCGACATCCACAAAGCCGCGCTGGCGAGCAACCTCGACAAGGTCATATTGCCGTCGCTGGCTTTCGAGGTTCGTCATGACCTGGGATTGCGTCGACTGACGGACGTAGACTACCGCTTTGCGTTTGAGCACGCTGGCTGGGAGAAGATCAGTGCCTGTCATCGCCGGGCTCCTCGACGATGAGGCCTGCTACCTCCATCAAAATATGCGCCAAGGCCAGCCTCGCCCTGTCCCGGTCCCTCGGGTTCAATTCCTCGAGCCGCTGCGAATCGAACACCAAGTTTAGCTGACCGTGATGCGACGCCATGGCAGGCGCTTCGAGCGACTTCATTGTGTTGCTCCTGGAAGATCGTGGTCTCTTCTGTGGAGACCTTGTCCAGGGGGGCGTCAATCAGTAACTTCGCCAACTCGATCAGCGTCGCGAAATCGACTCGTGGCGGACCAAGCGCAAATGCGCCACACGTCACCGGGTCGAGCATCCAGGCCGGGATCAGTACGACGATTCCCGCCGGATCCTGCACTTTGACGTATCGACCGTCGGCCCGATCTTCGATCTGCCGTATGAGAACCTTTCGGCCAAAATAGGGATGCCAGCGGTACTGAACTTCTATCTCATGCCCGACATGGGCAGAATGAACGGGCGATGGCTCTCGGTCGCCGTTCATGGCTCTTCGCCGGCTCCGATCGCGGCGGCGAGCGCGCCGCGGTGATGTTTACGCTCATCACGACATGTCGATTGAGTAACGTCGATCCGCAGGCCTGGCTCGCCGACGTCCTCGCCCGCATTGCCGATCACCCGGCACAGCGGCTCGACGAACTGATGCCCTGGAACTGGAAGAAAAACCGGGCCGCCGAAACCCTGGCCGCCTAGCCGCCCCACAAACCATCCTGCAAATACCGGGCAAGACTCTCGCCACCTCACCGCGGTTCTGGCCGGATGCTTACGCGAGGCCAGCGCATGCAACGTCTCTCCCGCCAGATATTCCTCCGCGACTTGCCGCTTGAACGCAACGCTGTGGCTTCGATGCTTCCTCATGGCTTCCTTCCTCCGAAAGCCCATCAGCACCGGTCAATTCAATCCCTTCGTTCTGTCCACCCCAAGGGGCGCATTCCAATCGGGGGTCATTTTTGCACGCCGAATAACAGTAGTGTTGAGCGCATTGCCTTTTCGCAGTATTTGACTATTATGACCATAGTGGATTGATGGAGGGTATAAACCATGCGCGCAGACACTTGGACCGTCGCCGAAGCGAAGGCAAAATTCAGCGAGGTTTTGGATCAGGCCCGTACGAAAGGACCGCAAACCATCACCAAGCACGGCCGTAGCGCCGCAGTGCTGGTGGCGGCGGAAGAATGGGAGCGCAAAACCAAACGCATCGGTAATCTCGCAGAATTTTTCGCCAACTCCCCACTCCGAGGCTCCGAGATCAAGGTCAAGCGTACCAAAGGTCGGCTCCGCCGAGTCGACCTGTGAGCTTTCTACTCGATACCAACGCAATATCGGAATGGGTCAAGCCTCGACCCAATCCCGGCCTCATCGCCTGGATGGACGGTATAGACGAAGACCGCGTGTTTCTCAGCGCCGTCACGCTGGCCGAACTTCGCTATGGTGTTGACCGATTGCCGATCGGCGCTAAGCGGCGGCAACTCGATCTGTGGCTCCGTGAGGAATTGCCGCGGCGTTTCGAGGCCAGGGTCCTGCCGATTGATGCCGCAGTGGCTGACGCGTGCGGCCGAGTGTTCGCACGGTGCGAGGCCGCCGGCAGGCCCATCGAGGCGATGGACGCATTTATTGCGGCGACCGCTGAGGTTCACAGCCTGACGCTGGTGACTCACAACGTTTCTGACTTCGAAACATCGCTTAAATCCATTCTCGATCCTTGGACTTAAGGTATGGTGGTTTTCCCTAGGAGGGATCGACCGATGATCCGCGTTGCACTTTATGTTCGCTATTCTTCGGACATTCAGCGGGATGCCTCGATCGAGGATCAATTCCGTCTCTGCCATGAACGGGCCGAACGAGAGGGATGGCACGTAGTCGAGACTTATAGCGATCGCGCCGTGTCTGGTGCCAGCCTGATCCGACGCGGAATTCAAACCCTGTTGGGCGACGCCACACGTGGAATCTTCGATATCGTCCTGGCCGAGGCTCTGGACCGCATCAGCCGCGACCAAGAGGACGTCGCGGGCGTTTACAAGCGCCTGAGCTTCGCCGGTATCAAAATCGTCACGCTATCCGAGGGCGAAATCTCGCACCTGCATGTCGGGCTCGAAGGAACAATGAATGCGCTGTTCCTCAAGGACCTTGCCGACAAAACCCGGCGGGGAATTCGTGGCAGGGTCGAACAAGGGAAATCCGGTGGCGGTCTTTGCTATGGCTACCGCGCCGTTACAAAGCTTGACGCCAGGGGGGAGCCTATTCGCGGCGAGCGCACAATTGACGAAGCCGAGGCCCGGATCATCTGCCGCATTTTCCGTGAATTCGCGACAGGCATGTCGCCGCGTGCCATTGCCCGCGCCCTGAATGCCGAACACATTGCTGGTCCCGCAGGGTGGGACATGGATGGATACCACGATCCGCGGCCACGCCTCGCGCGGGACGGGCATCCTCAATAACGAGCTTTATATCGGAAAGCTGGTCTGGAACCGTCTGCGCTACGTTAAGAACCCCGAGACCGGCAGGCGCATTTCCCGCGTCAACCCAAAAGCCGAGTGGATCATCCAGAACGTCCCGGAATTGCGAATCGTCGATGATTCCCTATGGGAGGCCGCAAAACGCCGCCAAGCCGCTCTCGCGGTTGAGTTCCAGAACAGTACCGCGGGGGTGCGGCAGGCGGCCGTGAATCGGCTCAACGCCTTCCACCGCCAGCGCTTCCTGTTTTCCGGTCTTATCGGCTGCGGGATATGCGGCGGCAATACGTTATCACCCAAAATAACCGCTATGGCTGCGCCAACCATTTCCGGCGCGGCACCTGCAGGAACGGCCACATGATTCGCCGTGATCAGATCGAGAAGCGCATTTTCGACGGTCTCAAGAAAATTCTAGTCGCGCCGGAAGCCGCCGCAACAGCGTTGCGCGAATTCCAGGAAGAAACCATCCGCCTAAACCGCGAGCGATGCGCTTCCGCGGAGTCCGACAGGCGTTCCTTGGAACGTGTCGAGCGGCAAATCGAAAAGATCGTTGATACGGTTGCAAACGAGGGATCATATCCCGGCCCGCTCGATCGCCTCGGCAAACCGGAGCATGACAAGGTCGCACTCAAGCTCCGCATGGTGAACGCCCCACCGAACCTTCCCGACATTCACTCCACCGTGGTGGAACTCTACCGGGCCAAGCTTGAAGACTTGTCGAGTTCCCTGCAGGAGCCGCAGGCCGCCCGGGAGGCGGCCGAAATCATCCGCTCCCTCGTCAGCAGGGTGAGCCTCTTGCCCGGCCCCAAGCGCGGTGCGGTTGAAGCGACGCTGCACGGCGATCTCGCCGGCATCCTGAGCCTCGTCGCCCAAAAGAACAAAAACCTAACCCGACTTGCGCAGAATCGAGTATGGGCTCTAGGCGAATCAAGGCCTTGGCCAAAAAGTCGGCACTACATTTTTGAGGAGTTCGCTTCAGGCGCTGATCGCGAGAGCTGGCGGTTGGCATTCTTGGAGACGCATTCGCTTTGGCAAGACGATGCCGAGGCGATCGAGGAGTGCGGCCTGAGCAGCGTCGGGCTGAGTGACGCAGCGCAAGCGAATCTGGCCATGGGTCGCGGTCGGCAAAATGACGTCGTGCGATTGAATGCGTGCCAGCTCTTCGAGAACCGTGCGTGGCGAGTTTCCGAGGCCGGCGCGGCTCTGCCACATCTCGAGGCTTTTCCACAAAACGAAGGCGAGGAAACAGACCAGG
>JBJKQL010000034.1:0-18747 GCA_046705265.1 Ferrovibrionaceae bacterium
CCGCAGGCCGGTAACCGCCAGCTCTCTCACCACGATGACGCAGGTCACCCACCATGCCAGTGCCCCGAGGACGGACAGGGTGATCAGTGCCGAGCCGGTCAGCGCCTTGTCGGCAATGGGATCGGCGATCTTGCCGAAGTCGGTGATGAGGCCGCGCCGCCTGGCCAGCTCGCCATCCAGCAGGTCGGTGACGGACGCCACCGCGAAGGCCACGAAGGCGACTACCCGATCGCCGCTACCGCCCGCCAGCAGGAAGTACACGAACACCGGCACCAGTGCCAGCCGTACAACAGTCAGCCCGTTCGCGACATTGACCAGGCCAGGCGGTGCCGAGCTCCCCGCTACCGGGCCCACCGCGCCTGCCGTACCTGTAGTCGCCGCGGCACGGGCGGCCGGGGCGGCGAGCGGCGGGACAGCGCCGTCGCGGTCCGAGCCCGGTGCCGCCCGGTTCACCGCTCGCCCGCGTCCCCCGCCAGAGCGGCGTACAGGTCGACGCCTTCGCTGCCGGTGACAACCGCTTCGACAAGGTCGCCGACGGCCAGCCGGCGGCCGCTCCGGATCTCGGTGGACCCGTCGACCTCTGGCGCCTGGTGCTCGGCCCTGCCCAGGTACCCGCCGTCGGCCAGCACCTCGTCGATCAGCACATCCACCGACGTGCCGACACGGGCCGTCGCGCGCTCGGCCATCAGGCTGTCCGCCAGATCGGCGAGGTCCTCCACCCGCGACGCGATCTCGTCATCCGCCAGCTTGCCCGGAAGGCCTGCGGCCTCGGTACCGTCCTCGTCGGAATAGCCGAAGATGCCGATCGCATCAAGCCGGGCAGCGACGAGGAAGTCCTGGAGGATAGCGGCGTCCGCCTCGGTCTCGCCGGGAAAGCCGACGATGAAATCGGAGGCAATGGCGAGATCGGGCTTCGCGGCACGAAGTTTGTCGACGAGACGGCGGTAGTGATCGCCGGTGTGGCGGCGCTGCATGAGGCGGAGAACGCGATCCGAACCGGATTGCACCGGAAGGTGCAGGAAGGGCATCAAAATCGGCACATCGCGATGGGCGGCAATCAGGTCCTCGCCGAGTTCGAGCGGATGCGAGGTCGTATAGCGAAGCCGCATCAGCCCCGGCACGTCGGCCAGCGCATAGATCAGACGGCTCAAGGTGCTCGGCCGGCCAGCGGCATCAAGCCCGTGGTAAGCGTTCACGTTCTGCCCAAGGAGAACGATCTCCCGCGCGCCGCCGGCCACCAGATTCCTGGCGTCACGCACGATATCGCTCACCGGTCGCGAATACTCCGCGCCCCGGGTATAGGGCACGACGCAGAAGCTACAGAACTTGTCGCACCCTTCCTGCACGGCGAGGAACGCGCTTGCCCCTTTGGAATTCAGCTCCTCGGGCAAAAAGTCGAACTTGCTCTCGACCGGAAACTCGGTGTCGATCACGGCGTCATCCCGTCCCGCCTCGATCCGCGCCACCATTTCGGGCAGCCGATGATAGGTCTGCGGCCCGAAGACGATATCCACATAGGGCGCGCGCCGACGCAACTCCTCTCCCTCGGCCTGCGCGACGCAGCCGGCGACGGCGATCATCATCCGCCCGCCCGAGGACGCTTTTTTGCGCCTTAGCCGATTCAACCGCCCGAGCTCGGAGTAGACTTTTTCCGCCGCCTTTTCGCGAATATGGCATGTATTAAGAATGACCAGATCAGCCTCGCCGACGAGGCTCGTCTCGCGATATCCCATGGGTGCCAGCAGCTCCGCCATCCGGGCGGAGTCATAGACATTCATTTGGCAACCATAGGTTTTAATAAAGAGCTTACGTGGCACAGAACGATTCTCGATTTCCGTCGCCTTGTCGCATTCAGCCGTTTTTATCAACGGCATACCCCCCTGAACGCGCGGCACCCCCGCTTACGTGCGAGGGGCGAAACAGCCGGCTCACAGTAGCGAGCCTCCGCCCGCTGTCAAGGACCGCGCGCCGACGCAAGACATGCGCCCACAACCGCCGTCTCGTGGCAGTTCGTCGCCTTTGGCCGTCCCCTACAGCCGAGACGAGAGAGAAAAGACATAGGAAGTCACGATCCAAAGACAAGATCGGCTTGGGTAGGCGGACGCAGCGGGCGGCGCCGCTCCCGGTCAATCAACCGCCGCCCGGCACCACCAGGGTGACGGCATCGGGTCGAAGCTCGGGCTCGGGCACAACCTCCGCCGGCGCTCCCCCGGCCTCGCGCGGCGCGGCCGCGGCGCCGGCCCCGGACCGGCCGGTCAAAGCGGCATAGATGCTGCCGCAGATGGCCTCGCGGCAATGTTTTGCCATCTCCTTGCGCGACGCGAAGTCCCCGATCGTCACCGGCGGCAGAAACTCGAGCACCACGTTCGTCGGACCAGCATGAAGAAATTTCCACAGATGCTCGACCAGCCCCTGATCGCCGATCCAGGCATAAACCGCCATGTTTCGCCGCATCACCGGCAGCCGGTTTAGCCGGTTGAACGTGATCGCGACCGGCTGCACGGAAAGCGGCTGGTCCCCCACTTTCTTTTCGGCGAGCGAAAAGAAGCTCGATTTGAACGGCAAAACGCGCAGGCCGTCGTGCGAAGTGCCTTCGGGGAAGAGAATCAGATTGCCGCCGTTGGCCAATCGCTCCGTCATTTCGTCGCGATGATCGGCCGTGCGGCGCGCCTTGCGCTCAATGAAGATCGTATCGTGAAGCTTGGCAAGATACCCAAAGAGTGGCCAACTCGCGACCTCCTGCTTGGCGACGTAGGCAGCGTGAGGCAGCGCACTGGTGAGGACCAGGATATCAAGCCATGAGACGTGATTCGAAACGAACAGAACCGGTCGCGTCTGGACCGCCTCTCCGCGCACCTCGACCTTGATGCCGAGCAAGCGGCAGAGGCCGCGATGATAAAGCCTAGGGACCCGTTCGGCGAGAACCGAACGTCGCGCCACGGCGACGACTTGGAACGGCAACAGAAACAGCGTCCAGCCCGCCATCACCAAAAGAGTTGCGATCCGCCGCACTGTCAACATCGATCAATCGTCTGTTCGTGACTTACTTCTTGTCCGTTTCCTGGTCTCGCCCCTGAACAAGCGGAAGGCCGTAGAGCTCGAGCCGATGATCGACCAGCCGATACCCCAGCCGTTCGGCAATTTTCCGTTGCAGCTCTTCGATCTCCTCGCTTTGGAATTCGATCACCTTATGGGTCGAGACGTCAATCAGATGATCGTGGTGGGTTTCGGGAAGTTCCTCGTAGCGGGCGCGACCCTCACCGAAATCATGCCGGCTGAGAATGCCGGCTTCCTCGAACAAGCGGACCGTGCGATAGACGGTCGCGATGCTGATACGCGGATCGACGATGCTGGCGCGCCGATAAAGCTCCTCGACATCGGGGTGGTCAAAAGCCTCGGACAGCACTCGCGCGATAACGCGGCGCTGCTCGGTCATCCGCAACCCCTTGTCCTGACAAAGCTTTTCCAATCGGGACGGCATCGGTTCCTTTCCCCGCCCACTCCCTTGCGCGGCGTCAGGAGCCGAGGTCATCGGCTAAAACCGGCCGCCGTCCAATTTAACGGCGCGCCTTGCTCCGGATGCTTCCGAGTCCGATCTTTTTCGCGAGTTCCCGCCGCTGCACAGCATAATTCGGTGCCACCATCGGATAATCGGCCGCAAGCCCCCACCGCTCCCGGTACTGTTCGGGTGTCATATTATAGCTTGTCTTGAGGTGCCGCTTCAGCATTTTCAGCTTCTTTCCATCCTCAAGGCAAATGATGTGGTCGGGCGTAATCGACTTCTTGATCGGAACAGCGGGCTGGAGCTTTTCGGGCGCAGCCTGCGTTTCGCCGATACCCGCGAGGGTCGCGAATACTTGCCGGATCAATTGTGGCAATTCAGCGCTATCGACCCGATTGTTGGCCACGTGCGACGCGACAATGTCGGTGGTCAGCGCGAGCAATGTACTCTTTTCGGGTTTCTCATTCATATCAAGTCGAATCCTCTAACGGGGTCGCCGAGCTTGTATATAAGTAATTCCCAATCGAAGCAACTCGAAATATTCACCTGAGGAAGGCTAGATTCCTCATTACATAAGCTTTCCGTCCAATAGCAGCAAAAGCCGCTATGCCCGCTCAGATGTCGGACGATTTGTGTTCACTAATTTGAACGAAATGGCAGCGGGACGGTTGCCAAAAGACCAGATACTGGAAACGCTCGATTAAATCTTGCACGCGAGCACCAAGGCGTCGGCAGCCCCCTCCGGCGTGGCATAATAATCCTTGCGCCGCCCCACGGCGTCGAAGCCACCTCTACTATAAAGTGCAATTGCCGCAAAATTATTCTCTGCCACCTCGAGAAAAACCTCGGCGGCAGAACATTCGCGAGCCGCATTTACCACCGCTGCGAGAAGCGCCCGGCCGATACCCTGACGCCGCTCTTCGGCAACAACACCGAGAGTGAGGATTTCCGCTTCACGACCCATGACGCGGAAAAGCGCCAAGCCGGCCGGCACAAAGGCGCCCGCCGCTTCGGCCACGGATTCAGGCGCCCACTCGGCGACCAGGGCGGCGGTGCCGGCAATGGCAAGAAGCGATGCCATCGTGGCCTGGTCCCAGCCGGCATCGAAACAACGACCGTGCAGCGCGGCAAGCAGCGCGGCCGACTCGGGGCCCATCGCGCCAACGCGGATCACGGCCCGCCCGTCACCCGGCGAAACGCCGGATTTCTCAAGTAAAGGGGCTCGGGCGGAGCGGCGGTTTCGGCATCCTGTCGAAGCGCGCCACGGCCGGCAACAACCCCGGCCGTGACCGGGCGCGCGGCGAGAAAGACCAACTCCGGCGCGGCCAATGCGGCGCGCAAGAGATCGCCCCCGTTGCCCGCGACGACCGCGCTGCCGGCGGCAGAGATGAGGTCAAGCGCCGCGGCCGGCGCAAGGCAGGCGGGACCCGTACGAGGCGTGAGATCAGGCGCGAACGCCTGTGCGTAAACATCGCCGCGGCCGGCTTCGATCGCGACCAGGATATCGCGGCCTTGCACGTCGGCGGGATCAAGCCCGGCGGCAAGCGCCTCGAAGGTCGTGATGCCAACCGCCGGCCGGCGAGCGGCGAGGCTCAATCCGCGCGCCGCCGCGATGCCGACGCGAAGACCCGTGAAACTTCCCGGACCAAGGGTGACGGCGATGCGGTCCAACGCATCGTAGGCGACGCCGGCTTGGCCCATGACGGCAGCGACCATGGGGAGCAGCACGGCTTCCGCCTTGGCGGTTTCCTCCGCGACTTCGGCGATCACCTGCCCATCCCGCCAGACCGCCGCCGAACAGGGCCCAAGCGCGCTGTCAAGCCCAAGGATCAGCATCGGCAATGCCTTGCGGCTTCCGGGTTTGTGCTAGGTTGCGGCGAGGTCGAACGAACACGTGTGCGGCTCATGTCCTTGCTCCCGACCCTGGTCGAAATCGTGCGCCCTGCCTTCGATGTCGAGGTGAGCCTCGCTTACGCCACGCCGGAGAATTTTACCGGCCGGCCGGTCTATGGCCGCGCCGGCTGCTTTCTGCACCAAGAGGCGGCGGAATGCCTCGCCCGGGTGATCGCGCTCGCCAAGCCGCTCGGGCTCAGTCTTCGCATCTTCGATGCATTCCGGCCGACGGAGGCGCAGTGGGCGCTGTGGAACTTCCGTCCCGACCCGGAATTCCTCGCCGACCCCCGCCGCGGCTCGCCCCATTCGCGCGGCGTCGCCGTCGACCTGACCCTGGTCGACAGCGACGGCCGCGATCTCGACATGGGCACCCGCTTCGATGCCTTCACTCCGCTGTCGCATCATGGCGTTACCACGATTGGCGTCGAAGCACAGAAAAACCGCGCCCTTCTTCTCGGCTTGATGTCCGCAGGCGGTTGGGACTTCTACCGCAACGAATGGTGGCATTACCAGCTTTTCGAGGCGCGACGCTTCGCACTCCTCTCGGACAGGCAAGCCGGCACGGCGATGATGAGTGCCGATCCCGACGCGGCTAGATGATACGGCAAGCGTGATCGAAGCGAAGACGCGGGTTGCGCGGCATCAGCTGGCCCGGGTCGCCGTAGCCGAGATTGCAGAGGAAGTTCGACTTGATGCGGGTGCCGGAAAAGAATTCCTCATCAACCATTGCATTGTCAAAGCCCGACATCGGCCCGCAGTCGAGGCCAAGCGCACGCGCCGCCACGATCATGTAGGCCCCCTGCAAGGTGCCGTTACGGAAGGCCGTGGTGGCGGCGAAATCCTGGTCCTTAAACCAGTCTTTCGCTTCCGGGCGGTGCGGAAAAAGCTCGGGGACCTTTTGCGCGAAGTCGAGGTCATAGGCGACGATGACCGTGACCGGCGCCACCATGGTCTTCGCTCGATTATTCACTGAAAGAGCGGGTTCCAGGCGCTTCTTCGCCTCTGGCGATGTGATAAAGACGAATCGTGCCGGACAGCAATTGGCCGAAGTCGGCCCCATGCGCAAGAGATCGTAAAGCGCCTGCAGCACCACGTCGCTTACGGGTTTGTCTTGCCATACGTTATGCGTACGCGCTTCGCGAAAAATCAGGTCGAGGTCGCTATCGCTGACAATCTTGGACACATTCCCCTCCGCAATCTCAATCAGGTTGATTGGATCAGACTCACTGGATCTGACTCACTGGATCAGATTGGCACAGGCCAGTCTCGACGACGTGCCGGCGGGAACGCAGAGCGATTGGCGAAGCCGAAGCAGTCTTCGGCCCTGGCATGTCCCCCCTTCACGCCGTGGAAGGCGGCCTAGACGGGCCGCACCTCGACCACCTCCGGTATATAGTGTCGGAGCATGTTCTCGATGCCCATCTTCAGAGTGGCGAGCGAGCTGGGGCAGCCCGAACAGGACCCCTGCATCTGCAGGAGCACCACACCGTCCTCGAAACCGCGGAAAATGATGTCGCCGCCGTCCTGGGCCACGGCGGGACGAACCCGGTTCTCGATCAGATCACGAATCTGGGCGACGATATCGGCGTCAGCCTCGTCATAGGTCTCGTCGGCCTCGCCCGCCGCCGCACCGTCCGCCATCACCGGGGCGCCAGTGGTGAAATGCTCCATGATGGCGCCGAGCACGGCCGGCTTCAGGTGGTGCCACTCGATCCCGTCGGCCTTGGTCACGGTGACGAAATCAGCGCCGAAGAAGACGCCCGTAACCCCTTCGACTTCGAACAATCGGACCGCGAGTGGCGATTTCGCGGCGCTTTCCGAAGTCGGGAAATCGGCAGTGCCGCTCCCCATAACGTCCCGTCCCGGCAAGAACTTCAACGTCGCGGGGTTGGGGGTGGCTTCGGTCTGGATGAACATCGTCTGCGCTCCTCAAGCGGCCAAGTCTGAACCCTGATCACTTGCAAGATGGGTCACTTAGGCGTCGAGATCAAGCGCTTGGCAGCGGATCTTGCGTCCTCGCCCTTCTTGCGTCCTCGCCCTGGCCGCTTCCCGGCGCCTCAGGCGCCGAGGAAGCCGACAATGCGGTGCACCTCGTCAAGGATAGGCTGCGCCAGAGCCCGGGCACGTCCCGCGCCATCGGCCAGAATCCGGTCGATCTCGGCGGGGTCAGCCATGAGACGGCGCATCTCGGCGCCGATCGGGGTAAGCTCGGCAACCGCGACCTCGATCAGTTCTCGCTTGAAGTCGGAGAACATCTTGCCGGCAACGCGCTGCAACGCCTCCTCGCGGTTCAAATCAACGAGCGCGGCATAGATGCCGAGCAAATTGTCGGCCTCGGGCCGGGTTTCGAGATCCGCAACGGTCTCGGGCAGCGGGTGCGGATCAGTGCGCGCCTTGCGGATCTTGTCGGCGATCGAATCGGCATCGTCGGTGAGATTGAGACGGGAATAATCCGAAGCGTCCGATTTCGACATCTTTTTGCTGCCATCCCGCAGACTCATGACGCGGGTTGCCGCGCCGAAGATCAGCGGCTCGACTTCGGGAAAGAAATCGACACCGAAATCGTTGTTGAATTTTTGCGCGATGTCGCGGGTGAGCTCGAGATGCTGTTTCTGATCCTCGCCGACGGGCACGTGCGTCGCATGATAGAGCAGGATATCGGCCGCCATCAGGCAGGGGTAGGCGTAGAGGCCGACGGAAGCGTTTTCGCGTTGCTTGCCTGCCTTCTCCTTGAACTGGGTCATGCGGTTGAGCCAGCCGAGGCGGGCGATGCAATTCAGCACCCAGGCGAGTTCGGCATGCGCCGGCACCCGGCTCTGGGCGAAGACAATGCAGGATTTGGCATCAACGCCGGCCGCGAGAAGCCCGGCCGCGACCTCGCGCGTGTTGGCGGTGAGTTCCTTCGGATCCTGCCATACCGTGATGGCGTGGAGATCAACGAGGCAAAAAAGACACTCGAAATCGCCCTGCAGCCGAACCCAGTTGCGGATCGCGCCGAGATAGTTGCCGAGATGGAGATTTCCGGTCGGCTGGATGCCGGAAAAGATACGATTGGCCACGCTTCGTCCCCTGGTTTCGCCGGCCTGACGGTCTTTCCGGGATAAGATCCGGCCGGGCGGCGGAGTTATCGCCCGTGACCGGGGCGCGGTCAACCGCTCATCGAGCGGCAGCGCATCAAGCCTTAGCCGGGGCGCGGGCGGAGTTGCCGCTTCAGCTCGGCGAGCCGCGCCGCGCCGCTGATCTCGGCAAGCACGACATAGGCGACCAGCCCGAAACTGACGAGCAGGCCGAGCGCCACGATCCGCCGGAGCTCGCCTTGAAGCAGCCAGGGGGCGAGCAGGCGCGCAAACCCCGCGAGGCCGATCGCCATTCCGAGGGTCACGGCCAGAATGCGGGCGCCGCGGTCAGCGAGGCGGCGGTCGGGACGCCAATGCCCGCGGCGGTAGAGGAGACTCGCCAGGATCATCGTCTGCAGCCAGGACGCGGTGGAAAGCGAGATGGCGAGCCCGACATAAAGAAGCGGCCGCATCAGAATGAGGTTGAGGGTGATATTGGTCGCCACGGCGATGACCGCGACGATAAGCGGCGTCCTGGTGTCGCGGCGGGCGTAAAAGCCGGGCGTGAAGACCTTGATCATGACGAAGGCGGGAAGCCCCGCGGCGTAGGCGATCAGCACATGCGAGGTGGCAACGCTCGCCGCCGCGCTAAAGGCGCCGCGCTGGAACAGCACCGAGATGAGGGGAAAGGCGAGGACGCTGAGCCCGGCCGCGGCCGGAAGGGCAAGAAGAAGGGCGAGTTCAAGAGCACGATTCTGGCTCTGCACCGCGCTCTTTATATCGCCGGCGGCGAGCTGTCGCGACAACAGCGGCAAGAGCGCCGTCCCGAGCGCGACGCCGACGACGCCGAGCGGCAGTTGTTCCAGCCGGTCGGCGTAAAAGAGATAGGAGATCGAGCCGGCCGGCAGCAGCGAGGCCAGAATCAGGTTCACCATCTGATTGACTTGCGAGGCGCCGGCCCCGAGCGCGGCCGGCAGCATCAATCGAAGCAAGCGCTTGACTTGCGGCGTGAGGCGCGGCCGCGGCAAGCGGAAATGCAAGCCGGCTCGGCCACAAGCACCGATCAGCCAAAGGAATTGCAGGATGCCGGCGGCCGCGACACCCCAGGCAAGGGCATGGCCCGCGGTCGGCAGATAGGGCGTCGCGAGCAACAGCGCTGCGATCAAACAGAGGTTCAAGATGATCGGAGCCGCCGCCGGCGCAGCGAAGAGTCCGACCGCATTCAAAGTGCCGCCGAGGAGCGCCACCAGGCTGATGAAAAGAAGATAGGGAAAAGTCAGCCGCGTGAAGACCACGGCCAAATGGAACTTGGTTGGATAGGCGGCGAATCCCGGCGCCAGCACGTGAATGACGTCCGGCATGAAGACCTGCGCCGCCAACACGAACAGAAACAGCACGACAACCAGGACCGAAAGCGCCTGTTCGGCAAAACGGATCGCGGCATCGCGCCCGTCCGTGGTCAAGGTGCCGGTGAAAAGCGGCACGAAGGCGGCGCTGAACGCCCCTTCGGCAAACAGCCGACGAAAGAGATTGGGCAACTGAAAAGCCACGAAAAACGCATCCGATACCGGCCCGGCGCCAAGGGTCGCCGCGATCAGGATATCGCGCACGAAACCGAAGATTCGGCTGAGCAAGGTATAGCTGCCGACGGTAACGACAGAGCGGAAGAGCGCCATGGACGCGCTCAATAGCCCGAAATGATGGCGGGAAAAAGCCCCGCCTTGCCGCGCGCGGGCGCCGCCGTCATCCGATCAGGCCGTATCGGCGTGCCGCGTGGCGCGCTCGGGCTTCGGTTTCGGCTTGCGCTGCGGCCGGATCTCGGACTTCGCGCCCTGTGCCGGGGCGGACTCGCCTTTGGCCGCCTCCTGCCGCTGGTCCGGCGGGGTCAAAATCTCCGCGAGCCGTTCCTCGATGGCGGCAAGTTTCACTTTGTTCGTCACTTTATGGCCGAACAGATCTTTGATGTAGAACACGTCGACCGCTCGTTCGCCGTAGGTCGCGATGCGGGCCGACGTGATCGACAGCGAGAGGCGGAACAGCGCATAGGTCAGGTCGTGCAACAGACCTCGCCGGTCGCGGCCCTGGACCTCGAGCACCGTGCTGGTGTCGGAAGCGTTATTGTCGATCAGGATCCGCACCGGAACCCTGAAGGCGCGGCCGACTTTGGCCGGCTTCGCTTCGGCGAAAACGCGGTGCGGCTTCAAGGCGCCGGACAGAGTGCGCTCCACCGCGGCCTTGAGGCGCTGAATGTATTCCGGCCGCTCGATCGCCTTGCCATCCGCGCCCTGGATAAAAAACGTATCGAGGGCCATACCGTCACTGGTGGTAAAGATGCGGGCATCGACGATATTGCCGCCCGAGACCGCGATCGCGCCGGCGACGCGGGCGAAAAGTCCGGGATGGTCGGCGGTGTAGAGAACGAGCTCGGTCACGGCATTGGCAGGATCGGGACGCGTCTCGATGCTCAAGGCGCGCCCTTCCCGCTCGGCCGCGCAGACGAAGCGTGCATGACGGACTTGGGTCTCGGGCTCGGTGGTCAGCCAGTAAGCCGGATAATGCCGATCGAGATAGGTCGCGACCTCTTCTTCGGGAAGATCGGTAAGGCGCGCCTTGAGCGCGGCTCGCACCGCCTCGACCCGGGGTTCGTCGGCACCGACGGAGACGCCGGTCAGGAAATCCAGCGTCCGTTGGTAAAGCTCGCGCAAAAGCTGGCCCTTCCAGCCGTTCCAGACGCCGGGACCGACGGCCCGAATATCGACCATGGTAAGGAGCAGCAAGAGCCGGACGCGATCCTCGGTCTCTACCGCCTTGGCAAAATCGGCGACCGTCTTGGGATCGAGAATGTCGCGCTTGAAGGCGGTCGCACTCATCAAGAGATGCCAGCGCACGAGCCAGGCAACGGTCTCCGTCTCCGCCGGCGTAAGACCGAGTCGAGGGCAAAGGCGCTCCGCCACCTTGGCGCCGAGGATCGAGTGATCGCCGCTGCGGCCCTTGGCAACATCGTGAAGCAGTACCGCGAGATAGAGAACACGCCGTGACGCGACCTGATGTACGACATGGCACGCCACCGGGTGGTCTTCGGCGAGGGTGCCGGCCTCGATTTTGGCCAGCAGCCCGATGGCGCGGATGGTGTGCTCGTCGACCGTGTAGACGTGATACATGTCATATTGCATCTGCGCCACGACGCGGCCGAAATCGGGAATGAAGCGGCCGAAGACGCCGGCCTCATTCAGCCGCCGCAAGGCGGTCTCGGGATCGTTCCGCGAGGTCAGCATCTCGAGAAACAGGCGGTTCGCCTCCGGCGCCTCGCGCAACGTCGCGTTCACCAGCTTCAGATTCCGCCGCACCAGCCGAAGCGCCTTGGGATGGATGTCGAGGCCGCGTTCCTCGGCGATGTGGAAGAGGCGGAGGATATTCACCGGGGCTTTGGCGAACAGGTCATCGGCGGCGACGTTGAGCCGGCCGCCCTCGATCTCGAAGCCGGCGATGTCCTTTGCTTTCTTACGCAGCGCGCCGAGCCCCGGCAGCCGGAAGCGGCGCCGGCGCTTGTGCTGGTCCTCGAGCGCGGCGCAAAAGACGCGCGTCAGATCGCCGATATCCTTGGCGACGAGAAAATAATGCTTCATGAAGCGCTCGACGCCGCGCGAGCCGGGCCGGTCCGCATAACCCATGCTCCGCGCAAGATCGGGCTGCGCGTCGAAGGTGAGCCGTTCCTCCGGCCGATTGGCCCAGTAATGGAGATGGCAACGCACCGTCCAGAGAAAGGCCTGGGCATTGACGAAACGGCGGTATTCGCCGGCCGTCAGCACCTCCTGCTCGACGAGGTCCGCGATGCTGTCGATGGGATAGAGATATTTCGCGATCCAGAACAGCGTGTGGAGGTCGCGTAAGCCGCCCTTGCCCTCCTTGATGTTCGGTTCGACCACGTAGCGGGAATCGCCCATGCGCTGGTGGCGCTCATCGCGCTCGGCGAGCTTGGCCTCGAGATAGGTGCGGCCGGTTCCCGCCACCACTTCCTTGCGGAAGCGCTGGTGCAGCTCTTGCGCGAGCGGCTGGTCGCCCCAGACGTAGCGTGCCTCGAGAAGCGCGGTACAAATGGTAATGTCGCTTTTCGCGAGGCGGATGCAATCGTCGACCGAACGCGTCGCGTGTCCGACCTTGAGACCGAGATCCCAAAGCAGATAGAGAACGAGTTCCACGACCTGCTCGCCCCAGGGGGTTTTCTTATAGGGCATGAGAAACAGCAGATCGATGTCGGAAAACGGCGCGAGTTCCCCCCGCCCGTAGCCGCCGACGGCGATCACCGAAAGCCGCTCGCCCGCGGTCGGCGTCGAGGGGCGATAGACGCGGGTCGTCGCGAGGTCGTAGATCGCGCGGATGATCTGATCGACCAGGAAGCTCAAGGACTGCACGGTAAGGGTTCCCGAGACGCCAGCCTCGAAACGATTGCGGATCTCGGCCCGGCCGGCGGTCAGCACCTCCTTCAGAATTTCGAGCGCGCGCGGACGGAGCTCGGGCGATTCCCAGGGGAGATCGTAGGCCAAGGCGGCGAGGCGATCGTTCAGGACCTTGCGGTCGATGATTTCCCGCCGGTTGCGGATCTGATCCATGACTTCATTCTAGGGCAGATTAATCGAGATTCGTACGCTCGATTGCGGCGCTGTTTCGAGAGCCGGCGGAGAAAGCCTCGCGCGGTTCTTCCCTTTTCGTGGCCCACGGCATGGGCGCGATCCCGTCACGCCGGACAAGCGGCCCCGTGGGCACCATGGCTCCGTAAATATGCAAATAAGCACCCACGGAAGCTGCTCGGTTCCGGAACGTTTTTTGGCGAGGTGTTTCGACGGCGAGGTGCCACTGACGGTCTCGCGCGATCACAAGAATCCGTGTCACGGCCCATAGAAATGAGCCAGAATGACCATGGCGCGCGCGGACCGCGATGGGCCGACGGGAGCGCCGCGACCGGCAAACGCCACGTTCTCCGCCAAATGCGAACACGGCACGATAAGCCCCTCGGCGAGCGGCAGAACACCCAAAAGCATCCGCCCCGGTACGCAGGCAGGAATGGATAAGAGCCTCGGTCGCCCGCGTACCCTTTATCCTCGTATTTCACAAACCAGGATGGCTCCGCCAATCGCGTGCGTCAGCCATTTCCCGACCCGGCACCTGGAATTAGAAATGCGCGCAGCCGCTGCCACCCCTAACCTACTCCTGCCACTGGAGGAACCTCTCCGACCATAAATCACTGAAGGCGCATAGTGGGTACCAGGCGCCCCCTACTTCGATGATACCCCGAGGCAGGGAGCCGCCTTGGACGCGAGCGGATCAATCGACGAATTCCTCTCCGGCACTCGGCGCAAAGCCGCGAGGCAACGGGACCATCGGAAAACCGGCCACGGTTTGCCACGGAACCCTCAGGCATATTGACAGTTTGCGATCACGCCGCCATTATCCCACGCCACTTTATTTGTTCCACTTCTTAACAGGGGGATTTCCCATGCCTTTGAAGGGCTTAAACAAAAAAACGCAGTCCTTAGGGTGCGTCATAAAAGCGATCGGTCTTTCCATCGCACTCGTCGCGGCAATCGCCACGCTCGGCTTCGTCAAGCCGGCACCGGCGCGAGCGGCGGGAATGCGCCCAGTCTATATTCACATGAATGGCGCAAATGAGTTTCTCGAGCGGCTGGTCTTCGTGCGGCCCGGCCAAAAGGTCGTCTTCGTCAACGAGGACACCGGAGACCACGCTATTCAAGGCTACAATCCGGAAACCGGCGCGAAGAGCAAGGTCTTTCGCGACAAGGTCATTTCGGGCACGCCGGGTCCGCACCACCCCGTGCACACCTATACGATCAGCTTTGCTCACCAGGGCCCGCAGTTCTATTTCTGCCCGGTCCACGCACAGCTCAAGAAGGGCCCAGGCGGCGTGTGGCTGCCGGTTCGGCGGTCAACGACCCACGGCTTCGGCGCGGCGATGGCCGGGGAAATCATTGTCACCAACGACAGGGCACTCCTAGCCAGAAATCCCAAGACGGCCTGGAAGAAAATCCTGCCGAAATTTTTCGGCGGCTGATCGGGGTGACGATGTCAGGCTCAGCCTGACATCGTCGGCCTGCTCTCGCTCTTGAAACTTCACACCGCCCTTTCAAGGTCAAGGCGGCGGCGAGGGTAGGTGAGATAGATATTTCGGCGATGCCGGAATCTGCGGCGGCGGGAGTTCACTTGGCAATTGCCTTAGCTCCCGCTGCAATCGCGCCTGGTGCTGCGCCGACTGTTCCCGCTCTTGCTGCTGCAAATGCCATACTTGTTGCTGTTGCAATAGCTGCAACTGCATCCCGGCTTGTGCCAGGGATGGGAAGGCGACCATAAATACAAGAGAAAAGAACAGCCGCCTCATCCAGTGTCTCTCCTCTTGCGAATCCTGGGCAGGAGCGAGATAGCAATCGTCGACCGGCTGGTTGCCCGTACGGACCCAAGAGCGACTAGTGTTCCGTTGCAGACCGAGGATTCATAAATCGGCGCGAGCGTGCGAGTCTGCGCCGATGACAAAGATCGAGCGGATTTCGATTGGGGCGGCTGGTTCGCGACCGAAACACGCCGCAGGAGTTGGTTTGGAGGGCACGGATCGTGTTGGCGGCCGGCGATGATGGGCCGACGACCAAAAGCATTCCCGAGACAGTGGGAAAAAGCCTGCTTACGGTGTGCCGCTGGCATCGGTGCTATCGGGCGAAAAGGGGTGGCTGGGCTGATCGAGGAAGCGCCCGCCCCCGCGCGTCAAGCCGTTGACGCCCATGAAGATCAAGCCAGTGGTATCCACGATGGTGCACGAGAAGCCGCCAGCCGCCACCCCTTGAAGCCTCCGTAGCATGGGGGCCGCGACCGGCATCTCCCGCAGCAGCGTACAACGAATCTGGCGCACACACGGACTGACGCCATACCGGAGCAAGACCTTCGAGGTCTGGCGCGATAAGAACTTCGTCACCAAAGTGGCGGAGTTGGTTGGGCTCTATCTCCATCCGCCGGGTAAGATCCTGGTGCTTTGTGTTGACGAAAAGAGCCGAATTCAAGCGCTCGACCGGACCCAACCTGGCTTGCCGATGAAGAAAGGACGCGCCGGCACGATGACCCATGATGACAAGCGCAACGGCGCTGTCCTGTTCGCGGCCCGGAGCACGCTCGACGGCAAGGTCATCGGAGCTTGCATGACGCGCCATCGGCATCGCGAGTTCCTGCGCTTTCCCGGGTTGATCGATCACCAGACCTCATCCGATCTCGATTTGCATCTGATCGCGGACAACTCTGCCACGCACAAGGCTCCAGCCGTGAAGCGCTGGCCCAAAGCGCATCCCCGCTTCCACCTGCACTTCACGCCACCCCAGCTTCCTGACTGAACGTGCTCGAGCAGTTCCTCGCCGAGATCACCCGAAACTGCAACCGCCGCGCTGTCCTCAAAAGCCTCGCCGAACTCAGGGCCGCCATCATGGAACATCCAGAAAACCACAATGCCAAGCCAAAACCCCTCAGCTAGACCAAGGTCGCAGGCCACATCCTCGAAAAGTCACCACAGCGAGGCAAGCGTGAGAATGAGAACACTAGCCTGCCCAGGCGAAGGGAGTAAAGCATCCGTCGTTACCCTTGCCCACCATGTCGATATCCAAGCCGAAGCCTTGCACGTTCAGCCGCCTTGCGCGAGCCAGCGCCAGCCGTCGGTTAACCGGATATGCCGTGGTGTCGAGATATAACGG
Organism: Ferrovibrionaceae bacterium; assembly: GCA_046705265.1. Lineage (GTDB taxonomy): Bacteria > Pseudomonadota > Alphaproteobacteria > Ferrovibrionales > Ferrovibrionaceae > JAJYTL01. The sequence continues at coordinate 16,191 of JBJKQL010000034.1, forward strand.
CTCGCCGCTGCAGTTCCGCGACGTGACGCCCTCGCTCTCGAAGGATACGACGTCTGGAATCGGCGCCCGCCTGGTTAACCCTTCTACGCAAGTTTCGATCGGTTTGAACACGACCCCGCGGAAGTCGCTGATCAAACCACTGCGGGTCACTCCGGGCGTGCCGCCTGCCCCACTGCCGACGCTCGCCGATAGAGCGCACGGTTGGGCCGCATCGGCACGCTCGTCAGCCACGCAGGCGGACGCCCAGTTGCCCTCTGCCATTGGCCTGCCGGAGCAAATCAACAGCGCGAAGCACAGCCCATCCAGGCCAACTTCACCGCTTCGCCCGCTATCAATGAGGAACACAAGAACTGCGGTGCGGCTGTCGAGCGTTGCCTCGCCCTGCGGGTTGATATCAATGCACGAGCACATATAGTCGCAGTTACAATTTTCCATCCACTGGCCGTCGATCTGTCATTTCTGCTCGGCCATGATTCCTTCCCGCCACCTTTATTTCCCCCACCTTAGCGCAGGTCGCGCCGACAGCCCCAGGTTCTTTCGCCGCCTCGCGCCTGACGCACCTGGTGGTGAGGTATACTAACTTGTGGGACAATGGTGACGCTGCGCGCGCCCGCATATCACCGCCGCCATCGAAGGAGCGATGCTCCACCATATATGATGAAAGACGACCCCAGGCGTCAGCTTGCGCCGAAGGCCAAATCCGGGTCCGCGAACTATAGCGCGCCATACGGGCATAAGCCGCTATAACGGGGAAACTCTCAAGACCGGCAGTCCGGGAACGTCGATTCTCGTCACGATCCGACCCCTCTCCGCCTTGGTTCGTCGCCGATGCGAGCGCCGGTTTTCCGCTGAAGATCGTCTAGCAAAAACCGGCGTCGCGCCACAGGAAAAGCACGGACTCGCCTCGCGGATTTGTACGGGAGAGGCTTTGGGACGCAGCGCCTACTGCCCGACACTCGACCGGAAATGACCGGCATCCGAAATCTTTCACCAACGGTGCCGTCCTGCGTCCAACTCTCGCCAGCCGTCTCTTGTCACGGCTTACAAGGTCTCCTTCAGGCAGGCCAGCCCTATATAGATGACTTGTCGAATTCGAAATGGCGCCTTAGCCATCGATGGTATTTGCCTTAAAATTGCGGAGCACGAGGTCTTTCCATCCGGGTCTGGAAGAGCAGCTATACGGCGTGGTGCAGCGAACTGGATGAAAAGAAGCAATGACGCGTGAGGAAGGCCAGTGAAGGTTTTACTGATTGTCTACCATTCCGTGACCGGCGGCACCGAGCAAATGGCACGAGCAGCCCTGGAAGGGGCGTCGACCGAATCCGGTATAGCTGTGCGATTGCTGCCTGCCGTAAAGGCTGGTCCCGAGGATGTCCTGCGATCGGATGGCTACATCTTCGCCACACCGGAGAATCTTGCTGCGATGGCGGGTCTGATGAAGGACTTCTTTGATCGCACCTATTATTCGGCTCTTGATCGAATCAACGCGCGCCCCTATGGCACCCTTGTCTGTGCGGGAAGCGACGGCACAAATGCCGTGCGGCAAATTTCCCGCATAGCTACGGGCTGGCGCCTGCGCCTGGTTGTCGATCCCATCATCGTATGCACCCATGCAGAAACGCCGGAGACAATCCTTGCACCTAAGGTCATCGGCAAGCCAGAAATTGATCGGTGCACAGAACTCGGAAACACATTTGCAGCCGGGATGGCGATAGGCATGTTTTGATCTTTGGGGTCCACGCAATGGAGCGAAGGTGTGTTTCGCCAGCGTTCGCCTGACAAGGCGCACAAATTTTCTGTCTGCCGCCACACGACATCGATGGCGACGCTTACCATGATCACTTCCAGCCTGGCGAGAATGCCACCAGGACAGGCAATGTTCCGTCGATTTACCGGTGTCGAGCGGTCGTTTATCGCAACGCCGGCACTTTCTTCCGCCTCTCAGAACGTCCGGCGGTAGCGCACAAGGCGAAGTGGCACGCTCATGATACCGCAGAAGACACCTCGGCTAGCGTCGCTTGGGCGTTTTTTACCACCGCCTTGCAACCCGATCAGCGACACCCAAACAACCACTATGCATGTGAGCCGCAATGCCCCTCCGCGGCTGCCTTGATTGCGGCAGGCGCGGAGCCAACAGCTGTAACGCGTGGTAAGGCGACCCCGTCGAAGGGATGACGGCCGGCGGAACTGATGTCTTCCACGGCGTAGCCTGCTCTCCTGCGGGGAGGCTGGACGCTACGCCGATGAGCTCGGTTTAAGGCGACAATATCTTCAGTTTGCTTTATGAGCGCACGCCGGCATGGTGGCGCGCAGCCATCTTACGCCCCGCGCATATTGCCGATGTCCTTCGGAACATCAGGTTGGCAGGGGCTCCGCCCCAAGCGCTCCGCTAGCCTCTCTGGAGTGGCCGTCTCGGCAAGGTGCCGATATCCTGACCGCCGCTCGCATGCTCGAGACCCTTGACCTGACCGGAGCGCCGGCCAAAACCATCGCTCACCACCCCTTCTCGTCCCGACCCCGTCCGCTCACGGCAACATCTCCGCCCTGCTCGCCGCCG
>JBJKQL010000035.1:0-6235 GCA_046705265.1 Ferrovibrionaceae bacterium
CGATGGTGCGCGAGATCGACAGCCCGACGCCCATGCCATTCCGTTTCGAGGTGACAAAGGGCTGAAAAAGCTGCGCCGCGATTTCCGCCGCAATGCCGGGTCCGGTATCCGCCACTTCGATTCGCACTGTCTCATCGTCCACTTGACGGGTCACGATCGTCAAATCGCGGCGGACGGTTTCCTGCATGGCTTCGATGGCATTGCGCAGGAGATTAAGCAAGACCTGTTGAATCTGAACCTTGGCGACGAGGGCGAAGGCGGCGCGTGGATCGAGGTCGAATGCGAGCGTGAGGCCAAGTTCCTTAGTGCCGACGAGGGCGAGGCCGGTCACCTCTTCGATCAGATTGGGCAGGCTCTCGAGGCGCCTTTCAGTATCGCCGCGCGTGACGAACTCGCGCAAGCGATGGATGATCTCGCCGACGCGCATCGTTTGTTCGGCGGCCCGTGCGAGGGCATCTCGCGCCGTGGCGAGGTCCTTCGGCGGATCAGATTCGATCAGGCGGCTGGCGCCCTTCAGATAGTTCACGGTGGCCGTGAGCGGCTGATTAAGCTCGTGCGCGAGCGAAGAGGCCATTTCGCCAAGTGCCGTGAAGCGGGACATGTGAATGAGTTCGGCCTCCATTTGCTGGAGCCGTCGCTGGGTTTGCTGCCGCGCGGTAAGGTCGCGCAGAATACCGGTGAAGAGGCGCTGTCCGGCTGCCACCGTTTCGCTTACGGCGAGCTCCATGGGAAAGGTGCTGCCATCCTTCCGCAGCCCGACCACGATACGGCCGATGCCGATGATACGCCGTTCGCCGGTCGTGAGATAACGGTGGAGATAGGCGTCGTGCTTGTCATGATAAGGCGCGGGCATCAAGATTTTCACATTCTGCCCGATCACCTCCTGCGCCCTATAAGCGAAGAGGCGCTCGGCCGCCGGGCTGAACGAGCGAATGATCCCCGCAGGGTCGATAACGATCACGGCGTCGGGAAGGGTGTCGAGGATCGCTTTGAAATGCACGTCGCGTTCGCCTAGATTTTCGCCGCCGCTGGCCATGACGGCGGCGGCGACGGGCCGGTCGTCCGCGGCCCTCGCTCCAAATTGCCGTTCCCGATCAATGACGACGCCGCAAATTTGCCCGCCGCTTCCGTCCTCGCGGAACATCTGTCCGCGGAACCGGAGCCAGCGCACGTGGCCACCATGCGGCAACGTCCGGCAATCGATATCGTAACCGCCGCCGTCTGCGATGTTCCCTCGGAGCGCACGGTCGACAACGTCCCGGTCTTGGGGATGAAGGTGGTCGAGAAATGCTGAATAATTGAGCGTGCCGTCAACCGCGCCGACCAACTCGCGCGCCAAGCCCGAGAGGCGAACGAAACCGGCCGTGACGTCCCATTGCCAAATCCCGATTCCCCCGGCCTCTATGGCGCGCGATGCGCCGGCCTCGCCATCGATTCCTAGGGGAGAAGGAGGTGAAATCTGTTCCGACATCAGGGGCCCCCGACTTGGGCGGCGAAACGACCCGCGGGCCCCAGTATAACGCAGGCGTTTTGCTGCATCCAACCGCGCTGGCAGGGCGCGTCGGTAGCGGCCGGGTGTCCTCAGCCGCGAAGGGGGGGCGGCGGGTTTGTCCTCCGTCGTGGCGATCACGATCCGCGCGGCGCAAGCGGACCAGCGCCGGCGTCGCTCGCTTTAATCGCGGCGGCGATCTCGGCGAGATCCTGATCGGTGAGGTCGAATCGCGCGGCATCGATCCACCCGTCGACCTGCGCCGGGCTGCGGGCGCCGACGATCGCCCCGGTGACGCCGGGCCAGCTCAGCGTCCAGGCCACGGCGACGGCGGGAATGGTGGTGTCATGGCGTGCGGCGATCGGCCGCAGGCCGTCGGCGAGCTTCAGATTACGTGCCAGTTTGTCGCCGGCAAATTCGGCATTGCGGGAGCGCCAGTCGTCGGCCGGCAAGGCTTCGGCCCGCGCCGCCGTGAAGCGGCCGGTGAGAAGGCCGGATTGCATCGGGCTATAGACGATGACGCCGGTCTGATGGGCCTCGCACCACGGCAGCTCGCTTGCGGCGACGTCACGGCGGATGGCGGAGAAGGCCGGCTGCAGCGTATCGACATGGCCAAGCCGCTCGGCCGCCTCGAGTTGCGTGACATTGTGATTGGAGAGGCCGACCGCCCGCACCTTGCCTTCCTGCTTCAGATCGAGAAGCGTCTGCCAATATGCCTCGATCGGGGTGCCGTCCTCGGCCGGCCAGTGCATTTGGTAGAGGTCGATGCGCTCGACTCCGAGCCGCCGCAGCGAGGCCTCGACTTCACGCCTGAGGCTGGCTGCGGCGCCGATCCGGCGCGGCAGCGCCCTGCGGTCGTTCTCGTTCCAGATCAGGCCGCATTTGGTGAAGACATAGGGCCGCTCGGCCACGGGGATGTCCTTTAGCGCCTCCCGCACCACTTCCTCCGAGTGGCCAAGCCCGTAGACGGCCGCCGTGTCGATCCAATTGACGCCGCGAGCGACGGCGTGGCGGATGGCGGCGAGGGATTCGCGGTCATCCTGGCTGCCCCAGCCGACAGCCCAGTCGGGCCCGCCGATGGCCCAGGCGCCGAAGCCGACGCGCGTTATCTCCATGTCAGTGCGGCCGAAACGGCGGGTCGGGAGTGCGGCGGCCGCGGTTTTAGAACGTTCATTCGTGCTCATGGGGGTGCTCCTTCCGCAACGCAACATGGGTTGCTTAATGCAATCTTTCAAATTGGAAATGAAGATCGTATTTATCTCTAACCAAGATTAATTTGGACATAACGCGATGGAGCTTCGTCAGCTGCGCCATTTTCTCGCCGTTGCAGAGGAACAACATTTCACCCGCGCGGCGCAACGCCTGAATATCGTGCAATCGGCGCTCTCAAGCTCGGTGCGGACGCTCGAACAAGAGCTCGGAGCCAAGCTCTTCATTCGCACCACCCGCCAAGTGCGGCTCACCGCTGCCGGCCGGGTGTTTGCCGACAAGGCCCGGACCGCCCTCGATGCGATCCGTGACGCGCGTGAGGCGGTGGCGGCACTGCAGGGCCTGAAGCAGGGAAGCCTGAGCATCGGCACGGTGCAGAGCCTGCCGGCTTTTCTCGATCTGGCGTCGCTGCTCGCTGACTTCCACGCCCATTATCCCGGGATCGAGGTCCGGCTATGTCAAGGTAGCGCGGCGGCGCTCCTCGAAAGGATTCGCAACGGCCAGCTCGATCTCGCATTCCTGCCGTTATGCGAGCCGCCGTTGGACATTGCGACGACCGTGATCGCCTGCGAAGCGCTGGTGGTCGTCTGCTCTCGGGACCATGCCTTGGCTGGCCGTGGCGACGTTGCCCTTGCCGAGTTGCGCGCCGAGCCCTTTGTCGATTTCGAGACCGGCTGGGGCACCCGCCGACTGGTCGATCGCGGTTTCTCCGAGGCGGGAATCGAGCGTCACATCGCCTTTGAAGTCAGCGACCTCGACACGTTGTTGGCCTTGGTCGGCCGCGGCCTCGGCATCGCCCTCGTGCCCGAGGCGATCGCCGAGGCCAGGCCCAGCGCGCTCGGTACCGCGCGGCTCAAGGGGCCGGAAATCTGTTGGGAGCTGGTCGTCGCCTATCCTGCCGCCGGGCGTGTCGACACGAAACCCGCCGACCATGCGTCACGTCGCTTTCTCGCACTCCTGGACGGCGCGGCCGGTGCACCCGCGCCGTCCGGTGACCTTTCTTCGCCTCGGGTTATGCGTTAGCTTGGCGGCCAAGGAGAACGGCGGTCACCGCCGGGGTCGAGGAATCAGAGATGGATACCAAGTCCGATGCTGCCGCGACGCCCGCGCGTTGGCAAGACGCGCTTTATGATCTCCTGCGCCAGCACAACGTCACGCAATTCGCCTATGTGCCGGATGCCGGACACAAGGTGGTGATCAATCGCGCCCTTGCCGATCGTGGCGCGCAGGCGATTGCGCTCACCACTGAAGAGGAAGGCGTGGCGCTGCTCGCCGGTGCCGATCTCGGCGGCGCTCGCGGCGTACTGTTGATGCAATCGAGTGGCGTCGGCAATTGCATCAACATGCTCTCGCTGGTCAAGGGCGGCCGCTTTCCCTTCCTGATGCTGGTCAGCATGCGCGGCGATTTCGGCGAAGGGAATCCGTGGCAATATCCCATGGGGCAGGCGGTCGAGCCGGTGCTCGGCGCGATGGGCGTGATCTGCCTCCGGGTTGAGCAGCCGGAGGATGTGGCGGCGACGGTAGGCGCAGCGCTGACCATGGTGTTTCAGTCGGGTCAGGCGGTGGCCGTGCTTCTCACGCAGAAGCTGATCGGCGCCAAGAAATTCTGAGGAGCGGCGCGATGACGACGGTAACGCAGGCGGCGGCAGCGCCCCTTTTCTCGCTCGATCGACTGCAGGCCGTGCCGGCTTTGATTGGCCGGCATGAGGATTTTCTGATCATTGCCGGCTTGGCGGGGACGGCACGGGACCTGACCGCGCTTACCCGGGACGGTGCGCATGTCTATGGTCTTGCCGGCGTCATGGGCGCGGCCGCAATGATGGGGCTTGGCCTCGCGTTGGCCAAGCCTGAGCGGCGTGTCCTGGTGGTCACCGGCGACGGCGAGCTGTTGATGAACCTGGGCGCGCTCGCCACTATCGCGGTGGTCAACCCGCCCAATCTCTCGATCGTCTGCGTCGACAACGGCCATTATGGCGAGACCGGTTATCAGGAAAGCCACACCAGCCGCGGCGTTGATCTCGAGAAGATCGCGCTTGGCTGCGGCATCAAGGCTGTCCGCTGCATAAGCGGTGAGGACGAAATCGCCGAAGGCCGTCGCTTGATCCGCGAAGGCAACGGCACCGCCTTCGTTCTCCTCCGGGTGAAGCCGACCGAGCCGCCCGTCTTCAGGCGGAATTTGGATCCCGCCTTTTGCCGTGAGCGCTTTCGTGCGGCGCTGGGCCTCACCACGGGGTAACGTTAGGAACCCTTGGGAACGGATAATGACCCTACGCCGGGGGCACGGTCGCCCCAGACGTAGGGTTTGCGTGGCAAGTCGCGGTCGGTTGCCCGCCCTTAGTATCCCATGCCGAAGGGACCGAAGCCGCGACGCGCGAGCCCCGGCAGAATCTCGGTCGCCTGGCCCTTCTGGAACTCAGTCAGATGCGGCATCAGAGCCTCGGCCGCGGCGCGCGTCTCCTTGAGTTGGCTCTCGCGGAGCTTGATGGCGCTCTGCATGAAGGCCAGCCGTTCCTCAGGCGTCGCGTTCCACATGACGCCGGGTTGATGCATGCCGGCCATGCTATTCCAGAGGTCCTTGTTTGCGGCCTCCACTTTGTCGCTATAGGCCTTCCAGGCCGGCTCCTGTGCCGCCGTGATCTTGAGTTCTGTCTTCAACGCATCGAGCCTGGCAGCGGCGAAGCCCGCGAAGCCCTTGGCATTCCAGTGCCCGCCGTGGCCCCACCTCATGCCTGGGCCATAGCCGTAGCCATATCCCATCATGGCGCCGAAAGCAGGCCCCATGCCGCCGGGGCCATAACCGCCATAGCCCATCATTCCCGGTCCATAGCCGGTGCCATATCCGCCAGGGGCGGTATTGCCTCCTGACTGGGCGAGCGCCGGGCCCGCCGCGGCCAAAAGAACACCGATCGTAACGATGCCTGCCCAGCGGGGCAGACGACGTATCGCATTCATGTTCATGTTCGACCCGCTAATGCCGATTAACACTGTGCATCGCCAGGCGTTGCGCGAAAGCGACGTCTCCGAGACGCATCAACTCAATAGCTAACCAGCGGTGCGATTGCCGCCATGATCTGGATCAAGGCCTGGAACGGCTTGACGCAAATCAAGGATGGATCGGGAAATCGGTGAGAATGGTCGAGTGTTGCGTGCTTGCGCGGAAGTTGGTCTTGCGTTCCGTCGCCACGTGGCCGGTCTCCGTCTCGGAGCGGGGGCATTGCTGCGTCACTGGCTCGCCTTCGGCTTGAACCGGAGGCGGCACGCCGATGCCTCGCACGGGACCGTCACGAGAAGAGTGAGAGATAGAGCTTATGATATCCGGCAAGCGAAGTTTGTTCGGCGTGCTGCTGGCTGTGATCGTCGTTGCGGCTGCCGCGTTCGGCATCTATTACGAGTTTCTCCGGCCTCCTGCGGCCGTGCACGGGCTTAGCCTCTACGGCAATATCGATATCCGCGAGACCGATCTCGGGTTCGACGACGCGGGCCGGGTCGCGAATATGCGGGTCGATGAGGGCGACACGGTGCACCGCGGCGAGCTTC